>JACJJN010000022.1 GCA_016899975.1 Lacrimispora saccharolytica | reverse complement strand
AATATCTACAGTTTTCAAGGTTCTTTTGAGCCTATTTTTTCACGGCTCATTTTTCATAGATTACTTGACACTACCTCCCCATGCCGGACAAACACTGTGACCGTCCGGCTCATTCATTTTTCTTCGATTTATTTACAGCCCCAGAGGTCAGGCTATATACAATTTCTTCTCATTGCGCTTACTCAGTTTACTGAACCTGCAGTAATAGATGATAAACGCGATCGTCGACAATACCCAGGACAGCGGATAGCAGAACGCCGCTCCGATGATCGTCGGAAAATGCGGAAGCCCGAAGGTGATCCACAGGATCCGGACGCTGCAGATTCCCACCCCGGCGATCAGCATCGGCATCCAGGCATCTCCGACACCGCGGAGAGCGCCGGAAAAGATCTCGATCACAATATAAGTCAGGAACGTCGGAACCATAAAGTGCAGAAGCTGGCTTCCGATCTCCCGCACCGCGGCATCAGAGGTAAACATCGACATCAGGAAATCTCCCGCCACCAGCAGGACACCATCCATGATCAGCGTCATGATCACCGCAAGCATCATGCAGACACGGACGCCCTGATGTACACGCTCCACCTTCTTCGCCCCGTAATTCTGTCCGATAAACGTCGTCGCGGAAATTCCCAGCGCGCTTACCATCATCCAGAACAGCCCGTCCACCTTTCCGTAAGCGGCCCAGGCGGCGACACTGTCTGTTCCCAGGGTATTGACTCCCGCCTGTACGATCACGTTGGAGATGGAATACATCGCCGACTCCATGCCCGCCGGAAGACCGATCCGAATGATGCGCTTCAGCATGATCCCGTCGATCCGCAGTTTCTTCCATTCCAGCCGGTACATATCCTTTGTGCGCATCAGCGCGCCGAGTACCAGCACCGCGCTCAAAAACTGGGACAGGATCGTGGCAAGCGCCGCTCCTGCCACACCCATATGAAAGACCGCCACAAACAGAAGATCCAGGCCAATGTTTGCAAAACAGCAGATGATCAGGTAATAGAGAGGCCTTTTCGAATCTCCGATAGCCCTCAGGATACCTGCGCCCATATTATACAGCAGGTTCGCAATTGTCCCCGCAAAAAAGATCCGGATATACAGCACCGCATAATCAATCACGTCCGCAGGTGTCTGCATTACCTGAAGCATCGGCCGGGAAAACACGATTCCAACAATCATCAGCCCGATCCCCGCCGCAATGGAAAAGGCAATGGACGTGTGAACCGCCCAGTGCACTTTATCCGCCTTCTTCGCTCCGTAAAACTGTGCGATAATAACAGTCGCACCGCTGGCAAGTCCCGTAAAGAATCCGATCAGAAGATTGATCAGCGTTCCTGTGGTTCCGCCGACCGCCGCCAGCGCCTGTTTTCCCACAAAGTGGCCGACGATCATCGCATCCGCCGTGTTGTAAAGCTGCTGAAAAAAGGTTCCGAACAGAATCGGAAAGAAAAAGATCAGCAGCTGTTTCCAGATTACACCTTCCGTAATCTGGTTGGTCTTATCGTTTGTCTCCATTCCCATATCTGTATTTCTCCTACTTTCCCTTCTATCTCTGCCATAACTGTTTCTCCGGCGTAACGGTTCCGCTGGCTGAACGGTATCCTTCCACAGAACCGTTGCATGCAAAATCCATTTAAAATCGCTTTCGTCGATGGGATCTTACACTCCTGAATCACGTTCTTACGGTCTGCGCAGCATGTGCGCGGACCCGACCTGAACTGTTACGATAATTCTTCAAAAAATTTATCAGTGTCTCCATCTCTTCTCTGGTACCGATGGAAATCCGAAGGTAATTGTCGATCCTCGGCTGGTTAAAATACCGGACATAAATATGCGCGTCACGGAGCGCCCGGAACAGCTCTGCGGCAGGAACCTGCGGATGGGAGGCGAAAATAAAGTTTGCCCTGGAATCTCCAAAGACAAATCCCAGTTCCCTCAGCTTTTCCTTCGTCCACTCTCTCGTCTCCACGACCGCCTGAACCGTTCTGCGGAAATACGCCTCATCCTTCACCGCTGCTGTTCCCGCCGCAATTGCCGCCTGGCTCATGGTGTAAGAATTAAAGGAATACTTCACATCATTCAGACAGGCGATCAGTTCCTCGCTGCCGATGGCAAATCCGATCCGCATCCCAGCCATGGAGCGGGATTTGGAAAAGGTCTGCACAACCAGCAGATTGTCATACGTCGCCACCAGAGGAAGCGCCGTTCGGGCGCCGAAATCCACATAAGCCTCATCCACGATCACAACAGAATCCGGATTTTCCCGTACGATCCGTTCCACCGCTTCCAGCTCCAGCTCCAGACCGGTGGGCGCGTTGGGATTTGGAAAAATCACTCCGCCGTTTGGATGGTTTGCCGCAAAATAATCCTCCGGACAGATCTCAAAATCATCGTTCAGCGGCATGGTCTGGTACGGAATCCGAAACAGATCCGCCCAGACATCATAAAAGGAATAGGTGATATCCGGAAACAGCACCGGCTTTTCCGAATTGAAAAACGTGAGAAACGCCATTGCCAGCACATCATCCGACCCCACACCGACAAACACCTGCTCCGGTTTTACGCCATACCGTTCCGCCAGCGCGCAGACCAGCTCCGACGCAGCCGGATCCGGATACTTTCTCAGCCGGTCCGTCGGCAGATGTTCCAGCGCCTCCTTCACTCCCGGCGCCGGTGGATAAGGGTTTTCATTGGTATTCAGTTTGATCACGGTTTCTTCCCCCGGCTGTTCCCCCGGAACATAGGGTACCACTTTTCTGACATTTGCTTCCCAGCTTTTCATCGTTTTCCTCCTTATCAGCCTCTCTTCTTCCATGTGGAAGGATAGAATAAAATCAACATTGGAAACAATTCCAGTCTACCAGCCAGCATATCGAAAATCAATACCAGCTTGGAAAAAGGACTGTAACATGAAAAATTGCTCATCGGACCTACCTGGTCAAGACCCGGTCCTATATTATTGAGTGTCGCCGCAACCGCTGAAAAGTTTGTTTCCAGAGAATATTCGTCAACGCTGACCAGCAGCAGCGAAAGGGCAAAAATCGTCATGTATACGGTCAGAAATACGTTGACCGCGCGGAGTACTTCATGTTCCACCGCATGTCCGTCGAACTGGATCTTTCGGATGCTTCGCGGATGGACAATGGAATGAAGCTCCTTTTTTACCGTTTTCAGCAGGATCAGGATTCTGGATACCTTAATTCCGCCGCCGGTGGAACCGGCACAGGCTCCGACAAACATCAGAAGCAGAAGGATCGTCTTGGAAAACTGCGGCCAGAGGTTGAAATCTGTCGTCGCATACCCGGTTGTCGTGATGATCGATCCCACCTGGAACGCCGCATGGCGCACCGTTTCCCCAAGCGTCGGATACATTCCGTAGATATCCACCGTAATCCCCGCGATCGCCGCCAGAATGATCAGCAGATACGCCTGCACCTCCCGGGAGGTGACGGCCGCTTTCAGTTTTCTGCACAGTACCAGGTAATAAAAGTTAAAATTGACTCCAAACAGGATCATGCCGATGGTCAGGATCCACTGCTGCGCCGCCGTATACTCCGCGCATCCGGAACTCAGCACCGCGAAACCTCCGGTTCCGGCTGCTCCAAAAGACAGGGTCAGCGATTCAAACAGACTCATACCGCTGATCAGCAAAGACGCAATCAGCACAATGGTCATAGCGATATAAATCTGATACAGGATTTTCGCCGTACCACGCACCCGCGGAACAAATTTAGATACAGACGGTCCCGGGCTTTCCGCCTTCATCAGGTTCATCAGCGAACCGCCTTTCCCAGCCGGCAGAATAGCAAGAATAAAGACCAGCACACCCATACCGCCAATCCAGTGAGAAAAACTCCTCCAGAAGAGACTCGCATAAGAAACTGCCTCCACATCCACGAGAATGGAAGATCCCGTAGTGGTAAATCCCGAAACGATCTCAAACAAAGCGTCTATAAACGACGGTATCTCACCAGTCACCATAAACGGCAGGCATCCGAACACACTGAGTACCACCCAGCTCAGTGCAACCGCCACAAACCCATCTCTCGGATAAATCTCCATATTTTCCGGTTTCCGCCAGCACAGCAGAAAACCGACACCTATACAGAGCAAACCGCACAGCACATAGGCAAGCCCCTGCCGCTCACGGTAAATGGCTCCTGTCAGTGCCGGCAGAAACATCAGAATCCCTTCCACCTTCAATACCCAACTGATGACGTATCGGAGCATTTTTCTGTTCATTTTTAAACTTCTTCCTCCTTATCACACTCTGTAAGTCCGAACCTTATGTCCAGACAAAGCGTGTCTGAACCGATCCTGCGGTTTCAGACACGCTTCCTGTATCTTCCCGTTCTCCCTCGAACGAATAATTTCCCTTATTTTTCATCCAGAATATCTTCGATATTCTCCAGTCCGGTATGGGTCGTGACGACGATCACCGAATCGCCCGCCCGGAAACTGTCCTGGCCTCCGGGAATGATGATCCTGCCTCTCCGGTTGATGCATGCTACCAGAACGTTCTTTTTCGTCTTCATGGATTCCAGCGTAATGTTTTGAAGCGGACAATTTTCACGAATGATAAATTCCAGCGCCTCCACCCGGTCATCCATCAGTTTGTACAGCGTCTCCACATTGCTGCCCATGGAATTTTTCATCGCACGGACATACTGCAGGATCGTTTCCGCAGTGATGTATTTCGGATAAACAAGACTGTCCAGATTCAGGCTGTGAATCACATCATTAAAATTCAAATGATTGATCTTTGTCACAACTTTTTTGGAAACCTTATCCTTCGCATAGAGGGACAGGATAATGTTTTCCTCATCCATATCCGTACATGCCACAAAAGATTCCATATTTTCAAGATTTTCTTCTTTCAGAAGCTCCTGATCGCTTCCGTCTCCGCAGATGATCGTTGCGTCCTGCAGATGCTCGCTGAGAACCTCGCACCGCTCTCTGTTCTTCTCAATGATCGTCACATGGATTCCCATGCGCAGCAGTATGGCCGCCAGATAGTAGGTCGTTTCACCGCCTCCGACGATCATTGTGCTGTGTACCTGATTCGTCTTTACTCCGATCTTCCGGAAAAATCCGCTGGCTGTCTTCGGCGTCGCCAGCAGTGACAGACTGTCGTTGGCATCGATCCGGTAATTTCCGTCAGGGATCACCACTTCCCCGTTGCGCTCCGCCACACAGATCAGAAGATCATTCCGCGGGCCGGAGACATCCTTCAGCTGCATTCCAACCAGTCTGGAGGCAGGCGGAACCTTGAACCGAAGCATTTCGATCCTTCCCTTGGAAAAACTGTCAATCTCGATCGCAGTCGGAAAACGGAGCAGCCGCGCCATCTCCTGAGCCGCCGCAAACTCCGGGTTGATGATCATGGAAAGTCCCAGCTCCCGCCGGATAAATTCCCGTTCCTCCCGGTACACAGAGTTGCGCACACGGGCAATGGTATGACACTTCGCCGCCTGGTGGGCGATCACACAGCACAGAAGATTCAGCTCATCGCTTCTGGATACGGCGATCAGAAGATCCGCATGCTCGATGTCCGCCTCTTTCAGCGTACCGTAACTGGCGCCGTTTCCGACGATTCCCATCACATCATACATACTGGTAATGTTCCGGATCACTGTGGAATCTTTATCCACAACCGTCACATTATTGTCCTCCTGACTGAGCTGTACAGCAAGTGCAGTTCCAACTTTTCCACACCCAACAATAATAATCTGCATTTCCTTTCACCGGTTTCCTCAGGTCACAGATCTTCCGGTTTCCTCCTTTGATTTTCATATTTTATGTAAGTCAAAGACCCCGCAGCAAGCTACGGGGCATCAAACTTGCAGCGCAGCAGAGCTGCGGGGTATTTGACCCTCGCGGCAGTCGCCAAATGGACATGCAAGCATGTCCGCTTGGCTCGTTGCCCGCGGAAATAAAAGTTATCGCTGCGGTTCCGCCGGCTGTCAATGACAGATGACGGGACGGCAGCAAATGATCTGTTTCCTGTCCTTTATTGTTTTTTTATAAAGATTAAGAAATTATAACATACTTTATCCATAAGAGGAATAGCTTTTACAGAAATTTGATGAACTTCAGGAAGATCCCATCATGAACGATCAGAAACGTGAAAATCTGTTGAATCTGTCCCTGGACGCCACCACCGCCGAGCGCGCCGCCTCTTCTTCCCTGAGTACCGGTTATGACTTCACCGCAAAGACCTGGGAGGTCATCGTACAGTATCAGGGGGATATCTCCTTTCTGGAACAGGAGGGCGTCCGCATCACTTATCTGTTTTTCCAGTACGCAATCCTGACACTGCCGGAACAGTTGGTGGATTATGTCACAAAACTTCCTCAGATCACCTACATGGAGATGCCCAAGCGGCTTTTTTTCGCCGACTTTGCCGGAAGAAGCATTTCCTGTATTCAGCCGCTTCAAGAAAGTTCTCAGGGATTCTTCGGCGACGGCGTCCTTCTTGCCTGCATTGATTCCGGCGTGGATTATACCCACCCGGCGTTCCGCAATGCGGACGGATCCACAAGGATCTTCGCCCTCTGGGATCAGACGATTCCCGGCAGCCCTCCGGAAAATTATCCCCTGGGAACCCAGTATACCCGCCAGCAGATCAACGAAGCACTCAGCGCACCCACCCCGGAAGAACGCAACCGTCTGGTACCCTCCAGAGATACCAGCGGTCATGGAACCGCTGTCCTCGGTATCGCCGCAGGAGGCGGCGGCAGCGAGGACAGTCTGTATCGGGGTGTCGCCTCCAAAGCGATCCTTCTGGTCATCAAGCTGGGCTCCTCTGAGCCCGACTCTTTTCCACGCACCACACAGCTGATGATGGCGGTGGATTACGCGGTCCGCACTGCGCTATTTCTCCAGAAACCCCTCGCCATCAACCTCAGCTTCGGGAACAATTACGGTTCCCACAGCGGCACTTCTCTTCTGGAAACCTACCTGAATCAGGTTTCCCGCCTCGCCCAGAATGTAATCTGCATCGGTTCCGGAAACGAAGGAATCTCCGCACGCCACGCCGCAGGGAACCTGTCGCCGTCGGAGACCAAAAGAATCGAATTTGCTATAGGGCCTTATGAACCTTCCATGAGCCTTCAGCTCTGGAAATCCTATACCGATACTTTTGATATTACGATCGTCGCACCGGACGGCACGCGCATAGGACCTCTGCAGTCCATACTTGGAACCGTACGTTTCCGGGTCCGCACGACAGAGATCCTGCTCTATTACGGCATGCCTTCGCCTCACAGCCAGGCGCAGGAGATCTACCTGGATCTGCTCCCCTCTTCCGGCCAGTCCTTCATCAACAGCGGCATCTGGGCGGTGGAACTCCATGCCAGGACGATCGTCATGGGCAATTATGATCTGTGGCTGCCTGGATTTGCCGGGACGCAGACGCGTTTTTATCTGCCTGACCCGGAAACGACCCTGACGATTCCCTCCACGGCACGGTATGCCATCACCGTCGGCGCTTACAATCCCCGTTTTCAATCTTACGCGGACTTTTCCGGCCGGGGGTATACCCGCTTTTTTCAGGATATCAAACCAGACCTGTGCGCGCCGGGCGTGGATATCTCTGCCCCTGTCTCCGGCGGAGGATACGGCGCCTTTACCGGTACCTCTTTTGCCGTTCCTTTCGTGACGGGAAGCGCGGCGCTGATGATGGAATGGGGAATTCTTTATGGAAATGACCCATTTCTGTACGGAGAAAAACTGAAGGCATTTCTGATCCGGGGCGCAAGGCGGCTGCCATCGGAGTCGGTATATCCGAACCCGAGGCTGGGATATGGCGTACTGTGCCTGCAGGACAGTTTTCCGGTGTAAGGCCTGTACACAGACGGTACTGCAAAAAAGAAGTAACCGTTTAGTTCTTTTTATCTGCCTCCTGCATATTTGTGTACGGTTGCTTTGATTGCCCCTGGTCCGGCAATCATTTCCCGGAACATGGTTTCAATTTTTTCTCCCACGCCAGCCTGATAAAGGTCTGTAAAAAAGATACGCTCGTTGGAAAGAATCGGTTTCAGCTGATCCGTAAATGTTTCCGGCTGACCCACTATGATATCCTTCAACTGTTCCTGGATTTCCTCATTCATCGGGTCAGGAGCAAGCTCATATTTTTTCCCTTCGTCATCCACAGCCAGCATGTACCGGAGCCATCCGGCAATTCCCAGCGGAATGGCGGTAAGACGTGACGCATCACCATATTTTGCCGCATACGCTTTGATCGTCTCTCCAAAACGGATTCCTACCATCTGAGAAACGTCTACGGCAAGGCGAAGATTGGTATCTCCCAGGTATTCATTGGGGAACCGGTCATTGAAAAGCTCATCGACAAATTCCTGCGGGGAAAGAATTCCCGGATCCGGTACGACAGGGAGTCCTTCATCATAGGCTACCATCCGTGCCATTTTCATCATATCCTCATCGGTATTCAGCATCTGGGCAAACAGCTCATATCCCAACGCTACTCCCAGAGGACCGGTAGCGGAATGTACCGGATTCAGACACACCGTTACTTTCATACGTTCCGACAGGTTCACCGTTTCTCTGTCCGCCAGATAGACACCAAAGCCTTTTTCCAGCGCAGGACGTCCATTGGGGAAGCTGTCCTCGATCACAAGATACTGAGGTTTTTCAGCGTTGACAAACGGTGCAATATAGGTCTTTTTTCCCGTGATGACCGGCTGCATATCTTCCACACCCAATTTTTCAAGATCGTCTGCAATCTGCTCGCTGGGGCGTGGTGTGATTTTGTCAATCATCGTCCATGGGAAAGAAACCGTTTTTTCATCGCTCACATAAGCTGCAAAACCTGAATCCACAAACCCAGCTTTCTGCCACTCCTCTGTCATCGTCAGCACAGACTCACGAAGTTTTGCGCCGTTCTGCGAACAATTATCCATAGATACCAGCGCAAGAGGATATTTTCCCGCCTGATACCGTTCATAAAGCATCGCTGTCAGCACTGCCATCGCTCCGACCGCCTGGTCGGGACCATTCTTGATATCAGATTCCACAAAAGGAAACCATGTTCCATCGGCTTTCTGCAAGGCATATCCTTTTTCCGTAATTGTGAAAGAAACCATCTGCAGAGAAGGAGTGGCAAAAATTTCTTTGAGCCGTTTCCATTGCACCGGATCAGACGACTGGGCTTTTACTGCTTCGGCAAAGGATCCCAGGACCTTGTATTCTCTGGTCCCATCCCCATGCAGAATCACGCTCAGCCCCAGATTGTCATAGGGTTCGTAAATTTTGTCTACCACATCATAATCAAACGTCTCCACGCAGGTAATCCCCCGATCCAGCGCCCCTTCCTCCAGGAGGCCGTCCGCAATACCTCCGATAAATACACGGAAAATATTGCCAATTCCAAAGTGCACCCATTTCGGTTCTTTTTTTGCCTTTTCTGAAACTGTCTCCACATCATAGCCCGGAAGCTTGATTCCCGCTTTTTCCCACAGCTCCTGATTTTTGATTCCATTCCTTGTTAATTTCATGATCGTTCTCCTGTTTCTCTTTTCTTCTCTTGATGCTTATACGTTCAGAGCATGTCTGAAAATTACTTTCTGTAAATCGTAAGTATAGTATAGATTCTATTCTTTGATAAATCTATTGGTGAAAAACACACTATTTCTCTCTCTTTTTTGTTCGTTTATGACAATTCAGCCAACTGAGCTGTTACGTTCGTTGCAGCCGTTCGTTCTCATTATGTCCCTTGTTTACATTGCATTTTTATTACTCGTATAATAAACTAAAGCTGAAGGAGGCTATGATTATGGATTTGATGGAACTTTTACTGAACCGGAGAAGTATCAGAAAGTATACAGGGGAACGGATTTCCGAAAAAAATCTGGAGAAAATTCTGCAGGCGGGGCTTGCGTCGGCATCCGGGCGGAATAGGAAACCCTGGGAACTTGTGGTCGTACAGAATCGGGAGATGTTGGAAAAACTTTCCCACTGCCGGACAGGCGCCGCGAAAATGCTGGAAAAGGCAGGGTGTGCAATTCTGGTCTTTGCGGATATGGCGAAAACGGATGTGTGGACGGAAGATTGTTCCATTGTCATGAGCAATATGCATCTGATGGCTGCCAGTCTTGGGCTTGGAAGCTGTTGGATCCAGGGGCGGCTCCGGGAGGCAGAGAATGGACAGACGGCCGACGCGTACTGCCGTGATCTGCTCCAGGTTCCGGATGGCTATGCGCTGGAGGCGATCCTTTCCGTAGGAGTTCCTTTGGAACACCCGGAACCGCATCGGGCAGAGGAACTGGCAGCTGAAAAAGTACACTACGAAACCTGGACAACACAGTAAGCCTTTCTGCGCTGCCGGTTACAGAGTATCAGCTGAAAAAACATTTTTGATTGAGAACACATTTGAAAAGAACCCGGCCACTCGCCTGCCTATTTTTCGAGTAGTCGGGTTCTTTCATCAAGAATATATTGGACTTTTACAGTTTCCACAGCCGATAACGGTTAAATGCCGCCAGCACTTCCTGCTTTCTCGGCATTGCCAGGTTCACCGGGAGATAACTTCCTTCCGCCAGACCTGCCAGCCCTTCTTTTCTTACCAGTTCCATCACCTTGTCCGCAGCCTGCTGCATGGTAATCTTTCCATTCACAGCTTTCTTCTGCACCCAGGTGAGCATCCAGCCGACCGCCAGCGTCTGCTCGGAATCCACGAGCTGTTCCAGTCCCCGCAGAATCAGGTTTTCCCGGTTCAGCTGAATCTGGTCTTTTCCCATTACCTTCATCTTGATCCGGTCTTCACGGACAAAATTCAAATCTCTTTCCGGACAGCGGTCAAAGGACGGCAGATCCGGCTTGTCCTCGGGAATGGAAACAGCCGGGAACTGCTCCGCCTCTTTCTTTGCCAGGGCGGTGATATCCTTCGGCCGATACTGCTCCATCTGAAGAATGCAGTCGGCGATATGGAAATAAGCCCCGGAACTTCCGGCTACCAGGATCGTAGAAATCCCGCAGGTTTCGAACAGATACCCTGCCCGTTCGATAAACGGAGTGATCGGTTCCTGATTCCGGTGAACGACTCTCTGCATCAGTTCATCCCGCACCATAAAGTTGGTGGCGCTGGTATCCTCGTCGATGAGCAGAAGTTTCGTTCCACTCTCCATCGCCTCCACCACATTTGCCGCCTGAGAAGTGCTTCCGCTGGCGTCTTCCGTATCAAATGCCTTCGTATTTTTCCCGCTGGGCAGGTCGTTGACAAACATGGAAATATCTGTCTTCTTGACGCTCCGCCCATCCTCCGCGCGGATTTTCACAGCCGTGTCGTCAGTGATCACATACTCTCGTCCATCTCCCGCGATATGGTTATAGACGCCAAGCTCCAGCGCTTTCAGCAATGTGGATTTTCCATGATATCCGCCTCCGGCAATCAGCGTGATTCCCTTACGGATTCCCATTCCGCGGATCGTCCCGCGGTGGGGCAGCTCCATCGTCACCTCCATGGTTTCCGGGGACTGGAAAGGCACGCTGGAACGCATCGGTCTCTGGGACACGCCGGATTCTCTCGGCAGTACGGAACCATTGGCAACAAACGCACACAGCCCCATCTTCGGTAGCTGCTCACGGATATACGCCTGATCATCCGCCAGTTCTGCTGCTTTTTTCACTCCTTCTTTGGAAATCTTCCGGTAAAACAGCGTACTCTCCACACATTCCGGAAGAAACTCAAACAGGATCCGGATCAGTTCCCCCGAACAGATCGTTCTTCCTCTTGCGGGAAAACCGATTTCCATCCGAATGCGAACGCTGCCGTCTTTCGGATTGATCTGACATGCAGTACGTTCCAGGATCTCCTGTCCCGGACGGCTCACCGCCATCAGACCGCTCTTTCCCGACCCTCTGGCTTTATGATTGAACGTTTCAATTTTTCTGCCGTACAGTCTCAGCAGATGATCCTCCAGAGCAATTCTGCGGTGTCTTTCCCGGTAAAGTTCCTCCGGAAATCCCGCCTGTCCGCCGTCCACCAGCACACTCACCCGCGACGGCGTCGCGAACGGATCTCCCTGCACGTGTTCAATAAAAAGGCTGTAGCTGCCGAACCGGTAGCCTCCTCTGGTGTCCTTATATGCCGGATAACTTTTTCTGTCGATTGCCTCCAGAATTCTTCTCAAATCTTCTGCTCTTTTCATGTCTGAAACTCCCTGCTCTGATTGTTGATCCTTTTTCCTGACAGTTCACCCGTACAACGTTCGCTAAACAACTGAACTGTCCCATCTTTTCCTCTTTCCTGACGCACTTGCTGCGTCATCATGGTAGATTTGGAAGTTTACTTCCAAACTTTTCCTTATTTCTTCTCCACTCCATAGCTTTCTGCCAGTTTCCGGAACGCCGGAAGTGCCCTCTGGATCTGCTCCGTAGTCACGCAGTAAGCAATCCGCACATAACCCGGGCATCCGAAATCATCCGCCGGAACCAGCAGAAGTTCCTGCTCCTTCGCTTTTTCGCAGAAAGCCACTGCATCCGGTTCCAGCGCCCGGACAAACAGATAAAACGCTCCATCCGGATGCACGCAGGTATACCCGTAGCTTTCCAGCGCCTCGTACAGCAGATCTCTGTTTTTCCGGTAGACGGAAAGATCCGACACCATTCCCTGGCAGCGGGCGATCACATGCTGCGCCATGGACGGCGCGCACACATATCCCAGCGCACGTCCCGCTCCGCAGACTGCCGCATACAGATCCCCGGCATCTGCCGCCTCGTCCGGCACAAGGATATAGCCGATCCGCTCTCCCGGCATGGACAGGGACTTGCTGTAAGAATAGCATACCACCGTATCCCTGTAATATTTTGTCAGATAGGGAACAAAAACATCCCCGTATACCAGCTCCCGGTAAGGTTCGTCCGCGATCAGATAAATCGTATGACCGTATTCTTTCTCTTTGCTCTCCAGGAACGCCGCCAGCCTCAGAATACTCTCCTCTGTGAAAACCACGCCGGAGGGATTGTTCGGAGAATTTACAAAGATTCCTTTTGTATGTTCATTGACCGCCGCTTCCAGCCGGTCAAAATCAATCTGGAAAGTCTCGCCGTTGGTGGCAGCCGGAACAAAATGTCCCCCTGCCGCCTCCACGAAAACCTTATATTCCGGAAAATAAGGGGTAAAGATGATGTACTCGTCTCCGGGAACCGTCATCGCTTCCAGAGTAATCCGCAGGGAAGCGGCGGCTCCGCAGGTCATATAGAAATTGTCAGGACGGAAATTGGTCTGAAATCTGCGGTTCAGATCATCGGCGATCGCCTTTCGCACTTCCAGATCGCCCTGTGCGGAGGTATAGCCGAACAGGTACACATCGTCACGGGTATCCAGCAGTTCCTTGAACACCTGATGCACCTCTTCAGGCGCCGGAACATTGGGATTTCCAAGGCTGAAATCAAATACGTTCTCCGCGCCGATTTCCGCCGCACGCTTTTTGCTGTACTCGAAAATCTCCCGGATCACCGACCGGTTCTTTCCCAATTCTGTCATTTTCTCTGAAATCATCTTTTCCTCCTTCCTGACGCACTTGCTGCGTCATCATGGTAGATTTGGAAGTTTACTTCCAAACTTCCCACTCCTTCTTCTTTTTATTTTCCTTCATTTTATCAAACACCGGCAGAAATGTAAACGTCAGCGGTTCTCTCTCCCCGGTTCTGATATGACGCCAGCACACCACCGCCGAGATCCCAAGACAGCCCAGTTTCCAGGCCGGAAACATCACTGTTCTCAGACAGCCAGCCGCAAAGCACACAAACGTCAGGACCGAACGGTACAGGTGCGGACGCACCACAAGAACCAGAGAAAACAGCAGATACAGAACCGCCAGCAGCACCACCGGTTTCAGCGCCGGGTACAGTCCCAGAAGGACACCAAAGGATACTGCGATGGCTTTTCCGCCTTCTCTGAAATGCATCAATGGCCAGGCATGCCCCACAACCGGAGCCAGCAGGATCAGTGCGAACGCCGGATTCTCCGGCGACAGGTTCTTCAGCGCCAGATGCACCGGGAAAAATCCCTTGCCAAGTTCCAGCAGCAGTACAAAGGTTCCCACCAACGGCCCAGCCGCCGCAAACGCATTGAACGTTCCCGGGTTCTGATCCTTTCCCATCCGGGTCACATCCACATGGCACAGCTTCTGCGGCACAATTTTGGCGAACAGAATACTTCCGCTGAGATATCCCAGAAGAATATAAAAGAATTCTCTCATATCTCCACCTTCCCTTTCAATTAACATTTGTTCTATATCTTCACCGTTCCATACAAAGCTTCACAGAACATGCAAATTACAGAAATACATTTTTATCTGCATTTCGAAGTTCATCTATATATGTTCTTCCTCTTCGCACAGCTGCTCCATAAGGTGGACAATCTCCGCCGCTGCCTGCGGATGGGCGTTTTCTTTCTGCGCCTGGCGCATCCGCTCCCTTGCGCCGTTCTGTTCCATCAGGCGCCGCCCTTCCGCGATCTGGCGTTCTCTTGTCCGCGCTGCCACAGACATTCCGCGGTGGCAGAAAAACTCGACATTTTTCTCCTCGCATCCCGGAATCGGCGCAGTGTGGATCATCGGGATTCCCGTCACTGCCGCTTCCGTACTGCTGAGACCTCCGGGCTTGGTAAAAATCACGTCGCATGCCGCCATGTATTCCGCCACATGGCGAGTGTATCCCACCACGCGGACATCCGGGTTTCCATGAAACTGAAAACGCAGCGTATGCTCCCGGCGCTTGTTGTTTCCGCAGATGATGACGATCTGCTCTCCGTTTTTATTACCCTGTGCCAGCTCTCTGGCAAACAGATGAATCTTTCCAAATCCCATGCTCCCGCTCATCACAAGAAAAATCTTTCTGTCTTTCGGCAGCTGCAGATGATCCCTTACTCCGTCGCGGCTCATCGTGCGGACAAACTGTCTCCTTACGGGAATTCCGAGCGGCAGCAGCTTCTCCCGTGGAATTCCGTAGGAAGCAAACTCCTCGATCAGATCCTCATGGGGAATCACATAGTAATCGCAATCCGTCTCTTCCCAGAACGGAATACAGGTGTAATCCGTCGCAACCGCCACGGTCTTCTGGGGCAGCCACCCTTTTTTCTTCATATAGGTAAAGGTTTCCGCCGGATAGAGATGCGGCGTCACCAAAATATCAAAATGTTCTTTTTCCAGATACCGTTTCAGCGGTTTCGCCAGGCGTGCGTTTGCATAGTAAACCGGTGACTTGCATTTGATCTTCCGCACCAGCTGCCCCGCCTGATAAACCATGCCGAATACTTTCGGCATCAGAGTCACGGTTTTTACATACCCGCCGCCGACCAGCGCGGATGTGTGCTTTCTTCCGAAGCTCATCATGTCCAGCATGACAGCTTCGTGGCCCTGCGCCTCCAGCTGTTCTTTGATCGCCTGACCGGCGGCATTGTGTCCTTCTCCTGTGTTGCAGGACAGTATTAATACTCTCACTTGAATGGTTCCTTTTCTTTCTGTTTTTTTATGTCCTTATTATATCAGACTCCAAAGATGCGTCAAGGTTTGGGGGCAGAGAAGAACGGGACGAAACCGAGGGAAGGGTAGGCGGTGGGAGGGGTGATGAGAATATTTTCTTTTTAGGTTATAACGTGAATGTAAGTAGAATGAATTTTGAGATGGATGTTTTATGATTGATCTGAGTTACACTTCGGTTAGCTGAACGGTTCGTGAATGAGTTTTTCCGATGGGAAAGAGAATTGTGCTTTTGTGGGGAATCGATTATAATGGTGGGGTATGATTGGTGAATTGTTTGAAAAGAGGTGTCGGTTTTGAAGAAGCGGTTTTATTTGATCGATGGGATTCGCGGGTTGGCAATCGTGAATATGGTTTTGTTTCATTTTCTTTATGATGTTTTTATTTTGTATGGCCGTCAGCCGGACTGGTATGACAGAACCGGGACGTTTCTTTGGCAGCAGGGGATTTGTTGGACATTTATTTTGATTTCTGGGATGGTCTGGCATTTTGGGAAGAAAGGCAGTCTGAAGCGTGGTCTGCTTTTGAATTTCTGGGGATTGGTGATCTCGGCGGTTACCTGTGTTGCGGAGCCTCAGGCGGCGGTCTGGTTCGGGATCCTGAATTTTATTGGTTGTGCGGTGCTTTTGATGATTCCTTTGGACCGGATCTTTCGCAGATTTCCTCCTGTCGCCGGAATTGTTGTAAGTATGGTTCTTTTTTTTCTTTTTCGGGATGTGCAGAGTGGTGTGCTGGGGCTGGCTTCTCATCCGCTGGCTGTGCTGCCGGATGGGCTGTATCAGTCGAGAGTTCTGACGCCGTTTGGGTTTCCATTTCCGGGGTTTCGGTCCAGTGATTATTTTCCGATCCTGCCGTGGTTTTTTCTGTTTTCAGCCGGGTATTTCTTTTTTCCGATCCTGCAGAAAAGTCAGAAGCTCCAGAATGTGTTTTCTGTCCGGATTCCTGTGCTTTCCAAACTGGGAACGTGGAGTCTTTGGATTTATCTGATCCATCAGCCGGTGGCTATGGGAATCTGTATGCTGCTGTTTCATTGAAATAAACAAGACCAGTTTTCGCCTGCTTTCAGACGGACCTGGTCTTGTTTTATTTCCTATTTTATACTTTACTTTTTTTCCTGAAGCATTTCTGAACCTGCACCTGTTTCTTCCCGGCTCGCCATCTCTCTCTTTCTTCTGGTCACCAGACCGCCGATCCGTCCCGTCTCCTTCGCGGTCAGGGTGCGCCAGCCGTTTTCCAGCACGCGGTCCAAAAGTCCCAGTTCACCGGCAATCTCATATTTCAGCACTTCATCCGGTGTCAGATTGTTCAGATCGATCTTCTTTTTTCCAGCCACAGAAAAACCACACTCCTTTCCCGTAACAGTTCACCGCCTGTGAACCGTTACCCTTTCTATCTGAGAGTGTGGCCTGTTTTTTCTGTTTTATTCATGTTCCAGCCATTCAATATGTCGGCGCAGACCTTCCTCCAATGGCGTAGATGGCAGCTTCACTCCGGCATTTTTCAGCTTTTCCAATGTGTAGCTTCTCTCACACAGATGTCCGGAAAACTCCGGATGAGCCTGTGCGTATCCTTCCAACGGGATTTCCTCGATCGTCACAGGATGACCGGTGATCTTTCCGATCAACTCATAGTAGACACGATTCTTCACCGCTTTCGGTCCGCCGATACAGAAAATCTCATGGAACGTTTTTTCCTTGTCCACACAGTCCAGCATACTTTCCGCAAGATCTTCCGCAAAAGTGGGCTGAGTCAAATACCTGCCTCCGCCCACCAGACGCAGCGGACGGTCCGCACAGATATGCTCCAGAAGATTTTTCTGGCGGCTGTGCTCCGGATAACAGCCGATGAGAAATCCGGGGCCGTAAATATGTCCCGGCCGAAACAGTGTCCAGTTCAGACGGCTGTCCTGCGCCGCAAGAAATACCTCTTCCATCTGCCGTTTCAAGCCCGCGTAAGAAGAATCATGGACATAAGCCTCTCCATTTTCATCCTGCGGAACCTTCTTGTGGTCCGGATCGTAAACCGAATCCCATCTCATCTGACAGTCATTGAGCGCCTTCGCAAATGCTTCTTCCTCGTTTCTGTCGACCGTGATGGGATGTACTCCCTCCGGAAGGGAACGTTTTCCCCTGGTAACCGTCCAGACTTCATTTCCCTGCTTCAGCGCCATCCTTGCCAGTGTCCCGCTGAGACCGCCGCTTCCTCCCAAGATCAAAATCTTCAGTTCTTCCTTACCTCCTACTCCTCAAACGATATCCTTGCCGCTCCGTCATTGACTGAAATCTTCAGTTCTTTTTCCCCTTGGCCTCCTTCCAGAGATTCCCAGCTGTTCTGATCTCCAATCTGCAGCATCCCGTCGCCGACGGATGCCTTCCATCGGTAATCTTCCTGAGTCCCTGCCAGAGTCCCCCGGATCACCCCGTCCCGGCATTCCATTGAGATTTCCGGGCTCTCCAGCCTTTCTGCGTTAATCACTCCATCTCTCAATGCAAGGGTAACGGATTTCGATGCCGTCATATCTCCCGTTTCCAGATAACCGTCGCCCATATCAAAAGAAATGGTCCCTGCATGAATGGTTCCGCTGTTTTTCCACGCACCATCGGGAAGCTGTACGTTCATCTCTTTCACCTGCAGATTTCCCGTCTCGAAGTAGCCGCTTTCAGAAGAAATTTCCAGACTGTCCAGTTCAAGACCCTCCGGCAGAAAAATAACCACCTTGTCGTCCTCTGTTCTGTCCGCTTCGCTGAGATTCTCCAGTGTTATTGTCTCGTTGTCAAACGTTGCCTGGATTCTGTCATTCTCGCTGGATTCCACCTGCAGAGTTTCCCCGGATACCTGACAGAACAAAACTGCCGCTGCCGAAAGATTTACACGAATCCGCTGAACACCTTTCCACGCCACAGGTGTATAAGCCTTCAGGGTTATGCTGCCTTCCTGCTGAGTAGCAATCTGCCCCTGCGCATAGTCATCCTGCATTCCATCCCAGGTTTCTTCCACCACCGAAGCACTTTCCAGTTCCTGCTCGATCTCCTGAAACAGTTTGTCACTTGTAATACCATCCAGTCCTTGGGACAGGCCGTCTTCCAGGCTGTTTTCCACTTCATCCATCACACCGTCCATAATGCCGCCCACAAAACCACTGATCGCTCCTGTCAAGCCTCCCTGTTCGTGTCCCTCTGTATTTTCCTGGGAATACCTGACAACGGTTTCTGTCCGCAGCGACGTAAAATTAACAATTCCTATAACAAGAAGCAGCACAAACACTGCTCCAATCACTCCAAGGGCAATCCACAGTGGCGCATGGTTCTTTTTTTGGGGCGGTGTCATTGGCTGCTCAAAAGATTTTTTCCAGAATTCTTCCTGACCGCCTTCGGAGTGGATCATGCGGGAAACCTTCTCCGGGCTTCCCAGTTCCCGGATAACTTCCTGCTCCCGCTCCGGGCCTGCCGCTTCAAAGTACTGCTCATAATAGTCCAGGGCATCGTCCCTCTCATCCTTCGGCAGATCCATGAGCAATGTTTCCAGCCGGTATAAAAATTCCTGTTTACTCATATCCCTTCCTCCTCGTCAAACAGTCTATTGATTTTTGCTGCATAATTTTTCCATTCAATCCTATACAGGCGAAGCTGTGCCTGTCCCTGTTCTGTAATCTTGTAATACCGCCGGTTCCGTCCGCCGAATTCCTTGTCGTATGTGCTCAGACATCCATCTTTCTGCAGACGCCGCAGCACCGGATACATGGTGGATTCGGAAATGTCGAGTACCTTCCGGACATCCTGGGTAATCTTGTATCCGTAGGTTCCATCGTCTTCCTTTCCCACAACCGCAAGAACTACCGCGTCCAGAAGAGCGGCTCCCGTGTTGAATACCATGCAATTCCTCCTTTCGTCTGCCGAAATGTATCATCTGTCTTCCGCTTCTTGTTCATGAGATTCCGAAAGCTTGTTTCTTTTTATATAATATTATATATCATATAGTATTATACATGTCAATATATACGATGTTTCTTTTCCTACCGCTTCTTCTTTCTTGGAAATTGACACATAGGTATCTCCTACACGACAGCGGGTGGTTGAAAATTTCTTCCTGCAATCTTTGGACTCTACTTTGCAACTTTATTCCTGTGACATCTCAGAGGATGTCTGCAAATAAAAAACACCGGCTCAATCACGTTTTTCATCTTCCATACGTGACTGAGCCGATGCCTTTTTCTACATCTGCAGCGTAAAAATATTTTCTCAATCTTTCTGTCTTTTCTTGTAGCAGACAATCCGCGGCTCTGTTCCAGCGCACTTATAATCGCACACGAGAAGGTACCTGTCGTCTGCGACGATTCCATAGCACCTCTCACTTCCCGGAATCTCAATCTGATTTCCCAGATACACCTTGTTGTCTTCCAGCAGCTTTACTGTCTGCCCGTTGGAAAGCGGGTATTCCAGATTGACAAAAGAACCGATCAGCAGGTTCAAGTCTTCCACATGCAGCCCGGGGATTCCGAGCGCATTAAATTCCCGGACAAGATTCTTTTTGAGTTCCAGAAACGCATCGGTTCCTTCTCTCTTTATGTATTCCGCCGCTATGCAGCTTCCTCCGAACGGATGGCCGTCTGTTTTCTGGCACCCTCCGCATTCTTCCCTTCTGCCGCACTGGCTGCAGCATTCTGCTCCGCAAATTGCTTTCATATCGTTTTCCTTCCTTTCTGCTTCTTATACTTGAGCATATTTCATCCACTCTGTGTCATCATTATTTCATTTTCATGTATTGTATCCGATTTTATCCCATTTGACAATAAGACTGCAATTTTTATTACACAGAATTTTAAAATTGTGTTTTAAAAATTTCTTGATATCTTAACGCTCCTGTGGTACAATATTCTCGAACATATTTTCGATATTTTGTATTTTGAGGTTTGTGAACAGATGAGCAAAATTGAAGACGTAAAAAAAATTATAAAGAGGGCTGGCGGCATTGCCAAAACCGCTGATTTCGTCTCTGAGGGACTTTCTAATTACGATGTGGCCAGTCTATGTAAAAAAGGGTATATTGAGCGTGTCAGACATGGCTATTACCAACTCGCTGAACAAGAAGATATAAAAGAAGAGCAACTGCTCGCAGCTCTCCTTCCTGAAAGCATTGTTTGTGTTGAGTCAGCGCTATTTTATTACGGATATAGCGATTTCGCGCCAAGGCAATGGTCAATCGCTGTTCCCCGCACATTTTCACGAACCAAACTAAAGATGGATGTTCTTGCGATAAAAGTATATTTTGTACAGCCTGACCAATTTGAAATTGGAAAAACAATTGAAACCTTTAACGGGGTAGAGCTTGCTGTCTATGATCGTGAGCGCACCATTTGCGACTGTTTTAAATACCGTACAAAACTGGACAATGAAATTTTTAACAAGGCTCTCAATGCCTATGCTGCCGATGAAAAGAAAAACCTGAGCAACCTTTCAAGGTATGCAAAAGAAATGCGGGTTGATAAAAAATTGTTAAATGTAATGGAGGTGCTTCTCAATGGCTGATATCGCTGCTTCCGTGCTTGCACGGCTTAAAAATAAGGCTGCCGAAAGCGGCAGAAGCTATCAGCTCTGCCTACAGCTCTTTTGTCAGGAAGAATTTCTCCGCCGTTTGGAAAAATCTAAATATGCGGGGATCGGTGCATCCTTAGTTGCTCATATTAAAAATACACGAACGTCGTTCAGTATCGATTTCGGCGTGGGAGATGTTATTGTGCCGAAACAGGAAAAACGGAAAATACCAACACAGTTACCTGATTTTAAATCCCCAACCGTAAATACCTATTCTATCGAGACCACCGTTTCGGAAAAGCTCGATGCCATCCTGAGCCTGATGGAATTCTCCAGCCGAATGAAAGACTACTACGATATTTATTATATCGCCAACAAATTTGATTTTGATGGTGAGATACTTACCGAGGCAGTGATGCGGCAATGCAGAAGAAATGGAATGCTTTTGTCCGAAAAATCAACACCAAAACGGATGATTACAGTACCGTGTTGAAAACAATAAAAAGCTTCCTTGAACAGCCATTTGCGGCAGCAGTGGACGGCAAAATATTTACCAAGCATTGGTCTGTCACCAATAGCAAATGGATTTAATCCAAACAAAAGTGTAGGTACTTTTTCCGTTCTTCTTATATTGGACTCCCTACTTCAATCAGGTTCCCGTCCGGGTCATAAAAACGAAGAACCTTCTGACCCCAACTGTGTGTCATCAGACGATTGACATACTTCGTAGACGGGTACAGATTTTCAAGCTTTTGAGCAAATCTCTCGATATCTCTTTCCTCAAAATACAGCTCACAGGAATTACTTTCCGGAACGATCTCTTTTCCAAGAAATTGTTTCCAGATCCCCTCTTCCTGGAGCACAAGTCCTTCCGTCAGGATCACATTCCCGTCAAAATCACGTATTACTTCCAGTCCAAACAGATCATGATAAAACTGTTTGGATTTCTCAATATCTTTTACCACAATCAATATATTTTTCAGTTTCACTACTTTCTGCCTCCCGCAAATTTTACCCTTTCCCTCAGTTCCTCGCTGAATCCTTCCAGGCTGATGGCTCCTTCCTCAAGCAGACAGATGATATTATGGATCATTTTTGATCGGCTCATTTGCACCTGAACCCCTGCTTTTTTCTGATCTTCCCAGATGCGTTTTTCCAATCTCCAGAACTTTGTGGATGGATTTTCCTCTCCACTCAGCAGCTCCACATATTCTTTGTTCAGTCTTTCCATATACGCTTCCTGCCAAACAACAATCTTCTTTCTGAAAAGTTTCCAGTCTTTTTCTGTAAATCCCTGATCCTGCATCATTGTTTTCCTCCCCCAGTACATCATACAGCCCTGCCAAATATCTCTGCACTGTTTTTTATTCACGACTTATAGCCTACACACCATAAGATACTCTTCATCGCTTTCTTTCCTGATCCGGAATCCCGCAGCCAAATACAGATTCACCGCATAATTGGCTTTTTGAACGGAAAGCGACACCTTCCGATACCCCTGTTTTTTCAGTAGATCAAGCATATTGTTCAGTAGCTGTGTGCCAATTCCCCGCCCCCGATATTCGGGGTACAGAGAAATTGCCAGCGAAGGGGTCTCGTCATCTACATGTCCATAATCATTCATAATCCTTACCCAGACTGCGCCAACTGCCCGTCCTTCCACATCCGCTATCAGGCAGTGGTCGTCTGCATACTCACCAAAATGCTCTGTATAAACACTCAATTCCGACAGTTCAATAATATTCCGTTCCGGTGGCTCCGTGCCCTCCGGAACAAAGATTGCCTCATACAAAAAATCTCGCAGTAATTCCGTTTCGTCCTCTCTCAATTTCCGTATCACACACTGCTTTTTGTACGGATGATTCACTTTCACCACCTCTTTTGCTTCTTCCAAAACATTCTTTTTCTCGCATCATCCCCTGCACTCCAACGCCTTCCCCAGCGCAAACGAATACAAATACATCTTCTTCACCCGTTTCCCCGTCAG
Source organism: Lacrimispora saccharolytica (assembly GCA_016899975.1). Lineage (GTDB taxonomy): Bacteria > Bacillota > Clostridia > Lachnospirales > Lachnospiraceae > Fusicatenibacter. Next base: position 34,255 of record JACJJN010000022.1, on the reverse strand, counting down.
CCGTTCCAGCGCCTCCCTGTAGTACAGCAGCTGTTTCCTGTAACGTTCCACCAGAATCTGTCCGTTTTTGTCCGGCGCCCAGTCCGTCTTATAATCCACGATCACCAGTCCGTCCGATTCCTCAAAATATGCATCGATAATTCCCTGCACCAGGATTTTCTCCTGCTCCGGATAATCTTCCCGGATCTGAGATGCCGGGACTGCCATGACAAACGGCTGCTCCGTGTGCAGACTGCCGTTCTGATATGCCTTCTTCATCCGCTGCCCAAGCATTCCCTTTGCAAACCATACCAGGTCACGCACCCGGACGGAGTCCGCTTCCTCACGGCTCATTTTGTTTTCTTCCTGCAGCGTCTCAATCTGCGCCTGCACCTGCTCCTCGGATTCCGCTCTCGTAAAATCCAGACATTCCAGAATTTTATGGTAAGCAGTTCCCCGCGCCGCTCCCTGCAGCACCTTCTCTTCCCTCTGCATAAACGCGGGAACAATCGGCACAAACTCCTCTTCCTGCTCCTCTTCTGCCTGTGGTATCTCTCTTTCGTCCGCCTTCTCCGGACAGATTTCCGTTCTGTCCGCTTCCGCCGGTCGTATTCCTATTCTATCCACTTCCGCCGGCTGCATTTTTGTCCTGCCCTCTTCCGTTTCATACATCCGCTCGCCGGCTTCCTCCTCTTCTTCCCCGGCGCGTTTCAGCTCGCTGACCGTCATTTTTGCCGGCAGCTCGGTCACCCGCTCAAAGGGGTAGCGGAACGAAAAGTTTTCTTCCAGAAGTTTCTCTGTCTCCGGATCATAAACTTTTTCCAGGTCCAGATGAAGCAGCTCTTCTTTCTTCACCTGCAGGTTCATCTGATACAGCAGTTCCTCTTCCACCATGTTCTGCGGCTGCTCACAGCGAACCGCCACCGGAGGTTCCTGCGGATTGCCCGCCGAACCACTTTCCTTGTCGCTCTGCGCCTTTTTCAGACAGATTTCCGGAATCCCCAGCTCATACTTTTCATACAGCGGTATCATGCACCTGCTTCCTGCCAGAGCCGGAAGCACCCAGTCCAGATAGGAGGATGCCGACGACAGCGCCGGATACGGCAGTGCCTGGACCGAAGCCTCTGCCAGGGATGCACATCTTCGGACCAGTTGTTCCAGTTTGTCCACCGCGCCGGTGAGGATCAACTTCTCTTTCGCACGGGTCAGCGCCACATAGAGCACCCGCATCTCCTCCGCCAGGTTTTCCATCGCCAACGCCTTCCGCAGCACCTGTTTCTGGACAGACGCCGACTTTTCCCTTCGACTTGGCCGGATCACATCCGCTCCGATTCCTAGTCCGGCGTGAAGCACCAGCGCCGCACGGCTGTCCGACTGATTGAATTTCTTTCCCATTCCTGAGACAAATACAATCGGAAATTCCAGTCCCTTGCTCTTATGAATACTCATAATCCGCACCGTATCCGCGCTCTCGCCCTGAATATTTACCTCACCGAAATCCACCTCATACTTCTGAAGCTGCTGGATATAGCGTACAAAATGAAACAGTCCCCGGTAACTGGTGGATTCGAAATCCACCGCTTTTTCGATCAGCATCTGCAGGTTCGCTTTTCTCTGTTCCCCGCCCGGAAGCGCCGCCGCGTATCCGCTGTATCCGGTCCGTTCCAGGATTTCCGTCAGCAGCTCGTGGATCGGCGTATACGGCACTTTCCGACGCATTTCCTCCAACAGGAAAAGAAAGTCCCGGAGTTTTCCGCGCAGCGTGTCATCCTCTCCGTTTTCCGCATACTCCGCACATGCCTCATAGATTTTCTTATCCTTTCCGATGCATTTGATATCCGCCAGTTCCCTTGCGCCGCATCCAACCATCGGAGAGCGGAGCACTGCGGCAAACGGGATCTCCTGCATCGGATTGTCGCAGATCTGGAGATAATTCAGGACTGTCACAACCTCCCGCGCGGAAAAATACCCGGTTCTGGAAGTACAGTAAGCCGGAATTCCCGACGCCTGCAGCACCCGCTGGAACGTCTCCGCCCATCCGCTGACCGTTCGGAGCAGAATCACAATGTCCCGGTAGGACGCCGGGCGGCAGGTACCCGTTTTTTTGTCCAGCACCTGCTCCTTGCCGACCAGTTCCCGAATACGCGCAGCAACCATATGACATTCCGCCTCGATCATTGTCTCCCGGCTGTGGTCGTCCTCCAGCTCCGGCGCTTTCCGATCCAGAAGAAGGATCTCCGTATGGTAATCGTCCTGATCCGCCGTATCCACTCCGGCGGAAGATTCCGGAACAGAATTCTCCGGCTGTAAACCGGATGGTGTCTCCGGAAACACTGCCCCCGGATAAAGACTGGCGGCATCGTCATACACAATTCCGCCCAGATCTTCGCACATCACCCTCCGGAAAATATAATTTGCCGTGGACAGCACCTGCTCCCTGCTGCGGAAATTCCTGTGCAGATCAATCCTCCTGCAGTTCTGTCTGATCCGCCGGTTTTCTCTCTTATCCTCTGTCTCTGTTTCTTCCGTCGCATCTGCTGCATCTGCCACGTTTCGCGCTTCCGTCTTCGTCGCGTTTTCCCCTTCTGACTTCGCCTCATCCGCTGTGCGTACTTCCTCTGTCTCCGCCGCATCCTCTCTCTGATACGTCCGGTACTTCTCAAGAAACAGCTCCGGCCTCGCCAGACGGAAACCGTAAATACTCTGTTTGATATCCCCGACCATAAACCGGTTCCAGATACCGTCCTCTTCCCCGGACACCGCCGACAGCAGCGCCTCCTGAATAAAGTTGCTGTCCTGATACTCGTCGATCATGATCTCACGGTACTGCTGCGCCAGTTCTTTCGCAGCATCCGTGCGGATCAGACGCCCGTCCTCCTTTCTCAGCAGGATCTTCAGCGCAAAATGCTCCAGATCTGAATAATCCAGAAGATTCTTTTTCCGCTTCTTCTCCGCAAACAATTCCGTAAACCGCAGGGTCAGGCGGATCAGTTCTTTCACCGGTCCCCGGCTCACCGCCGTATCCTCCAGGATTTCTTCCTCCGTCCTGGAAAAATACTGTTCCTGAAGACCTTTCAGCAGCTTCTTCGTCTCCTCCCGCTTCGCCTTCACCGTTTCCTTCAATGTCTCGTCAGCATCCGGATCCTTCTTTCTTGACAGCATCGGAAACGCCAGCGAAGCAAAAGCTTTCTGCAGTTCCCCGTAAGTCCGGCAGTTCTGCAGCGCCCGCGTCTGGTCCAGGTCCGCCTGAAGCATCGGCTCGTAAAGCACCGGCGCCCCCGGCCGGGACAACACCGCAAGGGTTTCTTCCTGCATGTTCCGGATACTCTCCAGATTTTTCTCCGCCTCACCCATCAGATACCGCATCCATGAGGAGTCTTCCAGTTCCTCCTTCATGGAAATCTCATAAGTTTCCTGACACTTCGCAAGCCATTCCTCCGGCCACGGATAGCTGGACGCGAAATCAAACAGATTCAGGATCAGGTCCTCGATCCCCTCATCTGTTTTCCCCGCTGCGTAACATTCGATAAAATTTTCAAATTCCGGCGTCTGTTCTGTATAGCCTTCTTCCAGAACCTCCTTCACCACATCCGAACGGAGCAGACGGATTTCCCCGTCCTCCGCCATCCGGTAAGCCGGGTCCAGATCGATCATCTGGAAATAATTCTGGATCACATAGGAACAGAAGCCGTGGATCGTATTGATCTGGGCATGATGAAGAAGGGTCTGCTGACGCTGAAGATGATCGTTGTCCGGATCCTCCTCAATGGCCTGCTGCAGCGCCTGTCCGATCCTCTCCCGCATCTCCCCGGCCGCCGCCCGGGTGAACGTCACGATCAGCAGCTCGTCCACGTCGATCGGCTGCTGCGGATCCATCACCCGGGAAAGGATCCGCTCTACAAGAACCGCCGTTTTTCCGGAACCGGCTGCCGCGCTTACCAGAAGGTTTTTTCCTCTCAGGCGGATCACCTGCTCCTGTTCTCTGGTCCATTTTACTCCCATGTCTCAACATCCTCCTGCATCGCCTTGATCAATTCGAAATCATCCAGCGTTTTCAGCTTTCGGTACTGGAATCCCGGCAGCCGCTGGTCAAACCCGCAGATTCCGCTGTAAGCACAGAACGTGCAGGCGTTTTTCGCTCCCAGCTGATAAGGCGCCGCCTCCGCGTTCCCGTCCAGGATTCCCCTGCCGATCTCCCGGATCTTCAGTTCCGTGTACTTCCGGATCACAGAAAATTCTTCCCGGGTTGCCACCTTGGAATAGCTGCTGAAGCTCCCGTCTTTTTTATAACCCACCGGCACCACATCCGACGACGCCCCTGCACCCACCGAATGGTCCAGCAGCGCCACCACTTCCGGATCCGCATTGACCAGACCGTCCATCTTCAGCGCCGCCAGCAGTCTCCGGTTCCACGCCTCGTCCGTTTCCCCGTCCTTTTTTTCCAGCATCGGATCCCCGATATGATAGTAAAAAATTCCGGCAGGCTCTACGTCCTTTCCGGGGTGCTTCTTTTCCTCCAGTTCCAGCGCCGCGTCCATATAGACCACCAGCTGCAGCTGCAGGCCATAATACAGCGCGACCAGATCCAGAGAAGTATTTCCGGACTTATAGTCGATGATCTTCACATACACCGTATCGTTCTTCTCACATACATCCATCCGGTCGATCCGCCCCCGCAGCCGCAGTTTCTCCTCGTCGGAAAGCGTAATATTGATCGCGTCCAGGGAGTCTTCCATCGCAAAAGAAACCTCAAAGGCACCCGGCGTAAAGCTTCCCTTTTTCAGCTGCTCCTGCAGCGCCCAGACCGTCCGCCGCAGAATCCGCTTCACCCGTAGGATCATATACCGGTTCCGGCTGCTGCTCTGTAGGATCGTATTCCCGTAATCCCCGATGACAGCCTCCACGCTCTCATCGATCAGACGGTCCCTCTCCTCCTCGTCCAGATTCTTCCATTCCAGCCCTTGCTTTTCCAGCAGCCGGGAAAACTGTTCCAGCGCCTCATGCATCACACTTCCCATGTCGTTCGCTTTAAACTCATACTGCACCCGCTCCTGCAGCCGAAGCCCATATTCCATAAAATGGGCGAACGCGCATGCCGCGTACCGCTCCAGACGGGTAGCGCTGTTGGTCAGCACCTGTCCATAGAGGGCGTGGGCGGCGGTCTTTCCGATCACATCCTTCGGATTGCAGTAAAAAACAGCCTCCACATAATCGTCCGCCGGGATTCCCGCCTCCGGATGGTTTTTATACCACCGGTACAATTCCAGAAATTCCGGGGCAGCCTGTCCTTCCGCCGCCTGATGCAGTCCCTCCAGAAATGCCGGCAGAGCGTCCAGCGGCGTCTCCGGACTCGCTGTCACTTCCCCTGCCTCCAGAACCTTCAGCTTCGGAAACATCTTCCGGAAGCTGCCGATCAGATAGGACGGCATCAGACTCTCGCCCTTCGCGTTCGTCCGGCAGTAGGAAAGATACAGCTTCTCCGACGGCTTGGTCAGATTCAGATAAAGATAAAACCGCTGCATATACATTTCTTCCCGGGAAGTGGGCGACAGTTCCGCCTGATTTCGCTTCAATTCCTCCCGGTCCGGCTCCGAGAGAATTCCTCCGGAACCGGTATGCCGTGGAATCAGTCCCTCATTGACGCCGACAAAAAACAGTACCCGGATATTTTTCAGCCTGGTTCTCTCATTGTCTCCGATCAGCACCTGATCCGCCGACGGCGGGATCACCGCCACCTGTGCCTCCTGGAATCCTGCTTCCAGAATTTCCTGGTAATCAGAAAGAGAAATCGCCTCGTCTCCCAGCACCTCCACAAGCTTGTCCAGCAGCTCCATGACGATCCCGTAAATCTGGGCATATTCCCGTGCCATCGCCGCTTCTCCACGGTCCTGGAACATTTTTTTCTGCCGTTCCAGCTTCCTCTGACAGTCGCTTTTCACAATAAATTCATAGAGGGTTTTCGTCTTGAAAAGAACCGGCGTCCTGCGCTGCTTCATTCCCTGGGCAAACGCCTCCACTTCCTCCAGAAAACGGCGGCGCAGTTCATTGATATGCAGCAGTTCCTCCGGTTTCATACCCCGGTAACACCGGGTCCATGTTTCCCGGTACCGCTGAAATCCCCGGATTCCAAGGGCAATCACATAATTTTCCAGTTCGTCCGTCTCCTCCCGTGAAAGACAGCCCATCCCGCACCGCAGATAACGGAAGACCGACTCATAAGAAAAATCCTGAACGACCAGATCCAATGCCGCCCGGAGAAACTCCACAAAAGGATTCATCAAAACCGTATGCTTCTCGTCGATAAAACACGGGATTCCCGCCTGCCGGAAAATCTGCCGGGCGTAGCTGGCATAAGAAGAAAGGTCCCCGGAAATCACCGCGATCTCCCGGTAGCGGTATCCTCCGGCACGGACCAGTTCATGGATTTTCCCTGCCACTGCCCGCAGCTCCTCCTGAGGGTTTACCATCACACGGATGGAAAGTTCATCATCCGGCGTTCTCTCCCACTGTTCTTTGTCATAACGGTACAGATGCTGCTCCAGAAAATCCAGCGCGCTTCCCTTTCGGAACCGGCTGTGCTCCCCCCGCCTGGCCCAAACCTCCGGAAGGACCTCGCAGTGTACCTCCTGGGCACGGTCCAGAAGCTGCCGCACCATCTTTTTGCTGGCAAAAAACAGATTCTGAGGACCACATCTGCCCACCGGATTCTCCCGCTCGTCCATCGTCACCGTCACCAGAAGCCTGGGGCTCAGCGCCATCAGTTCCTTCAATACTTTCAGCTGGATCGGCGTAAAGCCTACAAATCCGTCAAACAGGATTTCACTGGTCCGGATCTTCTCCGACTGTTCCAGCTTTGCGGTCAGAACCTCAAGAACCCCTTCCGGCGTCACATAACTGTCCCGTAAATACTCCTCAAACGCCTGGTAAATACAGCCGATATCCTGCAGCTTCAGCGCCAGCAGCGGCTTTCCTTTCGCCTGCTCCCGCCACAGCTCCAGATCCTCTCCGGTCACCTGATACTGCATCAGCTCCGAAACCAGCGATTTCATTTTCGCCACAGCGCCATGGCGTTTCAGGTTCTGTCCCAGCACCTTCAGATTTTTCTCCTGCTCCTGCGCGATCCTCTGGAGCACCAGGGTCTTTCCCGTCTCCGACAGCAAAGGCCGCAGCTCCCCGCCGGTCTCCTCAAAGATCCGGTAGGCAAGACGCTGAAAGCTCAGCACGTCAATATTCAAAATTCCCCCGTCCGGATGCATGGAGACAATCGTCTTCTGCGTCTGCATCGTAAACTGCTCCGGCACGACCACCAGAAAACGCCGTTCCGGATGACGCATTGCCTTTTCTATGATGTAACGAAATCCGTACTCCGATTTCCCGGAGCCGGAATTCCCGAAAATAAATTGTAATGACATTTCTGCGACCTTTCTGTTCTTTGTGACATCATGCTTATATGCCTGTCTCTACCCTTAACCATTCATTTCGCCGACGGAACAGTTACCTGTTACCGCCTTCTGCGGAATCCGTAAATCTCTTTCAGCCTCTCCAGCATCTCATAGACAACCGGACAGACTTCTGCAAAATCTATGATACTATACAAACTCCCCATACGATCCGGCTGATCTGTATGCGGATATTTTTTGCAGCTCTCAGGCTTGCAGTCCCCCAGAAGGCATTTTCCGTCTTCTTTCAAAAAATCACAGGGCTTATGGCGTGTACTGTATTCCCCGCTTTCTGCCGTCACGTCCAGATACAGACTCATAAAATCTTCCTGGGACATCTGAAGATACTCCGCATCACGCTGAATATCCTCCGCAGGAACAGATCCATGATACATTTTACAGCAGTTTCTGCATCGATTGCAGTCATACTGCGCGAACAATTCCTTTTGCAGCTGCGAACTGTAATTTTCTTGGCGCTATCATTGGTTTTTCTCCTCTATGATCATAATATCCGGAACGAACTTGTCCGGATACTTCTCACTTCCGCAGTATCCGCAGACCCCCATTCGCGGTGAATTGCAGATTGGAAGAAGAAAATCCTCGTCCATCCATCCGTCATCCAACATATATTCATCCTCTTCCTCGTACTCATCTTCTTCCATTTCTCTGTCTTCCTTTTTCTTTTTCAGACATTTCTCACACAAAAACGGTTCTCCTGTATAAAATCCTTCCGGATTCACCCATTCTGCCGGATTCTTTCCACAGACACTGCAGATTATTTCCGGCGGATTGTTCCTGGACAGAATCGTGACCGCCTCCTTTTTCCAGATCCCGATCCGATATTCCTGAACTTTCACAATCAGTTCTGTTGTAGAACCATAATCGTACTCATAAGTAAATTCCATTCCGGCAGAAAGCACACTGCTCAGTTTATAGTCCATACTTTTTGACGGTTCATCCCAGAAAAAGTCTTCATCCGGAAGCACTTCATACCGCTGCCCGGCAATGTTAAATTCACTCAAATGCCCGCAGCACTCCACCCAGATATCACGGATAAACTGATCCAGCTCTCTGAGGGTAGCCGTCTCCCGGATTTCTATGATCAGCCAATAATTTTTGTTATATCTTCCCATCAGAAGCAGTTCATAATATCCACATTTTCTTTTTCCTGTCTCTGCTTCCAACACTTTCTTTCTCTCACCGCAGGCAGACAAATGCCGAAGCATTCCTCCCCTCGTATATTCCTTCCCACAATACTTACAAAAGCCTTTCGTCTGTTTTGCCATCTTTCTGTTTTTTCCTTTCCACTTCCAATGTTTTTTGCTTCACTGAGATATTTAGAGTGTATGACGTTACAGCACCTTATTTTCCAGAAAACACTCCAAAATATAGGACGGGTTTTCATAATAAAAGCTGCTGTTATAATCATCAATTAATTCACTGACCTTTCACCTCCGTTTCTTTCAAAAAAACATCATTCCCCATAAACAGTTTTTCCAAACTCATACGCTTTTTCCAGCCATCCAGTCCCCTGAATCTGCGGTTTCCCGTTCGTATCTTCCCAGCGGCGGATTCGGATCCTCCTGTGCCAGACAATAGAACCGCTCCAAAAAAGCCTTGATCCTGGAGGAAATTTACTTTGCTTGTTCCAGTATCCTTTTTCCATCCTCTGTCATAATTTTCAGCCTCTGGTACTCCGCCTGCAGCATTTGTTTCCCGTGTTCCGTGATCACATAGGATTTCCGTCTTCCTTCCTGTCCCGTCATCCGGATCACCGAGTTTTCCTCAAATTTTGAAAGCATTGCGTACAGGGTTCCAGGTCCCACGCGGACACGGCCATGGGACAGTTCCTGTACCTTATCCATAATATCAACACCGCAGCATTCCTCCAGAAGTGCCAACAGGATATAATACATCGGTTCTGTCAATGTCTGAAACTGTTCCCTCGCCATGTTTTTCTCTCCTTTATCCTATCTTATATCCTATCATAAACCGAAACGATTCTCCACCGGAGAACGCAAATCCAGGGAAAGAATCGTAACCGTTCAGCCAGCTGAACGGCCACAAAACTTCCATCCATCAGTGATCCAAATAGTTTTCGAAGATCCGAAGCCCGTACGGTTCCGCCAGGCTGTCAGAATCCTCAACGGCCAGCAGCTGTTCCTGATACAGAACAACGTCCCGGCGCCATCCGTCTCTGTGCTCTGTCTGTACCCGGAGCGCCTCCAGCTCTTCCGCCTGCTCCTCCGAACCGGAAGCCCCGTCGGTCTGCTCTCCCCACAGAAACTGCAGAATCCAGGGATACGGACTTTCATAAACGAACACCGTGATTTCCCCTGTCTGCCTTCCCTGCTCCGTATCCACCGTATAATCTCCCCGGATATACTGGCGGGTTCCAAAGATGCTTTCCTGTTCCTCAAAACTTTCTACCGCAAGATCCGCTTCCTCCGATTGTCCCATATCCACAGATATCGTCCTGTTCTGCTGTTTCTCAGACTCTGTTTCAGCGACAACGAGTGCAATCCAAGCAATTACAAATCCAAATAGAATCACAAAACTTACCACCAGCTCCAGCAGCCACCGAATCTCACGTTCCGGACGCAAAAATTCAATCCCAGCCTCCAACGCAAACAGCAGAAAAATCATTCCCAGCAATGCAGCCATGAATCCATACTCTCCCGTGATCCCGAAAACAACCGTTATCATCGCAAGCGGGATGCCATAGGCAATTACACGGAGCCGCTGCCAGCAGCAGACAATCCTGTTTCTGCTTCCGAAAAACGGAACGATGCCTGCTTTCCATTTCCTTTTCTTTTGAAAACTCCACACTGCCAGCCCTGCCAGCTTTCCAACTTCCATCACCACCAGCAAATTAAGCAGCAAAAACGTCGTCATCATCAGATTACTGAACAGCCAGTTTTCTGCCCTTCCTGTCAAAAAGTTCATCCAGCTCGTCCACGTTCCAAACAAAAGACATGGCAGCCTTTTCAGCCGATAGCGAAACTCCGCTTTGCAGACATTCTCAATACGCTCTTCCTCCGTCACGATCGGAACGGCATCTTCCCGGATCTTCCGGAAGACGCAGAACTTCTTCCTGCTGTCAACCAGCTTCCATCCCGCCGCCTCACAATACTCACCATATTCCTCCGCATCCGCTTCAGGTCTTCTGTCATCCTCACTGCCTTTTGGAAAAACCTCCACGGCATACTCCGTATTCTCCGGCTCTCCCTTCTCAAAGATCATCCCAAGTCTCCACCCGGAAAAATGCCATCCTTTCCGCGCCATCCCCTCCAGATACGCCGCCATGCTGTCACACTCCGTATACCGGTAAAATGCAAAAACCCTTTTCCTCTTTCTCATAAACCCACCTCCCGCAGAAAAACACCTCTGCACAAACAATTATCGAGTATCGATATTTCCTACTTACATTATAATATCGACACTCGATAATAACAACCCCTATCAAAATATTTCCCATATTCAGACTTATCCAACACCCCATCCTCTCTCATCTTCTTACCTCTCCCCTTTCTTCCCTCCGTTCCTTCCGCTCCCTTCCGCCCTCACCCCACCGCCGCCAATACCAGCCTTTTTCCGCCCGACGGAACGGCGGAAAAAGGCGTCCCCTTATCATAAAAAAAGCCCCGCCAACATACCATTATAGAGAGAAAGAAAAAAGGAGCGTAACACTATGAGTTCAAAAACCAAAATCGTTGTCTTACATATGAAAGAGGTGATCTACACCGCCATCTTTCTCGTACTTGCCATTCTCCTGCTGGTACTGCTGTTTACCATGTTCGGCACGCAAAAGAAATCCGGCGACACAACCGGCGACAATGCCTCCGAGGTCCTGTACGTTCCCGGTGTCTACACCTCTATGATTGAACTGAATGGCCAGACTTTCGATGTGGAAGTTTCCGTCGACGAAAACCACATCAACTCCATTGCGCTCAACAACCTGAGTGAAACCGCCACAGCCATGTATCCGCTGATGGAGCCCACACTGGAATCTCTCGCCAGCCAGATCTATGCCACCCAATCCACCGAAAATATCAGCTTTGGCGACGACAATAAATATACTTCTCAGCTTCTTCTCCAGGCGATCAACGCCGCGCTGGACAAAGCAAAACCAGAAGACGAAAAATAACCGTTTTCCGGCTTTCAAACGTGTATGAAAACAATTATCTTTCGACAAAAAAGGGAAAGATATGTCTCCTGCGAAACATATCTTTCCCTTTTCCGAATGCCGCAGCCTATCTTTTTTCCAAACAGGTTCGGCAAAGGTAAGCCCGGAAATTTTCCAGGTCTTCCCTGTTGGGATGCTCCAGCGCCTGATCAAAATTGGCGATCAGCTGGCCGGCACGCTCCGGTTCTTTCTCCTGCATCGCCTCATATCTCTTCCGGACGGCCATCGGCATCTTTCCCTGGCACATCCATTGGGCACGCACGGTATTGCTCTCATTCAGATGACCTTTTACATTAACAAGGATCCGGTCAAAATATTCCTGGCTTTGTCCAAAGCCTGCGGTTCCAAACAATACAACCTGCTTTCCATTCAGGCTCTCCAGAAACTCGGCCATCTGCTCTTCACAGTTTCCTTTGTCCGTCCAGAATCCCGCAAACACAAGTTCCGCCTCTTCCGCAGCCTTCTTCGCTTTTTCGTCGGGAATCCCGTAATAGAGACACTCCTGGTCTTCCAGTATTTTTCTCGCTTCTTCCGCCAGCATCTCCGTATTTCCGGTATGACTGCTGTAAACAACTGCACATTTCATCTTCTGCTTTCCCTCTTTTCTGTCATCTCCAAAACTATTGCGTCACAGTTACAGTTCAGCCTAGGTCTGCGCACATGCTGCGCAGACCGTAAGAACGTGATTCAGGCATGCAAAATCCCATCGCCAAAGGCGATTTTAAATGGATTTTGCATGTAACGGTTCAGCAAGGCTGAACTGTTACGTGTCACACTTCAATCTGGCACATTTTCATTGCCTTTAACGCATTCTCATGGCTTTCCGGCGTAACTCCCGCACAGGCGGAAGCATCCACCAGGATCGGTGTTTCCGGAAAGAACGCTTTCAGCAGAAGCGCATTGGAAATCACACAGATATCCGTACACAATCCCACCAATTCCACCGACTCCGGCGTCCCTTCTGCCAGCTCTTCCACAATCTTCGGAAGATCTTTGGAGCCGAAGGTCTCCTTGTCCAGGATCCTTGCGCCGCACGCCTCTGCCGCTTCGGCAACCTGCGGGCACAGACGATGTCCCTCTGTTCCCCGGATACAGTGTTTTACCGGAAGCTTCTTTCCCTCAGAAGTATCCAGATAATTTTCAAAATGTGTATCTCTGGTACAGATGATCTTTCCCTGGAAATTCTCCATCTTTTCCACTACCCGGTCCACGATCTTCACCGCTTCTTCTGTCCCAAGGCTTCCGGTGATAAAATCATTCTGCATATCAACAACGACTAAAATCTTCATTCTCTGTCCCTCGCTTTCTTTACAGAGTCATGATTCCGTTTTATCAAACATTCTCCAGTTCTTCCAGCTCCTCCAGCCAGATACGGACGCAGGCATCGCTCGGCATCCGCAGATCTCCGCGTGGCGACACTGCGACGCTTCCCACTTTCGGACCGTCCGGCAGACAGGAGCGTTTGAACTGCTGGGCAAAGAATCTTCGGTAAAAAGTCTTCAGCCATTTGAGGATCACTTCCTCTTCATACTGTCCCTGGAACGCATACTTTGCCACCCGGTACAGCTTCTTCGGCTCATACGTCACACGCATCATATAATACAGGAAAAAGTCATGCAATTCGTAAGGTCCTACCAGATCCTCCGTCTTCTGTGAGATCACACCGTCCTTCGGCGGCAGCAGCTCCGGACTGACCGGCGTGTCCAGAATATCCAGCAGGATCCGTTCCAGTTCTTCTTCCCCGCAGGTATCCGCATAGTACCGCACCAGATGGCGCACCAGTGTCTTCGGTACGGAAGAATTCACCGCATACATGGACATATGATCGCCATTGTAGGTCGCCCATCCCAGCGCCAGCTCCGAGAGATCTCCCGTTCCGATCACCATTCCGCCCGTCTGATTGGCAAGATCCATCAGGATCTGTGTGCGCTCCCTCGCCTGTCCGTTTTCATAGGTGACATCGTGGTTTTCCATATTCTGGCCGATATCGCGGAAATGGATGGTCACAGCCTCCTTGATATCCACTTCCTTCAGCGTTGCGCCCAGGCATCGGGTCAGCTGGCAGGCATTCTGGTAAGTACGGTCTGTCGTTCCGAAACAAGGCATGGTGACAGACAGGATCTGTCCCCTTGGAAGTCCCAGCATATCAAACGCCCGCACCGTGACCAGCAGCGCCAGCGTGGAATCCAGCCCGCCGGAAATTCCGATCACCGCGCTCCGGCAATGGGTATGTTCCAGCCTTTTTTTCAGTCCCATCGCCTGAATATTCAGGATCTCATCACAGCGCAGTTCCCGGTTCCGTTTATCCGACGGCACAAACGGCTGCGGATCCACAAAACGCGTCAGCACCGTCTCCTCCATCCGCAGAGAAAAAGAGATCCTGCGGTATCCGCTGTCTTTCTGCGCCGGATAGGTGGTCATTCTTCTTCTCTCGCTCACCAGACGGTCCACATCCAGTTCCGTGCAGACTGTCTCATTGTGGAATCTCCTTGCTTCCGCCAGCATCACGCCGTTTTCCGCGATCAGATTCTGTCCGCCGAACACCAGATCCTGGGAAGATTCTCCTTCTCCCGCAGTACTGTAAAGATAGCCGCAGACCAGCCGTGCCGACTGGGTCGCCACCAGGTTTCTCCGGTAGCTGTCCTTGCCGACCATCTCATCGCTGGCGGAAAGATTGACGATCACTGTCGCCCCTGCCAGTGCGTGGCGCACACTTGGCGGTTCCGGCGCCCAAAGATCCTCACAGATCTCCGCCGCCACGGTCAGATGTGGCATGTCCTCGCAGGAAAACAGCAGGTTCATTCCAAAAGGAACCGTCCGGCCGAACAGGGTGATCTCCTCCGCAGTTTCCTCTCCCGGCGTGAAATGACGCGCCTCATAGAACTCATTATAATTGGGAAGATATTTTTTCGGCACGATTCCCAGCAGCTCTCCATGATTCAGCACCGCCGCCACATTGTACAGCTTCCCGTAAACTTCCAGCGGAAGCCCTACAAAAATCAGCGCGTCCACGTCCGCCGTTTCATTTGCGATCTTCTGCAGGCTTTCTTTCGCTTCCTCCAGAAGCCGGCCCTGCCAGAACAGATCGGCACAGGTGTATCCGGTAATGCACAATTCCGGCAGTACCATCACCTTTGCCCCTTTTTCTTCCATTTCCCGGATGCTTTCCAGGATCACTTCCACATTTTTCTTACAGTCGGCAACGGCAATCTTCGGCGTTGCGGCTGCGACCTTGACAAATCCCTGCTTCATAGCGTTCCTCTTTCATTGATATATGTTCCGATTCCTTCCGGACGTTCTGGCTTATCTGCTCCTTCTCAGCAGTTCTTTCATTTCCTCCACCGTGAACACATAATTGGTATTACAGAAATGACAGTTCAGTTCCACCGGCTTTCCATCCTGGATCATTTCATTGAGATCTTTTCTGCCGACGCTGATCAGCGCCCTGGAAACACGTTCCTTGCTGCAGTTGCAGTAAAATTCCGTCGGCACGGTATCGTTGATGACCAGATCCATATCGCCAAGCAGACGATCCAGGATCATCTCCGGCGTACATCCCTCATCCAGCATCGCGGTCACGGAAGTCACCTCCGCCAGACGTTTCTCCAGTTTGGAGATGATCTCCTCATCACAGAACGGCATCAGCTGAAGAATGAATCCTCCCGCCTGTTTTACCGTATTGTCACGGTTCATCAGAACGCCGAGTCCCACGCTGGACGGCACCTGCTCACTGGTGGCGAAATAATACGTCAGGTCTTCGGCGATCTCGCTGGTCTGCAGCGCGCACTGTCCAAGATACGGTTCCTTCAGTCCCATATCCTTGATCACGTCCATAAATCCCACGCCGACTGCTTTCGCCACATCCAGTTTTCCTTTGCTGTTGGCGGGAAGGATGACATTTGGATTGCCCACATAGCCTTTGACTCTTCCCTTGGAATCCGCCGTCACGGTGATTCCGTTCAGCGGTCCGCCCGCGTGGATCCGCAGTGTCAGAAGGTCTTTCTCGCCCTTCATCATCACGCCCATCATCGCTCCCGCAGTCAGCAGACGCCCAAGCGCCGCCGTCGCCACCGGGCTGGTGTTGTGAGCTTTTCTCGCCGTCTCCACCGTATCTCTCGTTGTAGCCGCAAACGCACGGATCTGTCCGTCTGCCGCTGTCGCTCTTACTATATAATCTTTACACATGTTTTCCTCTTTCCCGACGCACCTGCTGCGTCATCAAGGTAGATTTGGAAGTTTACTTCCAAACTTCTGCTCCTTCAGTATCTTTACATCTTCTCTTTTTTCTGACATTCCCGGGCAATGAAGTAGATCCTTTCACTATCCTCCCGCACCGGTTCCCTTGTGAACGCATCGTATACGGCCACCAGCTCTAGCCCTGCCTTTTCCAGCAGCGCCTTCACCACCTCCGGATCATAAGCTCTCTGGTAATGAACCTCCTCAAACTTCCGATACAGATCTCCCTGCTCTTTCAGGAAGATCGCAAGCTCGTATTCGTTGATCTCCTCCTCCGGATCATAAAAATTGTCCCAGATGAAGCTGCTCTCCTCCCGGTTTTCCGCAATGGTGCAGTCTCCCATTTGTTCATATTTATAACGGGTGTTCATATCAAAAATGAACATCCCGCCCGGATCCAGATAATTATTGACAAGGGAAAAAACTTCAAGAAGATCTTCTTCCTCAAGAATATAATTCACAGAATCGCAGACGGAAACCACCGCACGGACCGTGCCATACAATTCGAATTCCCGCATATCCTGCATCAGATACAGGATATCGTGGCCGCTCTTTTCTTTCTTCTCCTCCGCGATCTCAAGCATGTCGCAGGAATTATCCACACCGATCATGTCATAGCCTGCATCCGCCAGAAGTTCGGTGACGGTTCCCGTTCCGCAGCCAAGATCCAGGATCAGTCCGTCGTTGATCCCATATTCCTTCAACAGACTTTTGATATATTCACACCACGCCGGATAATCTACGTTATCCATAAACAAATCATACACCTGCGCAAAGCTGGTATAGCTGTCCATCGGATACCTCCTTTTTCTTTTGCGATAGTTTTCCGGCGTTTTCGCCGCTTTTCATGATTTTAAATCAATACGGCAGGGCTGTCAAGGGGATGGGTGGGGAAGCGGACGGCGGCTCACAGATCCCGGTCCGGATCTACCGCAGTGAAGCCACAAAGGAACACCGCCCCGTGCTGTACTACCAGATCCTGGGAAGACGGCACGTACCTGGTAAAAGGACAGCTGCTGTTATACCCGACCCTGAACATGGCAGGCATCAAAGATGAATATTTCAACCCAGGCATGGATCAGTTTGAGATGGCGCCCAAACAGAAACGGGGACTTTCCAAAATGATCGGAATGTTCGGAGGCATGACCACAGGACTGAAACCGATTCTCGGAACCGATGATGTAAAGAATGATTATCTGAATCCATATACCCGAGACGCCTCAAAAAATCCTCCCACCTTCCTCACCGTCGGCGAGCACGACTTTCTGAAAATCGAGACTCTGGGGTACGGCGTTAAACTTCATAACGCAGGAGTGGAAACTCAGATTGTACTGTACAAGGGATTCGGCCATGCTTTTTTTGATAACACAGGGGTTTATCTCCAGTGTGAGGACTGTATTGAGGAAATGGGAAAATTTATTCTCAGCCACTGTGGATAAAGCAGGAAAGGGGCGGTTGAAATGTCTGATATCTATGAACTTCAAAACAGCAAAAGAAAGAAAAATGCGGACAAGATTCTTTATGAGTATGGTCTTTGGAATTTTCTTTCAAAAATCGGGCAGCCACATATTATCGGAAGCTATCGGATGGATCTGATGGCGTGGAATGACCTGGATCTTGATATTGAAAACAGCTGTATGTCCAGAGAAAAACTGTATCAGCTGACTTCGTTTGTTCTGGATGTGTTTCATCCGCTCTGGTATGAAGCGAAAGAAGAAGTAAATGATGAGGGGAAGCGTGTCTGGTTTCACGGTTTTCATGTCCTGATCGACGATGAGCTCTGGAACGTTGACCCGTGGTTCTTTGATACGGAAACGATTACAAAGGCGGAAGCTTACTGTGACGGGATTTCTTCTGCCGTTCAAAAGTTTCCTGTATACCGGGAACGGATTTTTCGGATCAAGGATGCGCTGAGAGAAAAAGGACTTTATGGATTCTACCAGTATTCCAGTATGGACGTCTACCGCGCCGTTCTGGAATTTGGTGTTCAGGACAGCGAGGAACTGATCGCCAAATTTGAGAAGAAATGAAACATGCGGCTGGACTCCGTCAAAAACAGGCTGTCACAGATATGGATCTTGGAATCTTTCTGTGACAGCTATTTTTCTTTCCTGAAAATTTTCTTAATTTTCATTTTGTCTTGTTATTATCTGATATTTTTGTAATATCTTTTATTTTTTCTGTTTTATATTGACATTCCATCATTTAAATGATATATTAATGATATCAAAATGATATCATCTTTCAATTGAGAAAGGAGTCGTGACAATTATGGAAAAACAGAGATTTGAACAAAAAGAAATCCGACCGATCAACGGATTTGGAGCTGTATTTCTGATCACTGCAGCATGGCTGCTCACTCTTTACCTGGTTTTCTACGCTGCAATAAATTCTCTCATTTTATTCTTTATCATCTTTCTCATCCTGGCTTTCTGCATACCGTTTTTTTACAACGGACTGAAAATTGTAAAACCAAATGAAGCTATGGTACTGACTTTATTTGGAAATTATTACGGAACCATCCTGAAAGAAGGTTTCTACTTTGTAAACCCGTTTTCCGCCAACAATAACCCGACATATATAAAGACTTCTGACGATGAAAAAACAGCGGTCATCGACACGCACAAAAAGACGGTTTCTCTGAAAAGCATCACATTCAACAACAGAATCCAGAAAGTCAACGATGTTCTCGGAAATCCCATCATCATCGGCGTCGTCGTTGTATGGCGGGTAGACAATCCCACAAGGGCTGTCTTCAACGTGGAAAACTACCCGGAATTCCTGTCTATCCAGACAGACTCCACGATCCGGAACATTGCCCGGATGTATCCTTACGATCTTATTGACGAAACACAGGCAAACAACGAAAAGACCCTGCGCGGAAGCGCCCAGGAAATCGCCGAGAATATGAAAGATGAACTGTCCAAACGTGTGGAGTTTGCCGGTCTTGTCATAGAAGAAGTACGCATCACTCATCTGTCCTATGCAGAAGAAATCGCGGCTGCCATGCTCCAGAGACAGCAGGCCGCTGCGGTGATCGCCGCCAAACAGAAAATCGTAGACGGCGCGGTGGACATGGTACGTATGGCAATCGACAAACTGAACGAAGATGAGATCGTTGTGCTTGACGAAGAACGGAAAGCGGCAATGGTGTCCAATCTTCTCGTCGTCCTCTGCTCCAACAAAGACGCACAGCCGGTGGTCAACAGCGGAAGTATTTATCAATAGGATGTGATAATTAATGACAGATGAAAAAAAACTGGACGCCAGAGAACAGGCGCTCCAGCAGCGGCTGGAAAAGCTCCGGAACATGGAAGACGAAATCAGGGAAAAAGAGAATGCCCTGAAACTCCGTGAAAAAGGAAAAAAGCAGCTGGTATTACGGCTTTCCCCAACGCTCTGGGAAGAAATCGCCCGCTGGGCGGATGAGGATTTCCGTTCTATCAACGGACAGATTGAATATCTCCTGACCGAATGTGTCCGTGCGAGGAAAAAAAAATGAACTTCCGAATGATTGTTCTGCAACAGATGACAACCGTCTGGTTTCTGAAGAATATGGGAGGGATCACAATGAAGAAAAGAATAAAGAGTATTGGAATGACAGCAGGGCTGCTGGCTGTACTCGCGGGATGTTCTGCTGTTCAGACAGACACAGACTATATGGAACTGCGCCAACAGGCGTTGGATACGCTTAACGCTGAAGAAGCGGTTCGGTCAGTGACTGATTCCGCCATAACTGTGGATGATGAAAATCAAACTATAGTAAACGAACTCTGGTTTATCGACGAGAATCACTGGCTGCAGGAAAGCCGTGTAGGAGAAGATCAAACAAGCTGGATGGTGATTTACGACGGCAATCAGTATTCACGAAACGTTGCCTCTGATCTCGATACCGGCTGGATGAAATGGGAAACGCCGACCGTTATGGAGGAACTGGCAAAAGGCGATTACGAGGAAACTATGGTACTGGAAGAAGGACAGCGACAGGATGACGGAACTCAGATCACATGCAGTGTCCCGAAAGAAGCTCTGGAGGAAACATGGGCGGAAAACACCAAGAATCTTCCGGAGGAATTTGCTCAGCAAAGCGAAAAACCGGAATCCGCACAATACACATATTATCTGGACGATGAAGATAAGCTTACCCGAATCGAAACTGTTTGGAAAAGTACGATGAAACAGCAAGAGGGAGAAGAACTGATCGACGTCAATATCACCTCAACAACTTCCGCAACATTTGAACCAGTGGCACGCGAGGAGGCAATGCAGAAAATCAAGGAAACCTACCAGGAAGCCATGAGCAATGTCCAAAATGCAGCAGAAAATTCATAAGAGCCATTGAAAAAGTTTGGACGGTATCTGCCCATGTAAAATCGCTTCACGATGGAATGTACGCCCAAAAGCACTACGTTTCAGCCGGATCTGCGAGGTAAATACGCAAATCCGGCTGAACTGCCACCAGGATTTCTGCAAAGGATTTCTACAGAAACTCGAGACTACGGAAATTCAAGGATAATGGATATTTACAAAGTCTTTCAACTGTGTTAGAATACATTTGTGTATAAATTTCATATCAACAGTTTAAGTGCATCGATCTTCCAAACGGAAATCGGTGAAAAGGGAATCAGGTCAGAATCCTGAGCGATCCGGTCACTGTATCGAGGGAGCTGTCTGTAAAAATCCATTGTATGTCCGCAAGCATATGAGAAGGAACAGAACAGCGATGATCTCCAAGTCAGGAAACCTGCTTAAACTGCATAAGGTTGAAGCTTCCGAGTAAAGTTTCCATCCACACTTGTTTTATGAGATATGGAATGCCTGATAAGTAACGAACAGTTCACTTGCCGGGAACCTTGAACGGGATTTATGCATTGCATTAAACGGCAGGGTGAATCACTTCGGCTACCAAACGTTCTGTTATATCATGGCACTTTCCTCCGCAAACAGGTGTTATGATTTTCCGCTTGCAGAACCCGGGCAGTCGAAGAGACGAGCCCGTTTTTTTTGCGTGGACGGACGAAAACGGTCAGACGCAGGGCAGGTGCGTGTGCGGGGCGGGGGGGGGGAAATATGGAATGCAGTGCTTGCGACTACAGGCGGACAGGAACGGGCGGGGTGTCCGTGGAGCGCGGAACGGGGCGCTGTCGACCGACAGCCAACAAAAAAAATCCCGTTCTGAGCGCCGCGAACACCCCGCCCGTTCCTGTCCGAATGTGGAGTGAGCACGCATTCCATATTTCCCCCGCTGCCGTCTCACGCACGCGGCACGGCGGTCGGATTTTCGTCCCCCTACTTCAAAAAGTAAAAAGGATCATCGTTTTTGAGGAAATGCATCAGCTGATAAGCACACATGATCGCAACATTCTCTTCCCTCAGAATCCTGGCAACCTCCTCCCGGTCTGCCAGTACCACCTCAATCTCCTCGCTTTCCTCCATATACTGGCGGCTGATCGTTCCCGTAGCATAGCCGTAAACAGATGCACAGGATTCGTCTGTCATGCCGATGGTGGTAAAATACGGCTTTTCAAAACATTCTTCCACCTGGATTGGCTGAAAGTCCAGACCGGTTTCCTCATGCATTTCACGGATGGCTGCCTGATGGTAATCCTCATTTTCCTCCACCAGTCCCGCAGGAAATTCGTAAATATAATCGTCGATCGTCACACGGTACTGTTTCACCAGGATCACTTTGTCCCGTTTTTCGCCGTAAAGACTGTAGATGATCACTCCGTCCGGCCGGTTGACTTTCGTTTTCAGTTTCATCTGCTCAATCGTCTTCGCCCGCGAAGCCACATAATAATTCAGCGGCTTTCCCACACGGTTTTTGCCCTGTACATGATAAAGATTCACAAAACGGTTGTCCGTCTGCTGAGTGATTTTTTCAATCTGTGCCATCTTTCTGTCCTCTCCTCTCCTTTTCCGGCCGACGCCTGTTTCTCAGACCAATCCTCAAACATCGCACCAGACCTGTTACCGCATATGCTCTCCTTTCAGGATTCTGCTGATATGTTTATATAATAACAGAGTAATGACAGAAACTACAACCCCCTTGACCAGATTAAAAGGAACAACCGCAAAAAGACAGAAGGTTGGAAGGCTGGTAATCGCCCTGTTCACCGCCGCTCCCATCTCTATCAGGCCGTCCACCGGAATTCCAAAGGCTGCGGAATAAGCCGGAAGCAGTACATAGGCGTTGATCACGCCGCCCACTGCCGCCATAACAATGGTACCAAGAGTCATTCCAATCACTGCTGATTTTCTTGTCTTTTTTCTCTGATAAACCAGCGCTGCCGGAACGATCAGCGCACAGCCGATCAGAAAGTTGGCAAACTCGCCCACAAATGCCGTATCCGTTCCATTAATCACAAGATTCAAAAGGACCTTGATCAGCTCGATCAGCACACCTGCCATCGGTCCCATAGCGAAAGCGCCGATCAGTACCGGAAGTTCACTGAGATCGATCTGATAAAAGGACGGAGCAAAAGGCAGCGGGATATCAAAGAGCATCAGCACTACCGCAATGCCTGCCAGCATACCGATCTGTACCAGGTATCTGGTTCTTCCAATACTGTCTGCCCTTGTTCGTTTCTGCGTTGTTGTTTCTGCATTCATACTTTTTTCTTCCTTTCTGTCTGAGGAAATCTCCCAGTCGAAAACCGCCGGAAAAACTGTGAGGTATTTGTTGCAAGAAAGAATCCTGTTTGGCAGGATTCTCCGCCTGCGGCGGGTCGCACAAGCGGCATCTTCCACTCCGCCGCAGTGCGGTCCTCGCGGAGCGTTTTTATTTCAAAGGAAAGTAATTTCCTATGAAAAACAAAAAATACCCGGGAGAATATCCCGGGCGATTTTCATACAAAAGAAAGATTACACGACTGCTGCCCTTCAAAAAAACGGATCCGGACATTGTTCCTTTTCGTCCTTTTTTCCGGCAGCTGCCTTCATCAAGCTTTGTCTCTCTTCTTCCATCCAGACTGTAACTGTTGGTACCGGACTTTCACCGGATCAGCCGTGGCTTTCTGCCACAGGTCGCGGACTATACCGCCAGTGGGGACTTGCACCCCGCCCTGAAGATTTCCTGTCTTTATTTTTCTCTATCAGTATATACCCAGTGAGGAATGCCGTCAATAGAAAAATAAGGCTCATTCTCCTTCCGCATGACTGCTGCGCATTGTTTCATAAAGTTTTTCCATGCTGACATCTCCCATATGAGATGGTTCTTCTCCCAGACGCATCACCAGATCCTGCCCTTCCTCCTGAGCCTTCCACTCTGCCAGACCCGATCCGTTGGGATCTCCTGTTTTGGCAAAATTCGTCAGATATGACACCATCTCTTCGCTCAGCTGTCTGTCTTTTTCCGTAAACGGTCTCCAACCATTGTCCAGAGTTCCGAACCAATACCACAGATCGCTGCTGTGCCATGCTCCTTCTTCGTCTCCGGGAAGCTGCCGGTCAAAAAACCAGGTATACGAAGAACACCTGCCTTGTTCTGACTGCAGACGGCACCAGTTCTTCGCCATCTGAAAAACAATGGGCGGAACAATATCTTCGCTGGTGCTTCCCGCCATATACGGAATATTCAGAAATTGTCCGCTGCTGACAGCGTCTTCTCCGGATTTCACGATCATTTCTCCGTCGATACACGGCATACAAGTAAGTCCTGTCACGCTTTGCATCCTGTTTACTGCTCCCCACGCCCCGAACAATTTTTCTGCCGGCAAACGGCGAAACTCTTCCAACGCACTGCAGCCAGCAGTTTTCATCACCTCTTGCCAGTATCCATACTGATCTTCTGCGGGGGATGTTTTGGAAAATTCCTCGCTGATGCCTCCGCCGCTGCTCATCACTGCCTTGGCAATCAGTCCTTTCGTCAAAGGGCTAAGACATAACTGCTGAACACTCATCGCGCCGGCACTCTGTCCCATCACTGTGATATTTCCCGGATTTCCGCCAAATGCCTGTATATTGTCTTTCACCCACCGGATCGCGGCAAGCTGATCGTATAGCCCGTAATTCCCCGTGTGCCCGGATTCCTGCTTCAACTCCGGAAGACAGGCAAAGCCCAGGGGACCCAAACGGTAATTAACGGTAACTGCGATCACACTCTTCTCCGGCCAGACCGGACCGTCGAAATGTTTTTCATGCCCGCAGCCTCCGGTGAATGCGCCGCCATGAATATAAACCAGAACCGGAAGATTTTTTGCCTCATGTGGGGTCCAGATATTCAGGAACAGACAATCTTCACTATAAGTATACGTTTCCCCTTTTCGAAATTCGTTGTAGTAAAAGGTCTTCCCCGGATTTTGATCCTCCGGATGAAACGTCCTTAACTGATAGCAGCAGCTGCCATAAGAGGTTGCATCATAGATGCCATCCCAATGCGATACGACCTCCGGATATTTCCATCGCTCCGCTGTGGCGTAGCGGATTCCCTTGTAAGCTGTGATGCCCGGAATCCGGCATTCCGTTCCTCGGATTTCTCCGCAAGGTGTTTTGATTACTGAATTCATACAGATTTCTCCTTCCTTTTCGGTATTCAAACCCAATATGGTGTTTCGTAATAAAATCTGTTTTGGCGTCCGCCTTTTTAATTACTGAATTTTTATCCTTCCATTCCAATATCTTCTGTAATTATAGCATACAGATATTTTATTGTCCAACATCCAATAACAACCGCATGAATCTCTTCAACATGATCGCCCTGATTTCCCTCTGGCGCCCCAGACAGTCAACGCTCTGAAAGACTACGAGCAGAAACGGAAAGAACGCAGGGGACACCGATAATTTTCCATTTTGAGAGATTGCAATTTTCTATTTGCAAGATTATAATCGTTTTATAAAGATCTCAGACAGCAAAAGAACTGTCGGCCTGTCCGGTGGAAACGACGCTCATGTTGATCGGCGACAAATGGAAAGTCCTGATTCTGCGTGACTTAATGACCGGAACCAAACGATTTGGGGAATTGAAAAAATCCATAGGCAGCGTATCGCAAAAGGTGTTGACTGCCCAGCTGCGCGATATGGAAGCGAACGGGCTGGTACACCGCCAGGTTTACGCTGAGGTGCCGCCCCGGGTTGAATACAGCCTGACGGAATTAGGGCGGAGTTTAAAACCGATCCTGGATGCCATGTGGACATGGGGCGAGGGATACAAGGCACAAAACTCATAAAAATACCGGGACAGATTTTTTGGTAAATCTGTCCCGATGAGTAATTTAATTTATCCAAAATTATCTTCTCGATTCAGTCAATAGCAAAAACTGCTGCGTCAATCTTATTCGTTGACCAGTGCAGCTTTCCATCTTCTATTTTGTAAGTTGCCCCTGTCCAGAGTTCAACCGCCTCCGAACCACCGACTCCTTCTT
Source organism: Lacrimispora saccharolytica (assembly GCA_016899975.1). GTDB lineage: Bacteria > Bacillota > Clostridia > Lachnospirales > Lachnospiraceae > Fusicatenibacter. Next base: position 9,053 of record JACJJN010000022.1, on the reverse strand, counting down.
CTTCCAAATCAAACACATAGGAAGCCGGGGTTTTCTTTAAATGAAATACAGCTACATACTTTTGTCCATGAATCTGTGCGGTATACCAAGAGGATGCCCCTGTTCCTGCAGATTCCGCAGGACGAAAACTGATTCCAGACGCAGCAATTTTCTGTATTTCTCTCTGACTGCAGAGTTCTTGCGCCCTGATTCTGGCGTTCTCCTGATCCTCATTTCGAAAAATTCCCTTTTCACCAAAATCTTCACTCAGCATCATGACCGTTCCAGAAATAGCTGCTGATGTGTACCGTGCCTTTGCCTCCCCAAATTCTGTCGTCCTCTCATAGTTGAAACTGCGATACAAGGAGATATGATCCGGATCATTATACTGATACAGCGTACCATTTTGCCACCAGGCATATGTAAGTGCATTCAACACATATTCCGTATCCTCCGCAGTACCAAACGCATCACAGGAGAATCTGCGCGCATGCCCCATTCCCTGCGGAAACAACGGCGCAATAGAGAGACTCAGAAAGAATGGGCGCCCAAGTTTTTCTTCCGACAGATTTTCCTTCAGAAACCGATACCCTTCAGCGATTGCCTGACGCCCTGTCTGACAATCTTTGTTATAATGGCATCCTTCCATAGCTCCATGACTGAGAAAATCCAGCTTCAAATAGTCAAATCCCCATTCAGCAAATTTCTGTAAAATATTCTTTGTATATTTTTTCCACAACGGATGAGTTACATCCATTGGCACCGCGCCATCTACCCTCGAAAGTATATTTCCTCTGCTATCCTTCAAGAGAATTTCCTCAAAAGTGTGTCCTGGACATGATGGAATCTCATTATTTATTTTTTCATCCCCTGCAAAGAATGCAAAGGGTGAAAGATAAATCCCCGTCTTCTGATTGCATCCATGAAAATGCTCATTTAATTTTACCAGCTGTTCCTCAGACAATCGGTTCCATCCAGCATCAAAATTTACATATGTAGTCTTATTGTTTTCAAAACCCACCTTCTGAAGTATTTCACCTAGGTATTCTCCTGCCTCCTGATAATTTTTCTCATTGATATTCATTGCCAGACCCGACCAGGAATTCCACCCGAACGGTACCCCTTCCTTCCATTTCATAGGAGGATTCTTTCTTTTCAAAATTTTTCCATACGTTTCCAACAATGTTCTATAATCTTCCCCATACAAAAACAGAAATCCTGAGGACTCCACACGTTCCCCTTTTACCGTTCCGTGTTCACAAGTATCGTGAGTACCGGCATCAGCAACTCCACAAATACATTCCATAACCCTGGCATCATTTCCAGAACACCTGACAGCATTTTTCCAGGTATCAAAGTCTACTGCTCCCATCATTATTCCCGAACGCTTGCTTTCTGAGTACAGTACTGTCATATCATAACTGGTTCTCCCGGGACGCAATGGAACAGCCTCATAGCGTACCCACATTGTATTGTCGTAAGGAACAAGCAGCATTTTTGTGCTCAGGCTTCGAAAAATATCGGGAACATTTCGTTCAGGGGTTTCCGTGATAAGAGGGAAAAACTTTTTGACCTCAACAGTTTTTCCAGTTTCATATACACTCCCCCTTGCCAATGCAAAACCTTCCTCATAAGCATACAACTTCTGCTGATAATACAATTCCTTACCGACTCTGTATGTGACAGTTACACACGTTCCATTTCCCAACAAATCCTGAAACCTCTCTTCATTCTTCAGAATTTGTTTTGCTGTTCTAGTATCTATTATTCTTCCATCATTAAGCAATACCATTCCATAGCCAGAAAATATTTTTTGCTGTTCAATAAACCAGGAAAATTTTCCGTTTTCTTCCCTCCAGTAATTCATAGTTTCACACGATTCCTCCCGCTTTTTTCCTTCTCTCAAATACACGATACCTTCCCATACATCAAGTACGACTCGACGTAGATCACGGCGAGCCGTACTTGACAACAGAATTATTTTATTAATTTATTCACCCCAGAGTTCCATCCTCTCCTGATAGTTCTCCGTAATTACCTTCTCAACCTCTTCCAGTCCTGCGTTCTCCATATCAGAAAGCATTTTGTCGTATTCAGCCATTGCCTCGTCATGGGATGATGCATTTACAATCTTCGGAAACTCCTGATCGAAGATATCCTCTATCTTCTGCCATTTCAAGCCTTCCGGTGTACTTCCCGCAGGAGTAAGACCATCGAACTCAGAAGTATCCCATCGGTCACTTTCTCCAAAACGATCTTGCGCAAGCTGTGTAGTTTTTGAAACCTCATACTTTGTTACATCATAAGGAGTTCCATCACTACCATTTCCGTTTTTGATAAACCATGTCCATTTTCTTGCTCCAGTTTCCTGAACGGTCGCGTCCCAATCCGTTTGAAAACCATCGATTAAATCCTGGTGCGGAACATGTTTTCCATCAACAATATCATAATTCTCCCCTTCGATTCCCCACATCATCAGGTACTGTCCTTCCTCGCTGGCAAGGAAATCGATCAACTTCATAGCCGCTTCAGGATTTTTGCAGTTGTTGGTAATCGCAATAGCATCCCATCCCAATGTACTTCTTCCGGAAAATGTAGTCTCGGAAGGATCCACATCGTCCGCAACAACTTTATAGGTATAAAATTGTGCATTTTCACCTACACTGGTAGCAAGCGACGTGTTAGCCGCATCTACATCCCAATAAGAACAGAAAGTACTGAACACATTTCCTGCCGACAGTTTCTGAGTCCATTGTTCCTTTTTATTAACAACCCATTCCTTATCAAGAAGTCCTTGCGTATAAAGATCGTTCATAAATCCCATCATTTCTTTATACTCAGGCGCTTTTGCAATATGTTCCAAACCACTATCCGACTCATAATAAGTCTTCAGTCCATACATTCCTTTTATAGTGCCTTCGTAATTTTTGTCTTCGCCGTTTAATGTGATGGCAATGCTTTCCTTTCCATCGATAGTCGGATGTTTTTCCATAAACTGTTTACATATGTCAACATATTCACTTTGTGTAAAAGGTTCATTGCTGTCCGCACGCTCTTGACCCACGATCTCACACAGAAAATCATAGCGCATCAATACACCTGCCACCGGATCAGGATCCACTCCGTACCAGTTATTCAGGTAATAATTTTTTCCATCACTGTAACGGCTCTTTTTCAGCACATCACCATACATTTCCTTGACATTCGGTCCATATTCATCAATGAGATCATTCAACGGGATCAGGGCTCCCGCTTCAATATAACGATTTACTATATCATTTCCTCTCTCCATCAGAACAATGTCCGGATAATTCTGCCCGGTCAGCATCAGATTTAATTTTTCCAGCGGATCTCCACTTGGATTTTCCACTTGAATATTAATGCCCGTCTTTTCCATAATGGCTTTCGCCACAGGATCATCAAAAGTATTGCTTCCTGAGTTTTTATCAAAAATAGAGATTGTAACTCCATCTGTCGACGCATCGTTTGCTGTTGAAGATGTGTCTTCCGTATCCTGACCACCCTGACATCCTGCCAGTGTACCTGCTGCCAGAATACCACTCAAAAATAACGCGGCAATTTTTTTCATTTTCATAAGTTTGTTCCTCCTTCATTTTAGCTTTTCACTGAACCAAGCATAATTCCCTTTACAAAATATTTTTGAATAAACGGATATACCATAATAATCGGAATCGTCGCGATCATAGTCGCCGCCATTCGAATACTATCCGGAGTAAGCTGCTGCCCGGCCTGGTTTGCCGCCTGATTCGCCGACGATGTCTGATACTGATTCAATATTTCCACAAGAATCGACTGCATCGTTTTCAGCGACTGGGAATTCGTATACAAATATGCATCAAACCACGAATTCCAATGCATAACAGCCACAAAAAGAGCAATCGTCATAATGATCGGCTTAGACAATGGTAATACCATCCGGAAAAATACCGTAAGGTCGTTCGCACCATCGATTTTTGACGACTCAAAAATTTCTTTTGGCATCCCTTCAATATAGTTCTTTACGAGAATCATGTTATAAACACTGACCAGATTTGGAAAGATAAATACAATAAAATTATTTAGCATTCCAAGATTTTTCAGAACCATATAGTACGGAACCATACCTCCGCCGAAATACATTGTAAAAATAAACAACAGATTCAACGGTTTTTTCCATAGCAGATCCTCTCTTGAAAGAACATAAGCCAGCATAGTTGTCACCAGAACCGCCAGCGGAGTTCCAATGACCGTTCGCAACACTGTAATCCATATACCATGCAGGAACGTTTCTCTGGTCAAGATATCCGCGTAACTCGCAAAACTTAACTTTCTAGGGAGAAAATACAAGCCCCCTCGCAAAGCATCCGTCGCGTCGTTAATAGAAACAATAAAAATATTCCAAAATGGATATACGCAAATCACCGTCACCAGAATAAGGAAAATGACTTTAAAAATATCCAGAAACCAGTCCGATGCACAGCGTTTTTTTCTGAGTTTAGCCGTTTTCATTCCTTATCCCCCCTTTAGAATAATGCAGTATTATCATCGCTGAATTTTCTTGACAGAGCATTTGCGCTGATCACCAGCAGAAATGATACCACCGACTTAAACAACCCTACAGCTGTACCATAAGAATACATACCATTTTTTAAACCATATCGGTATGCGTAAGTGTCAAGCACATCCGAATAATTAAGTATTGAATCGTTGGACATTAACAGCTGCTGCTCATATCCGGTATTCAAAACACCTCCGATTGCCAAAATCAGCAGAATCAGGATAGTGGGGCGAAGCGCAGGCAACGTAATATGCAAAATTTTCTGCATCCTTGTAGCTCCATCCACATCTGCAGCCTCGTACATATCCTGACTGATTCCAGAAATGGCAGCCATATAAATAATAGCGTTGTATCCAAGAACCTTCCATGCATTTGCTATTGCAATGATCCACCAAAAATACGGTCCGTTTTGAAAAAACAGAATTTCCTGATCTGTCAGCCCGAGAAATTGCAGAAGATGGTTAATCACACCATCTGCTGACAGAAAAGTCAGGAAAATATTCGCCGCGATAACCCATGAAATAAAGTACGGTATGTACGAAGATGTCTGCACAAATTTTTTTACCCGCTGATTCTTCACTTCATTCAAACAGAGTGCCAGAATAATCGGCAATGGAAATGAGAACACCAGCGTAAGAAGGCTGGTTGCCAGGGTGTTTCTCATTATCATTAGAAAATCAGTCGAAAAAAAGTATTCGAACCAATCCAATCCGACAAACTGTGAATTTACCATATCTGCAAAGTAACCGTTTCCCTGAGGCGTATAGTTGATAAACGCCATGTACAATCCTGTCATCGGCGCATAACAAATCAGTACTACCCATACCAGCGCCGGTAAAAGCAACAAAAACAAATATCTCTGTGACCAAAATTGTTTTCGTATACTTTTATGCTTAGATTTCTCCTTTTTCACATCCTTCTCTCCTTTCTTATTGTCTTATTGCACAATTTTTATTTGTTCTTTCACATTTTAATATACATTTAGCATAATTCCAATCTACCATTCCTACGAAAGTCATCACAATTTAACTATTTTCAAAAGAATTTCTTTTACAAATACCATAATCTTATGATTTATACCACTATTTAAAGATTTTATCCTATTAATCTTCCATGACGCAAAAAAAGCATATACATATCCAGACACGCTGTTTTATGTATATGCTTTTCTTCAATATATTATCGGAATATAAACCAACACCCTGGTTCCTTTCCCGAAAACACTTTCTATTTTCACACCATATTCTTCACCATATGTAAGGCGAACACGATTATGAACATTTTTCAGTCCGTAACCTTCTTCAAATTTTTCCAACTGACTCCTGAGTTTTTCTAATTTATCCTGTTTAATTCCAACTCCATTATCCTCCACAGAAAAGCAAACACGCTCACCATCCAGTTGAACACGGACTCGGATCATCAACACCTCCTCATCACTTTTCCTGCCATGGTGAATCGAATTTTCGACCAGAGGCTGAAGCAAAAGCTTTATGGTCTTCAGTGTGAGAAGTTCTTTTTTTATATCATACTCAACCTGTATACTGGAACCAAACCGAAGTTTTTGTATTTTCATATAATTCTTCAAAAGTTCCACTTCTTCCTGGATGGAAAGAATTTGTTTTCCTTTATTCAGAGAAATTCTGTAAAAATCCGCGAGGTATTTTACGCTTTTTACAGTCTGCATTCCTCTTTCTCTCAAAGCCATCGCTGAAATCACAGATAATGCATTATATAAGAAATGCGGATTAATCTGCTCCTGCATTAAGTTTAGTTCCTCCGACTGTAATTTGATTTTTTTCTCGTAATTTTCCCGAATCAGCCGCTGAATCTTTACATTAAGAACATTGAATGCATCTCCAATTTGTCCTATTTCATCCTTTCCCATATCTTCCAATACATAATCAAACTCACCGTCTCCCAGTTTTCGCGCCGCATACATTACTTTAGATACTCTGTCCGAAAGCCATTTGCTGTACAGAAGGATCAGGATCATCACAACTGCTGCACTCAAAAATATCAGAAACATCATCTGCCCGGAAACCGTTTTCATATTTTTCAATGTTGCCTCTTTATCAGAAATCATAACAATATAAGTTTCAAATGAAGACTCTGTCGAGATTCCAATCTTATCTGCTCCTTCATCCGTAAATTCTGTCTGGATCTTGTCTGCCGGTTTCCAGTCCGGCATCCACTGAACAATATTCTTTCCAACCCTTTCTGGACGAGAAGCTGCCAGAATCATCCCACTACTGTCTGTAAGAAAAATTGTGTCCGTCTTATTCTGTGTTTTTACAAATTCGTTCAGTAGATTGGACTCTATTTCCAATGACAGAATGCTTTCCGTTTTTCCTTGTGGATATACATTCAGCAGACGTTCCAAACACAGATGCATCTCCCCCTCTGGTGAATTAACTCCGTTGAGTACTACTTTCCCCTTTGCCTGTCTCGTGTGACTTCTCTCCTGATCCGCCATCACATTTTCATTGAAAAAATAATAATTGTCAGAAGGAAGCGTCGAGTTGCTGCTGTAAAAGCGAATTCTGGAAATAGAAGGATTCACCAGATAAATTCCTGTAATTTTTCTGTCTATATAGTAGAACATTTCTTCATAAGAATCCCTGCTGTAATCCTGCGACAAATAACCACACAGGCTCTCATCAACGTACAGAATATCCAATGTAGTCAGACAGGGTTCCAACAACATTGAAAAATTCTGATTCATTTTTTCTATTTCCTCGTTGATGTTATCATAACTTTGTTCCAATAAAATAGAACGAAGATTGAAATAGGTATACCACGTAACACAAAGCATTGGTATCAATGCCAGGAACAAGTAGCCGACCACCAGCTTTCCCTGAAAATTGAGATTCTTAAACCATTTTACGATATTCATTTGGCGTCACTCCGTATTTTCTCTGAAACAGCATTCCAAAATAAGAAACATTTTCATACCCTACCGCCGCACTTACCTCCTTGATTTTTAAGGACTTGTTTTTTAAAAGTTCCGCTGCTTTTTCCATACGAAGCTCTATACTGTATTCCAATATTGTCTTTCCAGTTACTTCTTTAAATAGGCTTCTCAGATAGTTGGGAGACAATCCGATTTGCCTGGACAGTTTTTCGATTCCAACATTTTCCGTACAATGTTTCTGAAGGTAGGTCTTAGTCTGGATAATGGCATAGTAGTTCGGATTTTCTTTCTGTTTTCCAAAAAAACTTATAATCTTTTCTATATAATTTTCAATCCATGTTTTCAATTCTTTGCAGCTTTCTACTTCAAGAATATCTTCTTCTCGAATAGAATCATAATCTTCCATCCACAATTTTAATGAATTGTCTTCCTCTACAAGATGATCTTTCAGATATAAATACACAGAATAAATCTCTCTGATTGCAATATTTTTAGGATAACCATAAATGTCTTCGAAACACTTGTGACAGATTTCATATACCTGTTCTCGCTCTCCTTTTCCCAAGGCGTCTCTCAAATTCCGAAACCTTTCCTGTTTTATGTGTCCGTCCGCTTTACCTTCCATTATTTTCATGTTTTCAGAAGCAGTTTCTACAGCCAAACAAGTTCCCGGCTCCTGATAAAACATAAAATCTGTAAAACGACATAACACGTCCATCATTTTTCTCAGCCGTTCTAAATCACATTGCCGTTCGCAATACAATATCGTGTTCTTCTTTTGAAAATTTTCCTGTAAAAATCCAGCGACCCTGGCTAGCGCATCGCCCGGCGAAACATAATCCCTGAGAATGAGAATTGACATTTCTCTCTGCCGGTAAATGTAAAAAACTTCCGGAAATTCCTGTCTCACAGCATTCAATTCTTCATCTGAACACTGACTGCATATTGCTCCAATCCCAAATCGAATTTTTGAAACCTCTCGTTTCAACAATGCCCGGCAATACTCTTTCATTGTTTCTTCGGTAATCTCCCCCGACAAAAACGCTTGCAGCACCTGCCCAAAAGCATATTTTTTTGACCATGTTTCTATCTTTTCTTTCTCCAGTTCCTTCTTAACTTTTTCCATGCATGCTTCGATGTCTTCAATCATGAACGGCTTTAAAAGATAATCTACTGCCTGAACCTGAAAAGCAGCTTTTACATATTCAAAATCATCATATCCCGTCAAAAAAACTATTTTTGGTGTATAGCCTTTCTCAATCAATTGCTTCGCAAACTGAACACCATTCATTACAGGCATTTGAACATCTGTTATAACAATATCCGGAGCGTATTCTTCCATACATTCCATAGCTCTTTTTCCATTACGTGCCGTATAGACAGGTCCTATATCCAGTTTTTTCCAATCCACATAATCTCGAAGGGTTTCCAGTTCAAGCTTTTCGTCTTCAACCAGCAAAATACTGTACATGGTGCTAGAATATAAATAGTGCAAGTCAAAATGAGAAAATTCCAAATAGACAATACATGATACAATAGAAGTATCGTACTGAAGGAGGATCTCATTATGGCAAAGCAACATGACAAACAGTTTAAATTGGATGC
>JACJJN010000021.1 GCA_016899975.1 Lacrimispora saccharolytica | reverse complement strand
CTAAAGCCGACCGCTTAATATGGCCTTGACTGGCCGGGAAATGCGGCCCTGCTGGCCGCGGAAAGTGGCTGTTTGCACGGGCAGATTTCAAAATTATCTCTCCGATGGATACCGAAGAGGAAAAGGCAGACACAGAAGAATTCTTTTCGCAGATTTATGCATTTATGAATGAGAAGTTTGAGAGTTATTCCCAGAATTCAGAGGAAGTCAACGGAGAGCAAGAAGACATAGACTTTTCGGAAGAGAGCGATTGGGAAACTGCAGGCTGTTGGCAGATGTCTTCGGAAGATTCAGGGTTGGAGGAGGATACGGCATTTTATATTTTCAGCCCGATGAAATATGAAGAAGATGGGAAGACAACCGCTGCATTGGATATTCAGAGAAACAGGACCTTTTCTCTGGATGATGTTTCGGATACACCGGAAGAAGCAAAGGAAGGCGTATATTTTAACAATGAAGGCGTCCTTGAAATGATGAAGCAGAGTTCGGAATAAAAGCAGGAAGATAAGGTTTCAATGGACGAAGATATGTTGAAAAATGAGAATTACTTATTAAGTTTTTCTGAGGCTGCCGTGGAAGACCAGCGTTCTTCCCCGGCAGCCTCTTTTGGCTCTGGTTTTGCTGCTTTAATCAAGACATTGCATCAGATATAATCCGTTTGCGTCTGCGTCGTCCAATACCAGAAGAAATCCGTCGTATTTATCATCTGCGTATCTTTTCAGAAGTATGTACGGATATACCGTATTGCTGTTTTCCCAATATCCCGACGGGGCATATTCCTGCGGAACACGTTCCAGATCGATGAGATGATCTGCGCTGATTCCATTTTGCTTTTGAATTTCGGAGAATGTCCCGTTTCCTTCGGTTCTGACATATTGGTATGTTTCCTCTGGATTTGATGTGGAATCTGAAAGATTCAGACGGACATTTTCGCCTTGCAAAACGTAGTAGGCATCGGTGCTGTAAGAATCATGATAAGCAAAATCTATCTGGTTATCAGAATATTGTATCGATGAATTCCAGGAGTTTTGCAGATCATTGGCTAAAAATCTTTTATCACTTTGTAAGAAAGAGATGACGATGTACAGCAGTATGATGAGCAAAACAGCAAATACAGCGAGAAACCATCTGCGGACATATCTTTTTTTCATTTCAGCCTGCACCATCCTTTCTGGAGTGTGTTAGAGCGTGTTTGAAGGGTCATCTTTTTATCCCCATCGGAAGTTCTCAGTTCCCGCGCCAAGTTCAAAGTGATACTTTGCAATGCCGAGATCAATTTTGCTGTAAAAGCCGATTCCCGCTTTTGCCGTCACGGTATTGCCTTTCAGGGAAAATACAAATTTTTGCTGGTTCATTGCTGTGGGAGCGAGCAAAGCCGCGTCAATGCCTCTGAGAAACCAGTCCGGGGGCGTTTGTTCTGTATGCATCACGCTTTCCCGCGGTTTCGTTTTGTGGGGAACGCCTTCCGATGTTCCATAGCCAACCGCTATGACAAGGCAAAGTTTTTCTCCCGGATCCAGCTGAAATACGGTCTTTCCCTTGCTGTAGGTCAGGGCAACCCAACAGGTATTCAAGTCTAAGGTCTGCGCATAGAGAACGATTTTTTCTCCGTAATAGCCGCATGTCTCTTCTAACTCTTTTCCTTTTTTGCCTGCGAGTACAATATAGTTTCTGACGCCTGAAAAATTGCCATAATGTGCCATCAAACTATTGAACGCATTGGGCTCGTCTGTTACAAGCTGCAGATGTAGTCCGCTTTCCCTGCGGCACTGTTCAATAAAAGACATCAGATCTTCTTTCGTTTTTCCTTCTATCGGCCGTTCGGTGTAGGAGCGGACAGAGTGCCGGTCGTACATCGCCTGTAATAAATCCATGGAAAATCCCTCCTGTGACTTTAGAGTGTGTTTGAAAAATATATATCTTAATGAACGGTGACGCTCCAGCAAGGAACCTCTTTTATAAACGTTCAGATATTCTATCGTACACTTTAAGATTATAACATGCTTTTTCGCTCATTTTATACATAAAAAGAAGAAACGACAAAAAAATATTCCGGTAATCGTAATAACGACGAAAATAATTGATGGATTCTGTCGTCTATTGTATAATTAAAGCATCAAAAACGGGAATAAGCAAAAATTATCGGAATATTCAAACAAATAATCGAAAATGCATAAAAAATATTGAGGAATGCGTTGGAAGAAGAGATACAGATAAATGACAACTTTACACCGATGAAAGCGGCAGACAGAGGAAACATGTATGAACGGAAATATCATAATTCTAAGAGAGGTTACAAAAATTTTTGAGAGCGGAGAGTCTTACCTGAAAGCGCTGAACCGCGTGTCCCTTGAGGTTTGCCGGGGAGAGTTTCTTTCGATTATGGGAACTTCCGGCAGTGGAAAAACGACGCTGCTGAACATTCTCGGCGGTCTGGATACGCCGACAGAAGGATATGTGGCGGTGGACGGCACCTGTCTTACCGATTTGTCAGAAGAGGAGCGGACGGTTTTTCGAAGAAAGGAGATTGGATTTGTTTTCCAGAAATATAATCTTCTGCCGTCCATCACGGTTCTGGAAAATCTTCTGCTTCCATTGAAACTGCTGGATATGGAAATTCAAAGGGAAGAAGTGGAGATGCTGGCGGAGAAGCTGAGAATCCGGGAAAAGCTGTATCAGATGCCGGACACATTGTCGGGAGGACAGCAGCAAAGAGTGGCGATCGCCAGGGCTCTGCTGTACCGGCCGCCGGTGATCCTGGCGGATGAGCCCACCGGCAGCCTCGATCGCAGGACCGGAACGGCGGTCTTGGAGCAGATGAGGGATATGAGCAGGCAATACGGTCAGACGCTGATTGTGGTTACTCATGATGAGAAAATTGCCAAAATGGCGGACAGAATGATCTGTCTGGAAGACGGGGAAGTGGTAAAAGATGAATGGAGGCAGGAAGGAATATCAGCAGTCGGCGGAGAAACTGTTGAGAAAAGCCTATAAAAACAGCAATCGCAAACGGGGTCTGGTACTTGCGCTGACAAGCGGTATGCTGATGCTTTTGGGCATGTTGCTGCTGGGATTTATTCAAGGGAAGGTCCGGGCGGATCAGCTGCGGTATCTGAGGGAAAATGGCTCTGTGGTGGACACGTATGTTGAGAACGGGACAGAGAAAACAGCGGAGATTCTGAAAAATTTTCAGATGATCCGGCAGATCGGTCTGGAAAAAGTATGCGGAAAGCTTATGGACAACGAAATCGTATACTGCGAATGTTCTGTCATGGAGGAACAAGACTGGGAAAAGATGAAAGCAGTGGCCTATACGGATATTTACGGTGCCTACCCGGAAGAAGCCAATGAAATCATGCTGTCACAAAAGACATTGGAGTTCCTTGGAATCCGCCAGCCGGAGATTGGCATGGAACTTTCCCTGGAGTTTCATTGGAACAGTGTTTTTATTGTGAAGGGGACCGGGCGGCAGAACTTTATCCTGTCCGGTTACTATACCGATTACAGGAAAGATGCTTCAAATTTTTCGGCAGCGTATCTTTCAAAAAAGAAATTGGAGCAGGCGGATCTTACAGAGTTTCCCTGCAGGATTCTTCTGGATATGAAGGACAGTCTGCGAAGCGGCGAGCAGACAGAAATGCTGTTAAGAGAATCCATTGCTCTTGGAGAAGACGAGTATTTTGTGTCGGGGGATTCGGCGTTTTATAAAAGCGTCCGGGGGATTGCCGGGAGTTTTGGAATCGGCGCATTTCTTCTGATCCTGCTTGTTCTGTGCGCAGTTCTGCTCATTTACCAGCTGATCAGAATTTCTTTTGTCAGAGATGTGCGTCAGTATGGAATCATGCGGACCATCGGGGTTACGGTGAAGCAGATCCGCAGGGTGGTTTACCGCCAGGTGCTGTGGGATATTTTCAAGGGGACGATTTTGGGAGGAGTTCTGTCCTGCCTGATCATCGGGTGTGTATTCCCGGCAATGATGACAAAAATGTATATGGGGGAAGCGGGAGAAATGGAGAACGCCTCGTTTTTGTCGGTTCCTTTCTGTGCAGGATATGACCTGGTTGTCTGTATGATTGGGTTTGTCACGGCATCCAGGAGTTTCCGTGTGTTGTTTCGTGCCAATGTGGCGGAGACGATGGGGCTCATGGAAACAAAAAGAATGAGCAAGAAAAAGAAAAGGTTTTCGCTTCCGCGCAGGAAAAGACCGGAGGATCTGTGGAAAAAGAGAAAAAGCTTTCTGGCGGAAATGGCGTGGAAGTCTATTGGGAATTCCCGGCGAAGTTTTGCTTTCAGTATTCTGATTGTTTCCCTGGGTGGAATTGCCGCGCTTTGTACCGTGAGCCTGACGAGCGGAACCGATCTGATCAGAAAACTGGAGAAAAATCCGGAGTTTCGGATTGGTATTACATATGACTGTTATGATTTTTTGTGCAGGAGAGAGACAGGCATATGGGAAATGGATTTTTTTCCAGAAGATTTGCGGAAGCAGCTGGAAAAACTTGCAGAACAGGTGGAGGGACGGGCAGAAGTAAAGAAAGGATATCTCCTGACTGAGTTTGATACGAATGCTTTTCCCTTTACGGAGGAAAAGGGGGTGGGAAGCGTCTCGGACTCAGAGGTGGAAGGTGAAAAGAAAGATCATTTGATTGCAGATTTATATCAATTTGCTACGGATATACCACAGGGGGTTATTTATGTTCTCTCAGAGGAAGAAGAGGACAGGCTTTTGAAGCGGATCTCGTCCCAGAGGGAAGCGTTGAAAAAGGGAGAAGCGGTTCTTCTGCATCAAGGAATGCCGTTCCAGGAAAAGGTGAAGGAGCATTGGGAAGAGACGGTCTTTCAGATGGTGGATACAATGGCGGCCGGCGCTTTAGTGTCGGAGTATCCTGTTTCAGAACTGACGGTTGTGGAATGTGTTGATCAGCTGAAAACAGATTTGTCGGATTTTGATTTGTTCTGGGAAGAGGAAAACACCTGCTGGATGATGGTGTCGGAAGAGACCTTTCAGGCGCTTTCTGAGAAGCTTTACCAGAGAGTTCTGGAAGTGGATGTTTATGTCACCGGGGAACAGGAACGAAACGCAGAAGAGGCAATTCGAAAAGAGGTAGACAGGGTAAACCGGGAATTTCAAACACAATACGGGGTAAATGCGGATCTGGTTACTCTGACCTGCAAGTCGGATGTGATTGTCCGTGAGACGCGGTATCTGAAAAACAGCAGAATCTGTATGGCAGCCGTCTGCGCGATGCTTTTCCTGCTTGGAATTCTGACTTACGCCAGTGCGCGCTATATGGATCTTGTCATGCGGGAAAAGGAAATGAAAACGTTGGAAATCCTGGGAGTGACCGGAAAGCAGCAGAGGGATATGGTGAGACTGGAAGGAGTTTTTCACAGTGTTGTCATAGTGACCCTTCTGGGGATTGTTGGCAATGGAGTGATTGCTCTTCTGGACAGGATCGTACAGGAGCAGAGCAAATATTTTTCTGCGGTCTATCCCTGGGGCGCGTTTATCCTCCTGGCTGCCCTGCTTCTGGGAGTTTCCTGGATCTTGCCGGAGGGATTCAAAAGGATACGTAAAAATAAGTAAAAATGTGAAAAATCCGAGGGCGTCCGGAATATCCTCCGGGCTGTCCTCGGATTAAATTGTTACGGAAACAATGTTCAATTATGATTCAATAATCGTTCCGGTTTTTCCGTTATATCCTTCGATTGCCTTGTCGATGGAAGTGATCACTGCACGTCTTCCGGCTTTCTGCTCTACGAAAGAAACGGCTGCTTCGATCTTTGGAAGGACGGATTTCTCATCAAACTGCTTTTCTTCCATATATTTCTTTGCCTCAGCCACAGAAATATGCTCCAGCTGACGCTCTTCGCTGGTGTGATATCCGACAGCAACGTGCTCTACGCTGGTCAGGATCAGAAGCTCATCGGCGTCAACCATCTCAGCCATTTTTCCGCTTACCAGGTCTTTTTCGATGACTGCGGAAGCACCTTTCAGCTCTTCCTCCTGCTCCAGTACCGGGATTCCGCCGCCGCCGCAGGCGATGACAACCTGTCCGGCATCCATCAGCAGACGGATTGTGTCGATCTCGATAATATCCTGAGGTTTCGGAGAGGCAACGATACGGCGGTATCCCTGCTCTGTCTCAACCACGTAATTTCCTTTCTCTTCTTCCGCGTCGGCTTCTTCTTTTGTCATATAACGTCCGACAACTTTGGTTGGATGGTGGAACGCATCATCATATGGATCTACCTGTACCTGAGTGATCACAGTTGCTACCGGTTTGTAGATTCCACGGCGGAGCAGTTCCGCGCGGATGCTGTTCTGAAGGTCATAGCCGATGTATCCCTGGCTCATTGCGGAGCAGACAGACATCGGAGCCGCACTGTAGTTTTCATGGGATTTTCCAAATTCGTTCATCGCAGTGTGGATCATGCCGACCTGCGGAGCGTTGCTGTGAGTGATGGCAACGGATGCGCCTTCCTGTACCAGGTCTGCGATCACTTTAGCAGAACGTTTTACGGCAATCTGCTGTTCCGGAAGGGTGGTTCCAAGTGCACGGTGGCCAAGCGCCACTACAACTTTTTTCTTCATCATATAAAAATCCTCTCTTTATCCGAAGTTTTCGCTGCGTCCGCGGCAAGAACCGCAGAACAGAAACGGTGATACACAATATTATAGAGTGATTTTACTGAAAAATCAAGAGAAATACGCCTCTTAAAAGCACTTACTGCAAGGTTCAAGCCCCTGTGCCTCAGCGTCGGATCTTGACATCTGGCGTGCTTTGTCCGGGTTCATCCGGCCGCAGTTTGGTTTGTTGTGATACTTTTCTCCGGTTGCGGATACCCAAACCTGTTCTTCGGCTGCAGGCGTGGATTCCACCGCGGGCGCAGCGGCCTGAGTCGGCGCTTCCGTTACCGTCGGAGCCGGTGTCTCAGCAGCAGCCTGAGTCGGTGTTTCAGTAGTAGCCGAAGCAGGTGTTTCTGTTGTCGTCGGAGCCGGTGTCTCCGCTGTGGTCGGGACAGGGGTTTCCGTAGCAGTCTGTGTTGGTGCTTCCGTCACAGCCTGAGCCGATGCGGCTGCAGGATCAGAAGCGGGCTGCGTACCGGTATCAGAACTGTCCCCGGGGGTGTAGTCATTGCAGGGCTCCTGGCTCCAGGTGATCGTGGTACCGTCGGAAACTGCGACGATGGTGCCCTGTTTGTCTGTACGGTATACCTGGATATCCATGGACTCAAGTTTATCCATGGTGTCTTTGTCCGGGTGTCCGTACTGGTTGTCGGTTCCGCAGCTGATGACGGCATATTCCGGAACCGTTGCCTGCAGGAAATCCCAGCTTGTGGCGGTTGCGGAGCCGTGATGGCCGGGAACCAGAACATCACAGGAAAGGTCGATGCCGGAACGGCACATGGCGGATTCGCTGCTGTTTTCCGCGTCGCCTGTAAAAATGAAACTGTTGGCGCCGTTGTTCAGTTTGATCGCCACGGAATTGCTGTTGCTGTCGTCCGTGTCAATGGAGGCAGGTGACAGGATGGTGAAGCTTCCGGTTCCGAAAGAGAACTCCGTTCCCACGGACGGATGCTGCGGTGTGAGGCCTTCCTGTTCCACAGCGCTGATAAAAGATTCGTAGGTCTTACTGTCGTGGACATAATCACTGCTGATGACATTTTTTACATCAAAGGCATTGAGACATCCGATCAGTCCGGAAACATGGTCGGAATCATAATGGCTGCTGATCAGATAGTCGATGGCTGACACACCCTGATCCTTTAAATAGGATACGACAAAACTGGAGGTGTCCCTGTCACCGCCGTCGTAAACCAGAGTTTGTCCGTCCGATTGTACCAGGATGGCAAGACCCTGACCCACGTCCAGAAAGTGAACCGTCATTTCACCGGCAGTTTCTTCCGTTTCGGATGCAGTGGCTGATGCGGCTGCCGGCGCAGGGGTATCGGCAGCGGGAGCGGCGGGCTTTTCTGCAGTGGGAGCAGCAGCCGTCGGTACAGCAGAATCATCGGCGGAATCTGTGCGGACAGAAGCAGACTGCGCGGAAGAAGCCTGGGCGTCGGTGGTCGGTGCGGCTGCCGACGCCATCACAAACAGTACGATGGGGACAACCGCTGCGATCCATTTTGGATATTTTTTTCTGTGTGAGATCAGTTTCCAGAAGAATGGTAATAAAGAGAAACCGAAGAGAGCCAGAAAGAATCCTTCCAGCATACTTTCGGTTCCGGCAATGCTCAGCCCGCCGATCAGAAAGATAATTCCGAACAGCCAGCGAAGCACGTTTCCTACAGTTCCTAATTTTTTCATATGTTCCTCCTTTTGCGTTCATTCCGCTATTATATAACAAACTGCTGGAAAATGATAGTAACAGTTCCGCCGGCTGAACGGGGGCCTGCTGCAAAGGATGGAAAGAAATATAAAATTACAGATTGCTATTATCCGGACAACCTTTTATAATGAAAAGGAAAATGATTACCATTTTTTACAAAAAAGAATTGGGAGGTACTTTACATGAAAACAGTGATTATTGGTGCAAATCATGCGGGAATTGCTGCAGCTAACACACTGCTGGACAATTATCCGGAACAGAAAGTGGTCATGATCGACCGCAATACCAATCTCAGTTATCTGGGATGCGGAACTGCTCTCTGGGTGGGCAGACAGATCGATTCCTACGAGAAGCTGTTTTATACCAACAAAGAAGCTTTTGAGGCGAAAGGTGCGGACATCCGGATGGAGACCAGCGTCCGGAAGATTGATTTTGATAAAAAGATTGTTTACTGCGAGAGCGCAGACGGAACGACCTCCGAGGAAACCTACGACAAGCTGGTGCTTGCCACCGGTTCTCTTCCGATTGCCCCGGCTCTTCCGGGAAATGATCTGGAAGGCATCAGTTTCCTGAAACTGTTCCAGGACGGACAGGAAGTGGATCGTCAGATCAGCGATGACTCTGTGAAAAATGTGGCTGTCATCGGTGCAGGTTATATCGGTGTGGAGATTGCGGAAGCGGCAAAACGCCGCGGCAAAGAGGTGCGTCTGTTTGATGTGGCTCCGACTTCACTGGCAAGCTATTATGATTCGGAGTTTGCCAAAGAGATGGACCGGAATCTGCAGGAGCATGGAATCGAAACCCATTACGAAGAGCGCGCGGTTGCCTACAAGGGGACCGGCCGTGTGGAAGCGATCGTAACCGATAAAGGCGAATATCCGGCAGAGCTGGTGATCAATGCAATCGGCTTCCGCCCGAACAATGAACTTGGAAAAGACCATCTGGAGTGCTTTGCCAATGGCGCGTACCGTGTGGACAGACATCAGCAGACCAGTGATCCGGATGTCTATGCGGTAGGTGATTGTGCGACAATCTATTCCAACGCACTGCAGGCGGAAACCTATATTGCCCTGGCGACCAATGCGGTTCGTTCCGGAATTGTGGCAGGCCACAACATCGGAGGAACCCCGCTGGAATCCATCGGAGTACAGGGATCCAACGGAATTTCCATTTTCGGCTACAACATGGTATCCACCGGCCTTTCTGTCAGCGCGGCGGAGAAAAACGGAATGAAAGTCAGCTATACCGACTATGAAGACCTGCAGAAACCGGGCTTTATGAAAGAAAATGCGAAAGTAAAGATCCGTATTGTCTATGAGACCGAATCCCGCCGGGTGGTAGGCGCTCAGATGGCGTCCACAGAGGATATTTCCATGGGCATACATATGTTCTCACTGGCGATCGAGGAAGGCGTGACCATCGATAAACTGAAACTGCTGGATATTTTCTTCCTTCCGCATTTCAATCAGCCGTACAACTATATCACGATGGCGGCGCTGAACGCGAAATAAGCGCAGAACCCGTATAACGGAAGAGATGAATCGAGACCAATTAGTCACGTATTAGTCACAATTTAAAATAGTCCAAAAACAAAAATGGCGATATACCGAAGTATATCGCCATTTTCTAATGAGGGGGGAGATAGTGAGTGGTTAATCAACTATCCGAGTACTAGTATAAGAAAAAAGTGTGTTGAAAGTATGTCCAAAGAATAAAAAAAGAAGAAAAGGTTTTAAGAAAATCAAAAGAAACTCAAAAGAAAATGGAAATCCGGGTTTTTTCGTCCATCTGAACGTGGAAAGGCATTGACGCCTATACAAAAGGCATTGTCCCTATTCTTGAACATTATTGCAATGTTTTTCCGTCTATGATATATTTTAAGATGATATCGTATTTGAGGAGGCACAGAATAGATGAAAAATCTACGTTCACTCATAGAAAATTTTTCCTGCGAATGTCTGCAGGGTTCCCTGGACACGGAAGTCCGGTCTGTCGTCTATGATTCCCGCAAGGTGGAGAAGGGCTCTTTGTTCGTCTGCATCCGGGGTGCTGTCGTGGATGGTCATACGTTTGTCAATGAGGTGGTTGAGAAAGGTGCCAGGGTACTGGTAGTGGAAGAGCCGGTGAATGTTCCGAAGGAAGTGACCGTGCTGCAGGTTTCCGATACCAGATATGCCCTGGCTTTGATTTCCTGTGCGTGGTTCGATCATCCGGCGAAGAAGCTGAAAACCATCGGTGTGACCGGAACCAAAGGCAAAACCACTACCGTATATATGGTACAGTCGATTCTGGAAAACGCCGGTTACAAAGTGGGTCTGATCGGAACGATCGAGACCATCATCGGAGACCGGCACATTCCATCGGAAAACACAACGCCGGAATCTTACCTGGTGCAGCAATATTTTTCTGAGATGGTTGAGGAAGGCTGTGACTGCGTGGTCATGGAAGTTTCCTCCCAGGCGCTGATGCTCCATCGGTGCGGCGGCATTACCTTTGATTTCGGAATCTTTACCAATATCGGGGAGGATCATATCGGCCCCAATGAGCACAGCAGTTTCGAACAGTATCTGGAGTGCAAGAAGCGTCTGCTTTCCCAGTGCCGGATTGGAATCGTCAACCGGGACGATGAGCATTTTGAGGAGATCATTGACGGTCATACCTGTGAACTGGAAACCTATGGATTTTCGCAGGAAGCGGATCTTCGTGCAGCAGACGAAAAACTGGTGACTTATCCGGGATATCTGGGAATTTCCTATACCGTAGACGGGCTGATGCATTTTCCAGTGGAGATTGATATTCCAGGAAAATTCAATATTTATAATTCACTGACTGCGATTTCCATCTGCCGTCACTTCAAGGTGTCCGTGGAGAATATCCAGGCGGCGCTCAAAGTGGCGAAGGTGCGAGGAAGAGCGGAGATGGTGAAGGTCTCTGACAATTTTACACTGATGATCGATTATGCCCACAATGCCATGAGCCTGGAAAGTCTGCTGACCACTCTGCGGGAATATCAGCCCCATCGTCTGGTCTGCCTGTTCGGATGCGGCGGAAACCGTTCCCGTTCCAGAAGATTTGAGATGGGAGAAGTGTCCGGCCGCCTGGCAGAGCTTACGATCATCACATCGGATAATCCGAGAAATGAGGACCCGCAGGCGATCATCGATGATATCAAGACGGGAATTTCCAAAACCAGCGGAAAATATGTGGAGATCATTGACCGCAAGGAGGCGATCGCTTATGCGATCCACCATGGAGAGCCGGGCGATATCATTGTGCTGGCAGGCAAGGGGCATGAGGATTATCAGATCATCCAGGGAAAGAAATATCCGATGGATGAACGTGTGCTGATCCGTGAGATCCTGGAAGAAGACAGGGAGAAAGCATGAGCAGTTATGCGGATATCATTGTAGATATTACCCATGAGAAACTGGACCGTACCTTTCAGTACCGGATCCCGGAAGCACTGGAAGACAAGATCTTTCCGGGCAGCCAGGTGAAGATCCCCTTTGGAAACGGGAACCGCCTGGTGACCGGATACGTTCTTTCCGTGAGCGGTGAGGCAAAATTCGAGGAAAGCAGGATGAAAGAAATCCGGGAACTTTCCGAGGATGCAGTGACGGTGGAGGCGCGGCTGATCACGCTGGCGGCGTGGATGAAACATACCTACGGCTCTACGATGATCCAGGCGCTGAAGACCGTCCTTCCCGTAAAGAGTAAGTCAAAGGCGAGGGAAAAACGCCGGATCGTGCTGATGCAGACGCCGGATGCGGCCAGAGAAACACTGGAAGAGCTCGGGAGGAAGAAATATAAAGCCAAGGCACGCCTTGTGGAACGGCTGCTGGAGGAACAGTCCCTGGATTATACCGAGGCGGCAAAGAAACTGAAAGTGACCGCCGCCACAGTGAAAAGCCTGGAGGAACAGGGCGTCATAAAGGTGACGCAAAGTACCAGAAGCCAGTCGCCTGGTTCCGGAACAAAAGAACCGGGCGTCCGATTTCAACTCAGCGATTCTCAGGAACAGGCGGCGGAAGGCATTTTCCGGGAATGGAAGGAAAAAGACCGCCCATGCCTGCTGCAGGGGGTGACGGGCAGCGGAAAGACCATGGTCTATATGAAGCTGATCGAAAAGGTACTGCAGGAAGGACGCCAGGCGATCGTCCTGATTCCGGAGATCGCGCTGACCTATCAGAATGTGGAACGGTTCCGCGGATACTTCGGGGATCGGATCGCAGTCCTGAATTCAAAAATGACGCCGGCGCAGCGTTATGAACAGATGGAGCTGGCTTCCGAGGGTCAGGTGAGCATTATGCTGGGGCCCCGTTCCGCATTGTTTACCCCGTTTCCCAATCTGGGACTGATCATTATCGATGAAGAACACGAAAGTTCCTATAAAAGTGAGGTGACGCCCCGCTATCATGCAAGGGAGACGGCAATCGAGCGGGCGCGGCTGGAGCAGGCGCATGTGGTGCTCGGCTCCGCGACCCCTTCGGTGGATGCCTACTATCGATGCAGAACCGGGGAGTTTGCCCTGTTTGTCCTGGAAGGCAGATATGGAAGTTCCCGGCTTCCGGATGTATGTATCGTGGATATGCGGGAAGAATTGAAAAAAGGAAATCGCTCGATCCTGAGCACTGCGCTGGCGGAACGGATGAGCACTTGTCTGGAGAGGAAAGAACAGGCGATGCTGTTTTTGAACCGGAGAGGCTATGCGGGATTTATTTCCTGCCGCTCCTGCGGTTATGTGGTAAAATGTCCCCACTGTGATGTCTCGCTGACGGAACACAATGACGGGACGCTGGTCTGCCACTACTGCGGCTACCGGGTTCGGCAGCAGAACCGGTGTCCTTCCTGCGGTTCTCCCTATATCGGAGGATTTCGGGCAGGGACTCAGCAGATCGAACAGATTGTGCAAAAGACATTTCCCGGGGTGCGGACTTTGCGGATGGACGCGGATACGACCAGGAACCGGGAAAGCTATGGAAAGATCCTCTCCGCTTTTGCTGACCGGGAGGCGGATGTGCTGATTGGTACGCAGATGATCGTCAAGGGGCATGATTTTCCCGACGTTACGCTGGTAGGAGTGCTGGCGGCGGATCTTTCCCTCAACGCGGCGGATTACCGTGCGGGGGAGCGGACGTTTCAGATCCTCACGCAGGCGGTCGGCAGAGCGGGAAGAAAAGAAAAAAAAGGAATTGCGGTGATCCAGACGTATCAGCCGGAGCATTACAGTATCCGGGCGGCGGCGGCGCAGGATTATCCGGCATTCTTCGATGAGGAGATCGGCTACCGGGAACTGATGGATTACCCTCCGGCGTATCACATGATGGCGATCCACGCTTCCTGTCCGGAGGAAGAGCGGCTGGAACAGGCGATGGAATATATCCGCAGATTTCTGCTACGGTTCCATGTGGAGCCCCGTGTCCAGCTCATCGGCCCGGCAAGGGAGAGCGTCGCAAAGATCAGTGATCTGTACCGGTTTGTCCTGTATGTGAAGGCATCCAGCCCGGAGGTACTGTTTTCCCTTCGGGAACGGCTGGAACGGTACATCGAGATCAACAGCGGTTTTTCCAATATCTATATACAGTTTGATTTTAACGCATAGATTTTTTAATACATAGCAGAAAAAGGAGAGAAGAACAATGGCAATCAGAACAATTCGAATTGTGGGCGACAAGGTCCTTACAAAAGTCTGCAGACCGGTGGAAGAGATGACGCCGAGGATTCAGCAGCTGATCGACGATATGGTGGATACCATGTATGACGCATGCGGCGTAGGACTTGCCGCTCCGCAGGTGGGCGTGCTGAAAAGGATCGTCGTGATCGACACCGACGGGACGCTGCATATCCTGATCAATCCGGAGATCATCGAGACTTCCGGAGAACAGACAGGAGGCGAGGGATGCCTGAGCCTGCCGGGAAAATCCGGCATGGTGACACGTCCCAATTATGTGAAAGTCCGTGCACTGGACCGGGAAATGAAACCGTTTGAGCTGGAGGGAACCGAGTTGCTGGCGCGGGCGATCTGCCACGAATGCGATCACCTGGACGGCCATATGTACACCGAAAAGGTGGAGGGCGAACTCTGGGACAATGAATATGACGACGAGGAAGAGGAAGAATAAGATGAGAGTAGTTTTTATGGGAACGCCGGATTTTGCGGTGGGAACGCTGGAAGCGATCGCTGCGGCGGGACACGAGATCCCAGGTGTTGTGACACAGCCTGACAAGCAGAGAGGACGCGGAAAGCAGATACAGCCCACGCCGGTCAAGGAAGCGGCCCTGCGCCTCGGCCTTCCGGTGTACCAGCCGGCGAAAGTCAGAGATCCGGAGTTTATCAAGGTATTGGAAGAACTTCAGCCGGAAGTGATCGTTGTGGCCGCCTTTGGACAGATCATCCCGCAGGCGATCCTGGATCTGCCGAAATACGGATGTGTGAACGTTCACGCTTCACTGCTTCCCGCTTACCGCGGCGCTGCCCCGATCCAGTGGGCGGTGATCAACGGTGAGGAGGAGTCCGGTGTGACGATCATGCAGATGGACGCCGGCCTGGATACCGGAGATATGCTGACAAAGGTCGTTGTTCCGCTGGAGCGGGAGGAAACGGGCGGAAGCCTGTTCGAGAAACTGAGCCAGGCGGGGGCGAAGCTTCTGGTGGAGACACTGGAAAAGCTGGAAGCGGGAACTGTGGTTCCGGAAAAACAGACGGAGGAAAGCACCACAGAATACGCCCGGATGATCAAAAAGGAAGATGGAAAGATTGACTGGAGCCGGAATGCGGCTGAGATCGAGCGTCTGATCCGCGGAATGAATCCCTGGCCCAGCGCTTATACGAAACTGAATGGAAAAACTGTGAAGATCTGGAAAGCCCGCGTGATGGCGCTGATCGGCGGCGATCTGTTTGCGGCGCTGCCGGGACAGGATCCGAAAAAGCATGCCGGAGAGATCTGGGCAGCGGATGAGTCCGGGATCCATGTGCGGACCGGCGACGGTATCCTGGTGATCGAGGAACTGCAGATGGAAGGAAAGAAACGGATGGCAGTGCAGGATTTCCTGCGGGGCCACAAGATTGAGGCAGGTTCCCGGTTTGAATAATACGGAATGCGGGGAGATAGGGAAATTGCTTTTGAGTTTGGAAAGGAGTAGTTGATAGTTTATGCCATTTATCTATTGGGACCCGACTTATGTGCTGGTGGTTCTGGCGGCGTTGATTTCCCTTGCCGTTTCAGCCTCCATGAACGCGACGTTTCGGAAGTATCAGAGCGTGCGGTCGCTCAGCGGGCTGACCGGGGAGCAGGCGGCGCTTCGGATTCTGCAGGCGGCGGGAATTTATGACGTGAGTATCCGCCGTGTGTCCGGAAATCTGACGGACCATTATGATCCCCGGTCCAAAACGGTGAATCTGTCGGATGCGGTGTATGGACGGTCCTCGCTGGCAGCCGTGGGCGTTGCGGCTCATGAGTGCGGCCATGCGATCCAGGATGCCCGGGGGTATGTTCCTTTGAAGGTCAGAGGCGCGATCGTTCCGGTGGCGAATTTCGGTTCACAGATGTTCTGGCCATTGTTTATCATGGGTCTGATCTTCAGCATGGAGTCGCTGGTGAACATTGGAATCCTGCTGTTTCTGTTTGCGCTGATCTTTCAGGTTGTGACGCTTCCGGTGGAGTTCAATGCTTCGGCGCGGGCGATCCGGATGCTGGAATCCACAGGAATCCTTGGAACATCCGAGGTTCCGGGTGCGAAAAAGGTACTGGGAGCGGCAGCTATGACTTACGTGGCGGCGGTGGTCGGTTCTCTGCTTCAGCTGCTGCGGCTTTTGATTTTGTCCGGGAGGATAAGAAATGATGACTGATATGGTAAATACAAGAGAACTGGCATTGAACATCCTGCTTCAGATCGAAAAGGAGAAGGTTCCAAGCCATATGGCGATCCGCCAGATGCTGGAAAAGTACCAGTTCCTCCCGAAGCAGGACCGGGCGTTCATTACCCGGCTCTGCGAGGGATCGGTGGAATATCAGATCCAGAATGATTATGTGATCAATCAGTATTCCAAAGTAAAAATTCATAAATGCAAACCGGTGATCCGGACGCTGCTTCGGATGTCGGTCTATCAGATCCGGTTTATGGACAGTGTGCCGGATTCGGCGGTGGTCAATGAGGCGGTGAAACTGGCGGCAAAGAAGGGCTTTTTTGCTCTGAAAGGTTTTGTCAACGGCGTGCTGCGCAGCATCGTCCGGGAAAAAGAACATCTGGTCTTCCCTGACCGGGAGGAGGATCTGACGGAATATCTGTCGGTGCGGTATTCGATGCCGGAATTTCTCGTGGAGGAATTTCTGGAGCAGTATCCGGAGAATGTGACGGAGAAGATGCTGGATGCTTTTTTGCAGGAGCATCCCACGACGATCCGTATCAACCGCTTCCGGAATACCGTGGAGGAAACCCTGAACAGTCTGGAAAAACAGGGAGTTTCCGTGGAAAAGGCGCCTTATGTGGAAGAGGCATGGTACATCCGGGGATATGACCACTTGAGCATGCTGGCGGCGTTTCAGCAGGGAAGGTTCCAGGTGCAGGATGTCAGCTCCATGCTGGTGGCGTGTGTGGCGGATCCCCATCCGGGAGACACTGTGCTGGATCTGTGTGCCGCGCCGGGAGGAAAAAGCCTCCATATGGCGGACCGGATGCTGGGATGCGGTTACGTCCAGGCACAGGATCTGACACCTTACAAGGTGGAGCTGATCCAGGAAAACATTGAGCGTTCCGGACTGAACAATGTGATGGCAGTGCAGCAGGACGCCACAGTTCTGGATGAGAGCTGGGAAGAGAAGGCGGATGTGGTACTGGCGGATGTGCCTTGTTCCGGGTATGGCGTGATCGGACGCAAAGCAGATATCAAGTACCATGCGTCAAAAGCAAAGGAGAACGAACTGATCCGTCTCCAGAGAACGATCCTGGAAAATGCCGCGTCCTATGTGAAAGAGGGAGGTACTTTGGTGTTCAGTACCTGCACGGTGAATAAGAGAGAGAACGAAGAAAATTTCCGCTGGTTTCTGGAAGAATTCCCGTTTGAGCCGGTAAGCCTGAATGACTGCCTGCCGGAAGAACTCCACAGTGAGGAGACGGAACAGGGATATCTTCAGCTGATACCGGGCGTACATAACTGTGACGGTTTCTTCCTTTCAAAGTTCCGGAAAAAGGAGGACAAGGAAGGATGAAGGATATCAAATCCATGAATCTCGATGAACTGAAGGAAGTCTGCACTCAGATGGGAGAAAAGCCGTTTCATGCAAAACAGCTTTACGGCTGGATCCATCAAAAGCTGGCTCCCTCCTATCAGGAGATGACGACCCTGTCCAAGGGATTCCGGCAGAAGCTGGAGGAAACGTATCATTACCGGCCGCTGGAAATCGTGGAGGTGCAGACCTCCAAATTGGACGGAACACAGAAATATCTGTTTGAGCTTGCGGACGGGAATGTGATCGAGAGTGTCCTGATGCGGTATCATCATGGAAATTCTGTATGCATTTCTTCCCAGGTTGGCTGCCGGATGGGCTGCCGGTTCTGTGCGTCGACCATCGGCGGCCTGGTGCGGTCTCTGACGGCGGGCGAGATGCTGGATCAGATTTATCAGATCTCAAGACATACCGGGGAGCGGGTGTCCAATGTGGTGGTGATGGGAACCGGAGAGCCGCTGGATAATTATGAGAATCTGGTGCGGTTTATCCGTCTCCTTTCCAGCCCGGAGGGACTGAACATCAGCCAGAGAAACATCACCGTTTCCACCTGCGGCATTGTGCCGAATATGCGCCGCCTGGCCAAGGAGCATCTGCAGATCACACTGGCGCTTTCCCTCCACGCCCCCAACGATGAGAAGCGAAAGGCGCTGATGCCGATCGCTTATAAATATACGATGGACGAGGTGCTGGAGGCCTGTCGTTATTATTTTCAGGAGACAGGCCGGAGGCTGACGTTTGAGTATTCTCTGGTGGGCGGAGAGAATGATTCCCAGGAGGATGCGGACCAGCTGGCAGGCAGGATCCGGGGCCTGAACTGCCATATCAATCTGATTCCGGTGAACCCCATCAAGGAGCGGAATTACGTCCGTTCCGGCAAAAAAGTCATAGAGAATTTCAAAAATAAACTTGAAAAATACGGAATTAATGTTACTATTAGAAGGGAAATGGGCGCGGATATTGACGGCGCCTGTGGACAGTTACGAAAAAGCTATATCGATAAGACAGACAGGGAAATGTCTGATTGCCGTTCAGATCAGGTCTGCGCACATGCTGCGCAGACCGTAAGAACGTGATTCAGGAGTGCAAAATCCCATCGCCAAAGGCGATTTAAATGGATTTTGCATGCAACGGTTCAGCAGGACTGAACCGTTGCAATGTCCGGGACATTCCCTTTACAGGAGAGGAAGACATGAGGGTATTTTCTGCAACCGATATCGGTCAGAAACGCAAAATGAATCAGGACTTTGTGTTCGTTTCCAAAGAACCGGTGGGAAACCTTCCCAATCTTTTTGTTGTGGCAGACGGTATGGGAGGTCATAACGCCGGGGATTTTGCTTCCCGCTACGGCGTGTCTGTACTGGTGGAATCCGTCCGGAGAGACGGAAATTTTAATCCCGTCAAGATCATTCGTCATGGGATCGAGGCGGCCAACAGCCAGATTCTGGAGCAGGCGCGAAGAGACGAGTCGATGGAAGGAATGGGCACAACGATGGTAGTCGCTACGGTTGTGGGCAGTTATGCTTATGTGGCGAATGTCGGAGACAGCCGGCTTTATCTTGCCGCGGACGGTACCTTTTCCCAGGTGACACAGGATCATTCCCTGATCATGGAAATGGTGCGTCTCGGGGAACTGACCATGGAGCAGGCGAGAAACCATCCGGACAAAAATATCATCACCAGGGCTGTGGGCACTGCCGAGACCGTTAAGGTGGATTTCTTTGATATCCGGCTGGAACCGGGCAATCAGCTTCTGATGTGTTCGGACGGGCTGTCAAATATGGTTTCGGACGAAGAAATCTTCGAGATCATCGAAGAGGACGATGGAAAAGATAAGGCGCAGGAGCTGATCGACAAAGCGAATGCAAATGGCGGCAAAGACAATATCGCAGTCATTGTCGTTGAACCATTTACAAACGAGGTGAAAGAATGTTAAAAGAGGGAGTTATTTTAGGCGAGAGATATGAGATTATAAGCAGAATCGGTTCCGGCGGAATGGCAGATGTTTATAAAGCCATGGACCATAAGCTGAACCGTATGGTTGCGGTCAAAGTGATGAAGCCGGAATTCCGTGAGGACAAGACCTTTATCACAAAATTCCGTTCGGAAGCCCAGGCTGCTGCCGGACTGTCCCATCCGAACGTAGTCAACGTGTTCGACGTGGGAGATGACCGCGGTGTTTACTATATCGTTATGGAGCTTGTGGAAGGCATCACGCTGAAAGATTATATCAACCGGAAGGGAAAACTGAGCGTCAAGGAAGCGACCAGCATTGCGATCCAGGTTTCCCTCGGACTTGAGGCGGCGCACAACCGGGGCATTGTTCACCGTGATGTAAAACCGCAGAATATCATTATTTCCACAGACGGAAAGGTAAAGCTTTCCGATTTCGGTATCGCGAAGGCAACCTCTTCCAATACTATCAGTTCCAATGTCATGGGAAGCGTCCACTACAGCTCACCGGAGCAGGTGCGCGGAGGCTATTCGGATTATAAGAGTGATATCTATTCTCTGGGTATCACCATCTATGAGATGGTGACCGGGCGTGTTCCGTTTGACGGGGATACGACCGTTGCCATTGCGATCAAGCATCTGCAGGAAGAGATCGAGGCTCCGTCCAAGTATACGCCGAGTCTGCCGTTCTCCCTGGAGCAGATCATCCTGAAATGTACCCAGAAGAGTCCGGACCGCCGGTATAAGAGTATGGGAGAACTGATCGACGACCTGAAACACTCTCTGGTAGATCCCAACGGAAATTTCGTTACTCTGATGCCGCTCAGTTCCCATGCCCAGACGGTCATGGTTTCCGAGGATGAGCTGGATAAGATCCGTTCCGGTTCCGCAGCAATGGCTGCGAAAAAAGCGGCGGATGAACAGACTTCTTCTCCAAGATACAGCAAACTGGAGGACGATGACGACGAGGATGATTACGATTCCTACGAAGATGAGGATGAGTATGACGACGATTATGAAGATGATGATTATGATGACGACGAGGATGACGATGATGATGATTCCGGAAGCCGGGTGGAGAAGGTGATCACCATCGGCGGCTTTGTTGTCGGCGGAGTGATCATCTGTATTTTGATCTATGTTATTGCACAGGCTCTTGGCTTTGTCGGAGGCGGAAGAGACACGGCAGACGGCAATTCTGCTTCTTCTGCATCCGCGACTGTGACGGCGACAGCGACACCGACGCCGGTGGACAGCAGCGCAACATCCAACGCGGGGGAAGAGCAGGTAACAGTGCCGGATCTGCGGGGAAAGACAGAGGAGGAAGCACAGCAGACCGCCAATGAGATGGGACTTGGTGTGACATCCGGAGGAACAGAGCCGTCAGATTCCGTGGAGGCAGGAAAGATCTGCCGTCAGGATCTGCAGCCGGGTTCACAGGTTGCAAAGAACTCGACGATCACTTATTATGTGAGCGCCGGTTCCGGCAAAGTGGAGATTCCGACCGGACTGATCGGGCAGCCAAGAGACGCCGTACAGGCTTCCCTGAACAGCATCGGTCTGGAAGTAAGCTTCACAGAGGATTTCAGCAGTGATGTGGCTGCGGGCAGCGTAATCACGCTGGACCCAGGTGAAGGTTCCACCGTGGATCAGGGATCCACAGTGACCGTTGTAGTCAGCAAAGGTGCGGAAGAGGACGAGGAAGTGTCCATTCCGAATGTACAGGGTTACTCCCAGGAGGAAGCCACTTCGATTCTTGAGAATCGCGGCCTGGTAGTAACAACGACGACCGCAACCTCCAACCGCGTGGCGATCGGAGAAGTCATCGATCAGAGTCCGGAAGCCGGAACCAACGTTGCGCCGGGAACCACAGTGACTCTGGTCATCAATACAGAGCAGGCTTCTGCGGATCCAACCACAGCGCCAGAGGAAGGTGCGACAAATGCCACCTGGAGCTGCAACAAATCCCTGAATAAACCGGAGAATTATCAGGGCGGAGTGATCCGACTGGAGGTGATCCAGAATGTCAACGGATCCGAACAGTCCGTATGGCAGGACGAAGGAATGACTCTGGATGACAGCCAGTGGCCGTATCCGATCAATATTGAATGGACTGCGCCGTCTGACGCGTCGGCAGAAGTGTATATCCTGATCTCCGAGATGGATTCCACCGGAAACTATCAGGCGATCTCAAAGAGCAGCACGTTCACTGCCGATCAGAACTGAGGGTTCAATGAAAGGTAAAATTATCAAGGGAATTGCCGGATTCTACTATGTGGATACGGGAGAATCCGGCGTCTATGAATGCAAAGCAAAGGGAATCTTCCGGAAGGATAAGAGAAAGCCTCTGGTGGGAGACGATGTGGAGATCGAAATCCTGGAGGAAGAAGAAAAAGAGGGAAACCTCACAGCGCTTCTTCCCAGGAAAAACGAACTGATCCGTCCGGCGGTTGCCAACATCGATCAGGCGCTGGTTATTTTTGCCCTGGAAGATCCAAGGCCGAACATCGCGCTGCTGGACCGATTTCTGGTGATGATGGAGCAGCAGGAAATTCCTGCTGCGGTCTGTTTCAACAAAGGGGATCTGGTAACGCCGGAGGAAGCGCAGGCTTATGAAAAGGTTTACCAGGACTGCGGATATCCGGTGTTTCTGTGCAGCGCGGCAAGGGAAGAGGGAATCGAAGAACTGAAAGAATATCTGAAGGGCAGGACGACGGTGGTTGCCGGCCCTTCCGGTGTCGGAAAGTCTTCTCTGACGAACCTCTTTCAGGATGGGGTCTGCATGGAGACCGGCGAGATCAGCCGGAAACTGAAGCGGGGAAAACACACCACCCGCCATTCTCAGCTGATCGCGCTGGAGTCGGGAACCTGGCTGTGCGATACGCCGGGATTCACGTCGCTGTATACAGAAAATATGGAGAAGGAAGAACTTCGCCAATATTTTCCAGAATTTCATCCGATGGAAGGAAACTGCCGGTTCCAGGGCTGCGTCCATGTGAAGGAACCGGGATGTGCGGTGAAGGAAGCTCTGGAAGAGGGCAGGATCCACCGTTCACGATATGAAAATTACGTCATGTTTTACGAAGAATTAAAAGAGCAGGAAAAAAGGAGATACTAAATTTATGCAGAGGTATCAGTTGTCACCGTCAATTCTCGCCGCGGATTTCAACCGGCTGGGTGAGCAGATCAGAAAAATCGAACAGGCAGGCTGCCACTGGCTGCATATTGATGTCATGGACGGCACCTTTGTGCCAAGTATTTCCTTTGGAATGCCGTTGATCAAGTCCATCCGGGAGGAAAGCACTCTGTATTTTGACGTCCATCTGATGATCCAGGATCCGGAGCGCTATATCCAGCGCTTTCAGGAATGCGGAGCGGATATGCTGACGATTCACGCGGAGGCGTGTTCCGATCTTCCGTTTACTCTGGATGTGATTCATGCGAAGGGAATGCAGACAGGCGTGGCTTTGAATCCACTGACGCCTGTGAGCGTACTGGAACCGGTGCTGGATAAAGTGGACATGGTTCTGATCATGAGCGTCAATCCGGGCTTCGGCGGACAGAAATACATTCCGGAAACTGCCGGAAAGCTGAAGGAACTGCGCAGAATGCTGGATGCCACCGGAAATTCCGATGTTCTGATCCAGGTGGACGGCGGCATCAACGAGAAAACTGTGGATGAGGTGCTGGAAGCAGGCGCAAACATCATCGTCGCAGGTTCCGCGGTTTTTGGCGGAGAGATTGAAAAAAATATTCATATGTTTCAGGAACATATCGAGCCGTATAACCATGCTGATCGGAAAAATAGAATAGACGGTAAGGAGCTGAAAAAGTGAAGACATGTATCATTGCCGGGGGCATGCTTGAACGAGAGTTTGTCCTCCGTTTTATGCGGGAGCAGAAATTTGATATCATACTTGCCGCGGACCGCGGCCTTGAGTTCTGCAATGAAGAAAACATCCGTCCCACTTATATTCTTGGGGACTTTGACAGTTTGAAAGACGGCGTGCTGGAGAAATACCGGCAGGAAAACCAGGTGCCGATCCGGGAATTTAATCCGGTCAAGGACAACACCGATATGGATCTTGCGCTGCAGCAGGCCATCATTCTGGGAAGCAGTGAGATTTATATTCTTGGCGGCACCGGAGGAAGGCTGGATCATTTTTTCAGCACCGTTCAGAATCTGAAAAAAGCATGGCTGAAACAGATTCCGGCATATCTGATTGATTCCAGAAATCTGATCACTCTGCCGTGTGAAAAAGAATTTACCATCGACAGGGAAACACAGCACGGAACCTATGTTTCGTTTATGCCCCTGGAGGAGCGGGTGACGGGACTTACGCTGGAAGGGTTCAGGTATCCGCTGGAAAACTATACCCTGATCAATGCTTCCGGAGGCCTTGGCGTCAGCAATGAGATCGTGGAAGCGCAGGGGCGTGTGAAATATGAGGACGGTGTTCTGTTGATGATTCAGTCCAAAGACTGAAATGCAGCGGGAAGAATGGTTATAAAACAGAACTTTTAGGAGGAAAACAATATGAAACTTGGAATTGTCGGACTTCCAAACGTAGGAAAGAGTACATTATTCAATTCTTTGACAAAGGCAGGGGCGGAGAGCGCGAACTACCCGTTCTGTACCATCGATCCTAATGTGGGCGTGGTGCCGGTGCCGGATGAGCGTCTGCAGCTGCTTGGAGATTTCTATCATTCCAAAAAAGTGACGCCGGCGGTCATCGAGTTCGTGGACATCGCGGGTCTGGTAAAGGGTGCCTCCAAAGGTGAGGGACTTGGAAACCAGTTCCTGGCAAATATCCGCGAGGTGGATGCGATCGTCCATGTGGTGCGCTGCTTTGAGGATGAGAATGTCATCCATGTAGACGGAAACATTAATCCGCTGAGGGATATTGAGACCATCGACCTGGAGCTGATCTTCGCGGATCTGGAGGTTCTGGAGCGCAGGATCGCAAAGACAACGAAGACTGCCCGGATGGACAAGGAAGCGGCGAAAGAACTGGAGTTTCAGCAGAGACTGAAAAAGCTGCTGGAAGACGGCAAGGACGCCTCCCTGATCGAGCTGGAAAATGAAGATGAGGAAAAATGGTTTGCAGAGTACAATCTGCTGACAGGAAAACCGGTCATCTATGCGGCGAATGTTTCCGAAGATGATCTGGCGGACGACGGAGCATCCAACGAACATGTGGCAAAAGTGCGTGAATTCGCAAAAGAACATGACAGCGAGGTGTTTGTCATCTGTGCGCAGATCGAGGAGGAAATCTCCGAGCTGGAAGACGATGAAAAGAAGATGTTCCTGGAGGATCTGGGACTGAAGGAATCCGGACTGGAAAAACTGGTGCGCGCAAGCTACCGCCTTCTGGGTCTGATGAGCTTCCTGACTGCAGGAGAAGATGAAACCCGTGCATGGACCATCCGTCTTGGCACCAAGGCGCCGCAGGCTGCAGGAAAGATCCATACGGATTTTGAGCGTGGATTTATCAAGGCGGAAGTGGTGAATTATCAGGATCTTCTGGACTGTGGTTCCTATGCGGGAGCCCGTGAGAAGGGTCTGGTGCGCATGGAAGGAAAAGATTATGTGGTGCGTGACGGAGATGTGATCCTGTTCCGCTTCAATGTGTAAAGAAAATAGAAGTACCGTTCAGCTGGATGAGCGGGTGCATACAGAATAACGGTGAACAGGAGAAGGATGCTTTATGGATATGCAGATTTATTTTCCGCATCTTGGGATCTATCTGGAGCATGTGGGAAAGACCTTGACGGTCTTTGGATTTGATATTGCTTATTATGGAATTGTGATCGTGACCGGAATGCTGATCGGCGTGGCGATCGCGATGCACGAGGCAAAACAGACCGGGCAGAATCCGGACCAGTATATTGACCTGGCAATGATCGGCATCGCGGCAGGAATTGTCGGAGCGAGGATTTATTATGTGTTTTTCGCGTGGGATTCCTACAAAGACGATCTGCTGAGTATTTTCAATATCCGTCAGGGAGGCCTGGCGATTTACGGCGGGATCATCGGCGCGTGTATCGCGGTGGCGATCTACTGCCGCGTGAAGAAACTCCATTTTTTCCAGGTGATGGACACGGCAAGTATGAGTATCGTTTTCGGACAGATCATGGGCCGATGGGGCAACTTCTTTAACCGGGAGGCATTCGGAGGATATACGGACAATCTTTTCGCGATGCAGCTTCCGGTTTCCGCGGTGCGTCAGAACGAGATCACCCAGGAAATGTGGGATCATCTTGTGACCATTGACGGCATTGATTTTATCCAGGTGCATCCGACGTTTCTGTATGAGAGCCTCTGGAATGTAGGAGTGCTGCTGATCCTGATCTGGTACAGAAAACACACAAAGTTCCACGGAGAACTGTTTTTTATGTACCTTGCCGGATACGGACTGGGAAGAGCCTGGATCGAAGGGCTTCGTACCGACCAGCTGCTGCTGCCGGTAATCGGGCTTCCGGTTTCACAGATGCTCTCTATTGCACTGGTGCTGGTATGTGCCGGAGTGATCCTCTGGAAGAGAAGAAAGCTTCGCGGAGCAGGAAACAGGCAGGACATGGAAACCAAAACAGAGAAATAGCACAGCCGTTCTGCCGATGGAAGGCAGCGGGCAGAGAACAATTTCAGAATATATTTGAGTGGAAAGAACAGACAGAATCGACACTGTCCTTTGATGTATATATCTTGTACAGCAAAGAAGACGGTGGAATTCTGTCTGCTTTTTTCTTTTTTGCCGGTAAACGCTCCGGAGTGTGCCTGAACATCCATTTTTTGCGGAAAGAAAGATTCAAATACGTTCTGATCTGGTGGGAATATGTCCTTGTTCCCCACCGGACAGGGAAAAAAAAGAGCCTTATCAGGGAGAATCCCCCACACGCCGTCCGCCACTGCACTGTGATAAAGTAAATTCCCGGAAAACCGCATAAATCCTGCATTTTTTCAGGAAGGAAATTTTGTAAATTCTGAAAATCCCCTTGCTATTTCCCTGAAGATGTTATATTATAGACACATAAGTGGTAGAAAGTGGTGAAAGGTGGTGCCATGGGGAGGGAATGTGGCAGTTCCTGTCCGGCACTGAGACGAAGGTGGTGTGTGGGGAGACCTCCATCTTCGGTTAGGATAAGAGGGTTTTCATTATGTTCATGGGAGAGTACAGTCATTCAATTGACGCGAAGGGAAGATTGATCATACCGTCCAAGTTCAGAGAACAATTGGGAGAAGAGTTCGTGCTGACGAAGGGATTGGACGGCTGTCTGTTTATCTTTCCCAATGATGAATGGGTGATCTTCGAAGAAAAGCTGAAAGCCTTACCACTTACAAACAAGAGCGCCAGAACCTTTTCACGTTTCTTTGTAGCAGGCGCTGCGTCCTGTGAACTGGATAAGCAGGGGAGAATTCTCGTACCGGCGACGCTGCGGGAGTTTGCTGGTCTGGAAAAGGATGTGGTCCTCACCGGAAATATCAACCGGATTGAAATCTGGAGTAAGGAGAAATGGAACGAGAACAATAACTATGATGATATGGACGCGATTGCTGAAAATATGGCAGAGATGGGAATCGTGCTGTAACAGCTTTTGCGGTCCGGCGCAGAAAAGACAACGGTCGGCGGCTGCTGGTAAAGACTCGTTTTTAAATACAGGAGAAAATCATGAATTTTCAGCATACATCAGTACTATTGGAGGAAACCATTGCGAACCTTAAGATAAAACCGGATGGAACGTATGTAGACGGGACGTTGGGCGGCGCGGGTCATGCGAGTGAAGTATGCAAACGTTTGTCTGCCACGGGGAGATTTATAGGAATAGACCAGGACGATGCCGCAATTGCTGCTGCGGGTGAACGCCTTCGTGAATTTGGTGAACGGGTAACCATCATCCGCAGTAACTATTGCAATATGGTTCCGAGACTGCAGGAGCGAGGGATCCTGGGAGTGGATGGGATTTTGCTGGATCTTGGGGTCTCTTCCTATCAATTGGACACCGCTGAGCGTGGATTCACATATCGGGAAGATGCTCCGCTGGACATGAGAATGGATCAGCGGGCAGAGCTTTCTGCTTATGATGTAGTCAACGGTTACAGCGAAGAACAGCTCGTTCGAATCCTCCGGGATTATGGGGAGGAAAGGTTTGCAAGGAATATTGCAAGAAATATATGTACAGCCCGGCAAGAAGAGCCGATCCGGACAACTGGGGAGTTAACCGAGATCATCAAGCGCTCGATACCGGCAAAGATAAGGGCTACGGGCGGTCATCCGGCGAAAAGGACCTTTCAGGCGATCCGTATTGAAGTCAATCAGGAATTGACGGTTCTGGAAGAGTCGCTGGATGGAATGATCGATCTTCTGAATGATGGCGGAAGATTATGTGTGATCACTTTCCATTCACTGGAAGACCGGATTGTAAAGAATATTTTCAGAAAAAATGAGCATCCATGTACATGCCCGCCGGATTTTCCGGTCTGTGTGTGCGGAAAGAAATCCAAAGGGACTGTCATCACCCGGAAACCGATTTTGCCGGGAGAAGAGGAAATGACGGTGAATCCCCGTTCCAAGAGCGCAAAGCTGCGTGTATTTGAACGGAAGAGATGATGCTCACTGTAGGGAGACTGGAGAATTATGGCAAAAAGAAGCGATAGAAGGGTAGATTCATCAGAGAGAGCGGAAAGATACCCACAGGATGACTATGAAGAGGGAAGCGCACTCCGGAAACTTTCAGCAGTTCCACAGGAATTGCCTGGGGAGTATCCGGAGGAGCAACCGGTCAGAAGACAAAGAACAGCGGGACGGCGTGCACGGAATGCACAGATCACGCCGCGGTTTTTGATTGGAACGGTTGTGTTATGTGCTGCCATGGTAGCCTTCGTTGTGGGCTTTCTTTGTTTAAAGGAAAAAATTATAGAACAGAACAGACACATCGCATCGCTGGAAAACCAGATCAATGACCTGAAATCCGACAATGATGCGTATTACAATAAAGTGATGGCTTCCGTTGATCTGGAGGCGATCCGGGAGGCGGCAATGGATCGTCTGGGCATGAAGTATGCCGAAGAGTCGCAGATTCAGTACTATGATACGGACGGAAGCAGTTATGTGCGCCAGTATCAGGAAGTACCGCAGAACTAAAAGCAGGTGAAAATACTTGGGAAATAAGAAAAAAAGCAGAAAACGCGGCGCAGTACCGAACAAAAGAAAAATTGATCACAAAGTACGGACAAAGCTGGCAGCACTTTTTATTTTGGTGCTGCTGGCTTTCCTGATATTAGTTGTTCGTGTCATCTATATCAGCGCTGCGAAGGGGGAGGAATATGAGCGCCGCGTGCGCAGTCAGAACCAGCAGTCACAGGAAAGTACGGTGATTCCCGCCAGAAGAGGGGATATTACCGACAGGAATGGCACAGTCCTGGCGACCAGTGAGAAGATTTATAATGTTATTCTGGACTGTAAAGTGGTCAATACGGAAAAAACTGTCAATGGAGAGGATACGCAGCCTTATGTGGAGCCTACGGTGCAGGCGCTGGTCGAGCAGCTTGACCTGGACGAGGAGGACATCCGCAGCAGGCTGACCAGCGAAGAAACGATGGAAAGCCAGTATCAGAGAATTGCTGTTGGGATTTCCATCGACGAAAAAAATAAATTTGAAGAGTACCGGGATGAATACGATGATGTTTCTTCCGATGATCTCAGTGAAGCGGAGCAGCAGGAGAAAGAGAGACGTTCCAATATCCAGGGCGTCTGGTTTGAGGATACCTATAAGCGGGTGTATCCGCTGAATTCTCAGGCATGTGACCTGATTGGATTTACTTACAGCAACGGTACGGCGGACTGGGGGCTGGAAGGCTATTATTCGGATGTGCTGGACGGCACGGAAGGCAGGCAGTACAGCTATTACGGAGCCAGCGACACGCTGCAGCAGGAGATCATCGAACCGGAGGATGGCAATAATGTAGTGTCCACGATCGATGCGAATATCCAGAAGATCATCCGTTCAAAGATTGAGGAATTCAACACAATGATGGCGGGTGAGAATGCTTCGGAAGGGGCGGATCAACGGAAAGGCGCCGAGAATGTGGGCGTGATCCTGATGGATCCCAATAACGGAGAGGTCCTTGGCATGGATTCCACCGACTGGTATGACCTGAACAATCCCAGAGATCTGTCGCTGTATTATTCCGAGGAAGAAATCCACGATATGATAGCCTTTGAGGAGGAAAATGCCGAGAAGGAAGCAAACGGAGAAGAGACCTCTGATTATGATGAAGCGACAGGCAGGCAGACAAGGCTGAATGCGCTCAACGGGCTTTGGAGAAATTTCTGTATTTCCGATACGTATGAGCCGGGTTCCACAGCAAAGCCGATGAATGTTGCCGCCGCCTATGAGACCAATTCTATCACCGACGAGGACACCTTTGTCTGTGACGGCTCCCAGCAGGTGGGTGGTTTTCAGATCAAATGTGCGGTCTATCCCAATGCTCATGGGACAGAGACTGCAGGAGATGCTTTGAAAAATTCCTGCAATGACG
Organism: Lacrimispora saccharolytica; assembly: GCA_016899975.1. Taxonomy (GTDB): domain Bacteria; phylum Bacillota; class Clostridia; order Lachnospirales; family Lachnospiraceae; genus Fusicatenibacter. The sequence goes on along the minus strand of JACJJN010000021.1, from coordinate 30,116 downwards.
CGCTGATGCAGATTGCGGAAAAGATGGGCTCCGAGAATTTCCTGAAATATCAGCAGCTGTTCGGATTCGGTTCCAAGACCGGAATTGACCTGCCGGGAGAAGCGGCGGGACTGATCTACTCGGAAGAGAACTGGAATGAAACGGCGCTGGCGACCTCCTCTTTTGGGCAGGGGTATAATGTAACGATGATCCAGCAGCTTGCAGCGTTCTGTTCCGTCATCAACGGAGGATATTACTATCAGCCAAGAGTGGTCAGTGAGATCACGGACAGCAATGGTTCCGTCGTGGAAACCATCGAAGCGAAGATGCTCAAACAGGTGATTTCCACCAGTGTCAGCGATAAGATCCGGGAATATCTGGGAACAGCCGTTGAGGAAGGTACTGGAAAGAGTGCCAAGGTGGAAGGATATACCATGGGCGGAAAGACGGGAACCGCAGAGAAAGTACCGAGAAAACAGGGAAATTATCTGGTGTCCTTTATCGGATTTGCTCCGCTGGACGATCCTCAGGTGGCAATCTATGTGGTGGTAGATGAACCCCATACGGACAATCAGGCGAACAGTGTCTATGCCCAGGAACTGGCAAAAAACATCCTGACAGAAGTGCTTCCGTATCTTGGAATTTATCCGGATGACGGAACGGAAGATACCGGCTCTGGCTCTGAAACAGCGGCACAAAACGACGATCTTCCGGTTCCGGCGGAAGAGGATGAGGATGAGACGGTTGAAAACGGAGGAAACGACCGGTACAGTGACGGTATGACTAATGCGGACAACGTGACGACAGGAGAATAATGTAGCTGTTCAGCTGGCTGAACGGTTACAGAATAACAAAAGAAAATGCGGTGTGCATCTGAATCTGCAGGAATGAATTTTCAGATGCGCCGGTGAATAACCCCATAAAAGCTTCCATATAGTGTTATTATAATGGGAGCTTTTATGGGGTATTCTATGCGTAAGAACAAAACTTATAACAAGAAGAAAATCGTGATCGTTTTCTTTCTCTGTGTTCTGATGCTTCTGGGACTGATGGGACGTCTGGTGTATCTGATGGTTTTCCGTTCGGATTATTATTCGGAAAAGGCAGATGAACTTCATGAGCGGGAACGGGACATCAAAGCAGCGCGCGGAAAGATTCTGGATGCCAATGGGACAGTGCTGGCGGCAAACCGGACCGTCTGCACAATCTCCGTGATCCACAGCCAGATCGAGGAGCCGGAAGTGGTGATCTCCATGCTGGCAAAAGAACTGGAGATGGATGAAGAGACGGTGCGGGAAAGAGTGGAAAAGCGTTCCTCCATTGAGAGGATCCGGACGAATGTGGACAAAGAAACGGGTGACAGGATCCGTTCTTACGGGTATGCCGGCGTCAAGGTAGACGAAGATTTCAAGCGTTATTATCCCTATGACGAGCTGGCTTCCAAGGTACTGGGGTTTACCGGGAGTGACAATCAGGGGATCATTGGCCTGGAAGTGAAATATGAGGAAGTTCTGAAGGGGATCGACGGAAAGATCCTGACGACTACGGATGCCAGGGGGATTGAGCTGGATGGGATCGGCGAGAGCAGAGTGGAGCCGGTTCCAGGATATGACCTGAAGATCAGTCTGGACGCCAACATTCAGGAGTACTGCCAGCAGGCTGCCGAAAAAGCGATGGAAGAGAAGCAGGCAGACGGAGTCTCTATTCTGCTGATGAATCCACAGAACGGTGAAATCTATGCCTGTGTTAACGTACCGGAATTCGATCTGAATGATCCGTTTACCCTCAATGACGGAACGGATACGTCGGTGCTCTCGGAGGAAGAGCTGCAGGACAAACGGAATCAGATGTGGAGAAATGCCTGTATCAATGATACCTATGAGCCTGGTTCCACCTTTAAAATTATTACCATGTCAGCGGGGCTGGAGGCAGGTGTGGTGACGCCGGAAGATACCTTTTCCTGTCCTGGATACAAGATCGTGGAAGACCGGAGGATCCACTGCCACAAGAGAACCGGCCACGGGGCAGAGACTTTCGTGCAGGGCGCGCAGAATTCCTGCAATCCGGTATTTATCGAAGTGGGTCTGCGGCTGGGAGTGGAGGCTTTCTGTGACTATTTCCGCCAGTTCGGGCTGATGGATAAAACGGGGATCGATCTGCCCGGGGAAGCGTCCACGATCATGCATAAGGAAGAGAATATCGGGCAGGTGGAGCTGGCAACCATGTCCTTTGGACAGTCGTTCCAGATCACGCCGATCCAGCTCGCCACGACGGTTTCCTCTCTGGTGAACGGCGGTACAAGAGTGACGCCCCATTTCGGCGTGGAGGTGCTGGACGAAGACGGAAATGTGGTGGAGAAACTGCAGTACGAATCCAGGGAAGGCGTTGTTTCACAGGAAACGTCACAGACGGTGCGGGAGATCCTGGAGAGTGTGGTCTCGGAGGGATCCGGAAAAAATGCCTATATCGAAGGGTATGAGATCGGAGGCAAGACAGCAACCTCCCAGACGCTGCCAAGAAGTGCAAACCGTTATATTTCTTCTTTTCTCGGTTTTGCTCCGGCAGGCGATCCGGTGGTGCTTGGCATCTGTATTATCAACAATCCTCAGGGTGTTTATTACGGCGGAACCATCTGCGCTCCGGTGATGAGAGATATCTTTTCCAATGTACTGCCTTATCTTGGAATTGAAAAACAGGAGATGCCGGAAGAAGATGCGTAACCGCTCCGCCGGCTGAACTGCTGCAAAAAGAAAACAAACGTTGCATCACAGATAAAAAAGCTATATACTGAAAGGTGTGTATTATGGAGATTCAGTTAGTGATGGCGGTCCTGCTGTCTTTTGCGGTCAGCGTAGGGCTGGGGCCAATCATTATCCCGTTCCTGCGCCGGCTGAAGATCGGACAGACGGAACGGACACAGGGAGTATCCTCTCATCTGAAAAAGGCGGGAACCCCCACGATGGGAGGATTGATTTTTCTGCTGTCCACCACAGTGACAGCGGTGTTTTATGTAAAGGACTATCCAAGGATCGTTCCGGTGCTGTTCCTGACCCTGGGCTTTGGGCTGATCGGCTTTCTGGACGATTATCTGAAGGTGGTGCTGAAACGTTCCGACGGCCTGTATCCCAGGCAGAAGATGTTTCTGCAGATCGTGATCACGGCGGTTTTTGCCGTCTATATGATCCGTTTTTCCGGAATCCCGCTGGCGATGAAGATTCCTTTTCTTCCGGGAAAGGAGCTTTCCATCGGATGGCTGTCCGTTCCGCTGCTGTTTTTTGTGGTGCTGGGGACCGTCAACGGCGTAAATTTTACCGATGGACTGGATGGGCTCGCTTCCAGTGTGACGGTGATGGTGGCTGTCTTTTTCACGGCGGCGGCTGCCGGAAGCGGGATTGGGATCACGCCGATCACCTGCGCCGTCGTTGGAAGCCTGCTGGGATTTCTGGTGTTCAACGTTTTCCCGGCAAAGGTATTTATGGGGGACACGGGTTCCCTGGCGCTTGGGGGTTTTGTTGCGGGAACTGCCTATATGCTGCAGATGCCGTTGTTTTTGCCCATCGTAGGTTTTATTTATGTGGCGGAGATCGTTTCTGTGGTCATGCAGGTGACTTATTTCAAGGCAACCCATGGCAGGCGTATTTTTAAGATGACGCCGATCCACCATCACTTTGAACTGTGCGGCTGGTCGGAGACCAGGATCGTGGCTGTATTTTCCATCATCACCGCGATGATGTGTCTGATCGCGCTGCTGGCAATGTAACAGCGTACGGAGAATAGAAACGAGAAAGAACTTCTGGAGGAAAAGAAAATGGATGTAAAAGGGAAATATGTACTGGTATTTGGCGCCGGAAAGAGTGGGATCGGAGCTGCAGGGCTTCTGCTTCATGAACAGGCAAAGGTAATCCTCTATGACGGAAATGCCAAGCAGGATCCGGAGGAAATCCGCAGAAAGCTGAATGCCGGAGCGGACGTGGAGATTATTCTCGGGGAACTTTCGGACGAGGTACTGGATCGTCTGGAGCTTGTCGTATTGAGCCCGGGAGTGCCGGCGGATCTTCCGGTGGTACTGAAAATGAAAGAAAAAGAGATTCCGGTATGGGGAGAAGTGGAGCTGGCTTACCGGGTTGGAAAAGGAGAGGTGCTTGCCATCACCGGTACCAACGGAAAGACGACGACCACATCCCTTCTGGGAGAGATCATGAAGGCGTACCGGGAAGATGTCCAGGTGGTCGGAAATATCGGAACGGCTTATACATCTGTGGCGCTGGATACGACCGAGGATACGGTGACCGTGGCGGAGATCAGCAGTTTTCAGCTGGAAACCATTGAGAAGTTCCATCCGAAGGCCAGCGCGATCACCAATATCACAGAAGACCATCTGAACCGCCATCATACGATGGAGGAATACATAAGGGTCAAGGAGCGGATCACGGAGAATCAGACCATGGAGGATGTCTGTGTTCTGAATTATGAGGACGAAGTGCTGAGAGCCTTCGGGGAAAAGCTGATCGCGGAGCAGAAAGTGCAGGTTTTGTTCTTCTCCAGCCTTCGCGCACTGCAGGATGGTATCTACTGTCAGGACGGTACGATCTGGCTTGCTGAAAACGGGGAGCGGGAACCGATTGTCCATACGGATGAGCTGAAGATCCTGGGACAGCATAATTATGAAAATGTGATGACTGCCGTTGGAATGGCGTACTGTGCAGGCGTTCCGATGGATGTGATCCGGAAAGCGGTCTGCGCGTTCCAGGGTGTAGAACACCGGATCGAGTACGTCTGTGAAAAGAACGGAGTGGTTTATTATAATGATTCCAAGGGCACCAATCCGGATGCGGCAATCAAGGGCATCCAGGCGATGAACCGTCCGACCCTGCTGATCGGCGGAGGATTTGACAAGCAGTCTACCTATGAGAGCTGGATCCGTGCGTTTGACGGAAAAGTGAAATATCTTGTCCTGATCGGAGAGACCAGGGAGAAGATTGCAGAGACGGCGCGTCGGGAGGGATTCCACGAGATCCTGATGGCGGAGAACCTGGAAGAAGCGGTGAAGATCTGCGCAGACAAGGCAGAACCGGGGGATGCGGTCCTTCTGTCTCCGGCGTGTGCGAGCTGGGATCAGTTTGACAGCTATGAACAGCGCGGGGATCTGTTTAAGGAATATGTCAGAGCGCTGTAATTCAGCAACGTTGTTCTGCATAAAATATAGCAAGAGAATGCCGGGGACTGGCGGTATCTATGAAAATTTCTGAAAAAATTCTGCGGCATACACGGAAGGCAGACACCACCCTTGTGGCGCTGGTCGTGCTGTTGATGATCGCAGGTCTGGTTTTGCTTTACAGCACAAGTGCATATAATGGCCGGGTGAAATTCAATGACCCGGCCTATTATTTTAAAAAGCAGCTGTTTGCCGGGATTCTGGGATTTGTGGGCATGTATCTGATTTCCAGTATGGATTACCACCGGCTGCTGAAATATGCGCCGTGGCTGTATCTGCTTTCTCTGGGCCTGTCCACAGCGGTTCTGTTTGTGGGAAGTTCCATCAACGGCTCCAGGCGGTGGCTGACGATTGGCCCCCTGTCTTTCCAGCCCTCCGAATTTGCCAAAGTGGCGGTCATCCTGTTTCTGACCTGGATGGTGGAGAAAACGAAGCAGAAACTGTCCGGCTGGAAATTTATGGTGATGGTATTTGTCGGCGTGCTGCCAATCGTGGCGCTGGTGGGTTCCAACAACCTGAGTACCGCGGTGATCATCCTTGGGATCGCGGTGATCCTGATCTTTGTCACGAATCCAAGGTATCTGCCTTTTGTGGGAGTGGCGGGAGCGGGAACCGTCCTCGTCGCTGTGTTTCTGAGCCTGGAAAGCTACCGTCTGGAGCGGCTGGCAATCTGGCGGAATCCGGAGGCTTATGAGAAGGGATTTCAGACGATCCAGGGGCTTTATGCCATCGGAAGCGGAGGCGTTTTCGGAAAAGGGATCGGCAGCAGCCTGCAGAAGCTGGGCTTTGTGCCGGAAGCGCAGAACGATATGATCTTTTCCATTATCTGTGAGGAGACAGGGCTTGTGGGTGCATGTCTTGTGATCCTGGCTTTCGGTCTGCTGATCTGGCGGCTGATGGTCACCGCTGTTCATGCCCCGGACCTGGCGGGAACCTTAATTGCGTCAGGAATTATGGGACATATAGCCATCCAGGTCATACTGAACATTGCCGTTGTCACCAATACGATCCCCAATACGGGAATTACCCTTCCGTTTATCAGTTACGGAGGGACTTCCGTCGCCTTTCTGCTGGCGGAAATGGGGCTTGCCCTTTCGGTTACACGTATGAGAAGATAGCGGTTTCGTTGGCTGAACGGTGATATAAGAAGGAAAAACAGACGAAATATGAGTGGACAACAGCGGTTCGCTGGTGATAAACTGATAGCGGACCATGGTCCGAGAGATATTGAGGAGTAAATAAGAAATATGGGCGAAAAGAAAAAACGGAAAGGGAAAAAGAGACGCAGAAGGCTTGCCAGGCTGCTCCTGCTGTGTGCGGGCATCCTTGTTCTGCTTGTCCTGCTTTTCTTTGTGATCTTTCAGACAAAAAACATCGAGGTCACCGGCAGCAACCGGTATACGGAGGATGAGATCCGGCAGCTGGTGGAACAGCAGGAGCCGCTTTCTTTCAATACCGTCCTGCTGACGTTTTTTCCTGTCCGTGCGGACTTTTCCGGTGTTCCGTTCCTGGAGGATATTTCCTATGAACTGATTTCCCCGACGACGGTCCGTGCGGTCGTGGATGAAAAAACGGCGGTGGGATATGTGGAAGTCGATGGGCAGAAGGCGTATTTTGACGGGGACGGCATTGTGCTGGAATGTATTCCGCAGGAGGAAGAAACACAGGGACAGGGAACACAGGCAGAGGGGACACAGGAGGAAGTCGAGAGTCTGGATACACAGCCGCTGACGGAAGAAGATCAGACGGAAACACAGACCCAGGAGTACAATCCGAATCTGGAGGATATCCCCCGGATCGAGGGACTGAATGCTGTATCTGCGTCGGTTGGCGCACAGCTTCCTGTGAGTGACACGGCAATCTTTGAAACGCTGGATGCGCTGACCAGGCTGCTGGACCGCTTTGAACTGTGGCCGGAGCAGGTGAACGTTTTGGAGGAGATGGAACTGACGCTTATTTATGAAGGAAATATCAGGATCCTTCTCGGAGGAGAGGAATACCTGGAAGAAAAGATTACGAAGCTCTCAGGTATTCTGCCGCAGCTGGAGGGACTTTCCGGAGAACTGCATCTGGAAGATGTGGACGAGCGCAATGGGGATGTAGTGTTTGCCAAGGATGTTCCGGCGGCAGAAGAGAGTCAGGCAACAGAAGACGGACAGGCAGCAGAAAACAATCCGGAAACAGAAGATGGTCAGGAAACAGTAACTGATCCGGAGGCAGAAAATGGACAGGAAACAGAGGGTACAGGCGAAACCACCGGGCAGACGGAAGGGCAGTGACTCCCAGAAAAACAGCAAATATCCCTGAAAATTTCAAAAATCTGCAAAAAACCCAAAAAAACAGTTGATAAATTTTGAAATAGATTATATTATATCTATATGTATGATTGAGCGAAGGCTGTTGCAACAGTTCAGCCAGCTGGACGGTTGCAGGTTTTTTCATGCATATGACAGACAGACATATCTACCAGAAAAGGGATGACAGACCCGGAGGGAAATATAGAGAGGCGAGTGGCCTAAGTAAGGAGGAAACACAAGTGTTAGAAATCATGACAAATGAGGCAGAGTCATCTGCTAAGATTATCGTCATCGGAGTAGGTGGTGCAGGAAATAACGCTGTCAACAGAATGGTGGAGGAGTCCATTGCAGGCGTTGAATTTGTAGGCGTAAACACCGATAAGCAGGCGCTGACCATGTGCAAGGCTCCGACTATTTTACAGATCGGCGAAAAGCTGACCAAGGGACTGGGCGCAGGAGCAAAACCTGAGGTAGGCGAGAAAGCCGCTGAGGAAAGCGTTGAGGAACTGAAACAGGTGATGGAAGGCGCTGACATGGTATTTGTTACCTGTGGTATGGGCGGAGGAACCGGAACCGGAGCTGCACCTGTTGTTGCAGGCGTTGCAAAGGAAATGGGTATCCTGACCGTAGGCGTTGTGACCAAACCGTTTAAATTTGAAGCAAAGACTCGTATGAGCAACGCTCTGATGGGAATCGAAAAACTGAAAGAAAACGTTGACACTCTGATTGTAATTCCGAACGATAAGCTGCTCGAGATCGTAGACCGCCGGACAACCATGCCGGAGGCGCTCAGAAAAGCAGACGAAGTTCTGCAGCAGGCCGTACAGGGCATTACCGATCTGATCAACCTGCCGGCGCTGATCAACCTGGATTTCGCGGACGTACAGACCGTTATGACAGACAAAGGCGTTGCACATATCGGTATCGGAGAGGCAAGAGGCGACGACAAGGCACTGGAAGCAGTTCAGCAGGCAGTTGCAAGCCCGCTGCTTGAGACTACGATCGAAGGCGCAAGCCACGTTATCATCAATATTTCCGGTGATATCTCCCTTATGGATGCAAATGACGCTGCAAGCTACGTACAGAACCTTGCAGGCGAGAACGCAAATATTATTTTTGGTGCAATGTACGACGACAGCGTATCTGACGCAGCGAAGATCACAGTTATCGCTACCGGTCTGGACGACGCAACCACAAGACAGGCAAGCGTAAACGGCGAGACAAAAGGAAAGAAAACGGCAGCACAGTCCGCAGCTCCTGAGCAGAAGAGAACAGCAGCTGCAAACAATGGATTCCAGATGCCGAAATTCAATATCCCGAACGCCGGAACAGGCGCAGCGGCTCCGCAGCCGCAGGCACCGCTGACCAGCAACGTGCCGAAGAAGGACATCCAGATTCCGGATTTCCTGAGAAATCGTAAATAATTTTGCAGTAATAGAAAAAAGAAACTGTACATCAGGTAAAAGTGGTGTACAGTTTCTTTTTGCATGTTATAAAAGATCATTCAAGAGAAATATTCCTGCTTGATCAGGTCCACCGGCATATCCTGTCCGGTCCAGATCCGGAAAGACTCAGCGCCCTGGTAAAGCAGCATGTACATCCCGTTGAAAGTTTTGCACCCGACAGATTCGGCGAGCTGCATCAGACGGGTTTTTCTTGGGTTGTAGATCAGATCGGACACGATCAGATCCTCATGAAACAGAGAGGTGTCCTCAATGATCGAGTGTTCCGCATCCGGAGCCATGCCGACGGGCGTTCCATTGATCAGAAGACGGCTGCGGGACAGCGCCTGGCGAAGCGCAGTCTTATCGTCGTGGTCATAGACGGTGGCGCGGCAGCTCGTTGTGCGGTTGATGGTATCGGCAAGTTCCAGAGTTCTCCGGTAAAAACGGCTGGAAGGGCGGACAAAAATGTGGATATGCCGGATCCCGTCCAGAGCCGCCTGGGCGCAGATTGCAGTGGAAGCGCCGCCGCCTCCCATCATGGTGATCTCCTGTCCGGTGACATCATAGCCTGCGTCACGCACCGCCTCCATATAGCCGATTCCGTCGGTGGAAGTGCCGGTGAGGACGCCGTTGTCATTGACTACCGTATTGATCGATTTACAGATTTGGGAAACAGGAGAGATATGATCGACCAGTTCCATGATCTTATTTTTGTTCGGCATGGTCAGGTTAAATCCGCGGATCCCCACAGCTTTCAGCCCCTCCACCGCCTCCGGCAGCGTCTTTTCTGTCACATCGAAACAGAGGTAAGCATAATCCAGCCCAAGATACTGAAAGGCGCGGTTATGCATCAGCGGAGAGATACTGTGAGAGACCGGACTCCCCAGAAGAGCGGTCAGTTTTGTTGTACCAGAGATTGGAATTGCCGGTATATTCATAAAACGATACTCCTTTATGTAAAAACATGATTTACGCAACAGTTCAGCCAGTTGAACTGTTACTGATTTATCTTAATATAACACAAAAGCGATTGACAGTACAGAAAGATCCAAATAAAATGAAAAAATAAGGTAACCGTTCCGCCGGACGACCGGTTACAAAATAAGACCGAGAGGAAATAAAAAAATGAAGGATAAAACGATAAAAACAGGAAATCTGACGATAGGAGAGGGAATGCCGAAGATCTGCATTCCGGTCATGGGAAAAAACCTGGAAGAAATAACAGAACATACCAAAAGGGCAGTCAGCGCACAGCCGGATCTGCTGGAATGGAGAGCAGACAGCTATGAGAAAATCCTGGAACCAGGCAAAGCCCGCGAAGCGCTGCGGCAAATCCGGGAAACTGCCGGGCAGCTTCCAATTCTCTTCACCTTCCGAAGCGCTGCCGAAGGAGGCGAAAAAGCCATCACACCCGAAACCTACACAGCCCTCTGTATAGAAGCCGCCATATCCGGCTATGCAGACCTGATCGATATAGAAGCCAAAATGGAAGGCCTGGATGCCGCTGGTCTGATAAAAAGTATCCACCAGGAAAACCGCCTGGTCATCGCCTCCCGCCACTACTTCCACAAAACCCCGGAAGAAGACGAGATGCGGGAAATCTTCAAAACCCTGGAACACTCCGGCGCCGACATCCTCAAACTTGCCGTAATGCCGCAGACCCTCCAGGACGTGATAAACCTCCTGGACATCACACAGGAAATGCAGACCGCTGCCTCCCGCCTCGTGATCACCATGTCCATGGGCCCCCTCGGAGCCATCACCCGGATCAGCGGCGAAACCTTCGGCTCCTGCATCACCTACGCCAGCGCCGGCGCCACCTCCGCCCCCGGCCAACTCCCCGCCGAAGAAGTCCGCACAATCCAGGAAATCCTCCACCGAAGCACAACACCTTCTTCGAAACACTGAATATTCTTCAAAGTACCAGAGCATGTTTAAAAATTCATTCCTGCAAACTTCGCTTCCAAATTTATTTGCGCAAAATACCTCCTACAGAAAGCACTTTTTAAACACGCTCTAAAAACTCACCAAGAAACCACACCCCACCAAAGACAGCCATCCGAGAGGACGCCGCGAGAGCAGCAGGGTACCGACGGGACGGTCCACAGGCGGTCTGCAGTTCCAGTTCTTGCGACTACAGACGAACATCCACGGGCAAAATGTCCGATGCTCAGGCACTGAGACAGCGAACATTTTGCCCGTGGATGTCCGGCTGTGGAGTGAGAACGGAATGCAGACCGCCTGCGGACCGTCCTCGTCGGTACCCTGCTGCTCCCGCGGCGTCCTCCCGGATGGCGTCCGCCCCCTCAATGTCGAAAAGATTTTTGATATTGGGTCGTTGGTTTGACAAAAAAGACACCCCACCTCGCCTATAATGGTACTTACCGGTTCCGGTAAAGACCTTACAGGCTGACGGGGGTGTCTTTTTGTATTACGAAATCTATGTGGATCTGCTGCTTGCGGAGAATTTTCTGATGAATTATATTCTCCTGAGACTCACCCGAAGGCTCCTGGGATGTTCTGCCACGCATCGCAGGAGCGCGGCGGCTGCGGCGCTAGGCGCCGTGGGGATCCTGGGGTGGCTTGCAGTTTATCGCTTCCTGCCGCCGCAGATTATGGCCTGTATCGGAATCGCGGGATTTACAGGAATGGTAAAGTTTGGTTGTAATACCAGAGGTGGGAAACAGCTTGTCCTTGGATTTTTCTGCTGCCTGCTGATGTCTTTTCTGATGAGCGGAGGGATCCGGCTGCTGGAACGTCTTGCGGGAAGAAGGGGGATGGCAGCGACGGTAGCGTCGGGATTCGGCGTCTACGCTGCGGTCACTGTTTTTTTGAAGATACAGGAGCAGCAAAGGAAGGTACAAAAGCGGATGGTGACGGTCTATCTTGGTGCCGGAGGAAAATGGAAAAAAGTCAAAGGACTGTATGACACAGGCAACGCTTTGTGGGACGCCACTTCCAGAAAGCCGGTGTCAGTCATACCATATGAAGTTATCAAGGAACTGTTTTCGGAACATCTGCGGAAGGGGATCGTGGAGTTCATGGAGGGAAAGCCGGTCACGGAACCGGAAGAGCTTCAGACTTTACATCCCCATTACATAGTCTTCCGCAGTGTTGGATGCGAATCCGGCGTATTGCCGGTGATCCAGATACCGGAAATGGTTCTTGTTCAGGGGAATACAGAAAAGCGTATAAGAACTCCCGCTTTGGCGCTTACCGGAAAAGACAGCGCTGCTCCCACAGGCTGCCAGATGATATTACATCCAGATTTGATGGACAGTTAGGAGGAAGAAAGTATGATGCAGGCTGCATTGCCGGCGGGAATCCGCTTTGGTGTGTTACGGAAATCCTCTTCGGCAGTATTTCGACCGGCGGGAGAGGTATTTTATATTGGCGGTGCGGATGTGCTTCCGGCGCCGCTGGAGGAAAAAGAGGAGGCGAAAGCGATTGCAGGGCTTTCAGACAGCGATAATCGGGAAGCGAGAAGCACTCTGATCGAACATAATCTGCGTCTCGTTGTCTATATTGCCCAGAAATTTGACAATACGGGCGTTGGTGTGGAGGATCTGATCTCCATCGGAACTATCGGACTGATCAAGGCGATCAATACATTTAATCCGGAGAAGAAGATCAAACTTGCCACCTATGCTTCCCGGTGCATTGAAAATGAAATTCTGATGTACCTGCGCAGAAACAATAAGACAAAGATGGAGGTTTCCATCGATGAACCACTGAATGTGGACTGGGATGGAAATGAGCTGCTGCTGTCGGATATCCTGGGTACGGACGAAGACGTGATATATCATGGGATCGAGCAGGAAGTGGAGAAGAACCTTCTGGGAAAGGCGATCAGCAAACTGTCGGAGCGGGAGCAGACGATCGTAAAGCTTCGTTTCGGTATCAATATGCCGGACGGAAAGGAAAAAACCCAGAAAGAGGTGGCAGATATCCTCGGCATTTCTCAGTCTTATATCTCCAGGCTGGAAAAACGGATCATGAAACGGCTGCGGAAGGAAATTGTGAGGTATGAATAAATTGCCCTCAGACCGTGGCGAACCTCTTGCGGAAGGCAGTTTTTCAACGGGCTTCAGCATGCTGTAAAGAAGTATGAACAGGTATCGTCCTGCGGTGGCGGACAGAAAAAAGAAAACTCTATGGGAATGGAATGATTATCAGAACTTCCGTTTTCATAGAGTTTTTTGCGTCAAATCCAACAAGATATCTGGACTAAAGAATGGGAAAGCGTGTAGCCTGCGGCGTAAATTCAGCGGTGCGCTGGGACTTGAAAAATGCGTGGACATCCTGCAGATGCTTTATTGAGGCGGAAAGAAAAATCCGGTATAATGAGACTGAGTATATTTGAAACTTCGTTTCGCTGTGATGATGAGTAAACGTTCATATGGCGGAACGGTTACGGGGATGAGGTGAAGAGCGATGAAAAAAGTGATCATTATTCCGGATTCGTTCAAAGGCACGCTGAGTGCCAAGCAGATCTGCAGAATCCTGAAGGAAAAGGTACATCAGCAGTTTCCGGCGTGTGAGGTTGTAACCGTACCGGTGGCGGACGGCGGAGAGGGAAGTGTAGACTGTTTTCTGGAGGCGCTGGGAGGCAGGAAAGAGACGGTGCAGGTGCATGGACCGTATATGGAACTTATGGAAGCAGAGTACGGGATTCTCAGTGACGGTACAGCGGTTGTGGAAATGGCTTCCTGTGCCGGGCTTCCCCTGGTGGAAGACAGGAAAAATCCCAAAAAGACAACCACCTACGGGGTGGGCGAATTGATCCTGGCGGCGGCAAAGGCGGGTTCGAAGAGAATCATTACAGGGCTTGGCGGTTCCTGTACCAATGACGGAGGGTGCGGGATGGCTGCCGCGCTGGGCATCCGTTTCTATGATGCACAGGACAGGGAATTTGTACCGACCGGAGGAACTTTGAAGGAGATCCGGAGGATTGACATGAGCCGGAGAGAAAAACTGCTGGATCAGATCGAGCTTCTGGCAATGTGTGACATTACCAATCCCCTGACGGGGCCGGAAGGCGCCGCCCATGTGTTCAGCCCGCAGAAAGGGGCGGATGAAGGCATGATACAGGAACTGGAGGCGGGAATGGTACACTATGCCTCGATCCTGGAACAGACGGTGCAGATTCCAAAGATCCGTGAACTTCCGGGAGGCGGAGCGGCAGGAGGAATGGGCATCGGCATGGCGGCGCTGCTGGGCGCGAAGCTGATCCCGGGGATTCAGGCAGTGCTGGATACGGTGCAGATTGATACGCTGGCTGAACATGCGGACCTGATCCTCACCGGTGAGGGGAAGATTGACAGCCAGAGCATCCACGGAAAAGTCCTCTCAGGAATTGCCCGGAGAGGAAAGGCACTGGGGATCCCTGTCGTTGCCATTGCCGGAGGAATCGACCGGGAAGCCTTGCCGGAACTGTACCGGGACGGGCTGACCGCTGCCTTTTCGATCAATCAGCTTCCGGAAGACTTTTCTGTCAGCCGCGGAAAAAGTATGGAAAATCTGGAGACGGAAATGGAAAATCTCCTGCGGCTGATTGCGGCGTTTCCGGCCAATTCGTAAATCATGTTTCGTAAACCATGAAAAATCTCTTTGCAAATCAGAAGATATTAAGTATAATATAGGTTATCAGTGCCCTGTCCGCGGAAGAAAATGCAGGATACAGAAAATTTTGCGGAAAAGGCAGGGTGTGAGCAAAGGGAGGAAAAGAAGAGATGGAACGAGAAAAATTCAAGTCTCGCCTTGGTTTTATCCTGATCTCGGCGGGATGCGCAATCGGTATCGGAAATGTGTGGAAGTTTCCGTATATGGTAGGAACGAACGGAGGAGGCATCTTCGTATTGTTTTACCTGATCTTCCTGGCAATCATGGGTGTACCGATCATGTCCATGGAGCTTTCCATAGGACGGGCAAGCCGGAAGAGTACTGTGCGGGCATATCAGGAACTGGAAAAGCCGGGAACCAAATGGCATCTCCATGGATATGTGGCAATGGCAGGAAATTATATTCTGATGATGTTTTATACGGTTGTCACCGGATGGATGATTTATTACTTCTATCTGTTTCTGACGGGAAAGTTTGACGGTGCAAGCACGGAGCAGGTCGTTGCAAGTTATGAACAGATGCTGGGATCTCCGGGGATCCTGACAGTGACTATGCTCATCGTAGTCATTTCGGGATTTTTTATCTGCTCTTTCGGACTGCAGAGCGGAGTGGAACGGGTAACCAAATGGATGATGGTAGCACTGCTGGTGATCATGGTATTTCTGGCGTTTTACAGTTTTACGATGCCGGGAGCGGCAGAGGGTCTGAAATTCTATCTGGTTCCGGATATGAAACAGGTGAAAGAAATCGGATTGCTTAACATTATCACTGCGGCAATGAATCAGTCGTTTTTTACCCTGAGCCTTGGCATCGGTGCCATGCTGATTTTCGGAAGTTATCTTGGCGAGGGCAGAACGATCCTTGGCGAGGCAAAGAATATCGCGATCCTGGATACGTTTGTAGCGATCGTATCCGGTCTGATCATTTTCCCGGCGTGCTTCTCCTTTGGAGTAAGTCCGGATGCGGGACCTTCGTTGATCTTTAAGACGCTGCCGAATATTTTTGCATCCATGACGGGCGGAAGGATTTTTGGATCATTCTTCTTCCTGTTCCTGTTCTTCGCGTCTTTCTCGACGATCATCGCGGTGTTTGAGAATATTCTGGCATGTAATATGGAACTGTTCCACATCTCCAGAAAGAAAGCGGCAGTGATCAATATGATCCTGATCATCATCCTGTCGATGCCCTGTGTTCTGGGCTTCAACGTATGGTCTGATTTCCAGCCGCGGGGAGCGGGAACTACGATCCAGGATCTGGAGGATTTCATCGTAAGCAACCTGCTGCTTCCGATCGGTTCTCTGATCTATCTGCTGTTCTGTACCACCCGTTATGGATGGGGATTTAAGAATTATCAGAAAGAGGCAAACCGGGGCGCGGGTATGAAGATGCCCAACTGGATGAAAGGTTATCTGACTTTCGTGCTGCCGATCCTGATTGTGATCCTGATCATTCAGGGACTGGTGTAAGCGAAGAAAATAATTGAAAAACTTTCCTGTGGGATTTCTGGCAGGAGTGTGTAAAAAAGGAGGAGTATCCCCCGTTGTGGGGGTGCTCCTCCTTTTTTGGCAAGTCTTTTTGGCGGCAGTTTTTTGCTGCTGCCTGTCATCCCTGTTTATAAGTCTCCAGCAGTTTCTCAATCTGTAAATTCACGTTCTCTGGCATGGTGCAGCTGTCTCCGGAGCACAATTTGATCCACAGATGCAGGCTCCGGTATCCGGCAGAAGAGTTTCGCTTTCCGGCGATCTGCTTTTTCCCTTGCGGTGTTTCTGCCGCCTGGATTTTCACCCGGACTTTTTTCTGTTCAAAAAGAGGGATTACAATATAATAAAAACGGTCATCAGGAAAGGAGAGGTAACCCAGCTCCTTTCCTGCGTGGTTTTTGATATACAGTCTATGGTGCCGGAGTGCGGCGGGATATAAGGCTTCTCCTGCGCTTATGGCAGTACCGTCTGACGCTTCCAGCATAGCGGGAAGGTAAAAAATTTCCTGCCCTTCGGAATCGGCAGTCTGTTCTTTGGAAATCTCCCGCAGCAAAGCGGTTCCATCGATAAACTGCTGAGCAAGCAGGTAGGTAAGCTCCGCCTGTATCCTGCTTCGGCTTGCCGGAGTTCCCTCCCGGTGAAAACTCTGATCGATCTCATCCAACAGCCGTTTCCCGCAGCGATAGAGACTGAGCTGGAACAGAGAAAAGTCTTCGTCTGTTTTCCAAAGATATTTCCCTTTGGCAATATAAAAATGCCCCAAAACAGTTCCGGTATCATCTTCTGCGTAATGGAGGATTTCCCGTTCCCGGTACGCGTGTATGTTTACAGGGGCGTCCCAGGATACGTTCTGTTTCTCTTTCCGGAAATCATTTTTCGATTTCCAGAAAGTTTTTTCTTTTTTTGTACATTTCTTTTTCAGAACAGCATATGCAGTGTTGATCTCCTGCGCATAATTGGAATTCTTCCCGCCGTCAGCCGGAGACATATCCGGATGCACCCGGAGCATAAGCTGACGGTATCTCTTTTTGATCTCATCCTGTCCGGTTTCCGGAGAAATCCCAAGGATTTTATATGCTTCTCTCTCTGTCACAGTATTCTGCAGTCCTTCTCATTTTTAAAATTCAAATACAAATTCTGGTGTCAAATATCCTCTGGTACATCGAAAAATAAAAGGGCAAGTCAGGTGGCTGGATGCTTATTTTTTGATGCCCTGCTTTCACTTATTATATGACAGCACAACAGGAAAAACAAGCAGACGGTTACCAGCCGGTAACTATGCCACATGATTGTGCGTACTTTACGGTTTGGGGCTGCAGAGATACAATCAATGACAGGAGGTGCAACAAGATGAAAGCTAAATTTGGGAGGCGGATCAAAATGACGCGAATAGAAAAATTGCAGTATGAAATAGATACCGCAGATGCGGTTGTGGTAGGAGCAGGAGCGGGAATCTCAGCCGCAGCGGGAATGCATTACGACGGAGAACGCTTCGAAAAATACTTTGCGGATTTTCATGAGAAATACGGAATTACCGATATGTATTCCGGAGGCTTTTATCCTTACGATACCCTGGAAGAATACTGGGCGTGGTGGAGCCGGCAGATCCTGATCAACCGATACGAAGCCGGCATTGGGAAACCGTTCAAGGATTTATTGGAAATTTTGAAGGATAAGGATTACTTTGTTCTGACCACAAATGTGGATCATCAGTTTCAGGTGGCAGGATTTGCCAAAGAAAGGTTGTTTTATACACAGGGCGATTACGGGTTATGGCAATGCTCCAAACCCTGCCATGATAAAACTTATGACAACGAAGCGGTGGTCCGGCGGATGGTAAAGGAACAGAAGGATATGAAAATTCCGACGGAATTGATACCAAAATGTCCAGTCTGCGGAGCGCCTATGACCATGAACCTTCGCTGTGATATGACGTTTGTGCAGGATGAGGGCTGGTATGCGGCTTCGGAACGATTTAAGAAATTTCTGGAGGAGCATCGGGGACAGCATGTTCTGTTTCTTGAACTGGGCGTGGGAGGAAATACCCCAGCGATCATCAAATATCCGTTCTGGCAGATGACTGCAGAAAATTCCAGGGCGGTGTATGCATGTGTCAATTTTGGAGAGGCGTTCTGTACGCGGGAGATAGAAGAAAGAGTGGTCTGCATCAATGGAGATATCGGACAAACATTGGAAAGAATTGTAAATCAGAGGAAAGCGGATCGCAGGAGAGAGCTGAAGCAGATCGTCTGAATTTGCTGCAAACAGAGAGAAAATAGTCGTCAAGGAAAGGAAACAGGAGAAAAATATGATGAGAAAGATACTAAAACGTATGAAGAAAGAAACAGGAATACTTATGGCTGCAGTTTTGATGGCGGCAACGCTGGGAGGATTTCCGATATGACGATCAAGGAAGAGAGAAAAGAGAAGGTGGATTTTTCAGAACCTTACCTGTATGGAAGGACGCGGGCTCTTGTGAACAAGGATTTTGCAGAAAAAAGCCATGTGACCAATGAGATGGCTCTGGAAGAATTTTTCGGCATTGAGGGAGAACGCGTGGTAGGACTTGCGGGAACCATTTCCGTATCCGTTCCGCAGTCATACGGTGTGGAAGTAGAAGAGGTGACGGAGATTGCAAGCGCGCTGATGGAGATCAACCAGAATACGGCGGATGTGCTGGTGGGCGCGAACACGATCCTTGGAGATCACGCAGCCAACGCGGATACCACCATCGTGTATGAGGGAATCAAAGAATACAGTCAGTCCGCCATGGCAGTAAAGAAGGGAAATACGGAACTGCTGGAGCAGCTGAATTCCTTTGTGGAATTCATGTATGAGGACGGAGGATTCTACATGGAAGCGGGAGACAAGTATGATCAGGCTATCGGAGAGTATCTTCAGGACGAGAGTAAAGGGCTGGAATATATGATCTATCCGCCGGAAGGCGGAGTGCCGGAGGTGTAAGGAAACATGCGGGCAAAAACGAAATGGCTCCAGAATCTTGCAGCTTTTGCAATCTTTGCGGCGCTGATCTTATACGTACTTCTGTATACTACGGATCATCCAAGATACCATCTGATCCTGGATGAGAAAACGATGCTGCCGGCGCTGATCAATCATCTGTCGGGAATCATCAAGGGGACCGCTCTTCTGAAAATTGTTTCCGTGCCGGAGATTTCTTATGTGCTTACGGTGATCTCCTCCAAAAACTGGGCATCTGTGGAGGGGTATCTGGTGATGTGGATGATGTACCTGATCATTACGATCCCGCTGTCTGTACTGGCACAATTGATCGGAAGGAGACTGGAAAATGGAAATTAAATTAGAGCATGTATCCAAGTATTACGACAGAAAGATTCTGGACGATCTTTCTCTGGAATTGAAAGACATACACGCCCTTGGGATCATAGGAGAATCCGGATGTGGAAAATCCACGCTTCTCCGGCTTCTTGCCGGAATGGAAAAGCCGGAAAAAGGATCTGTATGGGTGAACGGAACATTGCTTCAGGGAAAAGCGGTAAAGGAATATCAGAAAGAAATCGGCTACGTCTTCCAGAAACACAATCTGTTTCCCCACCTGTCTGTGAAAGAAAATATCGTGCTGATACTAAATAAAATCAAAAAAGTGCCCCGGCATGAGGCGGTGAGACAGGCGGAAACCATGCTGAAAAAAGTACGGCTGGAGGCGGCGATGGACAAGAAGCCGGACGCGGTTTCCGGAGGGCAGGCGTAGAGAGCGTCGATCGCGCGGGCATTGGCGACAGATCCCCAGATGATCTTTCTGGATGAGCCGACGGCAGCGCTGGATCCGATCCTGACGGGGGAAGTGCTGAGGGTCATTCAGGAACTGAAAGGCAGCGGAAAAGATTTTATCTTTGTCACCCATGAACTGAAGTTTCTAAAGAATTTTGCAGATTATATCCTTTTTATGACAGGGACTCCAGCCAATGTTCACGATATTGACGAGACCGTTAAGTTGGTGCGTGAAGACGATCATGTCGTATATGGTGACTCTGGATACAGCGGAATTGGCAAACGTGATGAAATCAAAAATAATGATCATTTATCAAAAGTAGAATTCAGAATCAATCTTCGTCCCTCCAGTATCAAGGTTCCAGATACATACAAAGGGACCAACTGGGACAAAGAGATAGAAAACCGAAAATCCTCCACACGATGTAAAGTGGAGCATCCATTTTTGATCGTAAAGCGTCAGTTTGGTTATGCAAAAGTTGCGTACCGAGGCATCGCCAAAAACATGAATCGTTTCCACATACTGTTTGCAAGCGCCAATCTGGTTATGTGCGCTAGAGCAGGTCGAAGTAAGGAGTTCTGCATGGCATAAGTGCGCCCATTTATGGGAGAAATCCACAAAGCGCAGGCAATATAAGCAAGATATTCACACATTAAACGGTAAAAGCAACGCCAATATCGATAAAGATTATTAAAATAGGACAATTGGAGCATTGAACATACTATTAATCAGTGTTTCCTTAAGGAAATTTATGAAAAATTTGACCAAATCGGATGCACAACATTTTCAACCGTTTGCAATGGAAGAGCAGAATCCAGGATCGCACACTTTTTCGCGTGGGATGAGGACGGGATTTATTTCCGCACAATGACAGTGAAGCCATTTTACAAACAGGTGAAAGAGGCTGGAAATATTACGGTCTGCGGAATGTATCCCAGCAGCCAGGTAACGCATGATGAGAACAATCTTCCCTCGTTCGTTCCGGGTTATTCCATGCGCCTTACCGGCGACGTCCGTGAGCTGTCCATGGAGGAAGTAGAAGAGAAAGCGGCACATAACCGTGATTTCAATGTGGCAGTATATGATATCAAAAAATATCCGGCTACGAGGATCTTTCTTATTTATCGTGCAAAAGGCGAGTGTTACGATTTTGACTACGCAAAAGAACACCGGGATCATAAACTGGAGAGAGAACGTTTTTCCTATGGAGGAATGGAAGTGGAACCGGCCGGTCTTACCATCACAGAGCAATGTATCGGATGCGGAAAATGTCAGACCATCTGTTCTTTTGATGCCATAGTGCCGGGAACGCCTTATCGTATTTTGGGAAATCGATGCGATGAATGCGGAAACTGCTATGTAAACTGCCCGGTGGGGGCAATCACAAGCAAAGGGGTGTAGGAAGCTAAGTCCGTCTTCATAGTCCGGAAGCAATCTTCAATCTTATTTACGAATCTTGCAGGGGCGTTTGGATATTTCAATAGTATAATCGTCAAATTGACTTTTGCAATAATGATATGATTTGTGTTATACTGTTTTTGTTGCAAAGCATTATCCATTGAAAGAGGGTGGTATCATGCGGGACGTTATTTTAGTCGTCTTATTGGTATTTATTTTGTGTTTTCCTGCGTGTTTACTGATTGCTTTTATTCGTGCTTTGTTTTCAAAAAAGCAGAACCGAAAGGAAAACTTCAAAGATATATTTTGGACATTCTTTTCAGAATTCTTTAATCCTTCTAACTGGCTCTAGAGATACTATGATGAAAAAAACAATTCGTGAAAATACCCATGCTGCATATAGCCTGCATGATATGAATATTCTCTCTGTTGATGTTGTGGGGAATGATATTATTTTGCGTACACAGTCCGGTCTTGTGGAGACGGAATTTCCATATGGACAGCCGGACGGATATGTGGAATTTCATAATGTTCGGTGGGATTACAGTTATGCATATCTTCTTGCTTTTAGTGGAAATAGTGGAACATTTTCGGGAGAAAAGCTATTCCTCAAAGACTTTCTCTCCGCAAATCCCACACTTGGCTTTACAGTAATGGACGAAACCTACGGCTACAATTGCACAAAATATAGCGGCTATATTACAATTAATGGCAAATTCCATGAATGTTTCTTGGAGATTTATCATGAGGGCGATATGGTCTTTGTAGCAGAGAAATTTTGATCAAATGTCAAAACGGGGAGAGAAAGACGGTTATTGTTGGCCGTCTTTCTCTCCTTTTATATGAAACATTCCTCATACATTTTCATAGTGCCGAAAACAGTGCTTGGTACTCTTTCCTCGTTTCCTTTCGGCATACAAGATAGTATGTCACTGGTATGAGCATTTTGAACAAAGGAATGTACCTGATTTTTTGAGAAAAAATTACAAGGTACTAATCTGAATGTTGTTGTGAGGATTGCACTTGAAATAGATGAAAAAGGTTTGAAAAATTCTGTAATGACATTTTATAGAATTCGTGAGCGTAATCTAAGAAAAACGATAGAAAAAAATAGCAGTTTAATGGGAAAAAATAGTGTACTTTACAAAAAGGAATAAAAGCGCTATAATAGGAGTACGTTAAGCAGAGAGATATTTGAAGTAGAGATTGTGCTGCTACGCACCCTTTGGGTCAAAAGAAATGCGGGAAGGGGCACACCTGCCAAATATCTTTCTGTTTTTTTATGAATAAGAGCGCAGCAGGTAAGAAAACCGGCTGCGCTCTCATTCATTTTTCCGGGGTTAATCCTCCGCGGCTTTATTGATACAGGTGACTGCGTTTAAGCTTCTTGGATATCCGATATAAGGCAGACACTGGGAAACCACCTTGATCAGGAATGCCTTGTCATTGCCCAGATTCATATTGCCCTTGGAGTGGGCGATAAGCTGCGGTTCGCATCCGCCCTGAGCGGCAAGGAAACAGAAGGTGATCATCTCACGCTGCTTTAAGTCGAGCCCTGTGCGGGTGTAGTAGTCGCCGAAGCAGTTTGAGGCAAGCCAGCGGTTGATATGTCCTGTTTTCCATGCTTCCAGCATCTGGGGACCAAAGATATCTGCCTGTGCCTGAGCGCCTTTTTCCAGACGGTTTTCCATCGTAGTCGTCGCCTGATTTTCAAGGGGCAGTTCCACGCCGCGGGAAGAGAGGATATCATTTACAGCGTCCAGGAACGGACGGACACGTCCGATTCCGAGATAGTCTACAGCCTGGTAGACGACTTCCTTCAGCATGACAGGAGTCAGTCCAGCGTCCAGGGCGCGGGGTACTTCAAGGCGGAATTCATCAATCCCCTGGCAGCCGATCAGAGTGGCTGTGATCGCCATGTGACGGGTGATATCGTCGAGCTGCTGTCCCTCTTCATTGACAACTTCATCAAAAGCAAAATGTTCAAAACGCTCCGTAAATTCCGGATCTGTCTGTTTATAATTTCTCATTATGATTTCCTCCATGAACTGTTTTTAGAATAAAGACCGCATGACGTCCGAAGCTCTTTTACTGCAATTTTGAATAAGCGTCGTCGTCCACTTCTTCCAGCCACTCGTTGCTGGTCTCGGTTCCCGGAACCTCGAATGCGATGTGGGAGAACCAGCTGTCAGCTTTGGCGCCGTGCCAGTGTTTTACTTCCGGCGGGATCACGATGACAGTTCCCGGTTCCAGGCTCACGGGAGCTTTGCCTTCTTCCTGATACCAGCCGCTTCCTGCAGTGCAGATGAGGATCTGTCCGCCGCCGGTCTTTGCGTGATGGATGTGCCAGTTGTTGCGGCAGCCTGGTTCAAAGGTGACGTTGGAAAGGAAAATCGGACTCTCGCCCGGTTTTGTCAGCGGGTTTAAGTAGGAATTTCCGATAAAATACTGGGCAAAAGCGGAATTTTCCTGTCCGAGCCCAAATACGTTTACTTTGTCGAATGTTTCTTTGTCCTGAATCTTCATAGCAAGAACCTCCTTAAATTGTATTTTCTTCGCCGCTGCGGATCTGATAGCGGAGATAATCCAGCGTGCTGATCTGTTTCTCTCGAAAATGGATATCATCCAGCAGAGCCCGCCGTTTTTCTTCGAGCATTTTCAGACACTGGTCACTGTTGTTCTTCGGCTCCAGCAGAAGTTTCATGTAAGCCTCTGTCTCTGCGTTTTCAAACCCGATATCGTGAAGGGTCATGATCATGCTCAGACGTTCCAGGTCTGTGTCATCGTACTGCCAGGCTCCCATTACTTTTTTGACCGCTCCGCACAGTCCCCAGCGCTCATACTCCTGAAGAATCTCAAGAGGTATGTGATAACGCTCGCTTGCTTCGTTGATCGTCATTTGTTCCCTCCTCTCAGAACAGCGTTTTCTTTGTTCGCATGGAAGAGTGTCCATATAAAATACAGGCGTCCTTTTTGGAACAATTTCATTGTAGTCCTTAAATAAAATGGTGTCTAATGCTTATATTGGATTCTGATAAATGCCTGAAAGGAATGCTTCATAATTCAACATGAGTATTAGACATGAAAAGGAAAAATCGGTATGCTAAGTTTAAAGAAAAGTAACAGGGATAGGAGGGATTTTTTTTGAAGCCTAAAATGATACTGAAAATTCTTGTGGATCTGGCAATGACCGTTTTGCTGTTTCTTTTGATGGCGTATCTGCTGGTGGGAGAGACAGCTCATGAATGGATGGGACTTGCAGTCTTTATCCTCTTCCTTTTTCATCATGTGCTGAATCGGAAGTGGTATGGGGGTCTGTTCAGAGGGAACTATACGCAGCTGCGTGTTCTGCAGACCTTGTTGAATGTGCTGCATCTGGGGCTTCACTGGGGCATGATCATGGGAATGATCCGAAAAGCATTCTGCATTCAGAACCCTTCCAGGATCCGGACATGGATCCTGCGGATCCTGGCGGCAGGGCTCTGTGTGTATGGAGTGTTTGCCTTTGTCAAACATGATATTGCATCTTATCTGTTTTTGCGGACCCATTTTGTTTTCTTTGATATGGAACAGCCTTTGCTTTCTTTTTTCGCGGAATACCTTGGCATGATGGGGCTGTGGGCGATTCTCTCTTATTATGCGGGAAAACTGCTTCGGAGGGTCGGAGCAAGATCCTCCAGATAATGTCTGGCATAATTGATAAATGCGTTTCCGGCAGGGGAGAAAACCTGTGCCTTTTTCCAGACGAGGACGGTGCCTGTCTCAAGCGCCGGCTGAAAAGGGATAAAGCGAAGACCGTCATAGGAACAATTCAGCTCGATTGTGACCGCAATACCCAGCCGGCATCTGGCAAGTGCCGCCATGTTGTAAAGGAGATTACCAGCTGCGACATTCTGAAGCTGGTCCGCGTAATCTCCGAACCAGCTCATCAGTTCATTCCGCACCAGTTCGCGTTGAGTCATGATTATAGGGTAGCGGCTGACGTCTTTGGGAGTCACTTCCTTTTTTTCTGCAAGCTCAGAATCATCATTTACCAGAACGCCCCAGCGCTCTTTGAACGGAGTGCGGACAAAATTATATTTTGAGATGTCCACCGGCTCTGACAGAAGTCCCAGATCAAGGATCCCCCGGTCGATCCGTTCCTTGATGTTGTCGGAATTGCCGCTGTAGATTTCAAACTGCACCTGAGGGTGTTCGTTGTGAAAGGACGCGATCAGCTCTGCGAGAAACCGGGAACTCTTCAGCTCACCGCTTCCGATGGATATTTTTCCTGTCAGCTGAGTGGTTTTGTGCTGCATATCTTCCATGGTTTTTTCCGCCAGCGCTACGATTTCCTCGGCGCGGCGGCGCAGCAGCATGCCGTCTTCGGTCAGTATGATACGGTGTTTGCTCCGCTGGAACAGCTTTACGCCCAGCTCTTCTTCCAGCTGGATCATCTGCCTTGACAGCGTCGGCTGTGTGATGTGAAGAAGCTCTGCGGCGTGGGTGATGTTTTCCTCTCTGGCAACCATCAGAAAATATTTCAGTACACGGAATTCCATATAGATACCTCCAGGTTTGACATATGTGAATGAAAGGGAAGAAGGAGGCTCAGCAAAGCTCTTTCCCCCATGTTAAAAACTTTATGACTTTGTCTCTGTTTGAAGTCAGATACGAGAGATAAAAGGTTACATTCAGTTCCGGATCACTCATCGGGATCAGTTTTCGATGTGTTCCGTCATTTCTCAGATCTACGGATAGTCTGGAAATGGTTGCGAGAAAGTTGGTGCTGCGGATCAGGTGCTGGTAAATATTAAAATTATTCTTCAGTAGCGTAATGGGGAGATGATTTTCTGCGATCAGCCGCTCCATCTGAGACAGGAAATAGCCTCCGATCTGGGGATACAGCATGGGCTGTGCAGGAATGTCTTTTACAGAAATTGTTTCATATTTCAGCAGGGAACTGTCCTCCGGTACGGAGAGAAACACCTGATCCTTCAGAAAAGGTGTGCTTTTGACGGAACTGTCCGGTACTTTTTCAGGCGTAACGATCAGGTCGTAGATCCGCTCCTTTAAAAGTTTTGATGCTTCTGTTCCTTCGTATAATTCATCTTTCAGAATGACCTCAGGATGGGCAAGAGAAAAACGGGGAACGCAGAACCATCGCACGCCGGGATCACAAAAAGCAACGGATAACGTCAGATTCTCCTGAGACGCGCTTTTTACGTCAGCCCGCATCTGTTCAATATTTCTCAGGATCGTGTTGACATGGATCAGGGCAATCTCCCCGGTCTTGTTCAGGTGGATCCGGTTCGCGCTTCTGTCAAAAAGCTCAGCACCAAGCTCTTCCTCAAATTTTTTCAGCATCGCACTCATAGCCGGCTGGGAAATATGAAGGATCCCGGCAGCTTTGGTCAGTGAACCTGTCTCTGCGATCAGTTTGAAATATTGAAGCTGTGTGATGTCCATATCCAAGTTCCTTTCTCTTTATCATAAGCAAATGCTTATGCAGTATAACAATCATGTAGTGTACATCCCGGCAGAACCGCCTTATAATCAAAAGTGCTAGGATGATACATAAGAATATTCTTAAGTATAGCATAATTATTGTGTGAATGTAATTCTGATCAGAAAATTATTGGTGAAAAATTCAGAAAAGGAAAACAGGAGGAAAACTGAAAGCCATCGGTGTCTGCAATTTCTACCCGAACCGTCTGGCGGACCTGTGTGAGACCGTAGATGTTATGCCTGCAGTCAATCAGGTAGAGCTGCATCCGTTCTTCCAGCAGGAAAACGCTCTGGCGCTTATGAAAGAGTATGGCGTTCATCCGGAGGCATGGGGTCCTTTTGCAGAAGGCAACCATGGTATCTTCACTCATCCGGTACTGACCGCTATCGGCGAGAAGTACGGAAAGACTGCGGCTCAGGTAGCTCTGCGCTGGAACGTACAGAGAGGTGTAACCGTTATCCCGAAATCCGTTCACAAGGAGCGTATGGAACAGAACCTGAACATCTGGGATTTCCAGCTCAGTGATGAGGATATGGCGGAGATCGCAAAAATGGATCTCGGACACAGCGAGATCGTGGATCACAGCGATCCGGGATTTGTCAAAATGCTGCATACCATGAAAATTCATGACTGATAAGAGGAAGGAATTTGGCAGAAAGGAAAATTCCGGTGTCGAAAAAGAAATATACGGATAAGAAAACAGTCAGTGGCGGTCCCACTGGCTGTTTTCTTATGAAGCTGTACAAAACCCATGCCTGATAAGCATTTAAAAACATAAAACAAAAGTATTAGACATAACGAAACACCAAATCTATAATAAAAATATAGTTAGATTGCTTAAAGGATGGATAAATAGAGATGAAAGAATTTTTACTCAAATTGACAGGACCAAAACAGACACTGGAGGACAGCAGAAAGATATTTTCCAATCAGGATCTGAAAAATCTGATTGTTCCGCTGTTCCTGGAACAGCTTTTGTCGGTTTTGGTGGGAGTAGCCGATACTTTTATGGTCAGCTATGCAGGCGAGGCTGCCGTGTCCGGCGTGTCTCTGGTTAATATGTTCAACACCGTTTTTCTCTTTCTGTTTTCCGCGCTGGCGGCAGGCGGAGCTGTAGTGGTGAGCCAGTATATCGGGAGCCGCGACAGGGAGAGCGGGAGTGTGTCAGCCGGACAGCTTATGATGATCTCCGTGGTCTTTTCCATGATCGTGATGATCTTTTCTCTTGTGCTGAACCGGCAGATTCTGCGCCTTCTGTTTGGCGAGGTGGAGCAGGAGGTCATGGATGCCTGTGTTACCTATCTGAGGATCTCCGCATATTCCTATCCGGCGATCGCCATCTATAACGCGGGAGCGGCGATTTACCGAAGCATGGGAAAAACCCGTGTGACCATGTATCTGTCTCTTGCCTCCAATGGAATCAATATTGTGGGAAATGCCATCGGTGTCTTTGTGCTCCATGCGGGAGTAGCGGGTGTGGCATATCCGTCTCTGATCGCGAGGGCATTTTCCGCAGTAGTAATTACAGCGCTGTGCTTCCGGAGAAAAAATGAAGTGTGGCTGGAGTGGAGAAATATTTTTTGCTGGAAGAGAAGTATGGTGAAGAGGATTCTCGGGATTGCTGTTCCCAACGGGATTGAAAATGGACTGTTCCAGCTGGTAAAGGTAGCGCTGAGCAGCATCACGGCGCTTTTCGGAACGGTACAGATTGCGGCAAACGGGGTGGCACAGAGTTTCTGGTCCGTGGCGGCGCTGATGGGAACCGCGCTTGGCCTTGCCTTTGTGACGGTGATCGGTCAATGTATGGGAGCGGACGATACGGATGCGGCAGAGTATTATATGAAAAAGCTGCTGCGGATTACCTTTCTTGCGTCTGTCTTATGGAACGGTCTGATCCTGCTGGCAACGCCGGTGATCCTGAAAGGCTACGCCCTCTCTGCAGAAGCGGCGGATCTGGTGGTGATTCTTGTCATCATACATAACCTGTTCAACGCGTTGTTCTATCCGTTGTCAGGAGCGCTTTCCAATGGTCTTCGCGCTGCCGGGGATGTGAAATTTACCATGTATGTGAGTCTTTTTTCGACCATCGGCTGCCGGGTAGTGTTCTCAATCCTTTTCGGCATATGGATGAATCTTGGCGTGATCGGAATCGCCCTTGCCATGGGTCTGGACTGGGTGATCCGGGCTGTCTTTTTCTGGGTGCGCTTCCGACGCGGCAGGTGGAAACAGTTCCGGGTGATCGCATAAGATTCAGCAGGATATCAGGGTAAGAGTCAGATCCTCAAACTGCTTTTCATGAAAGATGAGAAACCAATCCACATTTTCCACTGGTTCAAAATGCAGTGAAGAGCAGGCGCTCCGGAGTCCGTCCAGTGGGGTGATGGAGGCAGAGCCAAAGTTGCCGACCATAAAACCAAAAGAAGAAATGCCTGATGCAGAGGATGCGGAAGGGCTGTTGGATTTTTGTCTTGGCGGATCACTTTCTGCGCAGTCTGAAATAGTCAGGGTTTCTTTTGGCAGTTCCGGTGTAATGGTGTAACCGATCACAGTACAGCAGGCGGGAAATTCCAGATCCTGTTCCGTTGACCTGGGAAATTCCAGGGTCTCCTGTTCAAAGCTCTGTACCGTCAAGGTATATGGCTGTCCGTTTTCCGGGAACACAAAATCAAACGTATCGCCGGCAGCTTTGATCTGAAAATGAGGACCAGGTACAGAAACCGGTTCCTGTTCCAGTGTAACAGAAAGTGTATTCAGTTTTGACCGGCGTTTCGTGTGCCATGGGAAAGCGAAACGATAGATGATCCATCCGGAATCCGGATCCAGGCGATAGCGGTCGATGAGTTTTTTTGTTTCCGTTTCCTTTGCGGCAATCTCCGGCAGGCAGGGATTCCAGCCCGCACTGCAGCTATGGGAAGAAGCGATTTCTTTTCCATTGAGCTGGAGCAGTGGTCTGAAATCGAAGTGCAGAGGGTTTTCGATAACAAGACGCATTTCCTCTTCCCTGGAAAATTGCCGGTTTCTTTCGGTTTCAGGAGTAAGATTCCAGTGTTCCATAAAAGAGCGGATTTCTTCCGGGGGAATCTCCATACAGAAATCCAGAACCAGCCCTTTGCCGCAGGAATAGGCAGCGGGGATCAGGCAGCGGCGTCCAGCCCATTGGAACTGCTTATTTACCGGTATTTTTGCTCCAGCATGCTCTCTGCTGTTATGTCCCCAGAAATTTCCACTGAAAGAAACGTTCAAATCTGATTCGCCGCAGTGTGCCGCATGTTCGCTGCGGTTTGTTTTTGTATTTTCCTGATTTTCCATTGAGAATGACATGGATATACACTGATATTGTCAAGATTAGTTGACACATTTTTCTCAAGGATATCACTGACTATGCCACCAGCTCCAAAGTCTCATAATACTGCCTACGTTTTACCATGGGAGGAACC
>JACJJN010000020.1 GCA_016899975.1 Lacrimispora saccharolytica | reverse complement strand
GGTTCCTCCCATGGTAAAACGTAGGCAGTATTATGAGACTTTGGAGCTGGTGGCATAGTCAGTGATATCCTTGAGAAGAATGTGTCAACTAATCTTGACAATATCAGAATATAAAATTATCATTGAGGATAACGGCGTAGGCGTTACAGATGAAAAGTTGAAGAATCTCAGAACTACGCCCCACTATATGATGAGTGACAGCGGAACTGCCGAGCCAAGACATGGTTTAGGTCTTTTGATTGTAGGACAGATTGTTTCCGCCCACAAAGGGACGCTGTCTTTTGACCACGGAAAGCAAGGCGGATTTGCCGCAGCAATGACATTTCCGATGATCAATAATTAAGAATAATGCAAAAAGTGGCTGTTGCAAAAGCAAAGGAAAAATCTGCTTTTACAACAGCCATCGCTGTCTCGGTTACTCTACTTCTATAATATAGGTCCCTGACGTTTCATCCTGAAAGACAATCTGCCCCATCTGCTGAAGTACATACTCATTCAGCGCCAGATATTTCTCCCGCTCCTTAGAGCCCACAAAAATGTAGGATACCTGGTATTGGTTGAGCAGCTCTTCCACAACCGCTGCATCCGTGGAGGTATAGATCTGCTCCACATCTGCCGAACGCATATTCAGGTCCTGTGTATCGCCCCGCCACAGCCATTCGTGCACATACCAGCCCAGCACTGTCGGCAGGCCCGTCATCGCGGACACCCGCTCATAATCACTGTAGCTGTCACCGTTGGCTTCCAGAACGATGGGCTGACCCTCAATATTTTCATCCAGCCACCGGATGGCAGCCGCGTCCTCCGGAAAGACATTTTCCAGGTATGCCGTCGCGTCAAGCCCACGGTATTCCGACGGATCCAGGACATTCCCAAACCAGGAATACACCGCGGTTCCAAAGTATCCGCAGGTCCAGAGCAGGCACACCAGACCGACCGCTCCAAATGCCTTGATGATATGTTCTTTCTTCCATGTGAGGAAGCGGGTGATAATATAACCCATCACGATTCCAAACAGGATAAACGCCTGATAAGTAAGCTTGAACATGGTGTTGGAACGCGCATAGTATTCCTCATAAATATCCCGCACATAGACGATCTCCGGAATCACAAACAGTCCGATGGCACATACTCCAAGCACTCCGGCAAAAATATCGCTCAGCGGCGCTCTCGCCCAGAATTCCCGGAACGGAAGCGCTTTTCGTTCCGCCTCCAGAGCTTTCTGCTTCGCCTCATCCGTCGCCTTCTCAGTCATCTCCCGGGAAAAGGCATCTTCCCTCCGCTTCTCGGAGGCATCTGCTTCCGCACCTATCGGCGCTTCGATCCGCTTCCAGGTCAGGAACACGGCTGCCAGAAACAGCAGGACCAGAGCCGTCGGCAGTCCCCAAAGGATCACCAGCTGATACAGCATGGAATGGTTCTGCGCCAGCGCCACACCGGACACCATCGTCTGAAAACTGATGGTAAACGGCAGCGCCGCAATCGTTCCGATCGCAAAAACTTCCGCCGCCTGGATCAATACCGTGGAAACTACCTGTTTTGCCCGGCAGTTGTACCGGTACAGCGCACCGTAAAGGGCGCCGCAGCACACCACAACAAAGTAAATGACAAAATCCCAGTAGTTCGTCCAGTGGAAAATTCCAATAAAGAATGCCAGCAGGATCAGATGCGGCTGCAGCAGGATCGACTTCGCATCCCATCTGCCCTCCCCGGCTTTCTCCTCCTGTACACGCCGCACATAGGCATAAACGCCGCCTATGACGAACAGAACGAACATGACATTGACCACATGGGCATGAAGGTCACCAAGCACAAACGAATAGGACGGAAACTCATGGATCGTCTTATCGTTTTCCACTACAGGATTATAACCGATGTACCGTGTGGAATCCGGGAACCAGTAATCCGCCGCGCTTTCCCATCCCAGCCATTTTCCGATGCATCCGAAAACCACATAATGCATGTTTCCGGCAAGGGAAACCGCCGCGCCGGACAGAAGTCCTCCGATGACCGGGGACAATTTCTTTCTCCTGCGCCGCTGCAGAGTCCGTGCACAGAGCATCTGATAGGTGATGGAAAACGGAAGCACAAAGGCAAATGCCGCAACCAGCGTCCGCATCAGGTTGTAGGTCTGCTTCACATCCGTAAAGGACATTTTCGTCAGGAAGACCGCGTAATACTGTCCTCCGTAATAATAGTTGATTCCGTCCGTTCCGTACCAGATATCTTTTGCCGGAAGCGTGGTGCTGCGCATTATTGCCTCCATAAAACCATAGTCCATGAACTTTTCCGTTCCGTGGGCTTCCGGATGGAATCCCGCCAGATAGGTCCACAGCAGGAAGACGAACAGAAACAGCGCTTCTTCCGCAAAGATCAGATCCATATCCGGCATCTCTACTTTTACTTTTTTAAATCCATAGATCCAACAGACAACAAAACAGATCAGCGTAACCACAAGACAGGTCACACTGACAAATTTTGTCACCTTACATACGGTCAGGGCAAACACGGCAAACCCGCTCACCGCAACCCCGAAAACCTTGGAGAACAGCCATCCCCGATCCGTATAGGCCGCGAACAGAGATGCCGTTACCGGGTAAAATCCGATTCCGATGATCAGAATCATGATCCACCATTTCAAAAAGGGAACATTGTCGCTCCCCAAAAGCGGTATGGTCGCCAGCACCATCAGGATCATCGCAATCCCGGCGACCGTTGATTTTCTGCTCATGTTTTCTCCTTTTTTAGTTGACGGCTAAGTATTTATGATTTGATGTACTGTATACTCTAGTTCAGAAATTGTTCCGGGTAAAGCCCTTCCTGTTTCATCCTGCGCACCGCTTCCACAACCACGGGTTTATCCTCACGATAGGTTACCCCATACCACTGATCCGTGGATCTGCACACCTGAACCGTAGCTTTTTCTTCGTGCAGAAGATCCGCGATCACAGAAGGAAGGAAATACTCGCACTTCAGAGGATCTTTTGCGATCCCCTTCTCCAGGAATTCAGGAAAACGCGCCTGCAGCTCGTCCAGAATACTGTTGGAAAAGCCCCACATATTCATGGAAACTGTCGTATCCAGAGGCAGTTCCACACAAGTCTTCCCGCCATCCTCCGAATACACCGCCCGATCTCCCTGTTTCTCAATGTGCGTCCGCTCACAGATTCCGGTCAGAAAACCGTTCTCATCCATCGAGCAGATTCCGCGGGACACAGAACCGTTCTCTGTCAGCGTTTTTTCCAAATCGTAGCCCACCATCATATAACGGTATTTTTCATCGTCCTGATGGGTGGTCAGGTACTGGTAAATCTGAGAAAACGCCTGTTTTCCATAATAGTCATCGGCATTGATCACCGCAATGGGCGCCTCTGTCTGGTAGATACAGCTCAAAACCGCGTGACCGGTGCCCCAGGGCTTCACCCTGCCTTCCGGGACTTCAAATCCTTCCGGCAGGTCATCAATCCCCTGAAACACATAATGCACTCTCACATGACGCGCAATGCGGTCGCCGATCTTTTTCCGAAATTCCTTTTCTGTCTCTCTCTTGATAATAAAAATAATATCCTCAAATCCTGCCTGCACCGCATCATAGATGGAAAAATCCATCAGAATGTGCCCTTCAGGATCCACCGGATCCAGCTGCTTGAGTCCGCCGTAACGGCTTCCCATTCCGGCAGCCATGATGACCAACGCTGGTCTTCTCATTATCAGTTGTCCTCCTCGGTCATATTGTAAACGTGTCTCTTTCTCGCCATTACATCGCTGGCAAGATACTCATCATACGTTGTGATCTTGTCGATCAGCTCGCCGTTTGGCAGAATCTCCATGATACGGTTTGCCGTCGTCTGCACAAACTGATGGTCATGGCAGGTGAACAGCAGAACACCCGGGAATTTGATCAGCCCGTTGTTCAGCGCCGTGATGGATTCCATATCCAGATGGTTGGTGGGTTCGTCCAGCACCAGGATGTTTGCGCCGGAGATCATCATCTTGGAAAGCAGACAGCGTACTTTCTCACCTCCGGACAGTACACGCACACGCTTCACGCCATCCTCACCGGCAAACAGCATACGTCCCAGGAATCCACGTACATAGGTGACATCCTTAATCTCCGAATACTGGGTCAGCCAGTCAGCGATGGTCAGATCGCTGTCGAACTCTTTGGTATTGTCCTTCGGGAAGTATGCCTGCGTGGTGGTAACGCCCCATTTATAGGTTCCCTCGTCCGGCTCTTCCTCGCCCATCAGGATCTTGAACAGCATTGTAACCGCCTGCTCGTTGCTTCCCACAAACGCAACCTTGTCCTCACGTCCCAGCGTAAAGGTCAGGTTGTCCAGGATTTTCACGCCGTCTACTGTTTTGGACAGACCTTCTACCTGAAGCACCTCATTACCGATCTCGCGGTTCGGGCGGAAATCAATATACGGATACTTTCTGCTGGACGGTTTGATCTCATCCAGCTGGATTTTCTCCAGCGCACGCTTTCTGGAGGTCGCCTGTTTACTCTTGGAAGCGTTGGCACTGAAACGGGAAATAAATTCCTGCAGTTCCTTGATCTTCTCTTCTTTTTTCTTATTGGCTTCCTTCATCTGTTTTACCAGCAGCTGGCTGGACTCAAACCAGAAGTCGTAATTTCCTGCGTACAGCTGAATCTTTCCGTAATCGATATCGGCAATCTGTGTACAAACCTTGTTCAGGAAATAACGGTCGTGGGAAACGACGATTACCGTGTTGTCAAAATTGATCAGGAACTCCTCCAGCCACTCGATCGCATCCAGATCCAGGTGGTTGGTGGGCTCATCGAGAAGCAGGATATCCGGATTTCCGAACAGCGCGCGAGCAAGAAGCACTTTGACCTTCTGGCTTCCGGACAGATCTCCCATCAGAGAATAATGGAATTCGCTCTCAATTCCAAGGCCATTGAGCAGCTGCTCCGCATCAGATTCCGCCTCCCAGCCGTTCATCTCCGCAAATTCACCCTCCAGCTCACTGGCACGGATGCCATCTTCATCGGTGAAATCCTCCTTGGCATAAAGAGCTTCCTTCTCCTTCATGATCTCATACAGACGGGCATTGCCCATAATTACCGTATCCAGCGCGGAATACGCATCATATTTGAAGTGGTCCTGCTCCAGGAAAGAAAGACGCTGTCCCGGAGTAATGGTTACATCGCCTTTCGTCGGCTCAAGCTGACCGGACAGAATCTTCAGGAACGTAGACTTTCCCGCTCCGTTCGCACCGATCAGGCCGTAGCAGTTTCCTTCAGTAAATTTGATGTTTACTTCTTCGAAAAGAGCTTTCTTTCCGACTCTCAGTGTTACGTTGTTGGCTGCAATCATTTTTTATACCTCTTATTCTTGTTATTGGTTCGATTATTGCTTACAATTCTTCATTCTATCATAGAAAAATAAGCCTTTCAACAACCTTTTGGGAAAAATATCGTTTATTCCTTTGTGGTAAGGCGGACGAAAAAATCCCTGCGCGGGCGGCATCCGTGTATAGCGGGCGGCTGCGGATGCCGCCCGCGCAGGGATTTTTTCTGATCTCCTGTAATAGCAAAAACACTTCTATCCTTCCGCGTAAAAAAAGCCAGAAACCAGCCAGGCGCAGGTGGGATGCGTGGACGGCGGGCATCTGGAAAGGCGCGAGAAAATCTTAGGGTTCCAAAGTCCCGAAGGACGGGTCAGTCGAAGTGCTTCTCGCACTGAGACTGAGGAGCGCTGAGATGGGAATTGATCAATAATTCCTATCGAATCGCTCCGGTGCCCGTCCGCAGGGACTTTGGAACACTTAGATTTTCCGCGCCTTTCCAGCCGCCCGCCGTCCACGCATCCCACCTGCGCCTGGCTGGTTTCGTCCGCCTTTTATTCGCTTACATTACCAAGACCAATCTCCTGACCGATGTTCAGGATGTGGTCGCCGATTCGTTCGAAGTCGGTCAGCATCTCAGAATACAGGATGCAGGCTTCGTCGGAACATTTTCCGGTCTGCATTCTTTCGATCTGTGCTTTCCGATAATTTTCTGTCATATCGTCCATCTGCTGCTCCAGTGCTTCGATCTTCTTCATGCTTTCTTCCGGATACTCACCCAGCTTTTCAAGAACTTCCATCGCCTCGTTGCTGACTTTCTGCATCTCTGTGATTTCACCTGCCACTGCCGGCGAGAAAGAAATCTTACGTTCTTCCATCATTTTGGTATATTCACAGATATTCATCGCATGGTCTCCGATACGCTCCAGATTTCCGCACACCTTGAAAAGTACGCTGATATACTGGGAATCTTTCGGATTGGTTTCATTGACCATTACTTTGGAAATATATTTGGAGATTTCCTTATTCAGATAATCAATGTACTCTTCTCTCTCTTCCACTTCCGGAAGAAGATCTGCGTTTCCGGAACGGACTGCACGAAAGCTGGCATCGACATTTTCTTTTGCCATTTCCATCATACGGGAAAGCTCGCTGCGGATTCCGTTGGTGGCAATGGCGGAATTACCAATCTGATGCTCCCGCTTCGTTTCTATCGGACGGATGTATTCCAGATGCATCACGTCGCCCAGTTCCTCTTTCTTCTCCGGCAGAATCTTGGTTGCCAGTACTGCCAGGTAATTTCCAAACGGCAGCAGAATCAGGGTTGTCACAACGTTAAACAATGTATGCATATTTGCAATCTGCGCAGCTACTCTGCCCGGTGTAAAGCTTTCGACCAGAGAGGTCAGCGGCGTCGTCATACATACAATCGTAAAGATCGTGGTTCCGATCAGGTTGAACATCAGGTGAATGATGGTGGTACGTTTTGCATTCCGGTTTGTTCCGATGGATGCCAGAACCGCAGTGATACAGGTACCGATATTCTGTCCGAACAGTACATAGACAGCGCTTGGCAGCCCGATCAGTCCACTGGTAGCCAACGCCTGAAGAATACCTACAGACGCAGAGGAAGACTGGATGATCGCGGTAAATACCGCACCGGCAAGAATTCCCAGCAGCGGGTTGGAAAAATTCGTCATAATGGATGCGAACGCCTCAGACTCACGCAGCGGCATCATGGATGAACTCATCAACTCCATACCAATGAAAAGGATACCGAGTCCTGCTACAATCATTCCGTAATGGTGTACTTTTTGTTTCTTAATAAATACGATCAGTGCCACACCAATGAATGCGATCAGAGGAGCGATCTCCCCGACATCCAACGCGATCAGCTGGCCTGTGATCGTGGTACCGATATTGGCACCCATGATGATCCAGACTGCCTGGCGAAGGGTCATCATCCCCGAATTAACAAATCCGACGACCATGACCGTCGTCGCTGATGATGACTGGATCACCGCAGTGATGACCGCACCAACCAGAACACCCAGAAAACGGTTGGCTGTCAGTTTTTCCAGGATCTGTTTCATCTTGTTTCCGGCGGCTGCCTCAAGTCCGTTGCTCATCATCTGCATTCCGTAAAGGAACAGGGCAAGACCTCCAAGAAGACTGAAAAAATCTGTAATTTTCACTTTCTTCATCCTCCACATTTTTTTCAAAATTTTACATGTCCTTTATTTTTATAACGAAAAACCGCGGATTTTGCAATATCTTATACGTATTCTTAACATAATTTTACATAAATTTTACATTCCTCCTCCTTTCTAAGGCATGTTAAAGCGTGTTTGAAAATTGCCTTCCGACACAAAAAAGCCGCGGCCTTCCGGATGGATTACTCCAAACGGTAAAGCCACGGCTTGCTTTTTTCTGCTTTTCCTTATTTTTTGTTCTCCGGAACACCTTCTTACCCGCTGTTTCCATCTTCCGCCTTGATGCGGAAAAATTCATCCACGCGGTTATTGCTGTCCATCAGCTCATTGTACTGGAGACATTCATATTCTCTCTCCAGTTCCAGCGTGCGGTTATCCGCATTTTCCCACCGGTGCCATTTTCCGGCGCTGTCCATATAGCCAAGGTGGTTCAGCGCGGGAATCTCTTCCTGCAGATCCAACAGATATTCGTTGTACGGTGTCAGTTCCAGCCCGGTAAGGCTCAGCATATAGGTCGAGAGGAAATTGGTGCTGGTCCACACATTCTCCTGGCTCTCCATCTCATAGTTGGTCCAGATAAAAAACGGCGTTCCGTAAAATTTCTCCTGTTCCGCAATGGACAGCCTGTCGTAAGGCGCGCCGGCGATCCAGGTCTCGAATGCATCCGGAAGCTTCGGGGAATGATCTCCGAACATCACGATCATCGTCGGCTCCTCCACCTGCTCAAAGTAAGTGATCAGATATTCGATCGCCTGGTCCGACAGCTTCAGCAGTGAGAAATACTGATCCGCCTCATCACTGTCATACCCTTCACAGTTGACGTCCGCCTGAAAATACTGGTTCGTGTAGCCGCTGTGATTCTGCATGGTAATATCAAACAAAAACAACGGAGTGCCTTCTTCCTTTGCCTCAAAGACCCGGATGATCTCCTCGTAATTTGCCTTGTCGCTGACCATATTCCGGTAACGTTCTGCATCAGATGGAAATTCGTCGATGGCGATAAAATCGTCAAAATCCAGGAAACGGTACGCCGTCGTCCGCTTCCAGTTGGTCGCCTTGTTGGGATGCATGGCAATCGCCTGATATCCCTGATCCTTCAGCGTCGTGACAAGGGAATACTGATTGTGGGTAAAGTAGCTGACATAGGGCACCATACCCGGAAATCTTTTGCAGGAATTTCCTGTCAGAAATTCATATTCTGTCTTTGCCGTTCCGCCGCCCTTCGTACAGGTCAGCGTATAGCCTTTGATGATATTGTCCGTGAGGGAATCCAGAAACGGCATGTAACTTTCGCTGGTCTGGGGATCTCCAATCGTCCGGTAATCAAACCAGGACTCATTCATGACCGCAATGATATTCACCGGCGTAACCTTCTCTTCCTGCTCCGGATCTTCGGAATTTATGCCGGAATCCTCTTCGTCTCCTGCATTTTTTTCTTCCGAATTTTCAATGATCCGCTCCACTTCCGACACCGAGTATCCCTCCGGCGGCGTCAGTCTCATGTATTTTGCCACCGCCATAAATCCCACCGTCGTCCCGTATTGGCGGTACGTCTTTGCCGGATTCCACAGATCACTGATAACACCAAACTGGGCATTCCAGTTCAGATACATATAAAGGAGATAAAATACACCGATCAGCAGCGCCGTGATCACCCGCAGAAGGATCTTGGGCAGTCTTCCCTTCCGGATGATCACCCAGTCCCCGCTCTGTTTCCAGAGACTCAACAGGATCAGTGTCCCCACCAGCATCAGCACCATCTGACGGGTGATCTCAAACTGATAGCCTCCCACCACCTCCATCGCCGTTCCGATGCTGTACAGATCGATCAGCTGGAAAGCCTCTCCACGGAAAAGATAGACATAGTAAAATACAAGACTCATCAAGTAGTAAAAGATATTGAGAAAAATCATCGCCCGCTTCAGGGAATTAAAAATTCCTGTAAGAAAAATACAGAACAGGAAGATCACCGCCACATTCAGAAGCATATAGTACCACTTCATCTGGAAAAATTCTGTATTCCCGATATACTCAATCTCAAAAAAGAGATATACCGCGTTCAGAAGAACCGGCAGAAGCATCTTTATATTCACAAGGCGCGGCTTTCTCTTTTTCTCAGGCATCCGGGCGAAACGCGCCATCGTCAGGAGCCATCCGCCAAAACACAGGATCACCAGGACGGCAAAAACCGGCAGATAGATCCTCTTTTCTTCCTCCGTCGTCCCGATGATCCGTTCTTTCTCAAAAAGAAGAAGGCCCAGGGTGATTCCCCAGTACAGGATCCATCCTGCACTGGCAGCCCTGGCCTTCCCCCCTTTCTGAAGTTTTTCATAAAGTTGTCGCATCATGCAGCCATTCCCCGCTTTTTCCTTTTATTACTTCCCCTCACGCAAAAATCTGTATCGAATATAGGCAAGTGTTTTCTTTTCTCCTTTCACTGCCAGCATATGGAGCAGAAATTCCAGCTGCCGTTTGGTGCGCTCATGCACAAACCACAGATGGTCCTTACCTTTCATATAATATTCGTAGGGAGCACGGTCGGTATAGCGGTCGCCCAGATACACTCTGGACGCGCTGATCCGGTCCATGATCATTTCCGCCACATACTTTCTCGGCATCGGCACACCTTCGATCACCGTCTTACAGTTCACGCCGTAATCCACCCAGTACTCGAAATGGTGCCTGTTCCTGCCTTTGTGGTGGAGCCAGGAAGTGGAGATTCCCGTGGCTTCCCGCTCCGCATTGTTTGGGCTGCGGTTTCCCTGATAATACTTTGCCCCTACCAGAAATTCTGTTGGGGAATATTTGGACAGGTCATGCAGCAGCCCCTGTTTGTAAAGACCGATACGAAAACAGTAACGCATGACCAGCAGCTTATGTTTCGTGATTGTCCGAAAATGTTTCCACGGATGCATCTTTCTTTACGCCTGCCTTCCAATCAAAATTACAATGGAGCGCGGCGGAACGGTAATACTCTTTCCTTCCACGATTTCCGCACGCTCTTCTGCGAAACATTCCTCCCGGCTGGTGTCCACCGCCCGGTACCATACATGTTCCTTCGGCAGGGACGGAAGCGCCAGTTCATGAGGATTCCAGTGCATATTGAACCCAAGGTACAGATAGTCGTCCGGTTCCCCGCTTTCTTTCACCGCATAGTCGCCGCAGTACATCACACCGATAAACCTGCAGGTATTCTCCATCTGTGAGAACCATGCCCTCTGACTGTGGTAGGAAAGATCCGGACAGCCGGCGCCCTGATAATCCATCAGCCGCATCTCCTTCGGCGTGTGCAGAACCGGATGTTCCTTTCGGAACCGGATCAGCTGTTTTACAAATTCCAGAAGCTCTCTGCCCTCATTTCCATTGTTCCAGTTGACCCATCCGGTACGATTGTCCTGACACCAGGCATTATTGTTTCCTTTTTGGCTATTCAGAAATTCATCGCCGCCGTAAATCATCGGCGTTCCCTGGCTGGTCAGAAGCATCAGAAACGCATTTTTCAGCTGCTGCATCCGGAGATGGTGCACCGCTTTCTTTCTGGTCACACCTTCCGCCCCGCAGTTCCAGCTGTAGTTGCTGCTGGTTCCATCGGTATTGTCATCGCCATTGGACATATTATGCTTCCGCTCATAGGAAACCATATCCGCCATGGTAAATCCATCATGATCGGCAAAATAATTAATCACCCCATGGGTGGCAGGGTTTCTTCGCAGGTAATAGGTAAATCCGCTGACGCATCCCTCATCCCCTTTCAGATAACGGCGCATCGTCTCCTGATACCCCTGATTATGCTCGCCAAGGTTCCGGAACGCCGGGGCATTGCCTTCCCCGTAAACGCGAGAAGGATCAAAGCCGAGAAAGATCAGCTTCGTTTTCTTCAGCAGTTCATCTCTGGATGATTCCACAACCTTCGCTCCCTCTCCGATCAGATGAAAGCCGTCCACATGGAACGTCAGCTGCCAGTAATGAAGCACGCCCAGAATAAAATTCATCGACAATTCCGGTCCGAAATAAAACTCCAGAATACATTCGATCCCCGCTTCATGCAGCGCGTCCACCAGTTCCGCGAACTCCTGCACCGGATGTCCGGTGGCAGAAAAAGACGCTTTTGGTGAAAAATACAGCGCTCTGGTGGCGTAGCCCCAATAGTTGATCCTTGCCGGCGTTTCCGCGGGGCTGACCAGTTCGTCCTCTGCCGGCATCCAGCGCGGCTGCTCTTCCTGCACTTC
Source organism: Lacrimispora saccharolytica (assembly GCA_016899975.1). GTDB lineage: Bacteria > Bacillota > Clostridia > Lachnospirales > Lachnospiraceae > Fusicatenibacter. Next base: position 49,562 of record JACJJN010000020.1, on the reverse strand, counting down.
AAAGAATTCATAAACGGGCATCAGTTCCAGCGCGTTGATCCCCAGCTCCTTTAAATAAGAAATTTTTTCACGAATTCCCTGAAACGTTCCCCGCGCCTGAACCTTGGATCCGGAATCTTTGGTAAATCCGCGCACATGTGTCTTATACAGGATCATCTCCTCATAAGGCAGCTTCAGCGGATGGGTTTTCATCACAGGCCTTTCCGGTATCAGCGACGCGATACTGTCCGGATTCTCCGGCATTTCCTGGCCAAATTTCCCCCTGCCGTATAATTCTCTGGTATAGATATCCTGGGTCACGGTTCCATCGATCCGGTAATTATATGCAAACGCTCCGTCATCAAGCCCTTTCACCAGGATACTGCTGACATTTCCGACTCTTTCCTCTTCCTTCAGCGGGATTTCCGCCCAGACTTCCTTACGTCTTTTTTTATACAATAAAAGACTTGCTTCCTTTCCTTCTGGAACTGCCACAGTAAAGTTAAAGCCCTCCGGTGTCTGAACAGCTCCCCACAACGCCGGATTTCCCGGCTGCACATGGAGTTTTCGAATTCCTGCATTCATCCTTTTGTACCTGCCTTTCTCTTTCACTCGCTCTGTTTCCTGCAGTACTGAGACGTATTTAAAAATTCATTCCTGCCATTTTCAAATACGCTTCTGCGTGTGTCTTCTCTGTCAGGCTTTCAGATCCAGTTCCACCGGACAATGATCAGAACCGAGTACCTCCGTATGTATTTTCGCATCTTCCAGCTGATCCTTCAGGGTTTCCGATACACAGAAATAGTCGATCCGCCACCCCGCATTTTTTGCTCTTGCTGAAAAACGGTAAGACCACCAGGAATAAATCTGTTCCTGATCCGGATAGAAATACCGGAAGGTATCAATAAATCCATTCTCCAGAAGTACGGTAAATTTCCCGCGCTCCTCGTCGGTAAATCCTGCGTTCTTCCGGTTGGTCTTCGGATTTTTCAGATCTATCTCACGGTGCGCCACATTCAAGTCTCCACAAAAAATAACCGGTTTCCTTGTTTCCAGTTTTTTCAGATAAGAAAGAAAAGCATCCTCCCATTCCATCCGGTAAGGTAAACGCGCCAGTTCGTTCTGGGAATTTGGCGTGTACACTGTAACCAGATAGAATTCCGGGAATTCCAGAGTGATCACGCGTCCCTCCTTGTCGTGCTCCGGAATCCCGAGTCCGTAAGAAACGGACAGCGGTTCTCTCTTCGTAAAGACCGCAGTTCCGGAATATCCTTTCTTTTCCGCATAATTCCAATATTGATAATAGCCCGGCAGATCCAAATCGATCTGTCCTTCCTGCAGTTTTGTTTCCTGTATACAAAAAATATCCGCATCGGCTTCCTTAAAATAGTCCAGAAAGCCTTTTGTCACGCATGCCCGAAGGCCATTTACGTTCCACGAAATCAGTTTCATCTGCTCCTCCTGTTGTAAACATACTTCGTCTGATTTTTCAGACAATAATACAATTTTATTATAACATAGAAAATCAGGGATGAAAACCTCTATTTCCACGAGCAACGAGCCAAGCGGACATGCTCGCATGTCCATTTGGCGACTGCTGCAAGAGTCAAATGCCTTGCAGCTTGCTGCTGGGCATTTGACTTACCGCAAAAACACGCAGGTGCTCCGCCGTTCGGTCTGCGGTTCCGTGGAACTCGCAGCGGGCAGCCTGATACCGGCGGACGGCACGGATATGCTCTTTCGTGATCACTTCTCCCGGACAGAGCAGGGGGATTCCAGGCGGATAGGGGACGATCATCTCCTTGATGATGCGTCCGGCAGTTTCTTCCAACGGCAGGGTTTCCCAGTTTTGATCAAAATATGCCTCCCTCGGCGTCCGTGCCTGTTCCGGAAGCGCGAAAACCTGAAACTCCTTTCCGCTGACAGGACAGAGACTCCATTCTTCCTCTCCTGTCTGCCGTTCCTCCGGATTTTTCTGCCGCCTCGTTTTCGGATGCTCCACGGCCTTTTCTTTTTGCTCTTCTGCGGCATCCTGTGCCAGCACCTTCACTGCCCGGATCAGCCTTTCGATATCCTCCGGTTCGTTGGCAAAGGTGATGACCGCCACCACGTTTTCCTCATCGGTCAGTTCAGGGCTGACCCGGAAACGTTCATAAAGCAGTTCCCCCAGCCGGTAGCCGGTAATCCCCAGATCAATGGCAGAAAAGACCAGACGGGTCATATCTTTGTCAAACATCGCCGGCGTGCCGGTTCCGGTTCCGTCCAGCACACGCACGCCCGGTATTTTTTTCAGTTCCTCCTGTGCATACAGCGCCAGACGGCAGGCTTTCTCCATCATCTCCCGTCCGTTTACAGCAAGTTCTCTTCTGGCTGCATCGAGAGACGCCATCAAAAGGTAGGACGGGGACGTACTCTGTACCAGATGGAGATTTTCCGCCACCCTCTGCCGGTCAATCCGGTCAGAACCCAGGTGGAGGAGGGAACTCTGTGTAAAGGACCCTGCCGTCTTATGGAAACTCTGTGCCACTGCGTCCACTCCGCATGCAAGCGCACCTTTGGGCAGCTGCTCCGAGAAATACACATGGGAACCATGAGCTTCATCCACAAGGAGCACCGCGCCGTGGCTGTGGCAGATTTCCGCGATTCTTTCCAGATCACTGGCAATCCCGTAATACGTCGGGCTGACCAGCAGGACGGCACGGCTCTCCGGTTCTCTTCGAAACGCTTCCTCAATGGTTTCCGGGGCAACACTCCCCCAAAGATTCCATTCTTCCAGATATTCCGGCATCACATAGACCGGCGTTGCGCCGCTCATGATCAGTCCCATCAGCACAGATTTGTGAACATTCCTCGGAACAATGATCTTGTCCCCTTCCTGCACGGTGGACAGCACCATCGCCTCATTGCCGCAGGTGGTTCCGTTGACCAGAAAGAAGGTATGTCTTGCGTGAAACAGTTCTGCCGCCAGATCCTGCGCCTCCCGGATCGGCCCCTCCGCCTGATGGAGGTCGTCCAGCCCTTCCGCCTCTGACAGATCCAGCGCCGCCAGATTATTTCCCGTCAATGCCGGATTCAGGCCTTTTAAAAAGCGGTGCGCCGGAATCCGGAAATACGCCGGCGATTCGTCTCTGAATTTTTCCAATGCCTCCAAAAGCGGCATGTGTTTCTGATCCATAAAAGATATTTCCTCTCTTTAAAATATAAGTAACAATTCTACCAGATCTGCGCATTTGCTGCGCAGCCCGTATGAAAACAAATGAAATACTCCCGGTCCGCAGACTACTGTGCAAAGAGAAGTTTCCTTCCCTTATGACATCGCCGAAGGATCGGGAGTATCAAACGAACATAATTGCTGCGGTTCATTGTACAGACAGCAGCCCTTATCTTCTTCCTTATTTATTCTGCTTTATTCTACCGGTACGATCCAGCCGTACTTATCTTCGATACGTCCCCACTGGATTCCGGTCAGCGTATCGTAAAGCTTCTGGGTCAGTTCACCGATCTTGAAATCGTTGACCGTCACCTTATCGTCCTTGTAAACCAGTTCGCCTACCGGAGATACGACTGCAGCCGTTCCTGTTCCGAACGCCTCCTCCAGCGTTCCGTCATGTCCGGCTTTCATCAGATCGTCGATGGAAAGATGGGTCTCATTTACCTTGTAGCCCCAGTCCCTCAGGATATGGATCAGGGAATCACGGGTAACGCCCGGAAGCACGGTTCCTTCCAGCGGAGCGGTATAAATCTCTCCGGCAATCTTGAACATGATATTCATGGTTCCCACTTCTTCTACATATTTACGATGTACACCGTCCAGCCACAGTACCTGTGTGCATCCCATCTTCTCTGCCTTTACCTGGCCTGCGATGGAGCTAGCGTAGTTTCCGCCGCATTTGGTGAAACCGGTTCCGCCCTGTACAGCGCGGACATATTCATCCTCCACCAGAATCTTCACAGGATCGATGCCTTCCGGATAGTATGCGCCTACCGGCGAAGTGATGATCACAAACTTATAGGATTTTGCCATATGTACGCCAAGGCTTGACTCCGTTGCAAACATAAATGGACGGATATAAAGGGAGGTGTCCGTCTCTGATGGTACCCAATCCTGCTGTACCCGTACCAGTTCTTTCACAGCTTCTACAAACATATCCTCCGGAAGCGCCGGCATACACAGACGCTCGTTGGATTTGATCATACGGCGGGCATTCATCTCCGGGCGAAACAGCTGAACCTTTCCTTCTGCAGTCCGGTATGCTTTCAATCCCTCAAAGGTCTCCTGTGCATAGTGCAGAACCATGGTCGCCGGATCCATCGCGATCGGTGCATACGGTACGATACGGGCGTCATGCCATCCCTGCTCTCTATCCCAGTCCATCACGAACATATAATCGGTAAAGTGTTTGCCAAAACCGAGATTTTTCTGATCCGGTTTCTCCATCGGATGTTCTGTTTTTTCGAATCTGATTTCCATAATACTTCCTCCCCGGCAGCCCTGCTTGCTGTGTTTCAGCCATCCCCTGCGGCAGTGCCTGAAACATCTCCTTTGATCTTTCTCCGAACCGCCTTCTGTTCATTAAAATTTTCATTGTATTCAGTATAAGACCGCAATCCTTCCGCGTCAATAGAAAATCCACCCAAATACAAAAAGATTTATTGTTTTTTTTTCGATAATCTGATAAAATTTCATGACAGGTACAATACCTGCCATCTCAAAAGAAAGAAGGATATCATTATGGATGAAAACTTCACTCAGTCCGCTGCCTGCAGCGGTGAATGCTCCACCTGTGGAAGCGACTGCGGAATCGATGTAAGCCAGCCGACCGTTACATTGACACTGGATGACGATACAGAAGTTGTCTGCGCAGTTTTAACAATCTTCCCGGCACCCAACGGAAATGAGTATATCGCGCTTCTTCCGCTGGACGAGAACGGCGAGAACCAGGACGGAGAAGTCTATCTCTACCGCTACTCTGAAACCGAAGAAGGACAGCCTTCTCTCGCAAACATTGAAGAAGACGAAGAATACCACATTGCTGCCGATGCATTCGACGAGATGCTGGACAGCATGCAGTTCGACGGAGAAGACGAAGAAGAAGGTTGATCCGGCACAGAGCGTCAGGTATCAAAGAAGAAAAAAGAGTGTCCCAGGATCCGGGGTTTCCGCTCCGATCCTGAGGCACTTTTCCTTTTATTGCTCAACTGCGACTGATTCCGCTTACTCTTTTTAACATCTGTTTCTAAACCAATATAAAAGTATAATGGAAATAAATACCAATACATACTACGGATGAGGTGAACTATGCGAGATACAGATGTTATTCAGCACATTCAGGATTTGTGCAGAGAACGTGACTGGAGTTATTACCGTCTGGCAAAGGAGTCGGACATCCCCTATTCCACGCTGAACAATATGATCAACCGTACCAATATTCCAACGATCCCGACACTTCAGAAGCTCTGTGACGGATTTGGAATCACGCTCTCCGATTTCTTTACCGAAAACTCGGACCGTCCGCAGCTGACCGTCGGACAGCAGGAAGTCATTGAGCTTTACAACCGCCTGGATCACGAGAAGAAAAATGTCCTGAAAGCTTATATGAAAGGACTCCTCATGGACGTATAAAAGGTATCCCAAAAGTCATACCATGGCTTGAGGGATACCTTTCTTTTTCTTTCACAGAACTTCGGATGTTCTTTCCCTACAGGGTAAAACCATCCTCCGTCATATGTAACGGTGTCTCACAGAATTTTTTGATAAACTGCACCAGATACTCGGTGTCCAGCGTTCCCGCCGTCTCATAAGGAGAATGCATTGCAAGCTGCGCCAGTCCGATATCCACGCTGACTGCAGAAACCTGAGAAGTGGAAATTCCGCCCAGGGTAGATCCGCCCGGAATATTGGAGTGGTTGGCGAAAATCTGATACGGAACGTTTGCCACCTGGCAGATTTTCTTTGTCACTGCCTCAGACATGGCATCTGTCGTATATTTCTGATTCGCACTCTGTTTGATGACGATTCCCTTATTCATATAGACACGGCAGGATGGATCATAGTTCTCCGGGTGTGCCGGGTGCTGGGCATGGGCATTGTCTGCCGATACCAGGAAACTGTCCGCAACCGCACATTTCAAGGACAGACTGTCCCCTCCGAGGCCGCTCCAGATCCGCTCCAGCGTATCCGCCAGGAACGTGGACGCTGCTCCCTGTTTCGTGCTGCTTCCAACCTCTTCGTTGTCAAACACACAGTAAACGGAAATTTTCTCTGCGCCTTCCGCCGCCAGAAATCCTTCCAGCGTTCCATATGCACACTGAAGGTCATCCAGTCGTGCGCTTCCCACATACTCTTCCTCCATGCCGTAGAACGTTGCCGGAACACGATTATACAGAAACAGATCCATTCCCAGGATATCTTCCTTTGCCGCACTGCATCCGAGCGCCTCAAAGAAATGCTCCTTCGCGTCCGGTCCGCCGATGACCGGCAGCATATCCTTCTGCGCGTCATAGCTGAGGCTTTCATTCATCTTACGGCTCAGATGGATCGGCATGTTTGGGATCATCGTCAGATTTCTTTCTGAATCCACCAGTTCAGAACGTACTCCGTCCTCTGTCCGGACGATCACACGGCCTGCAATTCCCAGCGGGCGGTCCAGCCACGGCGCCATGATCATTCCGCCGTACCGCTCCACATTCAGACGGGTATAGTTTCCATCTTCCAGAAACGGATTCTCCCCTTTGATCTTAAAGGATGGGGAATCGCTGTGGCTTGCCAGGATCTGGAACCCACCCTTCGGCTCCTGCGGGATCCGGAAAGCTATGATGGACGAACCATTGCGTTTCGTATAATACTTGCCTCCGCGAACGACCGGAAATGCTTCTGTCTCCGGCAGATATACAAATCCCTCCTGCTCCAGTCTTCTGGAAATCTCCTGCACCGCATGGAACGGGCTTGGGCTTTTGTCTATAAAGGAAATTAAGTCCAGGCTTCTCTCTTTTGCTGTCATAATGTTGCTGTACCTCCTTACATTTTCTGTCTATCAAGTATAAACGATTTTGTCGGAAATAACAATGGAAACATTCTTCCTCAAAAGCCATTGGGACTTTTATTCTCTGATCTCGTAAAGTTCCACATTCCCGCTTCCCTCCAGGAGTACCTGATCGTAAGGTGCCTCCGGATAGGCAACCATGCTTACCGGGATCAGTCCGTCATCGGCAAGCACTTCCAGTACAGAAACATCAAAAATCAGCTCCATCTTTCCGTCTTGCTTCATTCTCGGAATCCGGACGCTGCAATACTGCGGCATCTGGAACTGTTCATGGAACGCATGCTCTCCGGCATGAGTTCTGTCCACAAAAACCTCATCCTCCGTGACCTGGATCACCAGCTTCTGTCCATGGGCGTTGGATAGCGTAATCTTCTTTGTTCCGGTCACTTTCATCCCAAAGGTATCCGTGCAGAGCCTCTGCATATGATTCACCGGATAGGCGCTGTGCTGGTACTTTTCCAGTCCTGCAAAAGAGGCAGCCAGACGATAGCCCTTTTCCGTCTTTACCGCGCGAAGACTGCGTGCAAGCGTCATTTGTCCGCAGTATTCCCCGGTCGGCGTCTCATTGGCATACCCCCAGTTCATCGCCCAGCCGAGAAACAACGGCTCTTCCAGGTTCTGGAAGGTCACGCCCGCGTAATTGTCAAACCCAAAATCGATCCACAAAGGTTCTTCTTCTTTCTGCTGCTGGATGAATTTATCCCCGTCAAAATCTCCGAGGAAATACTGAGTTCTGCACCTTCCATCCTCTGTGGTGGTCGTCATGCTGACGATCAGGACCCACAGTTTCCTGCCGTCCTCTGCCTCCACCTGAAACAGGTCCGGACACTCCCAGACACCGGAAGCCAGATTTCCCTCCGGTCCGAATTCTCCGGTCTTTTCCCACCGTTTCAGGTCTTCTGACTTGTAAAAATGCACTCTGTCACCGGCCGCAAGCACCAGGCTCCAACAGTTTTTCACCGGATTGTAAAATGCCTTGGGATCACGGAAATCCGAAATTCCAGGATTGGGAATTACCGGATTCTGGTAAGATTTTTCGAAATGTATGCCATCTGTGCTGTAGGCAATACTCTGCTGCTCCAGCCCGTGTCTTCCATGATTCGTATAAACCGCGACGATCGGCGGTTTCTCTTTCGTTCCGTATCCTGAGGTGTTTTCCCGGTCATACACACAGCTTCCGGAAAAAATCATTCCCAATTCATCCGGATACAGTGCGATCGGCATATGCTTCCAGTGGAGCAGGTCTCTGGACACCGCATGGCCCCAGTGCATCGGTCCCCAATTGGGCGCCTCTGGATAATGCTGATAAAACAGATGATAAATGCCATTGACGTACACCATACCGTTTGGGTCATTGGTCCACATCGCCGGAGGCGTAAAATGAATGTTCGGTCTGTAATTTCTGCTTCCTTTTGTACTCATGAAAGTATATTCTCCTTTTTCGTTTTGTCTGATGACTCACCAATTACTTCCGGCCATCGTATTTGTGTCTGAAAAATGATTCTATATGCAGGCATCAACGATACATCCAGGATCACGCTCCCCCTTTTTCATACGGGCGGAAAATTCCTGATAAACGTACATGGTTCCCAGAGCATTCACTCTCAGGGATTCTGCTTTTTATGCATATTCACTCATTGCCGACAAGAGAGCACCGCTTCAGCCCGTCCCGGGTCAGTTCGTACACTTCCGTGCATACTTCCTCGATAAATTTCCGGTCATGAGAAACGCAGAGGATCGCTCCCTGGTAATCTGCCAGAATTCTTCGGATCACCGGATTGGACATGGGAGAAAAGTTCCGTGTCGGTTCATCCAGGATCAGTACGTCACTTTCCTCCAGACTCATTTTCATAAAAAACAGCTTTGCTTTCTGTCCTCCCGACAATTCCCGGATCGGATGCTCCATCTCCTCCGCTGTAAACTTCATACTTCCCAGCCAGGTCCGGATTCTGGTCAGTTCCTCCTTATCCCCTTTTGTCTGCAGAAAATCCAGCGGCGTTTTTTCCCCGGGAAGCAGGTCTCCGTAATTCTGAGGCATATAGGCAGCATGCAGGTCTTTCCTGCTGAGAAGCTCCTGCGCAATCTGCTTCAGGAGCGTGGTCTTCCCCACTCCGTTTTTTCCTATGATACAGACCTTTTCCGGTCCGCGGATCCTGAGATGGATCTTTTCCGCCAACAGTTTTCCGTCTGCCGTCAGCTGATCCAGTTCATAATCCAGAACCTCTTTCCCTTTTGGCATCGGGATCTGACGGGCCAGCCGCAGATAGATCGCATCCTCCGTATCCGGAACCTCTGTCCGCTCTTCCCACTGCTTTTCAAATCTCCGTTCCTGCGCCTTTACCGCATGCATTTTCTTTTTCAGAAGTCTTCCGCCGGAAGGATTCTGTCTGGTGATCGTTGCCTGCTTGTATTCCACAGACTGCTGGATCCTGCGGAATTTTTCCTGCTGTTTCTCATATTCCCGCTTTTCGCTGCGTGCCTGTTCCTCCAGTCTTTGAAGGCTGTGCCCGCGCTCCTCCATATATGTGCGGTAAGGTACCCGCGCCACTGTCCAGCGCGGCTTCGTTTTCCGCATGGTCTGTTCCAGATGGATCACAGAATTTGCCGTCCGTTCCATCAGATATTCGTCATGAGAGATATACAGGACCGGAAGACTCGTCTGGCAGATGAACGTTTCCATCCATTCCAGAGTTTCCAGATCGATATCATTGGACGGTTCATCCAGCAGCAGAACATCCGGGCGTTCCATCAGTATGCGCGCCAGCTGAAGCTTCACCTTTTCCCCTCCTGACAGAGTGGCAACCTGCTGGTCCGAATAAAAAAATTCCAGAGAAAATCCAAAATTTCTTCCGAGATCCGCCAGTTCCTTCGGCGTCCAGTCATAAAAAAGCGGATTTTCCGCAAAATACTCATAAACCTGGCAGTTCCGAGCTTCCTGCCCCATCTCCTGTGCCAGATAGCCGGTGCGCACTCCGTTTCGGATGATCTCGCCGCTCCAGGTCACATACTCCTCAACCAGCTGTTCTTCATGGATCAATTTCAGAAGCGTAGACTTTCCATTTCCTTCCTCTCCGATCAGGACTGTTTTGTCTCCCGGCCGAAGCACAAATGAAAAATCCTCGATCAGGTTTCTCAGATCTTTTTTATGTGTGATTGTCAAATTCCGAATCTGAAGCATTACCTTTTCCTCCTTATCCGCAGAACTGCTGACACAGAAAAAAATCTGTTTTTTCGCACGCTCCGAAAAAACAGATTTCCCGTACGCAAAGAACACCGATGCAGAAACTTCCGGTCTCTGCGGCGATGACAGAAAATCCATTTTTCAAAAGTATGCGAAAACAGTCCTGCTCTCTGCACAGCAGAAACACTTCTGCCTGCAGCGCTGAATCCCCGGATTTTCAAAACTGCGGGGAACTGTACTCTGTTGCCTTTTGAAAAACGATTATTTTGTCATCATCATGTTTCCTTTGCTGCTCCTTTACAAAATTTTATGATACAAGCTTACTACAAACAATTGGATTTTTCAAGGCAAAATGCAAAAAACTTCATTTACTGAATTTCATTTATCCCTCGATCTGTCTCAGCAGATACCGCCCGACGGTTCCGGCAAAATTCCGGATATCCCGGATATAGGCGAAATCTTTCCCGAAAATCTTCCGCTCCGCCGCCAGTTCCTTCTCCTCCCCGGCGAACACGCCGAGCACCGTGACACCCTGCTGCCTCAGCCGGAGTACCTCACGTGCCGTATCCTCCACCGCGTACTCCCCGCAGTAAGGGGCAGGATTTCTGCTTCCGGGACGGTTGATCAGCACATCATACGGTTTCCCGTCGCTGAGGACGATCAGGAGTTTCTGCGCCTCCTCTCTGGCAAGCAGATCCATTCCCGCCGCCCGGATTGCCAGGCCGTCCCGGTTGTTGGACGAAGTGATATACTCAAAAATATTTGCATTGTTCCTGCGGTCGTCCTCATAATCCCGGAACCGGTGCAGGATCGTATAATCCCAGAAAGTACAGAAACTCATGACCCGGAACGGTATTTCCAGATTGCTCAGCGTCTCACTGAGAATATATCCCTGCATTGCCACCTGCGCCTGCCGGCTCCTCTGAGATCCGCTGGCATCGATGAGCACGTCCACCACAAAGTCCATCGCATCCTGTTTCTGTTCTTTCAAAAACAGGCTTCCATGGGGACACCGTCCCGCCTTCCACAGCCAGGACGGCACGATCCTTCCGCAGTCTGCCGGAAAATACTGGGTGTCCTCCCGCAGAACCAGGGCTTTTTTCAAGGCGCCTGTCAACAGCCGGATGTTCTGTTTTACCTCCCGATGGGCGTCATAATAGGCGTGAATATTTTTATCCTTCTGCTTGCTTGCATAGGCGAGCTGATAATTTTTCTTTACCGGATGCTTCAGGATTCCCTCCGTATAATACAGGCTGCAGTCCCCGTGGAGCCCCCGGCAGAGCTTTTCGTTCCTCTGTTTTTCCTGCGCCGGGGTCAGCCATGTCTTTCCGTAATTCAATTCCACATAGCTGTGGGTTTTTGTCAGGGTTTCCTCATCCACAACGACGATTTTTTTCTTTTTCTTCTTTTGTTCCTCTTCGCTTCCCTCTTCCGCCGTCTGTTCCGGCGCTTCCGGCAGAGATGTCAGATCCAGCGAAAGCTTTTCCAGATACGTCTCCAGGGCATCCTCATACAACTCTTCCGACAGAAAATCTTTCCAGGAAAATTCCCGCAGTTCCTCAATGGTCACCGCCAGCACCTGCTCCAGGGTTCCTCTTTTTCTCTCAAAGTCCGGCTCCATCATCTGGTTATAGAGAAGATCCGTCAGGCGGATCAATTCCCCGGTATCCTGAATTTTCTCCGCAGTCATAAGGAGCTCCAGCCACTTTCTGATGTTTCCCGATGCCCGGTAGCCTGGATCCATCTGCAGTCGGATCCAGGCAAGCTGAAGCTGCCCCGGAGCGCTGGAACAGAGCATGGAAAATTCATGATCCAGCAGTTCCTCATAGGCGCGCCTCCGGATACCTTCCACACCCTTCCGTTCCTCCAGAAGCCGTCCGCTCACCGCCGCCTCTGTCACCAGCGCGGCGATCATCTTCAGCGGCGCCTCCATCGCGTGGCAGTATATTTTTTTGACCAGATAAAGCTGATACGCTTCCCGGTCAAACCATTTTGCAAACGCACCCTGACGGATACCGTCATAAAGCGCACAGTATTTTTCCCGTCCGAACCGCTCCACATCCGGACGGACCTCCAGCGTATAATCTCCGCTCACCGTCCACACCAGATTACGGATGCGGTTCTCGATTTCCATCCGGTTCTCCGTTTCCGGTCGGGTTTCTTCCATCAAAATACATCCCCTTTCGACCATTCCTCAGGAATCCTGGTCATCGCCGCATCCTGGATGATCTCCTTTTCATAGAGATCGAAGCATTTGTTCACGATCCCCATCTTCACCGCCTGCCAGGGAGAAAGCCCCGCCCGCACCGTCCGCAGGGCGCCGATCATCCCCCGCAGATCCAGCGCCTTCGTGGAAATCTCCGCCTGCCCTGCCTTTTTCTGCAGATCAAGATACAGACCGATAAACGCCTTCTTCGCCGCTTCCTTCATCCCCGGAAACATGGTATCCAGCAGATAATTCAAGGTCTCCTCGTCCTGCAGAGGCATATCGATCACAAGAAACCGTGAAACCAGCGCCTCATTCAGTTCCCTGGTACCCGCATAACCGTAATTCATCGTCCCGATAAACCGGGTCGCCGGATGCAGCGCGATCCTGTCATAGCCCGGCACATCGATACTCCTTCGGTCGTCCAGCGCAGCATGAAGCACACTCACCGCATCATTCTTCGCCATATTGATCTCATCCAGAATGCCAAAACCACCTGCCCTGGAACAGCGGGAAATCATCCCTTCCCTCAGCAGCACCTCATTGTTGCGGAACGTATCCGTTCCGATCAGCTCGGCGCTGCCCATATTCACATGGAAAGAAACCGTGTAAGCCGGCCGCTCAAAAATCCATGCCAGCGTTTCCGCCAGCACATTCTTTCCGGTAGCCTTTTCCCCGGTAAGCAGCAGATTTTCTCCCTCCAGAAGCGCAGCAATCGCCATCTCCAGGATCTCACGCCCATAAAAAAGGACCTGCGGCTTCTGCAGTCTGTCCGTTTCCTTTTCCTGCTCCGCATAAACATGGCAAAACTCCTCAACACCTTCCAACAGACCCTTATCCACATTCTGCCTTCTCAAAAACTCCAAACGCTCCACAGCCTGTATTTCCTCCTTTTATCTGTCAGTTTTCCACAATCATTCGTTTTAGGACAACCCTATTTCTTGTCTTTTACGATTGTACCAAAAATCCCTTTCAATTACTACTAAATCATGTTTGATATTTTATTCCTCCAGACAAATCCATTTTAAATATTCACGTCATAGGCGGACGCCCATTGACATAAACTAATGGCAAAAGCCACTGCAGGTAATCCTATGCTGAAACAGAAATTTTCTCCCCTGCTTAGGAAAGTCACTTCCCGGATCACACAGATCCGGCAGATTCCTCCCCGTGCCTGTCTCAAGGTTCTCCTTCTGTTTGCCGCCGCCTTTCTCACCGGTCATCTGCTGGCACGGGGTGTCGCCGCCCTGGAAACCGCGGTTTCTCCCGTTTCTGAAAGTGAGAACTGGGGCCTTGGTTTCTCGGAAGAGGGAAAACGTCCCACTGGAAACGCCACCATAGAGGAACTGAAGGAATATGACGCCTGGTTCGCCCAGGATACTGAAGAAAAAGAACTGTATCTGACCTTTGACTGCGGCTATGAAAATGGAAACACCCCGGCGATCCTGGAAGCGCTGAAAAACCACAACGCTCCCGCCACTTTTTTCGTTGTCGGCAATTTTATCCGGGACAATCCGGAACTGATCCGCCAGATGGTCGAAGAAGGCCATACCGTCGGCAACCACACTTACAGTCATCCGGATATGTCGCAGATATCCTCACCGGAAGCTTTTGAGGAAGAACTGGTAAAGGTAGAAGAACTGTATCGAAAGACCACCGGCGAAGAAATGCCACGCTACTATCGTCCGCCCCGGGGCGTTTACAGCACGGAAAATCTTCGCATGGCAAAAGATCTTGGCTATCAGACCTTCTTCTGGAGTCTTGCCTACGTAGACTGGCAGCAGGATGCCCAGCCCACCCATGAGGAAGCCTTCGAAAAGCTGCTTGGAAGAATTCATCCGGGTGCAATCGTACTGCTCCACAATACCTCCCGCACCAATGGCGAAATCCTCGACGAGCTGCTGACCCGCTGGGAATCTATAGGCTATACCTTTCATTCTCTGGAAGAGCTGACGGCAAATTCCTGACCGACGGATTTTATCACCCATCTCGGCGAAGCTGGATTCCAGTACGGGCAAGGATTCTATTGCTCAAGCCCAGTGACTGCCTCTGATTTTGAGAAGCGGTTTCTGAATGAAAGAGATCAGTAAAACGGTTCAAGGTCTGCGCGGTAAATACGCAGACCTTGCTGAACGGTTACTTCTTTTATTTTTTGTCATCAAACAGCTGCACATTGTCTCTCAAGGATTTCGTTCAGAGCGTTTGCGCTGCTGGTATGGCATCTGACAATCTCCGTGTCACACTTTCTTGCCTCATCCACTGCTGTTTTGATCATCTTATGGGATACCGTGTTGGTGAACAGCACCATCAGGTCCGGAGAGCCGATCTGTTTGTTCAGATCCGCAGACATCTGGGTGAAGACTTTTGCCTTATAGTTATACTTTTTGCAGATTTGTTTGTATTTTGTCACCATCCTGTCATGGCCTCCAACAATCACAACACTCATAAACGCTCTCCTTTCTCTTTAAGCTTCCGTCAGCTTCACACCGAGCTTCTCACACGCGGCGATTCCATCTTCATCCGGCGTATTATTGCAGATCAGGCCCTCGCCTCCCACAATCTGTGCTCCTGCTTTCTCCATTCTCTCTGCCCAGATACGCATCCATTCGCCGTCGCCCCAGTCATAGGAACCGAACAGCGCAATCTTCTTTCCGGACACGGAACCTTCCAGATCAGCAACCAGAGGCTCCACGACGGAATCTTCCAGTTCCTCGGCTCCCATTGCCGGGCAGCCAAGGGCAAACACCTGGTCATCGCTGAAATCGGAAGCAGAGACATTGTCCGCTTCCAGCAGCTGTGCTTTTCCGCCTGCGGATTCGATCCCTCTGGCGATTGCCTCTGCCATTGCCTCTGTATTTCCTGTGCTGCTCCAATATACTACTTTGATCTTGCTCATGCTGAAATCCTCCTTACATTCTGTTCTTTTAACAGGACCGCAAGCATCTGTTTTCTTGCCCTGTCATAACTTTGGAAAAGCTGTATTGCTTTCTCCACGTCTCCGTATACTTTCCAGTACCCGGAATAAAGGTAATTTTTCCCTTTGTTCCTGATGAATCCCTGCACATCCTCCAGCGGATAGCCCAACAGGATTCCCAGCTCGTGAGGGTATTCCCCCTCGTTCTCCCGATGCTCCAAAAGACGCACCCGGACGTTATTGAGAACTGCCGGAAGAGAAAAAGAAGTATAGCCCATTGCCTGAAAAAACCGGCGGACTTCCTCTTTTTTCAGAATTTCGTTCAGTTCCTCTTTCCGGTACAGCAGCCACATATCTCTCTGATTTCCGCGATACAGCAGACATCTGCTGACTCCCGCCTTCCTGGTCTGCACCTCGAGCACTTCTGTGTCCTCCGGACAGAGCATCATCAGGCTGGACGGCTTTACGCGCAGAAAGGTAGGCGCGCACTGGGATGCAAGCTGGATCGATATTTTCCTGTTTCTTTCTTCCGGCATAAGTTTCTCCTTTTTATTATTTCTATTTTTAGGTTAGTCTTTGCTAACTATTAGGGTGAAAAATCAGGATACCTGTTTCGGTATCCTATTTTTCCGACTTTGATGCTTTTGCCTGGCTGCTGGTCATCGAATGACAGCCGGTGCATCCCGCACAGCTTCCGCCGCATCCGCCGCAGGCTTTTACAGCCTTTTTCTGGCGGATAATCGAGCGTATCGCAAGAACTACCACGCCAAGGAGAAGAATCGATACAATGACTGTTCCTGGAGTCATAACCACACCCCGCTTTCCTTCAAAGTCTTTTTCCGGCGGACTGTCCGGCGACAGCCCGCCCTTTACCTATGATACTATTATACTACTTTTTACGCTGCTGATACGTTATTTTTTTCGTTCCTTCCACTTTTTTCTCAGATACCGGATCAGAGAGGATATTCCCACTCCCGCCAGATACAGAATGACCAGGAACAGAACCATCCAGCCCATAGATACTACCGACTCAGTTCCTCCCATGGACTTACGCCTCGACTACGGAACGTTTGGTCTTGAACTGTTGTCCTTTATATGGATCCGGACGGAATAACAGGAACAGGAACGCCATCAAAAAGACAATTGCGATCACAGTGCCCACACCAAAACCTGCCGCGCCAGTGATAACAGCGCCGATCTGATATACCATAAATGTCACAACATATGCAAAGACATTCTGGAACAGAATCGCAAACCAGAACCATTTCCGGCTGTTCATCTCCTTTGCCATGGTGGAAATCGCCGCCAGACACGGAGAATCCAGAAGATTAAACAGCAGGAAGCTGAACGCCGCCATCGCAGACGGGAACCATGCGCCAACCGCACCTGCAACAGTGCCTGCGTCTTCCACATCTCCGGCAACATTTGCCAGAGTACCCATGGTGCTTACGATCGCCTCTTTTGCGGAGAATCCGGAAATGGAAGCCGCAACCGATGCCCATGCATGATCGCCCAGACCAAATCCAAGCGGTGCGAAGAGAACCGCGATGGCTCCGCCGAGCACTGCCAGAAGACTGTCGGAAGCATTTTCCACTGCGCCAAAGCTTCCGTCAACAAATCCATATCCTGCCAGGAACCACATCACGATACATGCCAGAAGCAGGATCGTACCGGCTTTCACAATAAATCCTCTCAGGCGCTCCCATACATGGAGAAGAACTGTTTTTGCCTGCGGAATATGGTATGCAGGAAGTTCCATAACGAACGGAGCCGCCTCGCCGTGGAACGGCTTTGTCTTTTTCAGAATGATCGCAGAAACAAGAACTGCCACGATTCCGATCACATACATAATAAAGGTAAGAGCGCCTGCCGGGAATCCGGTGATCTTGCTTCCGATCACACCGCCCATCAAAGCAATGACCGGGAGTTTTGCTCCGCAGGGAATAAAGGTAGCCGTCATGATCGTAAGACGTCTGTCATTGTCGTTTTCAATGGTTTTGGAAGCCATGATACCAGGGATTCCACAGCCGGAGGAAATCAACAGAGGAATAAAACTTTTGCCGGAAAGACCGAATTTACGGAAAATACGGTCCATGACAAACGCAATACGAACCATATAACCGCAGTCTTCCAGAATGGACAGCAGCACAAACAGAATTGCCATCTGCGGAACAAATCCAAGAACTGCGCCCAGACCGCCGATAATACCGTTTACGATCAGGTCAGTCAGAAATGCAGCTGCCCCGATTGCCTCAAGTCCGCTGGTTACCGCGTCCTGAATCGCCACAACGAAGACATCGTTGGTCCAGTCAGTCACATAGGTACCAAGGGTTGTTACCGCAATGGCATAAACAACATACATTACCACAAGGAAAATCGGAATACCAAGCACACGATTTGTTACGATCCGGTCAATCTTGTCTGAGGTCGTCATCTTTTCCTTTGGTTTTTTCACATACTTGGCGATCAGAGAAGTTATGTACTCGTACCTTTCATTCGTGATGATAGACTCCGTATCGTCGTCCATCGCCTTTTCCAAATCTGTGATTACCGTATCCGCTTTGCTCTTTGCAGATACAGGCAATTTCAGTTCTTCCAGAACTTTGCTGTCCCTCTCCAGGACTTTGATCGCATACCAGCGTCTCTGCTCCGCTGCGATGCTGGTTGGAAGAACTTCTTCCACAGCGTTGATCGCCGCTTCCACCTGAGAAGAAAAGCATGCTTTCGGTTCTGCGGTTTTCCGTTTGGAAGCCTCAGCCACAGCCGTTTTTACCGCTTCCTGTACACCGGTTCCTTTCAGCGCGGATGTTTTCACAATGGTGCATCCCAGTGCTTTTTCCAGACCTTTGGTGTCGATCGTGATCCCGCTCTTATCCAGCAGGTCTGCCATATTCAGAGCGATGACCACCGGAATTCCAAGTTCCAGTACCTGCGTCGTCAGATACAGGTTTCTTTCAATATTCGTTGCATCCACAAGATTCAGGACCGCCTCCGGATGCTCCTTCATCAGATAATCCCGGCTCACCACTTCTTCCAATGTATAGGGGGACAGAGAATAAATACCAGGAAGGTCGGTGATAACGACATCCTTCTGTCCTTTCCATCGTCCTTCTTTTTTCTCCACCGTAACGCCAGGCCAGTTGCCGACATACTGATTTGCGCCTGTCAGAGCGTTAAACATGGTGGTTTTGCCACAGTTCGGGTTTCCCGCCAACGCAATTTTAGTTGCCATAACCATTTACCTCTTTTTCTTATTCCATTTCAATACAGTCTGCATCATCTTTTCTCAGAGAGAGCTCATATCCACGAATCGTCACTTCCACCGGATCACCTAGTGGAGCAACTTTTCGGACATAAATCTCGCTGCCTTTTGTGATGCCCATATCCATGATTCGGCGTTTCAGCGCGCCTTCCCCGTGCAGTTTTCTCACGCGGGCGGCAGTGCCAACCGGAATATCTCGTAAAGTCTTCAATTTCATCCCCTCCTTAAACCATAATTTTGTTAGCCATTTCCCTGCTGATCGCAACACGGGAATCCTTGACGTTGACGATCAGATTTCCATTCAGACTGGAAATCACTGTCACCGCTCCTCCGACCACAAACCCAAGGGTTTCCAGATGGCGCTTTGTCTCTTCATTACCTCCGACTCTTTTTATGTAATTGATCTCACCGGATCTTGCCATTGTCAAAGGCATCCTTATCTCTCCTTTCCGGCACCCTGTTTCTTCGTGTGTCTATTTCAAATTGTAGTTAGTTTTTTCTAACTGAATATATGTTAGCAGTTACTAACTATTTTGTCAACTACTTTTTGGAAATTTTTCTTGCTAACCGTGTGCCACCGGCACACAGCACCGTCAAATGGGCACGCAAGCACATTCGCTTGGCTCGTTGCCCGCGGAAATAAAAAGCAGAGAAACGAATCCTCTTACAGATTCATTCCTCTGCCTTGTCGTTTTCATTTTATGACATGCTTTCTTTGATTCATTAATGCTTTTCGCATGTTTTTTTCTTTTACAGGTCAAAAAGAACCAATTTTCTTCCATTTCCGGATGCGGAAGCTGTCTCGCATTTGGGGGTGAGGTGAAGATTTTCTCCCTCCATCAAAACCGCCCGGACCGGGCTTCCGTCCATTCCTTTCATCCTGAGAGGCGCCGCCACCAGAACATACTGTCCCGGAGCCGCCTTCGACATATCCAGATTTTCCAGGATCACCATCCCGGTTCCCAGGAGAGTCCTGTGGATTTCCGTACAGGTCTCTTCGCTGCCTACATTCATTCCTTCCACCCCAAGAAGCTGAAGCCGTTTTTCCGCCAGATAACCGGCACCCTCACAGGTAAGCTCAATTTCTCCCTGGATCAGCAGGCGTTCGCATCCTTTGGGAACCACAGGCTCCAGCATCTCTCTGGTCACCTTTCCCTCCAGCGCAACCACATGACATGGCCCGATCGTCTGCTCCAGAGTAATCTCCTCGATCGTCTTTCCCTCCGGGATAAAATGCCAGGGCGCATCCATATGTGTGCCGCTGTGGGTTCCCAGAGTGATCCGTGTGAGATTAAACGCATCTCCCTTTCGTATTTCATTCACAGGCTCCGCCGCCGGGACGGGATCTCCTGGATAAATTGCGGTAGAAAAAAGCTCTCTGGTAATGTCATACAGTTTCATCTTCCAACCTCATGCTTATTGAAATTCGCAGCCTCTCTGCTGCGGAGTGCAGAATACGCACTTTCATGAGTATACCGCTTTTCCCTTCCGGATACAAGTATTTTTTGGGGAAATCTGCGGGTGGGGGAAAAGGAAACGGACGGCGCGGGAGGGGGACGCGCAGATCCCCCGCCGCGCCGCCGGGTTCCCACTCCCGCTTTTGCCGTCCGCCGCTTTTGCCGTCCGCATTAAAAAAACGCCGAACTAACGTCCGGCGTTTTACATTTCTGCTTTCGTGAATCAATCATCCACATACGGCATAATCGCCATATGACGTGCTCTCTTCACTGCTACAGTGATTGCTCTCTGATGTTTTGCACAGGTTCCTGTCACTCTTCTCGGAAGGATTTTTCCCCGCTCAGAAACATATTTTTTCAACTTGTTTGCATCTTTGTAATCGATGACATTATCTTTTCCGCAGAATACACATACTTTTCTTCTTCTGCCCGGGCGTCTTCTTGCTGCGCTTTCCGGTCTTTCACTCTTATTAAAAGCCATTTGCTTTTCCTCCTTCTATTTTATTCCATTTGTACGCTTATTTCTCAGGCATCCTTGCGGACAACTAAGTATCTCAGCACGTTATCCATGATACGCATATGTCTCTCGACTTCTGCCGGACAGGTGCTGTCTGCTTCAAACTGAACAAAATAGTAGAAGCCTTCGCGCATGTGCTGAATTTCGTAAGCTAATCTCTTCTTACCCCATTCTTCTACTTCTGTGATTACGCCATTGTAACGGGTGATGTAGCCTTTTGCTTTTTCAACAACTGCTGCTCTTTCCTCGTCTTCCAGCTTGGCATTCACAACTAACGCTAATTCATACTTGTTCATGCTGTTTTACCTCCTTATGGTCTTTTGGCTCCCTGTTCTGGTTTTGAAACGCTGCAGGGAACAAGGATCTGTGAATTTTGTCTCACAAGTGTTGACTATACCATACCTTAAATCTTTCTGTCAAGGATTTTTTGATGTACTCTTCACTTTTTCCGCAACAGTTCAGCCATATCTGCGCATTTACTGTTCAGGCCATAGGAAAACGCAGTGCCTGTGGACATTCTCTCACGAATCACGGAATTCCACTTCCAGGAGAACGACTTCATTGTCCGTGCCGATTCTCAGACCCGGTCCCCAGAATCCTGCTCCGGAAGTTACCACGCTGTACATGTCTCCGATTTTTCTGACTCCGCAGGGATTTTTCCACATCAGCCGCAGGAACAGGTTTCCCGGAAACACCTGTCCGTTGTGGGTATGCCCCGACAGATCCAGATCCACACCCGCCGCCGCCAACTCCTTCAGTTGTTTGGGCTGATGGTCGATCACAAAGACCGGAAGTGTCCGATCCACACTGTTCAGCAGTTCTGCCGGTTCCATGCGGGTCTCACCGGTCTTCTCAATCCTCTGGGGATCCTTTCGTCCCGCGAGATAGAAGCTTTCGTCCATCAGCCGGACCTCATCATTCATCATATGGATCTTTGCCTGGCGTAGAAACGCGTCAAACCGCGGATCCACCTGTACTCCACCCGGCACCGGAAATGTAAAACCTGCGAGAATTCTCTCATTAATATCATGATTTCCCCAGCACGCCCATGTGCCCAGACGGCTCTTCATTCCAGCCAGCAGCCGCGCTATCCCTTCCGGATCGTCGATGGATGAAAAATCATTATCGAACAAGTCTCCCGCAATCACCACCAGGTCCGGCTCACACTGACCGACCAGTTCCGTCATCCGCTCGACCTGCTTTTTCCCGACACTGCTTCCAAGATGGAGATCCGCCAGCAGCGCAATTCTCATCGTCCGTCTTCCTTCCGCCGCGTATTTCTTTGAAATGATCACCTGATACCTTGTCAGGGAAATTTTTCCTGCATGGTGGATTCCGTAGATGACCACCGCTGCCATTCCTGCCGCTCCCAGGCTGCCGCAGAAAGCCATTCCTCCTCTGGAATACAGCCAGGTGTCCGCCAGCCAGGTCAGCGAAAGGATTCTGTGCCCCGCATCCAGGAGCAGTGTGATCCCCAGAATATAGGCAAAGCTTCCCAGCCACTGATCGCTGATCTTTTTCAAATATCGCCGGATGGGATACTGCCGGACGAGAAAGCTGGTCAGAAGGGACATCATAAGAAATGAATACACCGCAAGCACGAGGATCAGCCCCGCTCCTTTCCCAAGCACGGGAACCGCGGCATGAAGCCACCGGATCATCCAGTAAAGAATATATGCATTGCAAAGCAAATAAAATGGTGCCAGAAAAACTGCTGCCATACTTTGTTTTCACCTTTCCGCAATCTGACATCAATTTCCCCGTAACTGTTCAGCTGACTGAATTGTTACGGGGAGATTGACCTCAAAGCTTGTTTTCAATAATCGAATCCAGCTCACGGCGGCGTTTTCTTCCCCGCCATCCGTTCGCCACTTTATTATAAACATAAAAGGAATCCACGATCACCTCGTTCAGTTTCCCGATCTTTCCCTTGGTCGTCCGCTCATAATGCGTGCCTCCGCATTCGATCTTCGGGCACGTCTTTACAAACGCAATCAGGTCGTCTTCGCTTCGGACGGTTTCCGGAAATTCGCTGTACGCCATGCCGATGCAGTCCAACCGGTGCGCATCGCTCCCGCCAAATCCCGGTTTGTTGTATTCCTCGGCAAGCTTCCGCGCTTTTGCGTTGGTTTCCTCACTTTCACATGCATTGTAGATTTCCACAAAATCAAACTGAGGCATCAACGCTGTGATCTTTTCCTTATATTTTTCTTTCCGCATGGTGGTTGTGATCATACTCATAAATTTCTCTCCATATGGATGTGCCGGGCCGAGAATCCCACCGTAAGCATGTACGATCTTGATCAGCAGCGAGGCAGGCAGCCCGCGGAGCTCCAGGATCTTCAGTTTGACGCCAAACGGCATGATCACAAGAATATGACCGCAGTCACAAGTGTCATATTCCACACCTTTCAGCACAATAAAATCCTGATGCGCTTTGCCTTTAATAGAATTCTTCCATTCCCGGTATCCGTCGTAAGAATTATGATCCGAAACCAGCATTCCACTGAATCCTTTCTTTTTCAGCGCACAGATATATTCTTCTATTACAACTTTTCCATCCATGGAGCCTTCTTTTGTATGGCAATGCATATCAAACTTCATTTTGATACCCCCTTTCGTTTCTAGTACATCGAAAACGAAATAGACAAGTCAGATGGCTGGCTATTTCATTTTCGATGTACCGGGATGTCTTCTCTAAAAGTTTATACTAACTATATCATACCACTTTTTGCAGAAAATCAAAAGTATTACCGGAAATTTTTTGAACTGACAGCGTAATAGTTCAGCCCAGGTCTGCCTATTTACCGCAGAGACTCTGGAATGGCTTTATGCCATCAGACGGAAAAATTCTGTCAGGCCGAACGGAACCAGCTGGCGCTCCAGGGCGATGAGGTTGGGATCCGAATGTTCGATTTCTTTGGACAGCCGATGTGCCGTCCATAGAAAATCCTCCTGCGTCAGAGTCTCTTGCTGCGCCTTCCAGCGCGCCATGGCAAGTTCTTCCGTCAGCCGTGCGGCAGCGGAAGCCATTTTGATCTTTCCATATGCCTGTCCGTCATAGACTGCTCCTGCAAAGTAGGTATATGTATAATAAACCATCAGCTGCTCCCGCAGATTTTCCAGATCCACCCCGCTGTTTCGGCAGCTTTCCTTCCATGCTTCTCTCATCGCCTGATATTCTTCCCCGCTCCGGCTGTAGAGCATCCGGCGTGCCTGCCACAATTCTTCCGGCCAGTTTTCCTGCAATACTTCCATCCTTTTCAGGATCCGGAACATCCGAAAGGCAGTATCTCTCTGGCTCCCATCCCGATACTGTTCCATATCTTTACGAAACCAGTCTGCAGCCTCCGGTTTCCGGTATCGTTCCAGCAGTTCCTGCGTCTCGCCAAGCCGCTGCCCCTGGATCCTTCCCTGAAAATCATGAACCAGCGCCAGTGCCATACAACTCCTTGTTCCGGCGTCCATGGTACGGTTCTGAAGAATTTCAAACACCGCTTCCCGCACATCCAGCAGATTGGTGAACAGGAAATAGTCGAAATCTTTATAGTCCTCCTCCCTCCGCACAGGAATCTCCCTGCGAAGGAAACGTACCTTTTCCCTGCTGCCGAGAATGATCCGCGCCGCAGCCATACAGGACAAAGACAGGGAAATTTCCCGGCAGTCCTCAAATTCCTCGATATGCCTCGGATATCTGCGGCAGGTCCTGCAAAAGTAATCGCTGCCTCCCTCCAGATAAAGCTCGCAGAGGTTTTCCTTGTTGAGAAATGCACACCGGCCTTTCCGCTGCCGGAAAGATTTCTCCTTCCAGTTGATGGAGGCACGTACTGTCCTGCCGAACGTGCCTCGGATCTTTTTATACTTCTTCAGGGTCTTATCGTCGATCATGATCGCCCAGCCGGCACAGCAGGTGTCCGGGCATTCCGAAGCGATACAGCGGAATCGTTTATAATAATGCGGTATTGTAATTTCCATCTCAATCCTCTTTCAGTCGTTTTTCCAGTGCGTCCACAACGGTCTCCAGCACCTTGATCCGGGCATAATATTTGCAGTTGCCCTCCACAATGATCCACGGCGCATAGGACGTGGACGTGCGGATCAGCATTTCATTGACCGCTTCCTCGTACTGATCCCACTTTTCCCTGTTCCTCCAGTCTTCGTCCGTAATCTTCCACTGTTTGTCGGGATTTTCCTGGCGCGCTTTGAATCGCCGTGCCTGTTCCTCCTTGTCGATCTGCATCCAGAATTTCAGCACCACGGCGCCATCTCTGGCGAGATCCCGTTCCATCTCATTGATCTCCCGGTAGGCACGCTGCCATTCCTGTGCCGTACAGAACCCTTCGATCCGCTCCACCATCACGCGGCCGTACCAGGTACGGTCGAAGATTGCGATATGCCCGGCTTTCGGCATTGCCCGCCAGAATCTCCACAGATAATGGTGCGCCCGTTCGATATCGTTGGGGGACGCGGTGGGATTTACCACATAACCCCGCGGATCCATTCTTTCGGTCAGACGTTTGATGGCGCCCCCTTTTCCTCCGGCGTCCCATCCCTCAAAGCCAAACACCACCGGGATTCGTTTGCGGTACAGTTTGCCGTGAAGCTCTTCAATCCGCTCCTGAAGTTTTTTCAGTTTCTTTTTATATTCTTCTTTCTCCATGGACAAGGATAGGTCCACTTTTGAAAGAGTGGATTCCTGAAGCTCCGCATCCGTCGGCGTGTGAAGCGGAGCAGGCTGCTGCGGCTCCGCCGGAGCAGCGGCTTTTTGGATTGCTCCGGACAATGCCTCCGCCACAAGCGTGTAGATTTTTACCGTTGCATACCTGCGGTCCACTGCCTCGATGATATTCCAGGGTGCATAATCCGTATCAGTCCGAAGGATCATCTCTTCATTCATCTTCTGATAACGTTCAAACTCCTCATTCCGTTTCAGATCCTGACGGCTGACTCTCCATGCGGTATCCTCCGATTCCAGAAGCTTTTTGAACCGCTTTTTCTGTTCCTTCTTATCGATGTCCAGGAAGAATTTGATCAGCACGATTCCCCCGTCCGTCAACTGGCGCTCAAAAGCCAGAATGGAATCAAAGGCTTCCAGCACCTTCGCCTCTCCGGTTTTCTGGTCAAAACGGTCGTTGAGCACTCTCCTGTACCAGCTGCTGTCATACAGAGCGATCCTTCCCGCTTCCGGAAGCTTCGTCCAGAAACGCCACAGATAAGGATGCAGCCGTTCTTCCTCCGTCTCATTGTTGACCGGATAAACGGTAAAGCCCCGTGGATCCAGCGCGTGGATCAGCGCGCCGATCTGCGCGCCTTTTCCGGAGGCGCCATATCCTTCAAAAACGATCATCACCGGAATCTTCCGCTCCCGGCATTCCCGCTGAAGCCTTCCCAGCTCCGGTTCCAGCCGTTTCATCCGTTTCTCATACTCTTCTTTCTCCATTTTCTTTGTGAGATCTATTTTCTCCAGCATCCGTTTTTCCTCCTTCTCCATTTGCAGGTATCCCGCTCATGATCCAGCCTGTTTTCCCGCTCTCCCTGATACGTCCGCCATCTGCGCTTTCAGCAAAGGCTCCGTCAGAAAACATTCCTGCTCGATCCCTTTCTTTTCCCTCCGCAGACATTCGATCAGCTCTTCCAGCAGCGGTTCCTCTATCCGTTCCAGTTTTTTCACGATACTTTCCGGAAGATCGTACCCATAGCCCAGCTTCCGGTAATGTTCATACGTTTCTTTGTCCATCCGATATGGCTGTACTTCTGGGAATATTCTTTCCCGAAGATACCGAAAAATACGGATTCCGCCGTAATCCAGATCACTGCTGTGATAATACTGTATTTTCCCAGGATGATTTTCCGCTTTTTTCTCATTTTCCAGCGCTTCTCTCAGACGGATCAGAAACCGGCGTTCTTCCGGTCCGGGAAATCCATGGACGAAAAGATACAACGTATCCTCCCGAAAAGAGGCAGTCTCAAAATTTGCCTTGTTTTCAATCGTGACAATGTTCTGAAAAGACTGATCCGGAAGGATCCGCACTTCCCGCATGGTCTGTGTATTCAGAACAACCCCGTAACGATAGTTTTCCACGTGCAGGTTCTCTCCATGGAGTTCCAGAGCCAGCGGACCTTTGAGATACATCTGCGATGCGTATTCCTTCAATCCGATCTGTTCCAGAACCTGCGTATCCTCCATCCCATCGTCAGCCGTCTCGCAGAATTCCCTTGCGGCAGATACCAGCCAGTCCTCATACTTGTTCTCAAAGGCTTTCGAATCCTCCAGACAGGCAGCGCTGAAAATTCTTTTATACACAGGTTCCTCCAGAACATCCAGCATCCGCAGGCAAGCAAAATACTCTTCGCAGACTTGTTTCGGCAGTGATTTTTCCACTGCGTCCTGCACCTGGGCGAGCAGGCTTTCGTAATATCGGCGGATCCATCCCTTCCGGCAGTGCTTCAACTCCCGTTCCACCATCTGCTCCATTTCCTGTTTTCTTTTCCAGAGCTGGTATTTCGGATGTTCCCTGCCTGCCAGCCGGTAAAACTCATCCATCTGATCCATGGAATAAGTGATTCCCTTCTCCCGGATCACACTCTTCCCGTCTCCCCAGTGGACCGTCACAAGCCCTCTCGCCTCCAGCTCTTTCGCCTGGCTGATCAGCTCCTGTACACCGACCTGACGGGACAGGTCGGCAATCTCCTTGATGGTCTTGTTTCCTTTCAGAAGCCCCCACTGGCCTTTTGCGCTTCTGTCATTCTTTTCAACGATCACTTCCACAAGAGTCTTCTTTTGCCGCTCTCCCGCTTTCTTCTTCCCTGCCATCTGCCGTTCCCTCTTTTTCTTTCTGCTTCTCCGCCGCCAGAGTACGTTCGCGTATTCTGTTCCGCGAGATTTCCCTCAAGAAATCGGATCAATCCTCTGATTCTTCCAGATCTGTCCGCAGTTCCTCGAATTCCAGCTTTTCAAATTCCTGAATGGAAATGTGACGCTTATTGGGGTTCGCGAACAGGAAGGTCTTATCCACGCTGTCCAGATAACTCTGGATCTTGTCATTGGTGGAACTGATGATCGCCTGGAAACCGAACTGGCGCATCAGCGAAATGCAGGAAGCCACCTTCTCCGCGTCCATTTTTGAGAAAGCCTCGTCGAGGATCACCAGGTGGATCGCGGGAGACAGCTGCAGCCTGGGAGACAGATTGATACGGTAAGCCTGCACAAAACTTGCCAACAGAGCCACATACAGCGGGTTCTGTCCCTCTCCTCCGGAATTTTTCCGAAGCATTCGATCCAGTTTCAGATACATGACTTCCCCAGTCTCTCCCCGCACCATCTGTTCCATATCAAAACTCAGATACGTCCGGTAATCCGCGTATTTCTTCATGTTCTGCTTTGCCTCTTCCAGCTCTGCCGCCGTCGCGTTCTCCGGCGGAAGGAAAATCTCCAGAAGCTCGGAGATCAGCTCGCCGTACTGTTCCTCATGGTTCATCGTAAACAGATCCATCTGGTTTGCCAGATGATTGCTCAGCGCGGACGGAGAGATTTCCAGATTGTCATCCATGAAGACCGGATAGAATTTGCCGTCCTCTCCCTTATTCTTCTCCACGACAAAACGGTATCGGTCTTTTCCAAAATCATTCTGCCCGATGATACGGTTCAGTTCATTCTTCTGCTCGATCGCTTCCTTGATCGCGCTTCGGATTTTATAGATAAAATCATTCTTAAAGATTTCCACAGCTCCCCTTGCCTGTTTCGCCGCACGCTGAGACAATTCGTCCAGGTCTTTGTACTGCAGCTTCTCCAGAAGTTCATCAAACTGGTTGTTGTCCAGGCGTTCCGAGTCAAACGCCCGATTTGGGCGGTGGGTCAGATACGCCACACGCTCCTGCCGCAGCCTGGAAAGCGCTTCCTGCGCCCTTCCCTGGGCTTCTGTGTGGCGCCCCTGGAAAGATTTTCTCAGGTTGGTGTAATTTACGGCGCCTTTTCCTCCTCTTGCCTGACCTGCTTTCTTCTCCATATATTCCCGGAACTCCGCAGCGAGTGTTTCATCCTCCGGCAGTTCCTTCTGCTTCTCCACAAGCTGGCGGGCGTAATCCTGTTCCTGGGCGATTCCCTGATTGATCTTCGCCTGTGTACGGAACACTGCTTTCTGGATCTCATCCCGCTGGCTGCGCAGTTCCTCCACCCGCTTCTGCAGCTGATCTTTCTGTTTCTTCCAGGCGTCCACATCCCGTTTCTGCAGCTCTTCAATCTTTCGGGTGAGCGCATCGATCTCCCGTCCGGTCTGAGCAAGTTTCTTTTTCTGCTCCATCCATCCCAGATAGACGGACGGTTCCAGCGGAAGCATCTCAAGCCCCAGAATCTGGTCGGCGGAAGTACATACTTCCAGCAGCGGTTCCAGTTCTTCCTCCAGTTCCCGGATCTGTTCCTCCAGAAGGCGGATCCTCTGGCGGCGGCTCATCTCACCGATATAAGCAAACCGGGTGTAATGCTTCGGATCGATATGCTGGAATTTGAATCCGCTGTACAGCTCGCAGGTTCTTGTGATTCCCACATTCTGCTCCCGCAGTTCGTCGATCGTCTCACATTTGATCACACGGCCCATGAGAAAGTCCACATATGCCCGCACAGATTCATTTTTTGTCTCGATTTCCTCCGACAATGCCCGGGGACGTACTTCCCAGCGCTTTTCTGACACTTTCTCCGTATCCAGGACTGCCACTTTGAAATATTTCTTTTTGTCCATGCCCCGGTAAATTTCCAACGCATCCTTCGCATATCCCGGCGGCACCACCAGCAACAGCTTATTTCCCGCCATATAGCCTTCCACCGCATTTCGCCACGCATCGTCCCGCACCTCCAGCAGATCGGCAAGGATTTCCACCGGCACCGGATGGCCGGCTTTTTTCTGCAGCTCCCTGCGCAGGATACTGCGGGCTTCCTCCAGTTCTTTCGGATAAGCGGCGCTTCCCTGGCGAAGTTCTTTTAAGGTATCTTCCGCTTCCTTTTTTTCTCTGCGGATCCTTCGGATTTCCGACTCCGCCTCGGACTTCTGCCGGCGGACATCCTTCTGGATGCTGTCAAATTCCTCCCGGAGTTTTTTCAGTTCTTCCTCCGGAATCGTTCCCTTTTCGAAGCTTTCAATCTTCCACAGCACCGGATTTGGCGTGATCTCCTGCTCTTCCCATTCTTTCAGGCGGCGCACCGTATCCTGCCAGTTTTTCACGCCTTCCCCGTAACTGCTCTGTAGTTCATACAGGTTCTTCAGCGAGGCAAGGAGCTCCTCATAACCGGAGGCATTGATCTTTCCGATCAGCTTTTCCTTCTCTTCCTCCAGTTTCCCGATGGTCTTTTCCAGTTCTTTCTGATTCAGCTCCTGTTTTTTCACATCTTCCTGGTGGTTTTTCACCTGTATCCGGACAGATGTTTCCAGTTCTTTCAGCTCCAATACCTCCAGAGCGCTCTGGAAATACCTCAGCCGGGTCACTTCTCTTTCCTTTTCCTGATAGCCGTCGAAAGCGCCGCGGATTTTCGTCAGTTCCTCCACTTCCGCCTGGATATCCCGGATCCGCCGGCAAAGCCTTCCATACTGAGTCACGCTTTCCTGCATATCTTCAATATGGATCTCCTGTTCCATGCAGATATATTCCCGCACAAATTCCGAAAGCTTCATGTTCATACGAAATGGAATCGCACGTTTGAACAGCCGGGGAAAGCGCTCCGGATTCAGCCCGCCCAGATAATCGCTGTACATTTTTGCCCGGAACCGCTCGTTGGTCGTCTCAAAATAATAATCTTCCGGGTTCATCGTACTCCGGATATCTGTGCGGATCTCATCGATGGTCATAGCACGTTTCGGCGTCCGGTAGCCATGCGCCGGAAGAGAACCCTTATGCCAGAAGAAAATCTTGCTGTAATTGTTGGTTCCGCAGGAGACGTCAAAAGCCACGCCGATACACTGGCGCTCCCGGGTATCGGTTCGCTCCAGCTCCATGACGATGGTTGAAGAAAAATCTTCATTTCTCAGATATGTATAGGAATTGTTGTCGTCCACACTGACCATTCCCCGCAGATATTCCATCAGGGTACGGTCCGATTCGTCAGTGGCCGCTTTGTTGAAGAATCCGCGGCCGTCGGTATTGGCGTACAGAAGGATCTGAAGGGCGTCGATGACTGTGGATTTTCCGCTGCCGGAATGTCCGGTAAAAAAATTCATCTCCTTGTGGAATTTCAGGATTTTCCGGTCAATATAATGCCAGTTGTTCAGGCACAGACGGTTCAGTGCTTCATATGGTGCTGTCATCGTCCTCTCCTTCCTCATTTGCGTATGCCTTCGCCACTCTCTGGATCTCTTCTCCCATCAGAAGCATATTGATGGTGGGGTAGATCAGAAATCTGGCGTCAGGTTCCAGTTCTTCTCCGCTGTCAATAAAATCGATCATCTGATATTTCTTCAGAATGCGGACAGTGCTGCGCACCTCCGCTGCCGGCGGCTGTCGGCTGAGCAGCTTAAAACTGTCCATCTTCTCCTGGACCTGCGCCCGTGTGGTCACCACATAACTGCTGGTGGACGCCGACGCCATCTGTTCATCATAAATCACTTTCAGCATCAGCAGAAATTTCGTTGTATACTCGGAAAGCCTCGGACCTGCCTGTCCTTCCTCCGGCAGCAGCCAGATGATCCCGTCCGTCAGCTCCTCCCGCACCGTAAATCCCGCCAGCGCAAAGTATTCTTTCAGAAATTCCAGGTGCTGGTCACAGACACGAAACTCGTGATTCAGCTGCATTCTTTTACTTTTTCTGTCGTATTTCCGTTCCAGCACATAGGTCTGGTTCATCAGAAGCCGGATGGCTCTCTGCAGATCTTCCCTTTCCTGTGCTTCCATTTCATCGGTATAAGGTATCATGCTATGTTATCCGTTCTCACTTTCTTTTCGTTTTTCCGCAACAGCTCAGCCAGCTGAACTGTTACGAACGGTTACTTTTTCCTCTCTCACGAACGCCGCTCAAATTTCAGCTTCGGATACCGGTACTGACCGTTGTCAATGGTCTCTTCCAGCGCGGTGACGCGGTATCTGCTTCCTCTGCGCAGGGCATAGTCATAGGCAAGGATCAGCTTTTCAAAGGTTTCAAAATCCCGGACGGTTTCCTGTTCCGTGACAAAGATCCCTTCCGGACTGTGGCTGTCGAGAAATTCCTCGATCTGCCGGCGGCTGTATCGGTTGTGGGTCTGGTTCATCCGGAGGATCTCTTCCCTGGTCAGTTCCGGCTGAACCTCATCTTCCCGCTCCGCAGCCTGAAACGCAGCTCTTCCTTTTCTCTTCCGGTAAAAACGTTCCCGGTTCATCACTTCCATGCCGGTAAAATGCATCGCCTGCGCCGCTTCCTGCAGCGCCTCGGACTGAAGTTCCGGCCGGTCTGAAATACTGTTCAGGAAACGAATGATCTGCCCTTTCGTATCCCGGTCTTCGTTGATCAGATAATTCAGCCGCATGACCGTCGTCCGTACGTAACGGGAATGCTCCCGGTCCATCAGGAAGATCCTCCGCTCAATATCGTCGAACGCCCGGCTGATCTCCTGGGCCAGTTCCCGTTCCCGACGGCATTTTTCCAGCAGACGACGGATGTCTTCCTCATGTTTTCCCTCTGTCTTTGCTGTTTCTTCGCCGAATTCCCCTGCCGGCTCCTCCGGCTCCAGTTCCTGTGCCCGGCGGGCTGTCTTTTCCAGGATTTCCTTCAGCCATTTCTGAATATCATTTTTATACAGGTAAAAATTATCGGAAGTTTTCAAGATATGATACTTTTTCTGCACCACTTCCTCCACATAACCGTGGAGATGTTCTTCCAGCAGCGTCCCATAAGAATCCGCGGACAACAGTTCCGTAAAGAAACGGTTCATATTGTGGAGCATCGTCTGAAGACTCTTGTTCAGGATCTTTGTATTCTGAAGGGCGCCTTTCAGGAGGCTCAGATCCTCTCTGGCATCATGGATATAAGAAAAAACGGAGGCATAGACATTGCGGATATAGACTTCTGCCGCATCGTCCTCCTCCTGATACAGGCGCTCAAAAGCCTCCAGAAAAACTGCCGCATAATCCGGGATCACAATATGGGTGATCCCCTGCATATAATCCTCCAGACGGTTCAGCCACCCGGCGCGTACCAGCCAGTTCAGAGTACGCGCCGCCGGAGGCTGGATCCGCTCCAGATCCGTCTCATTTTCCTCTTCCTCCAGTTTCAGCCGCTGCGCCGTGAAGCACTGTTCAATGACCTGCTGGGCGGCCTCCTGGCTGATGAAATAATTGTTGTACTGATATTCTTCATTGACACTGCGGAGCGCTTCCATATAAATGAAACGGTTTTTCGAACGAAACAGCCCCCAGAACTGCTCCGGCACCGATTCGATCATCGGCATGGCAGCACCTCCCGCAGCACTCTCGCTCCGTTTCCATACCACATTCCTTCCAGCTCCGTCTCGGACATTCCCGCCTTGCGAAGCGCCTCCCAAAGGAGTACAAACTGATCCGGCCCGCCGATCTCCAACGTTCCTCCGATCCCGTCAAAATCACTTCCCAGCGCCAGAACTCCGGAACCTCCTTTTTCGCGGATATGCAGCACATGACGCACCATATCGCTGACTCGGCTGACACCTCCTTCTCCCAGGAAATCCGGCGCAAAGTTCAGACCGATGATCCCGCCGGACTCAGCGACTGCACGGATCATCTCATCGGTCAGGTTGCGCGGATGCCCGGTCACCGCCCTGGCATTGGAATGAGACGCAACAAAGGGCTTTTTGCTGTATTTCTGTACATCCCAGAAGCCATCATCGGACAAATGGGAGACATCCACAAGGATTCCAAGTCGGTTCATCTCCTGCACCGCCTCGATCCCCAGAGGCTTCAGCCCACCGTCCTTCCCATTGGGAAAGCCAAACGCATTTTCATAATTCCAGGTCAGCGTGATCAGCCGCACACCCAGTTCAAAAACTTTCTTCACATTCTCCAGATTACTTCCGCAGACGCCGCCGTCCTCGATGGTCAGCAAAAGCCCGGTCTTTTCTTCCTGAAAGCACCGTTCCAGTTCCTCCCGGCTGCGCACCGGCAGCAGGCGGTCCGGATACTGATCCAGCACATCCTGCCAGACATGGTGTACCCGCAGAAATTCCTCCATGCTCTTCTGTTCCCTGGACTCCGCCGGAAACATCCCGGTGGGTACAAAGGCTGCACAGCACTGCACCCGGACACCTGCCTTTTCCAGCCGCTCCAAATCTACCATATGGGCATTTTTTTCAAAGCTTTCTTTCTCTGGTTTCAGCATCGTAAGCGTATCACAGTGAAAATCTATTATATTCATCCTGGTCTTCCTTTCCTGCACTTCCAAACAAATGTTTTTTCTATTTTAGCACAGGATACAGAAAAAAACCAGCCGAACTGTCACCAGACCAGGTGGTCTGCAACCGTTCGGCCGGCTGAACACAGTCGTATTTACAGTTCCGCTGCCGCCTGGAACGCCAGTTCCAGATCTTCCAGGATATCGTCGATATGCTCGGTTCCTACGGAAAGCCGGATGGTATTCGGATGGATTCCCTGCTCTGCCAGTTCCTCCTCTGTACACTGGCTGTGCGTCGTTGTCGCCGGATGAATGACCAGGGACTTCACGTCTGCCACATTTGCCAGCAGTGACAACAGTTCCAGATGATCGATAAACGCCTTCGCTTTCCGGTCATCCCCCTTGATCTCAAAGGTGAAAATCGATCCGCCGCCGTGAGGAAAATACTTCCGATACAGTCTCTGCTGCTCCCTGTCCTCCGTGACCGACGGGTGATGAACCTTTTCCACCTGCGGATGTCTGTTCAGATACTCTGCAACCTTCAATGCATTCTCCACATGTCTTTCCACCCTGAGCGAAAGCGTTTCCAGCCCCTGAAGAAACAGGAACGAATGGAACGGAGAGATGGTCGCTCCGGTATCCCGCAGCAGCACGGCGCGGATCTTTGTCACAAAAGCTGCCGATCCTGCGGCCTTTGTAAAGCTGACACCGTGATAACTTGGATTCGGTTCCGTCAGAGACGGGAACTTCCCGGAAGCTTCCCAGTCAAACCTTCCCCCGTCCACGATCACGCCTCCGATCGCCGTTCCGTGTCCGCCGATAAATTTCGTCGCCGAATGAACCACGATATCCGCGCCATATTCCACCGGCCGCACCAGATACGGAGTGGCAAAGGTATTGTCAACCACCAACGGAATCTTATGTTCGTGGGCGATCTCCGCGATCGTTTCAATATCCACCACTTCCGAATTGGGATTTCCCAGCGTCTCAATATAAATCGCTTTCGTATTTTCGCGGATGGCACCGCGCACAGCATCCAGATCAAAAATATTCACAAAGGTTGTGGTGATTCCGTATCTCGGCAGGGTATGTTCCAGCAGATTATAAGTTCCTCCGTATATGTTGTCCGCCGCTACAATATGCTCTCCCGCTCCCGCCAGATTTTCAATGACATAGGTAACTGCCGCCGCTCCGGACGCCACCGCAAGGGCTGCCACTCCTCCTTCCAGGGCTGCGATCCTCTTCTCAAATACATCCTGGGTGGGATTGGTCAGTCTTCCATAGATATTTCCCGCATCCGTCAGATCAAATCTGGCCTGCGCCTGTGCCGAATTTTCAAATACATAAGACGCTGTCTGATAAATCGGAACCGCACGTGCGCCTGTGGCGCTGTCGGGCTGTTCCTGTCCTACATGCAGCTGCAGCGTTTCAAATTTCAGGTTTCTCTTTTTTCCAGTCTTTCTTTCCATAGCCTTCTTCCCCTTTGTCGTCCTGTTTTGTTATAACCGTTCCGTCAGCGAAACAGTTACGTTTCGCTTTCATCCGTTTACAAAATCATTGTAACCAAAGGTCAGATACCTGTCTAATACGTAAAACAGACAGCTGGCTATCACTTTTTCTTATATCGTTTTCTTTATCTCTTCCAGATACTGTTGTGCCAGCGGGCTCAGATCCATTCCTTTCCGCTGAACATATCCGATCACAATTTCTTCCGTCTCCTTCAGCGGAACCGCCCGATACTCATCTCCATTCAATTTCTCGCAGATTTTCCCTGAACACAGGGTATAGCCGTTCAGCCCGACCATCAGATTGAGCATGGTCGCCCGGTCATTGGCGCGGATGCTTCTTTTATAGTCATAAGTACTCATCATTTCTTCCGCCAGGAAAAAGGAATTATTACTGCCCTGATCGAACATCAGACACGGATATTCCTTTAGTTCCTCTATGGATATCCGGGGCCGCTCCGCCAACGGATGGCCTTTCCACAGATATACATACGTTTCACAGGAAAACAGCGGATGAAATTCCAGATAATTCTCCCGGAACAGCTTTTCCAATGCCGCCCGGTTAAACGCATTTTGATACAGAATTCCAAGTTCACTTTTAAAATTTCTTACATCCGAGATCACTTCCTGGGTCTTCGTCTCATAAACGGCAAATTCATATTCATCCATTCCGAACTGCCGGACCAGCTCCACAAACGCCTTCACCGCAAAGGAATAGTGCTGCATGGAAACACTGAATTTCTTTTTCTCCGCAGTTCTCCGGACAAAGCGATCCTCGATCAGCTGATACTGCTCCAAAAGCTGCCTGGCATAACCGAGAAATTCCTCCCCCTGCGGCGTCGGGATCACTCCCTTGCTGGTACGCCGAAAAATTTGAAAACCAATCTCATTCTCAAGTTCCCTGACCGCGCCGGAAAGATTCGGCTGCGATACAAAAAGCATCTTTGCCGCCTCATTCATCGAACTGCACTGCGCCGCTGTCGTTACGTATCTGAGCTGTAAAAGTGTCATATTCTGTCTCTCCCTCTCAAAAAAGCAGCGGCTCCGTTCGATCTGCCCGGAAACCGCCGCTTTCAAAACTCTGTATCCTGTAAACGTCCCCTGCCGGAGGGCTTTTCTTTTCCAAACAAAGAAAAAGGACACCTGAATATCAGGTATCCTTCCAACAGTCAATAGGGGAATCGAACCCCTGTTTCCGCCGTGAGAGGGCGGCGTCTTAACCGCTTGACCAATTGACCGTGTCAACATGTGTTATCATACACTATGTCCGGACAAAATGCAAGCTTTTTTTTATTTTTTTTCATTTTTTTATTTTAGAGTTTATTTCTTTTTATGAAGACTCAGCAGCCGATCCAGATATACCGATTTAAACTGTTCGCTTGCCAGCGCCTGCTTCACCGGCGGCAGCTGGAGGATTGCTCCGAAGATCTGAGCCATGGCCCGGTGGTTGGCGAAATACTGATTGTCGAACACCAGATTCTGAAGCGTTCCCTTCTCAATGGCCTGCAGAACAAACCGGTGGGTACTGTTGACCGGAGTGATCACCCTCTTCGGCCGTTTTTCCAGATGCAGCGCCTTTGTACCACAGTTCCGCGCACAGACTCCACATCCCAGACACAGATCTTCCTGCACGACCGCGCATTTCTTTCCGGTCACCGGATCCTCTTTCATAGTAATCGCTCCGATCGGACAGACTTTCTGGCATTTGCCGCAGCCGACACATGTTTCACTGGTCACCTTTGGAATATAATTGGTGGTTGCCACCGGCTGTGCCGGAGCAAATCTTCTCGCCGCCTGAAGCGCTTCGCAGCAGCATCCGCAGCAGTTGCAGATAAACGCCGGGGCTTCCCTTACGTTTTCTCCGATCTGCACAAGATTTGCCGCATAAGAACGTTCCAGCACATCTTTCGCCTCTTCTTTGGAAATCAGCCGCGCATGCTGTCCATGCTCCGCCAGAGAGCGGGCGACATTGCCAAATGTCAGACACACATCCCAGGGCGCGTCGATCTCACAGGGATGGCCTGCATGGTACGCTTTGTGACGGCAGTAACACAGTCCAAGACCGATGTATTTTGCTTCCTCAATAATATGCGTAGCTCTCTCGTAATCCAGAATATGATTCATATGCTCATTGGTCAGCACCGGTTCCTGCACATAGACACGTCCAAGTTTCGTCTCTGTGGCGTAAAACAGATCTTTGACGAAATCTTCTTCCACGTTCATATACTGATAGTACAGTTCCGCAAGATATTTCTGATCGATATCTCCTCTGGTACGCATCAGCGCAAATTCAATAAATCCTGCCATTGGCGGCGGAATGACGAATCTCCGCACGCCTTCATAGCTGGAATCCACCAGCAGCGCTTTCTCACACAGATGATCCAGAACCTTTTCCGCCTTTGCCTCAGAAGTATTCCAGATCCTTGCAGCCCGCTTCACGGTGAATGGGCGGACCGGCAGCATCGCCATGACCTTCGCCTCTTTTTCTGTAAACAGTACTTGCAGGATCTTATAAAACGTCTCGGAAGCCGGTGCTCCCTGAGTAAACCAGTTGATCCGCTCTTCCAGACTTTTGTATGCGTTCTTGGATGTGATATGTCCCATTTCCTCTCTCCTTCCCAAAATTTCTTTCAAAATAAACGTTCCAACACGCTCTTACACTGTGATTTCGATTACCAGGTCTTCATAATCTGAATCATTTCCTTTTCATAATCGCCCGTCAGATCCTCCGACCTTCCGCTGGTCCGCAGATTCGTCTCCGCTCCATAAACACCATTGTCCTCGAATTCCCAGATATGATAGCTCAGTCCACGATGATCGAAATCTATGCTTCCCAATTCCACCTGCTCCCTGGCATATCCTTTCGGGCAGATCCAGAAAAACATCACAGCAGCCATGCTTTCTCCATTATCCTATGGTTTTCAGATCAAGTCAAGGTTTTTAGGTAAAATGACCTTCCTCCGGCATTTCAGTTGTGCATCTTTGCCGGATCGGCATAAAGTTTTCGGTTGTGATTCTTGGGATTGGAAGTTATAATATAGGAAATAATGTGTAAATTACTTTTGAGTGGAGGTTTATCAGTATGAAATATGTAGTTATCGGCGCCGGCGGCACCGGCGGATGCCTGGGCGGTTTTCTGGCAGAACACGGTCATGACGTCACTTTGATCGCACGGAACAGACACCTGGAAGAAATCCGCAGGAATGGCCTGATTCTGAAAAGCTGCAGTCTCGGAGAGCGGCAGATCCGTTCTGTGAAAGCGTGCACCATGGAGGAATATTCGGATACTCCCGATGTTGTTTTTGTCTGCGTGAAATTTTATTCCCTGGAGGAAACGATTCCTTTTCTTCAGCGGATTGCTTCGGAAAATACGCTTGTGATCCCAATCCTCAATATCTTCGGCACCGGCGGGATTCTGGAACGTTCCTGCCCTGCACCGGTGATCCTGGACGGCTGTATCTACATCTACAGTATGATCGAAGCCCCAGGAATCGTTGTCCAGCCGCGGCCGATTTTCCGTGTGTTCTTCGGATACCGCAAAGGACAGCCTCACCGCCTGGAAGCTCTGGCTTCCCGTGTGGAACAGGATCTTAAGGAGACAGGGATCGACGCGCATTTTACGGACGAGATCCAGAAAGAAGCTCTGACAAAATTCAGCTATGTTTCCCCGATCGGCGCCGCCGGAATTTATTTGAACCAGACCGGCGGAGCTTTCAAACGCCCCGGAGAAGCTCAGGAGCTGTTTCTCACACTGGTTCATGAGATTGAAACACTGGGACATGCCATGGGAATTATCTTTGATGAGGATCTCGGAGAACGGAACCTGAAAATCCTGGAGGACCTGGACGACGATTCCACCACCTCCATGCAGAGAGATGTTCAGAACGGCGGTCCCAGCGAAATGGACGGTCTGGTACACCGGATTGTCCGTCTGGCGGATGAATACGGTCTGGAGCTCCCCGCGTACCGGAAAATCAGCCGGTGGGCTGTTGAACAGGGGCTTTTGTAAAAAGAGAAAGAAGGTGTTCCCATGCGTATCCTGATCGCAGAAGATGAAAAGGATCTGAACCGACTGCTGAAAAAACGGCTGGAAGAACATTCCTACAGCGTCGATGCCTGCCTGGACGGCGAAGAAGCTCTCGCGTTTCTGGAAATGACAGAATATGACGCAGTAATCCTGGATATTATGATGCCGAAAAAAGATGGGCTGTCGGTTCTCCGTGAGCTTCGTGCAAAAGGAAGCAAGGTTCCGGTACTGCTGCTGACTGCCCGTAGTTCCGTCGATGACCGGGTGTCCGGCCTGGATGCCGGCGCGGATGACTATCTGGTCAAACCCTTTGCCTTTGAAGAACTGCTGGCAAGGATCCGCGTCATGCTCCGGAAAAATACGGCTGCCAGCGACAATGTCTGCCGGGCTGCTGATCTTACAGTCTGCCTGGATTCTCACCGGGTGTTCCGGGGCGATACGGAAATCACGCTCTCCAGCAAGGAATTTGCTGTGCTCCGTTATCTGATCCTGAACCAGGGCATTGTCCTTTCCCGGGAAAAGATCGAGCAGCATATCTGGAATTACGACTACTACGGCGGTTCCAATGTTGTGGATGTCTATATCCGCTATCTGCGAAAAAAGCTTGATCAGAATTTCGAACCCAAACTGATCCACACCGTCCGCGGAGCCGGATATGTCCTGAAAGCGGAGGTGTGATTTGCATTCAGTCAAATGGAAATTAACTTTATTGTATACCTTTTTTATGACATTGCTGGTATGTCTGCTGATGGCAATCCTTCTTTCCATCAGCAGCAGTGAACTGCTCACTTCTGTCCAGCAGCGGATGAAGGAACACGTCTACGGCAGCGTGGATGACATTCAGTATGACGGACAGGAACTTTTTATGGATTCCAGTCTGATGGATGTGGACAACGGCATTTATCTGTCCATTTATGATTCCACCGGAAAATTTATCTATGGAAGGCTTCCCTATTCTTTCACTGCACGTCCGGCGTTCCAGGACGGAAATCTCCAGACGATCAATGACGGCAGTGCCAGATGGTACGTGTTTGACACCGTCCACACCATCGACGGCTACGGCTCTCTGTTTATCCGCGGAATCCTGTCCGTGTCAGATGCGGAACAGAGTATGCAGATCCTGATCCGGACTTCACTGATCATCCTGCCTGCGCTGGTGGCTGCGGCAGCGGTTTTTGGCTATCTGTTCATCGGAAGGACGCTCCGACCGGTGAATTCCATGATCCATACTGTGCAGGAAATCCAGGAAAGCAACGACCTCTCCAAACGTGTTCCGCTGACCAGAGGAAACGATGAATTCCACCGGCTGGCGGAGTGCTTTAACCAGATGCTCTCCAGTCTTGAAACTTCTTTTCTCCGGGAACGGCAGTTTACCTCGGATGTGTCCCATGAACTGCGCACTCCTGTGGCAGTGATCCTTTCTCACTGTGAGGATCTCCTGGAGCACGGAAACCTCGCTTCCGAAGAACGGCGGGAACTTGAAATCATTCAAGCCAGGGCCAAAGGAATGGCACAGATGAACGCCCAGCTGCTCCTGCTCTCCCGCGCTGATCAGAACCGGCAGCCCCTTCACCTGGAAACGGTAAATCTCACGGAGCTGCTGGAAATCATTCTCGAGGAACAGGAAGAGTTGGCTCTTGAAAAGAAGATCGAACTTCGCTCAGAACTTGCACCGGACGTTTCCATCACCGCCGACGAAACGATGATGATCCGCCTGTTCGAAAACCTTCTGACCAACGCCATCCGCTACGGCAGGGAAAACGGCTGGGTTATGGTCGCCATGGCTGCCGCGGAGGATCATGTCACAATCTCTGTCCGTGATAACGGAATCGGTATTTCCGAAGAACACCTGCCCCATATCTGGGAACGTTTTTATCAGGCAGACTCCTCCCGCACCGCCAGCCGGCAGGGCGCGGGGCTCGGTCTTCCTATGGTACAGTGGATTGTCAAAGCGCACCACGGAACGATTCAGGTACGCAGCCTGGAAGGAATCGGAACAGAATTTACTCTTCAGCTTCCACTGTGCCAGCCGTAAATTCCCTTTTCGATTTCTTCATTTACTCTTCAGAAATCCTTTATCCTTCCGACACATTCTGAACACATTTTCCGACTATACTGTTCTTATCAACAAGAGGAACGGCAGAATTTTTATTCCCGCGAGCAACGAGCCAAGCGGACATGCTTGCATGTCCATTTGGCGACTGCCGCGAGGGTCAAATACCCCGCAGCTCTGCTGTGCTGCAAGCTTGATGCCCCGTAGCTTGCTGCGGGGTCTTTGACTACTGATTGGATTGCTGTTCTTCACCCATATAATTTCCATTTACATATATCACTTTCTTTTTCACAATGCCGGAGTCCCACCAGACTCCGGCTCCTCCATTTTTATCGGAAAACTTTCTGCAGCTTTATTATTTTTTTCATTTTCTTCACAAAACCTTCAGCATTCGGACACAGTATGAACATATTTTCCGTCTATACTGTACTTGTAAACAACAAGAGGACAACAGAAAACAGAATCCGCTGTTGTTGCTCAAAAGCCATTACACCATTTTATATAACATTTTTTCTTTTTCATAACTGCCGGGGCGAAAGTCCCGGCCCTCCTTTTTTCTAAATAAATTTTCTTTTTAATGTTGTTTTAATCTTTCTCCTGTATGATAAAGTCAAGATAAGAAAACAATAACCCCATACGAAAGGAGATCAATATTATGAAGAGAAAAATTTTAGTATCAATGATCACAGCAGCTTTCCTTGCAGTTTCCATTACCGCATGCGGCAGTTCCTCCACGGACAGCCAGTCACAGACCGGGGCAGCTTCCCAGTCCGGCGGAACCGTTGTTTCCACCAATTCCGCATCCGGGCAGACCGCTGACAGCTCCGCTGCCGTCACTCCAAGCGTTCCGACCCAGGCGGCAGCCAGCCAGAGCGGCAGCACATCTGAGATCACAGAAGATCAGGCAAAACAGATTGCCTTCGATCATGCACAGGTGAAAGAGGAAGATCTGACAAACCTTAAAGTGAAAAAAGATTTTGACGACGGTGTGTCCATTTATGAAGTGGATTTCCAGGCGGCAAACAAGCAGTATGAATATGACATCAAAGCTGCTGACGGTCAGATCCTGACCACCGATTTTGAAATCGATGATGATTACGTCGATCCGAATACCCAGACTGCAGTCTCGGAAGCCGATGCCAAAGCAGCTGCGCTGGCACGAGTAGAAGGCGCTTCCGACAGCGATATCCGCATCCAGCTCCAGCGCGATGACGGGCAGTTGGTTTATGAAGGAACGATCATCTACAACAACACCGAATATGATTTTGAAATCAATGCTGAAACCGGAGATTTCCTGAGCTGGGAACAGGATTCCGTTTACGATTGATCAAGGAAGGGGATCCAAAAGCCTGCTGCCCTGCAGTGGCTCTTGGATCCCCTCTCTTTTTCTGTCTTTTCTGTTTATCCTGTCTTCTGTTCTCTTTTCTCTTTATGAAGCTGTTCCAGACGTTTTTCCGCTTTCATCAGCCCCTTTTCGTATTTATCAATTTTCTCGTTCAGCCGCTCGATGGACTGCTGGATCTGATCCCTTTTGTCGATCAACTGATTTCTCTGCTCGATCAGCAGTTCTTTTCGCGCGTCCAAAGTCTCATCTCCCTGATAGAAAAGCGCCACATATTCAATCAAAGCCTCGATCTGAACCCCTGCGCCCCGCATACATTTCATCAGTTCGATCCATCCGCAGGATTCCTCATCATAGTCCCGGATACCGCTTCTGCTGCGGGGTACCGGAGGAATCAGTCCGATCCTTTCATAATACCGAAGGGTATCCGGAGATATGTCATATTTTCTGCTCACCTCTGCGATCGTCATCTGCCGCCGCCATCCTTTCTCAATTTTACTTTTCTTCCTTCTGAAGATCCGTCAGGTTCTCATTCAGCCAGTCGAAAGCTTCCTTCAGGCAGAGGAACGGATCTTTCTCCCAACGCTCCTGCTCCACAAATCCATAAGGGATTTCTGTCTCTCTGCAGGCTCTGAGCGCCTCCTTCCAGTCGGTATCCCCCTGCCCTGCCGGCACCAGGATTTCCTGATCCCCAGCCTTGCGATAATCTTTAAAATGTACCATACAGATCTTTCCTCTGTACTTTCGTATTACTTTTTCCATGGAGAGCCCTGCGTGATTGACATGGTACAGATCCAGACATAACGCGGCTTCCTCCGGCAGATGGTCCATCAGATATTCCACCGGATCCGCCTGACCGATCGGACGGAACTCCATGTGCCTTGGATGAAAACAAAGTTTCAGCCCCTGCTCTCTCAGTTCCTTCTGAAATTCCGAAAGTTCTTTTACAAACGCCTGCAATCCTTCCGGGGTTCTGTTGGAATCCGGAATTCCGCTGACGCAGACCCACTCGCTTCCGCAGAGCTGGTTCAGCCGGATAAAGTAATCCTTATGCTCTTTTACCGTCTGATAAAAATCCTGTGTGGAAACTGAAGATATCCCCGCGTCTTTCAAAGCCTGTGCGATAAATTCCGGTGTGACAGACCAGTCAATCCACTGAAGCTGCACTGTATCACAGCCCATTTCCTTCATTTTAAAAAACGCAGTCCGAACTTCTTCCTCTGTGGTCAGCATCGGTTTAAAACTTGAAACCTGTATTCCTGTAATCATAAAGCTCTCTCCTTTCCTTTCATTCCTGCGCCCATTCCCTGCAGAACGCAAAAAATTCCTCTTCCAGCCTGGAGCGGAAATCGTTTTTTCTTCTCGCCAGATAGTAGACATTCTCCCATTTCGGGGAAGAGATCGGAATTGCCCGGATATCCTTCTCTCTTCCGGTCACCAGCTCAGGCATCACCGCGACACCGAATCCCAGCGACACCAGTTCCAGAATCACATCGTGTTCTTCCGCCTCGCAGACCGCTTCCGGAATCTGCCCAACCTGCTGAAAAAAGCGGTCCATCTTCTTCCGAAGACCGCTCTTTGGCGAGAACAGGATCTGCGGCTCATTCAGCGTCTCTTCCAGCGGAACCTGATCCCGGCACCAGAATCTGTGCCCTTTGGGAACGATCACCACCATCCTCTGCCGCTGTACTGGAACCATCTCCAGTTCCGGTTCCTTTCCAATCATAGAACAGAAACCGATATCGCAGCTTCCATTTTTCAGTTCTTCGATCACTTCCCCGCTGACCCTTGTCTCAAACAAAAATTTCTGTCCCTGCTTTCCAGACTGCCGCACGTAATCCCGCACCAGAGCCGGAACTACCTTGGTCGTCAGCGGGCGGATCGCCGCAATCCTCAAAGGTCCTCCCCCGTCTCTGAGCAGCC
The DNA here is from genome assembly GCA_016899975.1 of Lacrimispora saccharolytica. Taxonomy (GTDB): domain Bacteria; phylum Bacillota; class Clostridia; order Lachnospirales; family Lachnospiraceae; genus Fusicatenibacter. The sequence continues at coordinate 4,835 of JACJJN010000020.1, read as the reverse complement.
GAAACTGTTCCTCACAGTTTTCCGTCATAGAAAGGATCTTTTCCGCTTCCGGCATCAGCATTTTTCCAAAACGGTTCAGTGCAATATTTCTTCCGTCCTTCTTGAACAACGGCATCCCAAGTTCCTTTTCCAGCGCTGCGATGGCATGGCTCAGACCAGGCTGGGAGATGCCCAGCAGCTCTGCGGCTCTTCCGTAATGCTGGATTTTGGCAAGTTCAAGAAAATATTTCAGATATGTAAGATTCATAATCACTCACCCCACTCACCGCCGATGAAGCTCTCTGTTTCCATTATAAAGTCCGCAGACACTCCCTGCAACACCAATAAGCAAAAAGAATGAATTTATTCTTTTTTATATATCGATTTTATCTGTTTTCTGTACTATACTGAACCATGCTGACAGGCGGTCAGAAGAAAAGTGCTGACCGTACTGCATCCAATCTCATTCTGTAAGGAGTTTCTGTCATGAAAAAATCTGAAAAAGAGAAAATAAAAATTCCCGGTGAACTTGCGCTTCTGATGATCATCGTGCTGAACAGTTTTGGCGTAGCCATCATGTCCAAAAGCGGCTTCGGCATCTCCTCCATCTCATCCGTGCCCTATGTCTTCAGTCAGGCATTCCCGTTTCTGACCTTCGGCACATGGAATTACCTGTTCCAGACCGCCCTGATCGCGGCGCTGATGATCCTCGCCAGAAAATGGAACGGCTCCTACCTGATCTCTTTCCTGGTAGGAATCGCATTCGGAAAAATGCTGGACGTACACGAAGCCTGGATTGCCTTCCTTCCTGACGCTTTCGGTTTCCGGATCCTCTGGTTTCTCCTTGGGTTCGCGGTGATCTCCTTTGGCATCTGCCTGTCCAATCACTGTATGCTTCCGATCGTCCCGACCGATCTTTTCCCGCGAGAACTTTCCGGACTGATCCGAAAAAAATACAAAAATGTAAAGACAACTTTCGACCTCTGCTGTCTGACCACCACACTGCTGATCTCCCTGCTACTCCTCCGCCATATCTCCGGAGTCGGCATCGGAACCGTGATCTGTGCCTTTACGACAGGAAAAGCAGTCTCCGTTGTGGAAAAGCATCTGCTGAAACACGTACAGTTTTACCGCATTACCGGCAAAAACAGAATCCATCCTGCCGTTTACAAAAAGGCAGCCTGAATGTTTACGAAAAAATGGAGCGTACCGCCTCTTCGCGTGTACGCTCCATTTTTTCTTATTCTTCATCTCTGTCGTTGGTCAGTTTCAGCCGGTCCAGCACATAGAAGACCAGGCTGAGCCCCATGGCAACGATGCATGCCAGCACCATACCAGTCAGCTGAACATCTCCCAGATTCAGGGCAATTCTGGAAAGTCCCACAACGAACACTACCGATGTCAGCGTCAGATTTCTGGACTTGCTGTAATCCACCTTTCCATCTACCAGCATACGCAGGCCGGAGGTTCCGATCATACCATAGAGCAGGAAAGAAATTCCTCCGATCACCGGCCCGGGGATCGTGCTGATCAGCGCAGCCAGCTTGCCAAAGAAAGAGCAGCAGATGGAAAGGACCGCCGCCCCTCCGATCACCTGCACGCTGTAAACCTTGGTCACTGCCATAACGCCAATGTTCTCTCCATAAGTCGTGGTCGGTACGGAACCGCACAGACCGGAGAGTGTGGTCGAAAAGAAATCCGCAAACAGCGAACGGTGAAGTCCCGGATCTTTCAGTAAATCCCTGCCGACGATCTTTCCTGTGACGATTTGGTGTCCGATATGCTCAGAAGTCACCAGCAGCAGCGCCGGCAGAATCGTCAGGATCGCCTCCACATGAAACTTCGGCGTCTGGAAATTCGGAAGAGCGAAAAATGCCGCCTCACGCACTGCGTCAAACTCCAGAATACCGCAGGCAGCTGCCGCAAGATATCCTGCAATAATTGCGATCAGGATCGGGATGACTGACAGAAAGCCGCGGAACAGAATCTGTCCAAACACGGCAACTCCCAGCGTCACCAGAAAAACGATGACATTGCGGATGTCCACTTTCTCCGCCAGCAGGCCTGCGGTATCCGCCGCATTTCCCGCCAGTTCCAGGCCGATCAATGCTACCACAGGTCCCATAGCCGCAGTCGGTAGCACAATGTCAATCCATTTTGTCCCGCATTTTCGTATGATCAGCGCCACGATCATACCGCCGATTCCAAGGACTACGAAACCGCCAAGGGCATAGGCATAACCGAATCTTTCAATCACCAGAAGCGCCGGTGACAGGAACGCGAAGCTGGAACCAAGGTAGGCCGGAGCCTTCCCTTTGGTGATCACAATGAACAGCAGGGTTCCGACACCGTTCATCAGCAGTACGATCGCCGGGTTGATGCCAAACAGAAACGGCACCAGGACCGACGCCCCAAACATTGCAAACATATGCTGGATACTCAGCGGTATCAGCAGCTTTACAGGAACTTTTTCTTCTACCTGAATAATCTTCTTTTCCACTTTCTTTCTCTCTTCCTAATTGTTTTTTCTCATGGGATTCCGCAATCGTCAGCAGTCTTTTTTCTCCCGGAACACCCAGGTTTCCAACGGCTGCAGAATATTTCCCTCTCCGCCCAGAATCTTTTCTCCTCCCGTATATGGAAGATTCTGCTCCTGTCCGGAGAAATTCTGGAGGATCAGATAACGGCTGGTCTCATTTTCCCGGCTCGTCACAGAAACACCTTTCGGGATCTTCACTCCCTCCAGCAAAGGTGTCACGCCCGCTTCCGCCAGGATCTCCGGATAAAAGCTGTCATAAAACTTCTGCTCCGCATCTGCGCACAGATAATAAACGACACCTTTTCCATAACGGTTCCGAAGCAGCGCAGGAGCCCCTGCGTAAAAATGATTTTCGTATACCATCAGTGTCTCCGCCGTGGACGGTTTTACGATCTCGCACAGATGTGCGCAGGAATACCTTCCGCCCAGAGCCCCGGCAGCGCTTCCGTCCGCCGGTACGATCCCGTTGGTCTCGCCATCGTACAGGCCGTCGATTTCCTCCGCCCTCAATCCGAAAACATCCATCAGTCCGTGGGGCGTGCCTCCCAGATAACACCGGTCGTTCTCATCCACTACCCCCGACCAGTAGGTGGCAAGCAGAGTTCCTCCATTCTCCACATACTCTTTCAGCTTCCGGTCGAAGCCCTCGCGGAACAGATATACCATGGGCGCCGCTACAAACTGATACGGAGTCAGTTCCTGTGTCTCATTGATGATATCCACATCCAGTCCCTGCTCCCGAAGGGCGCGGTAGGACTTCTGAACGGTCTCCTTGTAATACATATTTTTGTTTCTCGGACCTTTGGAACCTTTCATGGCCCACTTGTTTTCCGTGTCATAGACAATCGCCGCTTTTGCTTTTGTGACCGTTCCCGCCAGCTCGCCGAGGGCCTTCAGCGTCTCCCCGGTCTCACAGACCTCACGGAACATCCGGGTATCATTGCCGCCATAATGGTCGATCACCGCACCGTGGAATTTTTCCTCCGATCCCCTGCTCTGACGAAGCTGGAAATACAGAACACTGTCCGAACCATGGGCAACCGCCATGAGTCCCGCCGCTTTGTGGATTCCCGGAGCCGGCAGATGGCTGACACTCTGCCAGTTTGTCGCGCCCGGACAGGATTCCATCAGCAGGAACGGTTTTCCTTTCAGGCTCCGCATCAGATCGTGCTGCATTCCCGCATCCAGCGCTATGGTCCAGTCATCCATCTTATGCCAGGTAGGATAATTGTCCCAGGAAATCACGTCCAGCTCCGGAGCCATTCTCGCATAATCCAGCCCTTCAAAATCATACATCATATTGGTCGTGACCGGAAGATCCGAACCGCCCTCCCGGATTGCGCGGATCTCATTTTTCATAAAATCCGTCGTCTGATCGGTGATAAAACGCTTCCAGTCCAGAGCCAGACCCTGAATGGATTCCTCCCCGATGGGAGACGGGCTTTCCACCTGGGCAAAATCCGTATAGGTATGGCTCCAGAAAGCGGTGCACCAGCTGCTGTTGAGACGATCCAGAGTCTGGTAACGCTTTTTCACCCACTCCCGGAATGCTCCCTGACAGAGGGGACAATGACATTCTCCGCCGAATTCATTGGAAATATGCCACATACGGACTGCCGGATGTTTTCCGAAGCGTCTGGACAATTCACGGTCCATCTGATAAACCTTTTCCCGGTAAACCGGTGAGGTCAGGCAGTGATTATGCCGTTTTCCGAACAGCTCCCGTTCTCTCCGCTCATTGACCCGAAGAACCTCCGGATACTTGTCTGCCAGCCAGCGGGGCCGCGCCCCCGACGGTGTCGCGAGGATCACGGAAATCCCGTTCTCATACAGATTGTCGATGATTTTTTCCATCCACTCAAACCGGTAGACCCCTTCTTCCGGTTCCAGAAACGCCCAGGAAAAGATGCCCATGGAAACCGTATTGATGCCGGCTTCATGAAAACGCTCGATATCTTCCTCCAGGATCTCCGGATGATCCAGCCATTGCTCCGGATTGTAGTCGCCGCCGTGAAGCAGGCAGTTCATTTTCCCACTCATCTTACTGTTCTCCTTTCGCTGTTTGATTACATTGGCGTTTATAAAACACCAGACCCCGCATAAAAACGAGACATTTTTGATTTGACGCTCTTTTTCTCTTTCATAACAATACCATTTTTTATACAGGAATTCAAGCCAAAGCCCCCGCACCAGCACGACAAACGCATGAATGTGTTTCCCAACTAAACCTATCGATTTTCTTTTTTTACAAATTCATAAGTTCATCCAGATATTTTTCCGGATTTGTTCCGATCGCATACCTTTTCTTTTTCATACT
>JACJJN010000202.1 GCA_016899975.1 Lacrimispora saccharolytica | reverse complement strand
AGATAGGAAAAGACATCCGAGGCATCGCACACGAGAGTGTGGGATGTTATCAAACCTAGGAAGTTCGAAAGAACTTCTGGTTCAGAAAAAAGAAAACCGGAAAGAGAGATCTGGAAGGGAATCTTGAAAATGAACCGAATGCTTAGAGAACACAAAAGCCTGTCACTAACGCTATAGTGGCAGCGGACTGTAAAAGGTCAAGCA
>JACJJN010000201.1 GCA_016899975.1 Lacrimispora saccharolytica | reverse complement strand
GCATCCAGTTTAAACTGTTTGTCATGTTGCTTTGCCATAATGAGATCCTCCTTCCGTACGATACTTCTATTGTATCATGTATTGTCTATTTGGAATTTTCTCATTTTGACTTGCACTATTTATATTCTAGCACCATAGTATTCCGTGTCAGGATTATGCTCTTTAACCCCGCCCACTCTTTCTTCTGGCTCAGCCACGAGATATCTTCTGT
>JACJJN010000200.1 GCA_016899975.1 Lacrimispora saccharolytica | reverse complement strand
ATCTGTCATGTCAAAAATATAGGGGAAAGTAACCGTTCGCTCAGCTGAACTGTTACCTGTTACAGGGCAGAGACCGTCACGACAAACGCATGAATGAATAAATTGTGAACACCCATCCTGATTTTCTGGTATACTCAAAGAAAAAAGGATGGGGTTCTTCTATGAAAGCACTTTTAGATTATGTAAGCACAGTAACAGACTGCAGACAGGAAAAAAA
>JACJJN010000199.1 GCA_016899975.1 Lacrimispora saccharolytica | reverse complement strand
CTAAAGCCGACCGCTTAATATGGCCTTGACTGGCCGGGAAATGCGGCCCTGCTGGCCGCGGAAAGTGGCTGTTTGCAGGGTTCCAGAGCACCCTCCGTAGCAAGTTGTGTACTCTGAAACCCTGGCATTAAAACCATGGTTATTGTATCAGATTACACGTTCACTTACAATCATGAAAATGATATTTTTTGTTGAGAGCAGCGCCATATCCTACTGCCCGGTCTGTGG
>JACJJN010000198.1 GCA_016899975.1 Lacrimispora saccharolytica | reverse complement strand
TGCTTGACCTTTTACAGTCCGCTGCCACTATAGCGTTAGTGACAGGCTTTTGTGTTCTCTAAGCATTCGGTTCATTTCTGAACCTGAAGTTCTTTCGAACTTCCTAGGTTTGATAACATCCCACACTCTCGTGTGCGATGCCTCGGATGTCTTTTCCTATCTCTTACGTTTTACGTTTGATCTAGATGTTTGTATATGCGGTTTTCAAGGTACATCTTCTTTTCTGGC
>JACJJN010000197.1 GCA_016899975.1 Lacrimispora saccharolytica | reverse complement strand
GGTTATCACTACCAACGTGGCTAAACAATATACCTATTATGTGACGCAGACGAACAGCTACGGATGTGAAAGTCCGAAGTCAGAGATCATTGCCGTCGTTCATCCGACAGTGAAAATTATCAGCTCAACTTCTCTCAATCCTACTATCTGCGGTGTACCATCAGGATCCATTATTTTAAATATACTGGACTTAAATAACGATGCCGTGCCGAATATTAAAGTAATAGTC
>JACJJN010000001.1 GCA_016899975.1 Lacrimispora saccharolytica | reverse complement strand
AAACTTGCGCTGGATAGTTATCAAATCCGATCCCGTCAGGGAATCCAAAGGTATTGGCTGATCATGTCGTTGGTCCATTATTTGTGCTGTATGCATTCTGGAAACTACTGCACATTCGAAGAAGGATACGCATCCTTGAAGCAACAGCTAAAGCAGGAGCAGTTTGCAAACCTGTACCGCCTCATAAAAAGCAGCGCCTCGTTCGAAGAAACTTTTAAGCTTGTGGGATAAGTTTGTGCAAAATTCGATATTTGCTCATTTATAGTTACAAAGTCAAAGACGGAAAGAGAAGGATACATGGTAAGTTCCTGCGGTAAATAACCAATACGTACCCTCACTTCATTTCCCTGTGTACGAGAATCAAAACCACAGACATGAATGGTGCCTGTGGACGGCAGCAATAAAGTTACCAGTGTCTTCATAAGCGTAGTTTTTCCGGCACCATTATGTCCTAACAGTCCGAAAACGCCGCTTCCGACAGTAAAGCTGACATCGTCAAGTGCCGTAACCCCATTTTTGTATTTCAGTGTGAGATGACTGATTTCAATATTGTTATGCATAAAAACCTCCATTATAACTACAGACGTAGATTTATAAAGTTTAAAGATACGGGCTACCTGTCGTAACCCGTACTATACTCTGGTCCGGTTTGATATGCCGGGTAAGGATAAAAATGTTCTCTGTTGAAGTTCATGGAAAATGCAGCAGTGAGAACCAGAAGCATCGCCAGCGCTACAGAGATCCATCGGTCCCGGGTTTTTGATGTTTTTCCTGTGATTCTCTTAATTCTGCGTTTTGTCAGAAGGAAGCTGAGCGCGCCGATTTCTTTCCCGGATTTTACAGTCGAAACCAAAGACAAAACGTAAAAACAGGAGCGCCGATAGGGTTAGTCAAAAATAGAAATACAGTTTTCCTCTCAGCAGAAATCTTCGACTTCCCCCAATCACAAAAAAATCTTGAAATTTCGGAAAATTTAGGGTATCATAGTCATTGACCTGAAATAATTTTAATTATTTATCAGCGTGGGAGGAATGGAAAATGGCAACAAGTAAAAAACCAGTTACCACGGCTAAGACAGAAGAAAAAGAGACAGTAAAAGAAGAGGCAAAGGTAACAGAAACCGTTAAAAAATCTGAGACTCTGAAGATCGAGGCAGAGAAGAAAGAAGAGCCGAAAAAAATCGAGGCGGTAACACCGGTTGCTCTGGTAGAAGCTTCCGAAGAAAAAGAAGCAGCGCCGAAGAAGAAAACCAGCAGAAAACCTGCTGCAAAGAAAGAGGCATCTGCCGAAAAAGCGCCTGCGAAAGCAGCAAAGACAACAAAGACAACAACGAAGAAGACCACAGCTGCCAAGGCTGCAAAAAAAGCGGAGAAGAAGGAAGATGTGATCCTTCAGTTTGGCGGAAGAGAGATAAATGACAAAGATCTGGTCGCACGTGTCAATGAGATCTGGACCAAAGACCTCGGCAAAAAAGCTGCAGATCTGAAGGACATGAGAATCTACGTGAAACCGGAGGAATATACGGCTTACTATGTGATCAATGATGATATCACAGGTAGTTTCGATCTTTAAGAAAAGCAAGGATATGCTCCGTGAGATGTGTATCCTGCAAAAAGTCACAGCAAAAAAGCGTGGGTCATCCGCTGCCGCGAATGCTCACGCTTTTTTGTTTTCAGAAATTTACTGCAGCCGGGCTTTTGTATGCCGGAGGGCTGATCGCCGGACTGCTGCAGAGTTCCGAATTAGTACTGGCTTGTGCCGGAAGTACCGGACATCTGTCTTTCCTGCTGTTCGATCATTTTCTTTACCATATAACCTCCAACAGATCCGTTCTGTTTGGAAGTTAGGTTTCCATTGTAGCCGTCGCTCAGCGGCACACCCAGTTCGTTTGCAACTTCAAATTTGAATCTGTCCAGTGCGCTTTTTGCCTCCGGAACTGCTGCGGTATTAGATGAACGATTTGCCATTGTTCATGTCCTCCTTTGTTGTTTGATTTTTGTTCTGTGGTATTGGTGTAACGAAAACGGAAAGGTTTTGTTCTGTTTCGTTACGCTGATAGTATATGCCGGGAAAAAGAAAATACACTGGGAGTTTTTTCCGCCATAAACGAGGATAGAGTTATAACTTTTTTATAAAAACAGAAGAAAGAATTGCGCAAATTTTCGTTGTTTGTTATAATAAATACCAGAATATAGGAGAAGGGACGTTAAAAAAATGAATCTTGGCATTATTGCACACAACAGCAAAAAGAGTCTGATCGAAGACTTTTGTATTGCTTATAAGGGGATTTTGATGAAACATGAGGTCTATGCAACCGGTACAACGGGACGCCGGATCGAGGAGGTAACGAACCTTCACGTTCACAAGTTCCTGCCCGGTTCCATGGGCGGTGATAAACAGTTTACCGAGATGATCGAACGTGGAGACATGGATCTTGTCATCTTCTTTTATAATCCGGTGATGATCGATGCGAGAGAGCCGGATGTGTGGAAGATCATCCGGACCTGCGATCAGTACAATATCCCGGTGGCGACCAATATCGCGACGGCAGAGACGCTGATCCTCGGACTTTCCAGAGGTGATCTGGATTGGCGTGAACAGCTGAGAGCGGATTATTGATCAAAGAATAAAGAAACACAGGAAGAACAGGCAGATGAGAGTAATAGCTGGAAAATGCCGGAGCCTTCCGTTAAAGACGGTTCCGGGGATGAATACACGGCCGACCACCGACAGAACGAAAGAAACCTTGTTTAATATCCTCCAGCCTTATCTGGCGGACTGCAGATTTCTGGATCTGTTTTCCGGCAGCGGAGGGATCGGTATTGAGGCTCTGAGCCGGGGAGCCTCCTTTTGTTGTTTCGTGGAGCAGAACCGGCAGGCGCTTGGCTGTATTCGTGAAAATCTGAAATTCACGAAACTGGAGAGTCAAGGGCGGGTACTGGCTGCGGAAGTGATGCAGGCGTTGGACCGTCTGGAAGGCGAGCCGGCGTTTGACTGCATTTTTATGGATCCGCCTTACAATCATGAATGGGAAAAGAAAGTGCTGGCACGGCTTCGCAAGGCTTCATATGTGAGCGCCGAGACGCTGATCGTCGTGGAGGCTTCTCTGGAAACAGACTTTTCCTATCTGGAGGAAATGGGCTACCGGATCATAAAAGAAAAAAAATACAAAACAAACGGGCATTTGTTTTTGCGCCGTCTGGAGGGAGAAAGAGAATGAGAATAGCTGTCTATCCGGGAACTTTTGACCCGATGACGTTTGGCCATCTGGATGTTATTCGGCGGGCATCAGAACTTTTCGACAAAGTAATTGTGGGAGTTTTGCATAATTCTGCAAAATCTCCGTTGTTTTCTGCGGAAGAACGTGTTAATATACTTAGGAAAGCGACAGAAGATATCCCGGGCGTGGAAGTGAGATCGTTCCAGGGACTGGCTGTGGATTTTGCAAAATCCTGTAACGCCAGCGCCATTGTGCGGGGGCTTCGCGCGATCACTGATTTTGAATACGAGTTGCAGATGGCACAGACGAACCGGATCCTTGCTCCCGAGGTCGATACTGTTTTTCTGATCACCTCGCTGGAGTATGCTTATCTCAGTTCGACGACGGTGAAGGAGGTTGCCGCATTCGGCGGCGATATTCATAATTTTGTTCCGGACTTTGTGGCAGAAGAGATTCGCGCGAAACTGGCTGCGGTCCGCGGTTCTGCAGATGCAGGACATACGGTGGACGGCTGACAGGAGCAGACTCGGCTGTGGAGAGAAAAGATAAGGAGAAACAAAAATGAGCAGTAGAATTGAACAGATTATTGAAGAGATCGAGGAGTACGTAGACAGCTGTAAATATCAGCCGCTGTCCACAACAAAAATTGTTGTAAATAAAGAGGAGCTGGAAGAACTGCTCCGTGAGCTTCGACTGAAAACTCCGGATGAGATCAAACGTTATCAGAAGATCATCAGCAATAAAGACGCAATTCTGGCTGATGCACAGAAGAAAGCAGACGCGATCATCGAGGAAGCAAGAGCGAGAGCGCAGGAGATGGTAGAGCAGAGTGAAGTGATGCAGGCTGCTTACGCTCAGGCAAATGAGACAGTAAACAACGCCAACACACAGGCGCAGGGAATCCTGGATTCTGCGACCAACGATGCAAACAGCATCCGTGTGAGCGCGATTTCCTACACCGATGAGATGCTGGCTACGCTGAGCACGATCATGGCGGATGCCCTGAACGATGCAGGCGCGAAATACAACAGCTTTGTAAGCTCTCTGCAGGCGTGCTACGATGTTGTCAACAGAAACAGAAGCGAGCTGAATCCTCAGAGCCAGCCGGCTCCGGAAGCATCCGTACAGGAGCAGCCGGCCGCACAGGAGGAAGCAGGCTACGAAGAGCTTTCATATGAAAACGACGAAGACGAAGAGGCATAACAGCCCGGCGACTGCGGCATTTACAAGTTTGCCTTTCAGATAGGTAAAGATCGACAGGCCAGTGCCATTAAGCATGCAGCTGGTCTGAGCTACGGTTGAAAATCCGCCGAATGCGGTACAGCAGACGATCGCAGTAAATTTCACCTGCAGAGGCAGCGTGATGCCGGAAATCGTATGGATTCCCGTTGTGATTTCTGTCAGTCCGGACAGGAAGGGCGCTGCGGTGCGCAGGGGAGCCGGAAGCTGCAGTACGATTCCGGCGAGGATGGAAAAAAGAATGATGTATCCGCCCAGGCGCGTGATGATTTCAAAGCCATTCATGATTGAGGTGTCAAGCAGGTTTCCGTAAGAAGTCTGTTCCGGCACCTCTTTTTTTGGCTTCGAAGGAGGCAGGCCAAACCGCCGGCTTCGAATACGGAAGACCAGGCTGGTCAGAAATGCTGAGGAGTAAAAGATCACAAAGACCGGAAGCGTCATCGTACTGTCGCCCAGTCCGTGAAGGACAACGTAGGTGGAGAGAAACATCGGGCTGGACTGATTGGCGAAGGTCAGCAGATAGCCGGCTTCTTCTCTGGAAATCCTGTGCTGGCGGTACATGTCGCCGGTAAGGCGCGCGCCCATGGGAAATCCGCAGAAGAGGCCGAGGAGCCATGCATATCCGCCTTCCGGCGAGAGACCGAGCACATGGCGGAAAAATCCGGAGAATGGGCGCATCAGCTGAGAAACAACGTTGGCGCCGATCAGTACGTTGGACAGGATCATAAATGGAAGAAGAGAAGGAAGTACCGTGTGGAACCACAGGTCCAGGCCGGCAAGGGAATCTGTCAGAACTTTCTTCGGAAACAGCAGCATATAGAGAAGAAGTGCGGGAATCATAAGATATATTCCTGTTTTTTTCATGAGAACCGGCCTTTGATGAAACTTGTTTTATATATATGTCGATGAGTTTTTTGAAATGTCAATGAACAGGAAAGACTGGAGGTTATAGCAATGGGAGTATTGACTGGATTACAGCCGGAACGGGTGTTTTACTATTTTGAGGAACTGACCAAGATCCCTCACGGTTCCGGAAACACAAAGGAGATCAGTGACTATCTGGCGGCATTTGCCGCGGAACATGGCCTTGCATGGGAGCAGGATGCTTCCAATAATATCATCATCCGAAAGGCAGCGTCCGCTGGTTATGAAAATGCGCCGACAGTGATCCTTCAGGGACACTGTGATATGGTTTGTGAGAAAAAGCCCGGCAGTGCACATGATTTCAGCAAAGATCCGCTGAAACTTGGCGTTGATGGTGATGAAATTTATGCAGAAGACACGACGCTTGGCGGCGATGATGGAATTGCTGTTGCCTATATGATGGCGATCCTGGAGGATGACACGCTGGCGCATCCGGCGCTGGAGGCGGTTGTGACGACGGATGAGGAGATTGGCCTTCTTGGCGCGGCTGCGCTGGATACCTCTTCTCTGAAAGGAAAAATGCTGCTGAATCTGGATTCGGAAGAAGAGGGAATCCTGACGGTGTCCTGCGCGGGCGGGATGACTTCGGTCATGAAGCTTCCGGTGAGAAGAGACGAGGTGGCTGGCGTTCAGTACCGGGTGGAGATTACCGGACTGGTGGGCGGTCACTCCGGAGCGGAGATCGACAAAAACAGAAGCAATGCGAACAATCTGATGGGACGTCTGCTTCACGGGCTGAATCTGCGCATGGATTACGCCCTGGCAGAGCTGGAAGGCGGAAGCAAGGACAATGCGATCACAAGAAACTGCGCGGCCGAGATCGTGATCGATGAAGCGGAGAAATCCGTGATGCAGGAATATCTGCAGGAACTGCAGGGGCAGCTTCGCGGAGAATATTGTGGTTCGGATGACGGGATCACGATCAACGTTCAGAAGCTGGGAAGCGGCGCGGCTCCGGCACTGAATCCGGCGAGCATGCAGAAAGTCCTGTTTTTCCTGATGAACCTTCCCAACGGCGTACAGAAGATGAGCGCACAGATTCCGGGACTGGTGGAAACCTCTCTGAACCTGGGCATCCTGAAACTGGAACCGGATTGTCTGACCGCAGTTTCCAGCGTCCGCAGTTCCGTGGGAAGCGCGAAGGATGCGCTGGGCGAGCGCCTGGAGTATCTGACGGAGTTTCTGGGCGGAGAGTACCACGCGGAGGGCGCTTATCCGGCATGGGAATACCGGGCGGATACGCCGCTGCAGAAGCTTGCGGTTTCTGCCTATGAGGAGCTGTTTGGAAAAATGCCGAAAGTGGAGGCAATCCATGCAGGTCTGGAATGCGGACTGTTTTACGAGAAGATTCCGGGACTGGACAGCATTTCTTTCGGTCCGGATATGAAAGATATACACACCACAGAAGAAAGACTTTCCATCTCTTCCACGGAGCGTACCTATCGGTATCTGCTGAAAATCCTGGAAAAGATCCGATAACTGAAAAAATCGCAGTGCAGAGAAATCCGGCAGCCGGAAAAGACCGGGCAATGAAAAAAAGTGGCATATTTTTCTTTTCACATTCATATATTGAATGGATGGAGGGATGGAATGATGCGCAAACGGGAACCGGCGGCTGTTTTTCCTGCGGTGCTTGCGGTCTGTACGCTTCTGCTGCATCTTCTCTGGACCCGGGGAATCTATGGGACGCTGTCCGAAGATACCTGTGAGACAGAGCTGTTCCGGCAGATGAAGGTAACACCGGAGATTTTCCGGGAGGCAGAGGAGTTCGCAGGGGAATATTCCTGTGATCCGATGGAGGTGTTGTCCGTGATCATGATCCTGGAGCGTCTGGAACCGGCGGATTCCTTCCGGCTGGAGTACGACACCTGGGTGCGGGCGGTGGAAGTCCTGGGAAAAAAGCGGGAAGCGGCTTTTGATGCGATGACAGACGCTTACCGGGCAGTCTTCGGCGGGCTGGAATGTTTTCCCCTGACCTCTGAGGATGCGGGCGGCGGCAGTTTTTACTATGAGAATTCTTTCGGGGAGCCAAGAAACTACGGCGGCAGCCGGATCCATGAAGGCTGTGACGTGTTCGGAGAGCAGCCGCAGAGAGGAATCTATCCGGTGCTGTCGGTCTGCGACGGCTACGTGGAGAAAATCGGATGGCTTCCCCTTGGCGGTTACCGGATCGGCATCCGGAGCAGAGACGGAGGATATTTTTACTATGCGCACCTGGATTCCTATGGGCGGGAATTTCAGGTCGGCGATACGGTCAGGGCAGGAGAAATCCTGGGTCTGATGGGCGACACAGGCTATGGAGAGAAAGGAAGCAGAGGAAAATTCCCGGTGCACCTGCATTTCGGGTGCTATATCCGCACGGCTCATCAGGAAGAGCTGAGCGTAAATTCTTATCCCATTCTGCAGATTCTGGAAGACCAGAAACGATAGAGGAGAAAGAAAAGGAGACTATTGGGGCATGGATATACTGTTATGGCATGAAATACTGGAACCGTACGAACTGGCGGTCAAAGAGCTCACGGTAAAATTCAATCATCTGATCAAAGAGCATCATGAAAAAGGACTGTATTCTCCCATTGAAAGCGTCAGCGGCAGAGTGAAAAGCGTATCCAGCATTCTGGAAAAAATGCAGCGCAAAGAGATTCCGCCGGAGGAGCTGGAGCAGCAGGTGGAGGATATCGCGGGAATCCGGATCATCTGTCAGTTCGTGGAGGATATTGAGCGGGTTGCACAGATCATCAGCAGCCGCTCAGACATTGAGATCAAGAGTGAAAAAGATTATATCAAACATATGAAAGACAGCGGATACCGCAGTTATCACCTGATCGTTTATTATACCGTTCAGACGCTGAATGGACCGAAAAAACTTCAGGTGGAGATACAGATCCGCACGATGGCGATGGATTTCTGGGCGACGATCGAGCATTCGCTGCAGTATAAATATAAAGCCAATATACCGATGCATATCCGTCAGAGGCTGAGTGCGGCGGCGGACGCGATCATTGCGCTGGACAACGAGATGTCCTCGGTGCGCAGTGAGATCATGGACGCACAGAATTCTTCCCAGCTTCAGAGAAATCTGATCACAGACATTCTCAACAATATCGAGAATCTGTATAAACTCTCCAACAAACGGGAGGTGGAGAAGATTCAGGATGAATTTTACCGGATTTACCGGCTGAACGACCTGCAGGAACTGAAACGCTTCCATAAGGAGCTGGATCTGATCGCTGAAGGTTACCGGGCACAGGCGGTAACTGCCGAATTGTAGGAACCGTTCCGCTGACGGAACGATTGCAAATGACAGGAAATGGAAAGAAGAGGTACATAGAAGATGGAGCTTCCGATGGAATTTCTGGAGCAGATGAAGAACATGCTGGGGGAAGCGTATCCGGATTATCTGGAGAGCTTTTCCCATCCGGCGCACAGTGCGCTGCGGGTGAATACGGGAAAAATTTCCGTGGAGGAATTCCGGCAGAAGACCGGCTGGAACCTGCGGCCGGTTCCGTGGGTATCCAACGGATTTTATTATGAGGATGCGGCGAATCCTGCGAAGCATCCTCATTATTATGCAGGGCTGTATTATCTGCAGGAGCCAAGCGCAATGACGCCCGCCAGCCGTCTTCCGGTGAAGGAGGGAGACCGGATCCTGGATCTCTGCGCGGCGCCGGGCGGAAAGGCGACGGAACTGGCGGCACGTCTGAAAGGAACGGGGATGCTGGTGGCAAATGACATCAGCAGTTCCCGTGCCAGAGCGCTGCTGAAAAATCTGGAAATGCAGGGCGTGGAAAACATGTTTGTGACCACGGAGGAGCCGGGACGGCTGGCGCAGATCTATCCGGAATTCTTCGATGGAATCCTTCTGGATGCCCCGTGTTCCGGGGAAGGAATGTTCCGGAAGGAGAAGACGATGATCTCTTACTGGAAGGAGCATGGTCCGTCCTGGTATGCGCCGGTGCAGAAGACACTGATCCGGCAGGCGTGGCAGATGCTCCGCCCGGGAGGTTATCTGCTGTATTCCACCTGTACCTTTTCCCTGACGGAAAACGAAGAGGTTATCGATGAGTTTCTGGAAGAATTTCCGGATATGGAACTTTGTCCGGTGGCGCCTTATGAAGGGTTTGCACCCGGAATTACCGTCGGAAAACGGGATCTGTCGGACTGTGTGCACATTTTTCCCCACCGCATGGAAGGAGAGGGACATTTTCTAGCGCTTCTCAGAAAATCCGGGGATGGGAAACAGCGGGAGATGCTGTCCGGTGCAGGCAGGAATCCGGAGATAAAAGAAAACCGGAAAAAGTCCGGAAAACAGGAAAAGCAGAACCTGCAGGCAGCACAGCAAAAACGGAACAGAGGAAGAAAAGAGTCAGACGCAGGAAAAGATCCGCTGGAATCTGCCCGGGAATTTCTCTCCCACACCCGCCGGGATTGGAACGCCGGAAAATTTTTCTGCCGGCAGGATCAGGTTTATTATCTTTCCAGCGGGATGGAGCCGGCGGAAGGGATCCGTTATCTGCGCACCGGTCTTTGGATCGGAACTGTGAAAAAAGGCCGGTTTGAGCCGTCTCAGGCGCTGGCTATGGCGCTTACCCCGGAAACGTTTGACGTTGTGCTGGATCTTCCGGCGGAAGATGAGCGGATCCTGCGGTATCTGAAAGGAGAAACCATTGGGATCGGCGAAGGGGAACTGGACGGAAAGAATGGCTGGGTGCTGGTGTGTACCGACGGTTTTCCGCTGGGATTCGGAAAGATCGCCGGAGCGATGATCAAGAATAAATATTATGCAGGATGGCGGATGGTATGAAGAAATTACGACTGGACAAATATCTGTCGGACATGCAGGCGGGAACCCGCAGCGAGGTAAAGCAGATGATCCGGAAGGGACGTGTCTGTTTGAACGGAGAAACAGTTCGGAGCCCGGAACAGAAAGTGGATCCCGGGGAGGATACGGTGACGCTGGATGGGAATGCTGTTGGTTATGTGGCACTGGAATACTGGATGCTGAACAAACCGCAGGGTGTGGTCTCCGCCACGGAGGACCGGCGGGATCGGACGGTGGTGTCCCTGCTGCCTGACGCGGCACGGAAGGATCTGTTTCCGGTGGGACGGCTGGACAAGGATACGGAAGGGCTGCTCTTGCTGACCAATGACGGAGCGCTGGCTCATGCGCTGTTGTCACCGAAGCGTCATGTGGACAAGACCTACTATGCGGTGATTTCCGGAAAGCCGGGACAGAGGGAACAGGAGCTTTTTGCAGATGGACTGGACATCGGCGATGAGAAAAAGACTCTTCCGGCGCGGCTGGAGATTCTGGGTTCCCGGGAGGAAGAGAACGGCGCAGGCGGTAAAGCATGGCGCAGCGAAGTGAAGATCACGATACGGGAAGGGCGCTTTCATCAGATCAAACGGATGTTTGAGGCGGTGGATATGGAAGTGCTGTTTTTGAAACGGCTCACCATGGGACCGCTGGTACTGGATGAAATACTGGAGCCGGGGCAGGCACGTCTGCTGACGGAAGAGGAACTTCTGGCGCTGAAACAGACCGAGGAGCAGAGAACGGACGGTAACGGTTCCGCTGGCTGAACCGTTAGGAAGGAAGAGACAAAGAGGAGTAACAATATGCCGTTTTTACCAACAACAAAAAAGGAAATGGAACAGAGGGGGATCCGTCAGATGGATTTCGTCTATGTGATCGGCGATGCCTATGTGGATCATTCGTCGTTCGGACCGGCGATCATCAGCCGCGTGCTGGAAGCCCATGGCTACACGGTGGGAATCCTGGCACAGCCGGACTGGAAGAAAGATTCAAGCATCACGGAGTTCGGCGAACCCCGCCTTGCCTTCCTGGTGTCGGCGGGAAATATGGATTCGATGGTGAACCACTATACGGTTTCCAAAAAGCACCGGAAGACGGATGCCTACTCTCCCGGCGGGCAGATGGGGCTTCGGCCGGATCGCGCGGTGACCGTCTATGGAAATCTGATCCGGCGGACGTATAAGAAGGTTCCGATCATCCTCGGAGGCATCGAGGCATCACTCCGGAGGATGGCGCATTATGACTACTGGTCGGACCAGGTAAAGCGGTCTGTGCTGCTGGATTCCGGTGCGGATATGATTTCCTATGGAATGGGAGAACATTCGATTGTAGAGATCGCGGACGCGCTGAATGCGGGGATCGCCGTGGAGGATCTGACGTTCATCCGCGGAACCGTTTACCGGAGCAGGAGCCTGGAGCATCTGGAGAATCCTCTGATCCTCCCTTCCTATGAGGAGGTGTGTCAGGAAAAACGGAAATATGCGGAAAGCTTTGCGCTCCAATATCAGAATACAGACGCACATACGGCGCGGCCCATGGCGGAAAGCTACGGCACCAGAGGGTATGTGGTCCAGAATCCTCCCGCATGGCCGTTGACGGAGCAGGAAATGGATGATGTCTATGATCTGCCCTATATGCGCAGATGGCATCCGTCCTACGACGCGGCTGGGGGAATCCCGGCGTTTGCGGAGATCAAATACAGTCTGACCAGCAACCGCGGCTGTTTCGGTTCCTGCAATTTCTGTGCGCTGACCTTTCATGAAGGCAGGGTCGTGCAGGCGAGAAGCCACAGGTCCATGCTGCAGGAAGCGAAGCAGATGACGCAGGAGCCGGAGTTCAAGGGATATATCCATGATGTGGGAGGACCGACGGCGGACTTCCGTTTTCCGGCATGTGAAAAGCAGCGGACCAAGGGAGCATGTAAAAACCGTGCCTGCCTGTTTCCGAAGCCCTGTCGGAACCTGAAGGCGGATCATTCCGATTACGTTCTTCTTCTCCGGGAGCTGAAAAACCTGCCGAAGGTGAAGAAGGTGTTTGTCCGTTCCGGCATCCGGTTTGATTACGTGCTGGCGGACAGGAAGGATGAATTTCTCAACGAACTGGTGAAAGACCACATCAGCGGCCAGCTCCGGGTAGCCCCTGAGCATGTTTCCAATCAGGTGCTGCATTTTATGGGAAAACCGGAGCATGCGGTGTATGAGCAGTTTCTGAAGCGGTTTGACGCCTGCAATAAAAAGCATCACAAAGATCAGTACGCGCTGCCGTACTTTATGTCCTCCCATCCGGGCTGCGGCCTTGCGGAGGCGGTGGAACTGGCGGAATATATCCGGGACATGGGATTTATTCCGGAGCAGGCGCAGGATTTTTATCCGACGCCTTCCACGCTGTCTACCTGTATGTATTATACGGGGCTGCATCCGCTGACCATGGAAAACGTGTATGTGCCGAAGAATCCCCATGAGAAGGCAATGCAGCGGGCGCTGATCCAGTACCGGGATCCGAAAAACTATGAACTGGTCAAAGAGGCGTTGCTGCGCGCCGGACGGCAGGATCTGATCGGTTTCGGTCCCAAATGCCTGATCCGTCCCAGGGAGATGGCGAAGGAGAAACGCTTCGGAAAGAAAAAAAGTACGATCCGAAAAGTTCACAAAAAGAAAGGAAGAACAGACAGAGAATGAAAGTCAGAAAGGGAAACAGCGGTTATATCCGGTATGAAAAAAAGAAAAGGCTGCTGGTCACACTCGGCATGTTTGTAATGCCTTTGCTGATCCTGATCGCAGGCCTTATCATCTGTAAAGGGGACAAAAATAATATTTTCACGGTGATCGCTGTGGTGGGCTGTCTGCCGGGATGCAAATCTATGGTCGGGCTGATCATGATTATGATGCAGAAACCGGCAAGCCGTGAGACGGTGGAAGAGATCAGCAGCCACGCTGGAAAATTGACCATGATGTATGAAATGTACTTTACGAAGGAGACGGACAGTCTGATGGTGGACGCGGTTGCCGTCTGCGGTTATGAAGTGGTGGGGTACACCAGCCAGGCAAAGAACCGCAAACAGATCGAGGAATGTGAGAAACATATCGGAAAACTGCTCCGGGCAAACGGGTACAAAACCCATGTGAAGATCTTTGACCAGATGAAAGCGTATCTGGAGCGTCTGGACAGCCTGAACCGGAACTATGAGCAGCTGGAAGCGGATGCCAATGAAAAATTTGTTCCGGACGAGCGGTATCCGGATCTGTCCCGGGATGAGATGGTTAAACATAATCTGCTGGCAATCGTCTTATAAGAGAAAACAATAGGGGAGAAATGTATGAGAGAACTGATTTTTCAGGAAGATGCCGGGCAGAGGCTGGACAAATATCTTCAGAAATACCTCAATCTGGCGCCGAAGAGTTTCCTTTACAAAATGCTCCGGAAAAAGAATATCGTTCTGAATGGGAAGAAAGCGGAAGGAAGCGAAAAGCTGAAAAACGGGGATGTGATCCGGCTGTATCTGTCCGAGGAAACACTGGAAAAATTTCATAAGCCCAGAAAAGCAGACCAGTATCCGCTGTGGCCGGGGCTGGAGATCGTCTATGAGGACTGTCAGCTTCTGCTGGTGAACAAGCCGGCAGGGATGCTTTCCCAGAAAGCGGATCCGAAAGACGTGTCTTTGAACGAATATCTGATTGGTTATCTTCTGGAGAGCGGGCAGATGGCTCCGGAGAGTCTGGCGGGATTCACTCCCGGGGTCTGCAACCGCCTGGACCGGAATACCAGCGGACTTGTGATCGGGGCGAAAACGCTGGCGGCGGCCCAGGAGATAGGACGCCTGCTGAAAGAGCGCCGTGCCGGGAAATATTATCTGGCGCTGGTCAAAGGACGGGTCACCCGGAAAGAACGGATCCGTGGATGGCTGACAAAGGATGAGACGAAGAATCAGGCAAGGATAAGCAGGGAGCCTCTGGAAAACGGAGCGCCCATCGAGACGGCATATGAGCCGTTGGCGGCAAAAAAGGATATGACACTGCTGAAAGTGGAATTGATCACTGGAAAAACCCATCAGATCCGCAGCCATCTTGCCGGTATCGGGCATCCGCTGGCGGGAGACAGAAAGTACGGGGATGCAGCGTTCAACCGTTATTTTCGGGAAAACTACGGGCTGAACTCCCAGTTTCTGCACAGCTGGCAGATTGAATTTCCGGTCATGGAGCCTCCATTGGAAAGCGTTTCACAAAGGACGATCACGGCGAAGCCGCCGAAGCTGTTTCAGAAGATCCTGCAGGCGGAAAAACTGTCTGCCGGAGGAAAGTAGTTTGGGCAGGGCGAAAATGGAAGAGAGCAGAAGAAGGAAACGCAAAAAAAGAAACAGCGGCAGCCAGATCCTGACAGAGTATTTGGTGCTGACGCTGGTATTTACAGCATTTATGCTTTTTTTGACCCAGAAAGTGATCATCAATGCCAGGGTCCCGTCTCCGTCGATGGAGCCGACGATTATGACGGGAGACCAGTTGTTTGGAAACCGGCTGGCTTACTGGAATCATGATCCTGAGCGGTACGATATCATTATTTTTTATTATCCGGACGATGAGACCCAGCGGTTTATCAAGCGCGTGATCGGACTGCCGGGAGAAACGGTGGAAATTCGTGATGGAAAAGTCTATATCGACGGGGCGGATGTCCCGCTGAGGGATGATTTCTGTCCGGAGACGCCTACGGGGGATTTCGGTCCCTATCACGTTCCGGAGAATTCCTATTTTGTGCTGGGAGACAACCGGGAAATTTCCAGAGATTCCAGATACTGGAAGAATCCTTATGTGAACAGGGATAAGATTATCGGGCAGGCGGGATTTCGTTATTGGCCCCTGAAAAATATGGGATGGATCGAATAGTTGAAGAAGAGAGGACAAAAGAGAAATGGCAACATGGAATTCCAGAGGACTTCGAGGTTCCCTTCTGGAGGAGCTGATCAACCGGACCAACGAACAGTACCGGGAAAAAAAGCTGGCGCTGATCCAAAAAGTGCCGACGCCGATCACTCCCATAAAAATTGACAAGGAGAGCCGTCATATTACACTGGCATATTTTGAAAAAAAGAGTACCGTGGATTACATCGGTGTGGTGCAGAGTATACCCGTCTGCTTTGATGCGAAGGAGTGCCACAGTGATGCCTTTCCACTGGCGAACATTCATGAGCATCAGGTCCGGTTTATGAAGGATTTTGAGTCGCAGGGGGGAGTTGCCTTTTTGCTTCTTTATTTTGCCGGGCGGGATGCTTTTTATTATCTTCGGTTTGAAGAGATGATGCGTTTCTGGGAGCGGGGCGCTTCCGGAGGGAAAAAACATTTCCGGTTTGACGAACTGGATCAGAAGTGGATCCTCACACGGGAAAGAGACGGTGTTTTGCTGCCTTATCTGAAAGGTTTGCAGATGGATCTGGAACTTCGGGATTGACAGGAAAGTGAGCTTCCGGTATAATACCAATAGTTTCGAATAGTAATATGGTAGTGAAGTAAAGTGTAAAAGAAATTTCCGCTGACGTATCTGCGGAGGCGGCAGAACATAAAGGAGGAACTTTTGGATGGATAAAATGATTCATACGCCTGAGGGGGTCAGGGATGTTTTCAGTGAAGAATGTAAGCGGAAGCGTATGCTTGAGCAAAAGATAGAAAAAGTATTTCAGGCGTACGGATATCAGGAGATCGAGACGCCGACCTTTGAGTTTTTCGATGTATTCGGGCGTGAAGTCGGTACGACGCCGTCCAGAGAGCTGTATAAATTTTTTGACCGGGAGGGAAATACCCTTGTGCTCCGTCCGGATTTCACTCCTTCTATCGCACGGGCGGTTTCCATGTACTATATGGAAGAGGATCTTCCGATCCGCCTTTGGTATCAGGGAAGCAGTTTTGTAAATAATTCCAGCTATCAGGGCAGGCTGAAGGAGTCCACGCAGATGGGCGTGGAACTGCTCAACGAGGATTCGCCCATGGCGGATGCGGAGCTGCTGGCGATGACGGTGCGGCTGATGCTGGACGCGGGATTCCGGGAATTCCAGGTGAGCGTCGGCCATGTGGGATATTTTCGTGCACTGGCAAAGGAGGCGCGGCTTTCGGAAGAAGGGTTCCATCAGCTGAGAGAGCTGATCTCCATCAAAAATTATTTCGGTGTGGAGGAACTGTTGGAGAGATTCCACCTCCACCCGGACCAGAGCCGCGCGCTGGCGGGAATGACGCAGATGTTCGGCGGTCCGGAGGTTCTCCAGAAAGCAAGGACACTGACCAGGAACCGGGAGGCGCTGGAAGCGGTGGAACGGCTGGAGGCAATCTATGAGATTCTGAAAGATTACGGCTATGAGAAATATATCTGCTTTGATTTCGGTATGCTGAGCAGATTCCAGTATTATACCGGAATCATTTTCCAGGCATATACCTACGGCAACGGGGAGCCTTTGGTCAAGGGAGGGCGTTATGACCGTCTGCTGAACTATTTTGGAAAAAATGCGCCGGCGGTAGGCTTCTGCGCAATGCTGCAGCCGATGCTGGACGCGCTGGAGCGTCAGAAGATTTCCACCCGGGTGCCGCGGACGAGGACGATGCTCCTTTATCCGGATTTCCTGGAAAAGATGGCGGTTCAGATGGCAAAGGAACACCGAAAAGAAGGGCTGGACGTGGCGCTGGTTCCCTTTGGACGCGGCAGGGTGCTGGACGATTATATCGCATACGGAAAGAGGAACCAGTTTGGCGGTATCGTGTACATCCAAAAGGAGACCGCCGTGTTTGCCATTGATCTGACGGAACCGGAAGTCCATCCGGTGGAGATCACACAGCAGGTACAAAAAGGAGGACAGGCATGAGATATTTGACGATCGCCCTTGGAAAGGGGCGTCTGGCACAGCGGACGATGGAGCTTTTCCGGCAGATAGGGATTACCTGTGAGGAGATGGAAGATAAATCTTCCAGAAAACTGATTTTTGTCAATGAGGAAATGGGGCTGAAATTCTTTTTGGCGAAGGGCCCGGATGTTCCCACTTATGTGGAGTACGGCGCGGCGGATATCGGCATTGTCGGCAAGGATACGATCCTGGAGGAAGGGCGCAAGCTGTATGAGGTACTGGATCTCGGTTATGGAAAATGCCGGATGTGTGTCTGCGGCCCGGCTTCCGCGGCGGAGCTTCTGCAGCATAACCGGCTGATCCGCGTTGCCACCAAATACCCGAATATCGCAAAAGACTATTTTTACAATAAAAAGCATCAGACCGTGGAGATCATCAAGCTGAATGGCTCCATTGAACTGGCTCCCATCGTAGGGCTTTCGGAAGTCATCGTCGATATTGTGGAGACTGGCACGACGCTGCGGGAAAATGGACTGGATGTGCTGGAAGAGGTCTGCCCGCTGTCCGCCCGTATGGTGGTCAACCAGGTGAGTATGCGGATGGAAAATGAGAGGATCAGCTATCTGATCCATGCACTGAAGAAAGCGCTTACGGAAAATAATTGATCCGCATGTGAGGAGGAAGAACGATGAGGATTGTAGATCTGACAAAAGAAACAGCAGAAAATATTCTGGAAAATATGCTGAAACGCAGCCCAACCCAGTATGGAACGTATGAGGCGGCGGTCAATGAGATCGTCACCGCAGTCCGCGAAAAGAAAGATGCGGCGGTTTTTTCCTACACCGAAAAGTTTGACGGAGCGAAGCTGGACGCTTCCAGTGTGGAGGTAACAGAAGAAGAAGTGGAGGAAGCTTACCGCCAGGTGGACGAAGGACTGATCGATGTGATAAGAAAGGCAAGGGCAAATATCCTTGCCTATCATGAGAAGCAGAAAGAAAACAGCTGGTTTACCTCCGCGGAAGAGGGAACACTGCTGGGACAGAAGGTGACGCCGCTGAACCGCGTGGGCGTTTATGTGCCGGGAGGCAAGGCGGCATATCCGTCCTCTGTACTGATGAACGTACTGCCGGCTCAGGTGGCGGGCGTTCGGGAAATCTGTATGGTGACGCCCTGCAACCGGGAAGGAAAGGTAAATCCGGTGGTCCTCGCGGCGGCAAAAGAGGCGGGCGTCCAGCGGATCTTCAAGATCGGCGGCGCACAGGCGGTGGCGGCGCTTGCCTATGGCACCGAGAGCATTCCGAAAGTGGATAAGATCGTGGGACCGGGAAATATCTATGTGGCGCTGGCGAAAAAAGCGGTATATGGAAATGTCAGCATTGATTCCATTGCAGGGCCAAGTGAAATCCTGGTTCTGGCGGACGAGACGGCAAATCCCCGTTTTGTAGCGGCGGATCTGCTGAGCCAGGCGGAGCACGACGAGCTGGCAAGCGCGATCCTGATCACGACCTCCCGCAGGCTGGCGGAGCAGGTGGATGCGGAGATCCGGAAGTTTCTTGAGACGCTTTCCCGCCGTGAGATCATTGAGAAGTCTCTGGACAATTTCGGTTATCTGCTGGTGGCGGAATCGAAAGCGGAGGCCATTGAGACGGTGAATCAGATTGCGCCGGAGCATCTTGAAATTGTGACGGCAAATCCTTTTGAAGATATGATGAAAGTAAGAAATGCAGGAGCAATTTTCCTTGGGGAAAATTCCTGCGAGCCGCTGGGGGATTATTTTGCAGGTCCGAACCATATTCTTCCGACCAATGGAACGGCAAAATTCTTCTCGCCTCTTTCCGTGGATGATTTTGTGAAGAAATCCAGCGTAATCTATTATTCCAGGGAGGCACTGGAAAAGATTCACGGAGATATTGAAGCCTTTGCGAAAGCAGAACAGCTGACGGCGCATGCAAATTCCATCGCGGTACGCTTTGAGAACAAGGAGGACGCATGAGGATGAGAACGGCCAGGGTGGAGCGGAAAACGAAAGAGACAAACATCTGTCTGGAACTGAATCTGGACGGAGCGGGAATTTTTGAAGGGACAACGGGGATCGGCTTTTTTGACCATATGCTGGACGGATTTGCAAGGCATGGATTTTTTGATCTGCGTCTGGAGATGGAAGGCGACCTGCAGGTGGACGGACACCATACCATCGAGGATCTCGGGATCGTCCTTGGAACGGCGCTGAAGGAAGCGCTGAAGGACAAGGCGGGGATCCGCAGATACGGAAGCAGGATCCTTCCGATGGATGAGACGCTGGTGCTGGCTGCGGTGGATCTGTGCGGTCGGCCGTATCTTTCCTTTCAGGCGGAATTTTCCAGGGAAAAAGTGGGAGACATGGAGACGGAGATGGTGCGTGAGTTTTTCTACGCGCTGTCCTATTCCTGCGGCATGAACCTGCATATCAAGGTGCTTGACGGCTCGAACTGCCATCATATCATTGAGGCAATGTTTAAGGCAGCGGCAAAAGCGCTGGATGAGGCGGTTTCCATTGACGAGAGGATTTCCGGGGTGCTTTCCACAAAAGGCAGTCTCTGAACCGGCAGGATCGTTTCCGGTGTATTATGCAAATCAGTTGGATGAGGAGGATGGTGTTTTGAGAAAATTGTTGGTTCCGGTCATTTATCTGAGGGACGGGAAGGCAGTGTCCGGTTTTGGTTCTGAGACGGTGATCTCTGAGCTTCCGGTGGAGGAACTGGCGGCAGATTTTTCCGACCGAGGGGCGGATGAACTGCTGGTTTTGGATTTTTCGAAGAGTGATGCAGAGCATGACCAGGCGATCAGCGCCCTGATCCGGATCTGCGACCGAGCGGAAGTCCCGGTGATCGGCGGGGGAAATGTCCGCCGGATGGAGGACGTCAAGAAGATCCTGTATGCGGGATGTAAGAAGGCGGTGCTGAATTTTTCGAAGGAGTCGAACTGTGAACTGCTGGAGGAAGTGTCCGGAAAATTTGGAAAGGAAAAAATCGCAGTTTTCGTGCCGGATGTGCAGGTGCTTCAGAGATACCGGGAGCGGATTGAGACATTTGCCTGCATGGTTTTGTGCGATGAACAGCAGCTGGAAGAAATCGCAGGAGCCTGCGCGCTTCCTCTGATGGTTCTGGCGGCGGATGACGCAGCGGCAGATCTTCTGGCAAATCCGCAGGTGGAAGCTGTGACCGGCGCAGGTGTGAGCAGTCCGGGACAGGATCTGATGGAATGCAAGACAGCCTGCAGGAAAGAGGGAATTCCGGTCAATACGTTTGAAAGCTCGATTCCATGGTCGGAATTCAAGAAAAACAGCGACGGCATGGTTCCGGTTATCGTTCAGGATTACCAGACGGATGAAGTGCTGATGCTGGCATATATGAATGAAGAAGCGTATGAGACGACGTTGAAAACCGGACGGATGACTTACTGGAGCCGCAGCCGGAACGAGCTTTGGATGAAAGGACTGACTTCCGGTCATTTTCAGTATGTGAAATCGCTGACGCTGGACTGTGACAAGGATACGATCCTGGCGAAGGTTTCCCAGGTGGGAGCGGCATGCCATACGGGAAACCGCAGCTGCTTTTTCCAGGAACTTGTGAAGAAGGAATATGAGGAGCGGAATCCGCTGAAAGTATTCCAGCAGGTGTACGATGTGATCTGCGACAGGAAGGTGCATCCGAAAGAGGGCTCGTATACCAATTATCTGTTTGACAAGGGGATCGATAAGATCCTGAAAAAGGTGGGAGAGGAATGTACGGAGATTGTCATTGCGGCAAAGAATCCGGATCCAGAAGAGATCAAATATGAGATTTCTGATTTCCTTTACCATGTGATGGTGCTGATGGCGGAGAAGGGTGTTACCTGGGAGGAGATCACCCGGGAACTGGCCAGGCGCTGATTATTGGCAAAAGGGGACGAAAGCGGCCGAACACACATCCTGCCTGCGCCCGGTCGCTTTCTGGCTTTTGAGGGGCGGAAGTGTGTAAAGTTTTTGCCGATTTTCATCTGCAAACTATAGAGTATCGTTCAGACGTTGTTCCACTGCGTTCCAGTTGATCACGTGAAACCAGTCGTCGATGTAATCGCTGCGGAGGTTTTGGTGTTTCAGGTAGTAGGCGTGTTCCCAGACGTCCAGGGGGAGGATTGGCTGCAGGCCTATGGTCAGTGGATTGTCCTGGTTTGGGAGGGCGATGATTTTCAGCGCTCCGGTGGTGTCCAGGACGAGCCATGCGAAGCCGGAACCGAATTGCCCGAGGGCGGCTGCTTTCATCTGACGATTCCAGTTGTCTTCGCCGCCGAAGGCTTCTGCCACTTCAGTGGAAAATGGCTGACCTGCGGGAGCCATCAGGTGAAAGTACATTTCGTGGTTGTATACGCCGCCGCCATTGTTCCGGACAGGTGTGCGCAGTTCTTCCGGCAGTTCGGGAAGGCGGGTCAGCAGTTCTTCCAGTGTCCAGGTTTGGTATTCCGGATAGGCTTCCAAGGCTTTGTTCAGATTGTCTATATATGTCTTTAGATGTTTGTCGTGATGAAAATACATGGTTCTTTGGTCGATAAATGGTTCCAGTGCGTGGTACGCGTAGGGAAGCTCGGGTAGACGGAACGGATAAGTTTCTTTGGAAAACATAAAAGAATCACTCCCTTTTCTAATCGAGCCGGCATATTTGCCGGCTCGTTCTATGGTATTCAGTTTTTTGAAAAAGGCGACAAAAAAGAGCAGTGATATTCCGGAGTGTTTAGTTGGGCTGTTCCAGTTTTTGCAGAAGTTCGAGCAGGAGATTGAAGTCGATCGGTTTTGAAATATGACCGTTCATTCCGGCATCGGTAGTCTGCGCGATATCTTCCGCAAAGGCATTTGCCGTGACCGCAATCACAGGAATGGTCTGCGCGTCCGGTCTGTCTGCGGCGCGGATCTCGCGGCAGGCGGTACAGCCGTCCATTTCAGGCATCTGCATATCCATCAGGATAAAGTCGTAAAATCCGGGAGCGGAAGAGAGGAATGTTTCCACAGCCTCGCGGCCGTTCCATGCCGATGTAACTTCGGCTCCCAGCATGGTAAGGAATTCCACCGCGATTTCCATGTTGATTTCATTGTCTTCCGCCAGGAGAATCTTTTTGCCTTGAAGATCATAGGGCTGGACATCGTTTTTCTCGCTCTTTACCTCTTTGGATTCAACGATATGGAGCGGAAGGGTGATGGTGAAGGTGCTTCCTTTGCCAAGCGTACTCTGAACGGTGAGTTCACCGTTCATCTGCTGTACCAGGTTTTTGACGATAGGCATTCCAAGTCCGGTTCCGGTTACTTTTGTCGGCGAGAAACGTGTCTCCCGTGCAAATGGTTCAAAAATTTTCTCGAGGAATTCCTTGGACATACCAATTCCTGTATCCTTAACCATAAGCTGATACCGGCTCTTGGCATCCTGGTGTTCAATCTGCCGCAGGCCTACGGTGATCGTTGCTCCAGCCTTGCTGTATTTCAGCGCATTGGAGATCAGATTGTTGATGATCTGGTTCAGCCGGAAAGAGTCACAGAGAACGTTTGTATCCCGGATATCTGTGTGGAACTGAAGTTTTTTGTGCTCCTGCAGTGCCTGATCAGCGAAAAGATTCAGGCAGTCTCTGACACATTGTTCCAGATTCATCGGTTTGTAATCCAAAGAACCGGCGGCGCCTTCTTCCAGTTTGGACATATCCAGGATATCGTTGATCAGAGCCAGAAGCTGCTGGCCGGACTGCTCGATTTTCTCTATATAGTCCCGCACTTTTTCCGGATCCCTGTAATTCTGTTGGGCGAGACGGGCAAGCCCGATCACAGCGTTGAGAGGCGTGCGCATATCGTGGGAGATGTTGCTGAAAAACATGGTTTTGTTCCGCGCTGTCTGCTGCGCCGCTTCCAGAGAAGTTTCCAGAAGAAGCCTCTGCTGGATCTGGTGATTTTTCTCTTCTTCAATCTCACGGAAGCAGAGCAGTACTTCATTGCTGCCAGGTGCTTTGTTGAAGATCAGCCGGATATTCACCCATTTATAGACGTCGCCGAATCTCCGCTGATAATCTCCGCCGAAATCATACACGCCGTTTTTGACCAGGTGCTTGATGTTTTCGATGCTGAAACTTTCTTCAAATTCCTCATAGATTTTTCGGTCCACCAGTTCACGGACGGTGCGGATCAGGAGGCGATAGCTGCCGCTTTTTCCCAGAGTTTCCCGGACATCCTCTGACCCTTTGATTGTTTCATAAGTTTCCGCTTCAAAATCAATCCGATAGATGGCGTAGTAGGAATCGCCAAGGATCTGGATGATATCTGCAGTACGCTGCTGTTTTCTGTCATTGATATGGACCCGGATCACGATGGCGGCGACCGCCAGAAACAGTGCGGCACAGATAGCGACCAGGATGAGCATAAGTCTGTCGATCTCTGCTTTCAGGATCTGGTTGACAGGGATTGTGATCACGGAGAGCCAGCCATTGTCCATCCGATCATAATAAGCACCTCTGTTTGCTCCGTTCAGGTCACGGATCGTTGCGTCATGGGCGGAGAGGGTGCCGTCCTGGATTCCGCTCAGCAGCCGGTCGGTATACGACTGGACCTCCGGATCGGAGATGTCCAGCTGGCTGGCGCTGTACATGAGCTGGCCGCTTCCGTCGTACAGAAAATAGGAAAAGTCTTCCGGCATGGCGGTATTGTTTTTGCGGATGTGCAGATTTTCCACAAAGATATCAAAAGCCAGGACGTTTTCGGAATCAGGGAGCTGCCGTGCCAGGGTAATGACCTGTTTTCCGGTAATGACATCCTGATAGGAATCCGTAAAAATGATTTCGCCGTCTGCGTCCAATGCCTTTTGATACCATTCGGTATCAATGTAATCGTAGGAAGCGTCTCCGGTCCAGGAAGTTGTACCGATGATGCTTCCATCCACAACTGCGTAGGGATCGATCAGATCGGAATGAAGAGTTTCTTCCAGATGACGGAAATAACTGGCAAGCCATTGCTGAAGCTCTTCTGCGGTGGCTCCGGAGGCAATCTGTTCCTCAAAGTATCCGCAGCCCAGATTCATCAGCAGCTTGTACATGGACATGCGGCTTTCCTCCTCGGCGGCGTAACTCTGTGCCAGATAGGTTCCCAGTTCCTGGGAATTCTGCATCAGCTTGTCCCGCACGAGAAAAATGCCCCAGAGGATCAGGACAGAAAAAGTGATCAGTATCGTGATGTTCAACTGGATCGCAAGATTTATTTTTGTCTGCTTTTTTTGGTCGGTTTTCATGGTTTGGCGCTCCTGTATAGAAATAAAGCGGACACATGGTCTGTATCCGCTTTGCTCCGTTTTGTTTGTTTCGTCCGCAGAAAGTGTTCTGCAGATTATTCTTTTCCGTTCCAGCAGTAGGTGCAGAGTTTGCACGGGGAAATGCCGATGGAGGAAATCATATCGTCCAGACGGTGATAGCGCAGAGAAGTGAATTTCAGTTCTTTGCCGATATCGTCAAGCATCTCCTTGTAGTTGCCGGAATCCGGGTTGCTGTAGTCCTCAAGGATCTTGTCGGAGATTTCTCCTTCACGTTTCTGGATTACCCTGCGTGTGATCAGATCCATCTCGGATTTGGAACGGGAGAAGTTCAGGTACTTGCATCCGTACATCAACGGCGGACATGCCGGACGGATGTGAACTTCTTTCGCGCCGCTGTCATAGAGAAATTCCGTGGTTTCCCGCAGCTGGGTTCCGCGTACGATGGAATCGTCGATGAGAAGCAGGCTCTTGTCCTGGATCAGTTCATGAACCGGGAGCAGTTTCATGCGGGCAATGAGGTTTCTCTGGCTCTGGTTGGTCGGCATAAAGGAACGCGGCCAGGTTGGTGTGTATTTGATAAACGGACGGGCAAATGGGATACCGGAACGGTTGGCATAACCCACTGCGTGTGCGGTTCCGGAATCTGGAACACCTGCCACAAGATCCGGATGCGCGTCATCACGCTGTGCCAGAATGTCGCCGCATTTATAACGCATCTGCTCGACATTCACACCCTCGTAAGTAGCGGTCGGATAGCCGTAGTATACCCAGAGGAAAGAACAGATTTTCATTTTGTCGCCGGGCTGCTGAAGAACCTCGACGCCTTCCGGAGTCAGATATACGATCTCTGCCGGTCCCAGTTCCCTGTAGGTATGGTAACCCAGGTTGACGAAGGCAAAGCTCTCAAAAGAAGCGCAGAAAGAGCCTTCTTTCTGTCCGATGACCAGAGGGGTTCTGCCAAGACGGTCGCGGGCCGCATAGATTCCCTGAGGTGTCATGATCAGAAGGGTCATGGAGCCGTCGATCATCTGCTGTACGTACTGGATTCCTTCGAGAATGGAAGATTTCTGATTGATCAGAGAGGCAACCATTTCGGTCGGATTGATATTGCCTCCGCTCATTTCCAGGAAGTGGGTACATCCGTTTTTGTAGGAGATGTCCACAAGCTCTTCCATGTTATTGATTTTACCCACCGTTGTGATGGCAAAGCTGCCCAGATGTGACTGTACAAGAAGCGGCTGGGGTTCATTGTCTGAAATACATCCGATGCCGAGGTTGCCCTTCAGCTCGTCCAGATCCCGGTCAAACTTAGTACGAAACGGAGAATTTTCGATGTTATGGATTGAACGGTTGAATCCGTCTTCGCCATAAACAGCCATACCGCCCCTGCGGGTACCAAGGTGTGAGTGATAGTCAACACCGAAAAATAAGTCCATTGTGCATGTGTCTTTAGAAGCAACGCCAAATATTCCACCCATTTTTTGTCTCCTTACCGTTTAAAATTTATCAGTGTACATGGGAATTATATACTGAATCGGAACCAGAAGTAAAGAGGAAAGTAAAAAAACGGCAGATGGAGGCGGTGGTTTCTTTTTTTGAATTGTTTCGAAAATTCCATTGGATCGTAAGAAAAGGATTTTGTGAATATTGTCAAATATTTAACATTATTTGATGGGGTTTATTAGATATTTTGACAATTATTTTCTTCGGTTGACATAGAATTTGTGGTATGATATATTAAATATATACAATTTTTACAGTCGTTTCTGTAAGCTGCTTCGTATTTTTTACTGCATAGTTTCATCGTAGCCGGCACGATGTTTTTGTGTGGGAGAATTGCAGAAAAAATTGTTGTATCCCGATATCTTTTAGTGAAAAACCGTAGTATTTCTGTCTGACGTTTCTCAGAATTGCCGGGCAAGGATATCGCGAATGCGGCGTCACGATCGTTTTCAACAGATCTCAAGGTGGAGGGAAGGCAGTGCTGACCTGAAAACGGCAAAACTGCCAGAGCTGTGTTTGATGGCAGTTTTCTGTATTTTCGTACTGCAGGAATGAATTTTCAAACGGGCTTGAAAATTTATTGAGTTTAAGGAGGAATGTAACTAATGTCAAAAAGTACTACAAATGTGCACATTAAACCATTAAAATGGTACAACATTTTCGGCTACGGCTGCGGCGACGCAGGCGGATGTATTACCGTAGGTCTGATCTGGTCCTATATGACCCGCTACCTGCAGGTACACCTGGCAGTAAATCCTGCCATCCTGGCAACCATACTTCTGATCTGGAACGTCTGGGATGCCGTAAACGACCCGCTGATGGGCGCCATCATGGACATTGTGTTCGCACGCTCCAAACACGGAAAAGACAAGTTCCGTCCCTGGATCCTTGCCTCCATCCCCGTGCTGCTCTTCGGAACCATCGGCTTCTTCCTCGTTCCGGCTCACCTGGGCGGCGGCTGGGCAATGGTTATCGCCCTGTTCTGTCTGAAGATCGTCAGCGAAGCAGGCTACACCATGATGAACATCGCCATGGGAAGTTTGCTGGGCGCTATGTCCACCAATGACACCGAACGTGCTACCCTTTCTTCCGCACGTGGAATGGGATCCACTCTGGGCAACGCGGTTACCGGTATCGTCGTTCCTCAGCTGATCGCCCGCTTCGGCGACAGCGCACAGGGTTACGGCTACACGGCACTGGTTGTTGTTCCTCTGGGCGTCATCATCGTCTTCACACACTATCTCCTGACCGTGGAGCGCAACACGGAAGCACAGCAGCAGACACAGCAGGATAATAAACAGACAAAACTGAACATCAAAGATATCTGGGGCATTTTCGCCAAGAACCGTGCGTTCCTTGCCCTGGTTATCCACTCTCTCGCTGTCAACGGCGTTCAGGCTCTGGGCACTGGTATGGCAAGTTATATGTACGCGGACGTTCTGGGCGACATCGGTATGCAGAGTATCGCATCCACGCTCAGCACCTGTATCCAGGTAGGCATCCTGATCGTTGCCCCGTTCCTGACCCGCAAGTGGCATATGGTTTCTATCATCCGTTTCTGTCTTGCAGGCGGTATCGCCGTAGACGCCGGCCTGCTGGCATATATGTTCATGGTAGGCTGGGCACCGAATGCATGGATCTATGTTATTGTTTATTCCATCGGTGCAGGTCTGGTTGTTATGTCCGTACAGATGCAGTGGGGTCTGGTTGCTGAAGCTATCGATTACAACGAGTACAAGACCGGTAAACGTTCCGAGGGTACGATTTATGGTTTCTTCAGTCTGTCCCGCCGTGCCGGCAGCACAATCGCCGGTTCCATCACCGTTCTGCTGATCGCTGCAATCGGCTATAATCCGGATCTCACCGCTCAGGGTGCGAGCCAGTCCGCAACTACCATCACTGGTATCGCCGCATGCAACGTAGCGTTCCCGCTGATAGGCGCTCTGCTGAGCTTCTGCTGCTTCACCTTCATCTGGAACCTGAAAGGCGACCTGCGCCAGAAGATCCAGGATTGGAAAGAGGGCAATGCTCCTGCAGAATATGAATTGAAACAGAACAAATAAACTTTGATCCAACATTTGAAATTATTGCGTAATAAAATCCGCCGCGCTCATGAAATTCCCATGAGCGCGGCGGATTTTTCTCTCTGAATATGAAACCACCGGGATTTTGCTTGAAGTTCTACTGTAAAATGTTTATAATATGGAAGATTACATGTTTTTGAAAATGTAAAACAAAAAGCGAAAGGAATAGTATGAGAAAATCAGCATTAAGTGATGAAATATTATTGAGTATTGAAAAGCCTGCCCGTTATATCGGAAATGAGGTCAACAGTGTCATGAAAGATCCGGAGCAGGTGGATATTCGTTTTGCCATGTGCTTCCCGGACGTCTATGAGATCGGAATGTCCCATCTGGGCATTCAGATTCTTTACCACATGTTCAACGAGCGTCCGGACGTATGGTGTGAGCGGGTGTATTCTCCGTGGCCGGATCTGGATGCGCGGATGAGAAAGGACAACATTCCTCTGTTTGCCCTGGAATCCCAGGATCCGATCCGCGCTTTTGATTTCCTGGGGATTACGATCCAGTTTGAGATGTGCTATACCAATATCCTTCAGGTTCTGGAGTTGTCCGGGATTCCGCTGGAGGCGTCGGAACGTACGGAGGAAGATCCGATCGTCATCGGAGGCGGTCCCTGTGTCTATAATCCGGAACCGATTGCCGAGTTTTTCGATATTTTCTATATCGGAGAAGGCGAGACGGTCTATGACCAGCTGTTTGATGTTTATAAGAAAAATAAGGCAGAGGGAAAGAGCCGCAGGGAATTTCTGGAAGCTGCCTGTCAGATTCCGGGAATTTATGTGCCCATGTTTTATGACGCGGAGTATCAGGAAGATGGAACGCTCCATTCCTTTACACGCAATTATGAGAAGGCGCCGGAAGTCATTGAAAAGCAGGTACTGATGGATGTGACCCACGCGCCGTATCCAAAGGCTCCGGTGGTGCCGTTTATCAAGGCGACCCAGGACCGTGTGGTTCTGGAAATCCAGAGGGGCTGTATCCGCGGCTGCCGTTTTTGCCAGGCGGGAATGATCTACCGGCCGACCAGGGAAAGAGATGTGGAAGAACTGAAAAAATGGGCGGATACCATGCTGAAGACGACAGGTTATGAGGAAATTTCCCTCAGTTCTCTCAGTTCCAGCGATTACAGCAAACTTCCGGAACTGATCAATTACCTGATGGAGATCTGCCCGGAACGCGGGGTTAATATTTCCCTGCCGTCTCTGCGCATCGATGCGTTCTCCCTGGATGTGATGAAAAAGGTACAGGATATCAAAAAGAGCAGCCTGACCTTTGCGCCGGAAGCGGGAAGCCAGCGGATGCGCAACGTGATCAACAAAGGCCTGACGGAGGAAGACATCCTGGAAGGCGCAGGAAAGGCTTTTGAGGGCGGATGGAACAAAGTAAAACTGTATTTCATGCTTGGCCTGCCTACGGAGACAGAGGAAGACATCAAGGGAATCGCCCATCTGAGTGAGAAGATTGCCGAGCGTTATTATGAGATTCCAAAAGACCAGAGAAACGGAAAATGTCAGATCACGGCAAGCAGTTCTTTCTTTATCCCGAAACCGTTCACGCCGTTCCAGTGGGCGCCGATGAACCGGAAGGAAGAATTCCTGGAAAAGGCACGGATCGTCAAGGCGGAAGTGCGTGCGATGCTGAACCAGAAGAGTATCCGTTATAACTATCATGAGGCGGATATTTCCATGCTGGAAGGTGTTCTTGCCCGGGGAGACCGCCGCACAGCGAAGGTCGTACTCCAGGCGTACCGGAATGGAGCGCTCTTTGATTCCTGGTCCGAGTATTTCCGGCCGGAAGCCTGGGAGAAAGCGTTTGAGGAAACCGGCATCGATCCGGATTTCTATACGGTGAGGGAGCGTTCCGTGGATGAACTGCTTCCGTGGGACTTTATCAATGCAGGCGTAAGCAAGAAATTCCTGATCCGGGAATGGGAGCAGGCGAAAGCAGAAACAGTGACGCCGAACTGCCGCCAGAGATGTTCCGGATGCGGTGCGAAATGTTATGGAGGAGGTGTGTGCTTTGAAGGTCAGGATTAAGTTTGCCAAAGAGGGCATGATGAAATTCATCGGCCATCTGGATATTATGCGTTATTTTCAGAAAGCGATCCGCCGTGCCGAACTGCCGATCGCCTATTCGGAGGGATTCAGTCCCCATATGATCCTCTCCTTTGCAGCGCCTCTCGGCGTAGGCATCACGAGCCTGGGAGAATATTTTGATATGGAGCTGACCAGAGAAATGCCGACGGAAGAGATCCGCAGACGGCTGGATCAGGAGATGGTGGAAGGAATGCGTGTCCTCTCCGCCCGGAGAGTGCCGGACGGGAAAACCAGCAAGGCGATGTCCCTGGTAGCTGCCGCAGATTATCGGATCCTGTTCCGGGAAGGACGTCAGCCGTCCGGGGGATGGAAGGAGAAAGCGGCGGAGTTTTTTGCGCAGGAGTCCATTGTGATCTGGAGAAAAACGAAACGCAGTGAGAAAGAGACGGATATCCGTCCGTGGATCTATCAGATGGAAGTGCAGGGAGAGGATCTCTGGATGCAGGTTTCCACCGGAAGTGTTTCCAACCTGAAACCGGAGCTTGTGATGGATGCGTTTGCGGCGTTTCTCGGAGAAGAACTGCCGGCAGATGCTTACCAGGTACAGCGGGAAGAAGTCTATGCGGATATCGGTGAAGATGGAAACAGGGTGCTGAAATCCCTGGAAGATCTGGGAGAAGAAGTTGAATAGAGAAATCATACTGACCCGCCTGCCGGTGGGAGACCATATGCCCCTGGCTTATGTGCGGATGGAAAACGGCCGTGCGGTCCAGATGGAACTGGAGCCTCCGGAAGGAGAAGAACGGACGGGAAATATTTATGTGGGAAAGGTTGAAAAGCTGGTGCCGGCGATGCAGGCAGCCTTTGTGCGGATTTCTCCCAAGCAGAGCGGATATCTTCCCCTTGCCAAAGCGAAACATCCGCTGATCCGCGCTCAGCGTCCAGGGAATGAACTGAAGGAACAGGACGAGCTGCTGGTGCAGATGGAACGGGAGGCAATTAAGGGAAAACTGCCTTCTCTGAAAACATCCCTGGAATTCCCCGGCAGCCTGATGGTGCTGCTGACAGACAATCAGGGAATTTTCTTTTCCCCGCGGCTGTCTGCAGAACAGAAGGAGCGGGCAGGAGAATGGCTGAAGGAGCTGCGGGACGGCCAGAAACAGTCCTTCGGCATCCTTCTGCGGACCAATGGAGGGAATGCGTCAAAGGAAGAACTGACACAGGAGTTTGAGAAACTGTATCAGGAAGCGTTTCAGGTCTGCCGGTATGGTCTGACCCGGTCGGTATATTCCTGTCTGAGGAAATCCCGTCCGTTCTGGATGGAACTGTGGGAGGGGCTGCCGAAACAGGAACCGGCGCGGGTCATCACAGATGAACCGGAGGTTTTTCAGACACTGCCGGAGGCAGAATGGTACCAGGAGCCGCTGCAGCCTCTGTACAAGAAATATTCCCTGGAAAATATTCTGCAGAATGCTCTGGAGCGGCGGGTTCCCCTGCCTTCCGGCGGTTTTCTGGTCATCGAGCAGACGGAGGCGTTTGTGGCGGTGGATGTCAACTCCGGAAAGCGAAAAGGGGAACGTCTGCCGGATGAATTTTATTACCGTGTCAATGAGGAAGCGGCAAGGGAAACCGCACGGCAGCTCCGGCTCCGGAATCTGTCCGGAACCATCCTGATTGATTTTATCAATATGAAAGACAAGGGGGTTACCGACCGGTTGCTTCGGGAACTGCAGCGAAGATTCCTGGATGACCCGGTAAGGACACAGGCGATCGATGTGACTCGTCTGAACATCACAGAAGCCACCCGCCAGAAAGTGCGGAGGGCGTTGTGGGAGCAGGTTATGCTTTGGGAACAGAAGGACGTGTGAAAGGAGGAGCGTGTATGAACTTGGATAAATGGAAAGAATCAGAGGAGTCCCGTTTTTCTTCTGCTGACCTGAACGGGAACGACAGTCCCTACCTGTATGAGATGTTTGCCGGGATCAGAAGAAAACAATGGAAGATGAAACCGTGGCAGGGAATCGTAGTATTTCTGTGTCTGACGGTATCATTTCAGCTGATTGGAAGCGTGCTGTTCCTCTTTCTGGGAATTTATGCGAACGGTCTGGCGGAAATGCTGTTTTTCTTCGGGGGTTCCCTGCTTACGGCAAAACTTTTGAAGCTGGATCTGCAGGAAGTGTTTCCTGTGAAAAAACCGAAGATTACCAGTGTGTTCGGATCTCTGCTGATGTGGTTTGGCGCATATCAGTGCATGACTGCTATCAGCATGGTTCTGGCGGCGTTGTTTCCGCAGGCTTATTATACGACCGGAACTTCGATGAATTCTTTTGTCACGGCGCTTCCGTTCTTTGGATCGGTGATCGTTGTGGCGCTGATACCGGCGGTCAGTGAAGAGATGCTGCATCGGGGAATTCTTCAGTATACTCTTCAGCCGCTGGGAAGAAAATGGATGATCCTTTTCCTGATGGGCGTGTATTTCGGCGTGTTCCATCTGAGTTTCATTCGCTTTCTGCCGATGATGTTTCTTGGAATGGTGATCGCCTGGATCCGGCAGGAAACGGGAAGCATGGTCTATCCGATGATCTTTCATTTTGTTAATAATTTCTACGCGCTTGCGGTGACATTTCTCAGTGGATTGATTTCCACCGGAACGGCGGCGCAGAATATTTCTGTTCCGCTGTATCTGCTGGGGTATTCATTTTTGATGGCGGCAGCCGGCCCGTTTTTTCTCTATCTTGGAAGCTGGCTGGTAAAACGGGGAATCAGCGGACAAAGGATCCCTTTGTTTCAGGGAAACAGAAAAGCAGTGATAGGGATGGCGGCTTCGGTGATCGCGCTGGCGGTTGTTGGAATTGTGCTGTTTGTCCTTGGAATCGTTTCGTACCTGTAACGGCTCAGCCGACGGAAGTGTTCCACATATTTGTAACAAGGAAGGAAACAATGCGGCAATTCCACAGGATAAGTGTTTACAAAGATTTTGCAGATACCGACAGGATATGATACAATAATATGTAATTAGCGAAAGTTTCAGTGAAGGAGGAAATTTTTTATGGCAAGAACAGCGGTTGCTACAGACAGCAACAGCGGTATTACTCAGGCGCAGGCAAAAGAACTGGGGATTTATGTGCTTCCAATGCCGTTTTTTATCAAAGGAAAGCTTCATTTTGAAGAGATCGATCTGTCCCAGGAGCAGTTTTATCAGATGCTGGAGGATGATACGCCGGTATCCACATCCCAGCCGTCTCCGGGCGACCTGATCGATTTCTGGAATAAAATTCTGGAAGAGTATGATGAGATTGTGTATATTCCCATGTCCAGCGGACTTTCCACATCTTGCGATACAGCGATCGTGCTGTCGGAGGATTTTGACGGAAAGGTACAGGTGGTCAACAATCAGAGAATCTCCGTTACCCAGCGTCAGTCCGTACTGGATGCGAAAAACATGGCAAACCGCGGCGTTTCCGCAAAAGAGATCAAATCCATCCTGGAGGAAGATGCCCTGGCATCCAGCATCTACCTGATGGTAGATACACTGAAATATCTGAAAAAAGGCGGACGCATCACACCGGCGGCAGCGATGATCGGCGCGGTATTGAGCATCAAACCGGTACTGACCATACAAGGAGAGAAGCTGGATGCTTTTGAAAAAGTACGCGGTGTCAAACAGGCGAAAAAGGTCATGCTGAAAGCGATGAAAAAGGATATGGAAAAGCGTTTTGCCAAAGAGCGTGCGGCAGGAATCATGGCGCTTCAGGTGGCATACTCTAACATTGATGAGGAAAGCCTGAATACCTGGGTGGCTGAAGTGCAGGAGATGTTTCCGGATATGCCGGTATATGCAGGCCGGCTTTCTCTGAGTGTCGCATGCCATACCGGTCCTGGTGTTCTTGCCGTGGCGTGCGCCAAGAAATCAGCGATTTCTTAAGAAAAATTGACAGGAAAACTCTTGACATCCATCCAAAGTCATGATAGACTGCAAGAGTATGCCGCACAGAGAGGTAGAAGTACCGTTTCCGGTCACCGAATCTGGCGAGTAAAGATATAGGAGGTGCCATATGTACGCAATTATTGCAACAGGTGGTAAACAGTACAAAGTAGCCGAAGGCGATGTTATCAGAGTAGAGAAGCTGGGCGTAGAGGCTGGCGAGACCGTTACTTTCGATCAGGTACTTGCTGTAAGCAATGACGGACTGAAAGTAGGCGAGGATGTTAAGAACGCATCTGTAACCGCATCTGTCGTTGAGAACGGTAAAGGCAAAAAAGTTATCGTTTACAAGTATAAGAGAAAAACTGGTTATCACAAGAAAAACGGTCACAGACAGCAGTACACAAAGGTGAAGATTGAAAAAATCAACGCTTAATTGCTTATGATCCGTATAACAGTAACGCAGAAAGACGGCGCATACGTTTCTGTTGAATCCGAAGGGCATGCTGATTACGCCGAAGAGGGACAGGATATCATATGTTCCGCGGTATCAGCGCTGATCGTCAATGCGGTCAATTCAATAGAGACTTTTACAGAAGACAGGATCCTCTGCGAGTCCGATGACGGTTATGTGTATTTTTCCTTGCCGGACGGACACGGGGAGAAGACGGAGCTTCTTGTAAAATCGCTTTTACTGGGCCTAGACAGTATACGCCGCGATTATGGAACAAAGTATTTAAAAATCGCATTCAGGGAGGTGTAGACTCATGTTAAATATGAACCTTCAGATTTTCGCTCATAAAAAAGGAGTTGGTTCTACCAAGAACGGTAGAGATTCCGAGTCCAAGAGATTAGGAGCAAAAAGAGCTGACGGACAGGTTGTAAAAGCTGGAAACATTCTGTACAGACAGCGTGGAACCAAGATCCATCCGGGTACCAACGTAGGTATCGGTAAAGACGACACACTGTTCGCACTGGTTGACGGCCGTGTATCCTTCGAGAGAAAAGGTCGTGACAAAAAGCAGGTTTCTGTATATCCTGTAGCAGCAGAAGAGTAATGACACATGCGGCTTCAAATCTTCATAGGGTTTGAAGCCGTTTTTATAACTGTTTTCCGAAAAGAAGGAGATTGAAATGTTCGCAGACAGAGCAAAAATTATTATCCGTTCCGGAAAGGGCGGCGACGGTCATGTGAGCTTCCGCAGGGAGCTGTTTGTGCCAAACGGCGGTCCGGACGGCGGCGACGGAGGAAAGGGCGGCGACGTGATCTTTGAAGTGGACGAGGGATTGAACACGTTGTTTGAATACCGCCACAAGAGAAAATTCTCCGCCCAGGACGGCGAACCGGGAGGAAAGCGCCGCTGCCACGGAGGC
Organism: Lacrimispora saccharolytica; assembly: GCA_016899975.1. Taxonomy (GTDB): domain Bacteria; phylum Bacillota; class Clostridia; order Lachnospirales; family Lachnospiraceae; genus Fusicatenibacter. The sequence goes on along the minus strand of JACJJN010000001.1, from coordinate 155,566 downwards.
AACGGTTCTGATATTATCCTGAAGGTGCCGGAGGGAACGGTGGTTATGGAAGCTGCCAGCGGCAAAGTAATCGCTGATATGTCCGGAGAGAACCGCCGCCAGGTTGTCCTCAAAGGCGGACGGGGCGGAAACGGCAACATGCATTATGCCACGGCAACGATGCAGGTGCCAAAATATGCACAGCCAGGACAGCCGGCACAGGAGCTGGAGGTACGGCTGGAGCTGAAGGTGATTGCAGATGTGGGACTGATCGGGTTCCCCAATGTGGGAAAATCCACGCTGCTCTCCAGAGTCACCAATGCGGAGCCGAAGATCGCCAATTATCACTTTACCACTCTGACGCCGAATCTGGGCGTGGTGGATATGGAAGGATGCGGCGGATTCGTCATCGCGGATATTCCGGGACTGATCGAAGGGGCATCGGAAGGCGTCGGCCTTGGCCATGAATTCCTGCGCCACATTGAGCGTACCCGTGTGATGATCCATGTGGTGGATGCGGCGTCTACTGAGGGAAGAGACCCGATCGACGATATCTACAAGATCAACAAAGAATTGGAAGCCTATAATCCGGAGATTGCCGGCCGTCCGCAGGTCATTGCGGCCAACAAGATCGATGCGATTTATATGGACGGAGACGATCCGGTAAGCCGCCTGAAAGCGGAATTTGAGCCGAAGGGAATCCGCGTGTTTCCGATCTCGGCGGTCAGCGGCAAAGGTCTGAAAGAGCTGCTGTATTATGTACAGGAGCTGCTGAACGAAATGCCGAAGGAGCCTCTTGTCTTTGAGCAGGAGTTCTTCCCGGAAGATGCTTTGATGGTGGAGAATCTTCCGTATACCGTAGAGCAGGATGAGAAGAATCCGCACGTATTTATTGTGGAAGGACCGAAGATCGAGAAGATGCTCGGTTATACCAATCTGGATTCTGAGAAAGGTTTTGCATTCTTCCAGCGGTTCCTGAAGGATACGGGAATTTTGGACGAGCTGGAACAGGCAGGAATCCAGGAGGGCGATACTGTCCGTATGTACGGTCTGGAATTTGACTATTATAAATAAAGAAAGGAAGGGCGGCAGCCGGCGCTGCAGAGAATGGCTGCTGCGGGAAAATCCGATGACAAGTAAACAGAGAGCTTATTTAAAGAGCCTTGCGATGGTGATGGAGCCGATCCTCCAGGTGGGAAAAGGAAGCGTCACACCGGAATTCACCGCTTCTGTCGCTGAGGCGCTGGAGGCGAGAGAGCTGATCAAGATCAGCGTGCTTCAGAATTGTCTGGACGATCCGAAAGAAATCGCTTCGGTACTTGCGGAGCGCACCAAGTCACAGGTTGTTCAGGTGATCGGAAAGAAAATTGTTTTGTATAAAGAAGGCAAGAAGGATAAAAAGAAGATCCAGTTGCCGTAAGGAAGCGAAACCTATGGAGAAAAAATCCAGAAAAATCGGTATTATGGGAGGTACGTTCGATCCGATCCACATCGGACATCTGATTTTGGGAGAAGGAGCCTATGAACAGTTCGGGCTGTCCGAGGTATGGTTCATGCCTGCGGGAAATCCTCCTCACAAGCAGAATCGGAAGGGGCGTGCCACCGACGCACAGCGGGTGGAAATGGTAAAACGGGCGATCGCGGGAAATCCCCATTTCGCCCTCTGCATGGCGGAGATGAACGCAGACGGATTCACGTATTCCTATCGGACACTGGAAACGCTGAACCGACGCTATCCGGATACGGAGTTTTATTTTATTCTCGGCGCGGATTCCCTGTTTGATTTTCATAAGTGGAGAGAGCCGGGGAGGATCTGCGCTGCCTGTAAAATTGTCGTGGCAACGAGAAATCAGGTGAGCAGTGAGAAGCTGGATGAGGCAATTGCAAAGAACAGAGAGCGATTCCATGGGGAATTCCTGAAACTGGATACGCCGAATCTGGATATCTCGTCCGGCAACATCCGGGACAGGATCCGGGACGGTCAGACGGTGCGATACTATCTGCCCGATTCCGTCATTGCATATATGGACGAACATCATTTGTACCGCCAGAGCGCTGAAAAGGAAAATGAAAGAGCGTCCATGCTTCCCTGTTCAGGTCTGACGGAAAAAGGACTGACTTGCTGAGAGTAGGAGAAGATTATGGCAGAAAAGATAAATTTGTGGGAAATTGATAAAAAGCTTCAGAAAGAACTGGATGCCAGCCGTTACCATCATACATTGGGCGTGATGTTCACAGCCGCTTCTCTTGCGATGGTCTGGGGCGTGAGCCTGGAACAGGCACAGCTTGCCGGTCTGCTCCATGACTGTGCGAAATGTATCCCCAATGAAAAAAAGATTTCCATGTGCAGGAAGCATCAGGTGCCGGTGACGGAGTTTGAACTGGATCATCCGTTTCTGATCCATGCGAAATTGGGTGCTTATCTCGCCGGGAAAAAGTATGGCATTGAGGATCCGGAAATCCTTGACGCGATCACCTGGCATACGACAGGAAAACCGGAAATGTCGAAGCTGGAGATGATCATCTATATTGCGGACTACATCGAACCGCAGCGGGACAAGGCTCCGAGACTGGACGAGATACGGCGGCTGGCGTTTGCAGATCTGGAAGAATGTATGTACCAGATTCTGTCGGACAGTATGAATTATCTTTCTTCCAATCCGGAAGATCTGGATAAAAAGACGGAAGAAGCGTATGAATATTACAGAGAGCTGCATGACAGCAGAAAAAGCGAGGTGAAAAAATGAATCAGGCAAAGGAAATGGCGCGTCTGGCAGTGGAGGCGCTGGAAGATAAAAAGGCAGTGGATGTGAGAATCCTGGATATCGGACAGATTTCCACCCTGGCGGATTACTTTATCATCGCCAGCGGAAACAATCGGAATCAGGTGCAGGCGATGGCGGACAATGTGGATGAGGTCCTTGCGAAGGCCGGATATCAGGCAAAACAGACAGAAGGCTACCGGAATGCCAACTGGATCCTTTTGGATTACGGCGATGTGGTCATCCATCTGTTTGATGAAGAAAACCGTTTGTTTTATGATCTGGAGCGCATCTGGAGAGATGGCGAGGAGATCGGAAAAGATATGCTGTAAGACAGGGAAATCCGCAGTAACTGTCTCTATGGGCAGATGGAGCAATGATATTTTGTTGGGAAAGTGGGGAAAATACTTGGAAATAAAAGAAATAGCCTTTGACACCATCGATCAGCAGCAGGCGGTGTTTGGCATGCAGGACAGTTTTGTGAAGATCATCGAAAAGGCACTGCCGGTTACGGTAACCCTCAGAGATTCCCGGGTGGAGATCAAGGGGGTTTCCGAACGGGAAGTAAAACTGGCTGGAGATGTGATGATTTCGCTGCGTCAGATGTACGATCAGGGAGAGAAACTGAACAGCGATACGGTGTACCGACTTCTGGAGGACGTGCAGGATGGTATGCTGGATGAGACCTTCCAGGCGATGGGGAATGTGGTTGCCCTGAATCACAAGGGAATGCCGATCAAATGCAAGACCATGGGGCAGAAGAATTATGTAAAAGCGCTGCGGGACAATGTGGTAACCATCTGCATCGGTCCTGCAGGTACGGGAAAGACTTACCTGGCGGTTGCCCAGGCGGTCAAAGAGCTGAAGGACGGGCAGATCGACCGGATCATCATGAGCCGTCCGGCAATCGAAGCGGGGGAGGAACGTCTGGGATTTCTTCCGGGAGATCTGGCGCAGAAGGTGGATCCGTATCTGCGGCCGCTGTATGACGCGCTCCATGACCTTCTGGGCGCGGACCGGGCGGAGAAGCTGAGAGAGAGGGGCATCATTGAGATTGCGCCGCTGGCATATATGCGCGGCCGTACCCTGAACCGTGCAAGGGTCATCATCGATGAGAGTCAGAATGCGTCTCTTTCCACGCTGAAGATGGCACTGACCCGTCTTGGCGAGGATTCCCGTATGGTGCTCACCGGTGATATTACTCAGATCGACCTGCCGCATGCACAGGATTCCGGTCTGCAGAAATGTGCGGAAATTCTCGGATCCATTGATGGGATTGCGGTGACCAGGCTGAACAACCGTGACGTAGTGCGGAATAAGATTGTAAAGGATATTGTCAAAGCTTTTGAGAAGGAAGAACAGAAGCGTCAGGACAAGGCGGAAGTGCGCAAGATGCCTGGAGTACGCAGACAAAGGAGCGGTCGGTCATGACACTGATATTTGAAAACGAAGGAAACTATGAGCTGGGATTTGATCCGGAAGCCCTGGCGCGTCAGGTGATCGACCAGGTGCTGGATATGGAACAGTGCCCTTACGAAGCGGAGGCGGAACTGATCCTGACCGATCCGGAAAATATCCGGCGGATGAACCGGGAATTCCGCGGCATCGACCGGGAGACGGACGTGCTTTCTTTTCCGATGACGGAGTATCCTGCGCCGGCGTCTTTTGATTTTCTCGAGACGGAAGCGGGAGACGACTGTTTCAATCCGGATACCGGGGAACTGCTCCTTGGGGATATTGTAATCTCGGTTCCGAGAGCCGAGACACAGGCGGAAGAATACGGTCACAGCCTGCGGAGGGAATACGCGTTTTTGATCGCCCACAGCATGCTGCATCTCCTGGGGTATGACCATATGAGCCCGGAGGAAGCCGCAGTGATGGAGCAGAAACAGGAAGCCGCCCTGCAGGCGCTTGGAATTACCAGAGATTGAATAAAGCAAAAAAAAGAGCCAATACTATAAACAAAAAGGAGTGACAGAAGCATGAAAAAAATTGTTTATGGGAGCGGCCTTTTTCTTTTGCTGTTTGCTTTGGGAGCGGGATTTTATGCCAGTTATCAGTTTGGCGTGTCCCGCAGTCCGGAGACGGAAGCCGCGGAGACGGCTGCTTTGTCCGGAACAGCCGGTTCACTGGATTCTTATGCGCTGGAAACCGAGGCAAAAGGCGCGGTGGGATACATCCTGAAAGCGGAAAATGACCGGGTCGTGGTTTACTGTGCGGACGGTACGACATTGTTTGAATATACGGATATCCTGGTTTCGGATCTGCCTTATGAACTGCAGACGGAAATACGGAACGGAAAGGAGATTTCCGGTACGGCACAGCTGTACAGCTTTCTTGAAAATTATTCCAGTTGACAGGAAAAATGCAATCCGAATTTTTCAAAGAGACCTTCCGGGACAGGGAAAACAGAAGAAATCGCAATTTTTGCGTGGTCAGTCACAGGGTTTGCTATAGACAAAAAGAAAAAACTGTTGTAGAATATATGGAACTGATTAGTTAAAAAAATATCAGATACCGTCAAAATGCTATACTAAATCAAGAAAAAAGGAGTACTACTGATGAATATAGAGAGAATTAATGAGCTGGCACGGAAATCCCGGGCGGAAGGACTGACACCGGAGGAAAAAGCCGAACAGCAAAAGCTCAGACAGGAATATATCGCAGCAGTAAAAATGAATCTCCGAACACAGCTGGACAACATTGATGTTCAGGAAAAAGACGGAACAATTACAAATCTTGGAGAGAAGTATGGAAAGCAAAGAAAGCATTAGAAAAACGGCATTATCGAGAAGAAAAACACTGACTCTGGAAGAAATGAAGAAGAAAAGTTCTGCAATCTGTGAGAATCTGCTGAAGCTGCCGGAGTTTCAGGAATCAAAGCATATTTATGTGTATATGGATATTAAAAAAGAAGTCATGACAAGGGAATTCATCAAAAAGGCGTGGGCCCTGGGAAAAACCGTTGCGGTTCCGAAGGTGCAGGGAGATGAGATGGAATTTTACTGGCTCACCTCCTTTGCACAGCTGGAACCGGGGTATTACGGCGTGGCTGAGCCTACCTATGGCGACATTGCCCGTGACGAGGAAGCGTTTATTCTGGTGCCGGGCGTGGCTTTTGATGTGACCCGCCACCGCATCGGTTATGGACGCGGTTATTATGACAAGTATCTGGCAAAACATCCGAAGCTGCGTTCCGCGGCGGTCGCCTATGACCTGCAGGTATTTCCGGAAATTCCTCATGAGGAGCTGGATATCTGCCCGACGGTACTGGTTACGGAGACAAAGGTTTACCGCTGAGCAAGAGGGATGAGAGAGGAGGCCGCCCATGATGACACTGGAAGAAACAGGAAGACGCGCCCGGGAAGCAGAGCCGGTGATCCGTGTTCTGTCCACGGAAGAGAAAAACAGAGTCTTACATAAAGCAGCAGACAATCTGAGAAAATATTCTGAGAAAATTCTCAGTGCCAATGCACTGGACATGGAAAACGGACGTGCCAAGGGAATGTCGGAAGGTCTGCTGGACCGTCTGTACCTGACACAGGACCGGGTGGAAAGCATGGCACAGGGACTGGAGGCGCTGGAGAAACTGGAGGATCCGGTCGGAGAAGTGACAGGGATGAAAAAACGTCCCAATGGACTGCTGATCGGACAGAAGCGTGTGCCTCTCGGCGTGGTGGGAATCATTTACGAAGCGCGGCCGAATGTCACGGCAGACGCGTTTGGCCTTTGCTTCAAAACGGGAAATGTAGTGATTCTGAAAGGCGGCAGCGACGCGATCCATTCCAATCAGGCGATCGTTGAGGCGCTTCAGACGAGCCTGGAGGAAGAGGGGCTTCCAAAGTCTGCGCTGACGTTGATCGGGGATACTTCCCGGGAGACCACGCAGGCGTTTATGAAAATGAACCGTTATGTGGATGTCCTGATCCCGCGGGGCGGCGCAGGTCTGATCCGGACCGTGGTGGAAAACAGTACGATCCCGGTGATTGAGACAGGTACAGGAAACTGTCACATCTATGTGGATGAGTCCGCGGATCTTCAGATGGCTACGGACATTATTCTGAACGCAAAAACCCAGAGAGTCGGTGTCTGCAATGCCTGTGAATCCCTGGTGATCCATGAAAAGGTCAAGGACCGGCTACTTCCGGGGCTGGCACGCGCGCTGAAAGAAAAGCATGTGGAGATACGTGCGGATGAACAGGCGCTGCCGCTGATGGAAGGAGCAGTTCCGGCAACGGAAGAGGACTGGGGAAAAGAGTATCTGGACTATATCCTGTCAGTTAAGACGGTGTCCGATATCAGCGAGGCCATCGCACATATCAACCGCTATAATACGAAACATTCTGAGGCGATCATCACAGAAAACTATGCCAATGCCCAGCGTTTTCTGGAAGAGATCGATGCCGCTGCGGTGTATGTAAACGCATCCACCCGTTTTACCGACGGATATGAATTCGGATACGGCGCGGAGATCGGAATCAGCACTCAGAAGCTGCATGCGCGTGGCCCCATGGGGCTGTTGGCGCTCACGACGACAAAATATATCATTTATGGAAACGGGCAGATACGGAACTGAAAAATCGTAACTGTTCCGCCGGATGAATGGTTACAAAAAATCAGTGGAAGCTGCATAAGACCGGCTGTATGACTGCGCAGAGGCGCCTGTCATACAGCCGGTTTTTGCGCGGAAAAGAAACGCTCTGCATATTATATAAAAAATTACAAAAGGATATGCAGGAAAATGAAAAATTATGTAACAGTGTCGCTGGAGACGCATTTGTTTTTCGGAAGGATCATGAAAGAGCACGCGTTCTTTCTTCTGGCTGGATTTCCGGAAAAGGAAGAAGCATTTCGGCAGGAAGCCGACCGGTTCCGGGGAGAATTTGAAGAGCTTTTGGAGATCGTGGTAAAGAGCACCGACGGAATGTGAACTGATCGATACGGCGGATGGATTTGCGAAAGATTACTGCCGGCTGCTGGAGGAAGCGAAAAAGCAGGACTGCCGGGCGATGGAAGGACTTACCAGGAAAACCATGGAAACCACAGAACAGTATCGGGATTTTAAAGCGGCAGGAGCAAAGGGAATCACAGAGTGTGAGATACGTTCCATTATCCTTCCGCTTCTGGCGGATCATGTGCTGAGGGAAGCCAATCATTATCTTCGCCTTTTATCGGAATGACGGCTGCTTCAAACGTGTTTTAAGGCGAAAAACCGCTGTGCGAAATATCGGGCATATCAGTTCCCGAAAGTTTTCGTACAGCGGTCCGTATTCCGGTACAGGGTTTCGTCTGGACATCCGATCAGATGTAATCGGCTCTTTCCAGATAACGCATCAGGATATCCGCGCAGTTTTCCACACCGAGCTGTGATGTGTTCAGGATCATATGGTAATCGTTGACGTCACCCCATGTCTTTCCTGTATGTTTGAAATAGTAGGAAGCCCTCTCTTTATCTGTCTGGTCGACTTTTTCTTTTGCTTCTTCATAGCTTAAATTCTCTTTTCCCATAATCCGGCGGATTCGGTCTTCCTTATCTGCACATACGAAGATGTTCAGCACATTTCGGCGATCCTTCAGGATGTCCGATGCGCATCTGCCGAGGATGATACAGGGCTGTTCGGCAAGTTTCCGGATGGCCTCCGCCTCACTCTCAAACATATGATCATTCACATGCTCTTCAATATAAGCTTTGTCGTAAACCGGGATACCCAGCCGTTCGGAAAGTTCTGCTGCTATGATGCTTGCCCCGGTTCCAAAACGGCGGCTCATGGTGATTACTAACTTCATTCGAACTCCTCCTCCTTTGTAGACAAAATGTAGGATAGGTCTATTATAACACTTCTTCGGCGGTTTGTCTTCCAGGAGATTTCGGCTTTTTTTGCAGCTGAGAGTGAAACTGCGTAACAGTTCAGCCTTGCTGAACCGTTACATGCAAAATCCATTTAAAATCGCCTTCGGCGATGGGATTTTGCAATCCTGAATCACGTTCTTACGGTCTGCGCAGCATGTGCGCAGACCTGGGCTGAACTGTTACGAAACTGCTGCTTCACATTTGCAAGAACGTTGACTTTTTGAAGTTGATATTGTAAAATTCATTAACATGGGATAAGTTTCGCTGTTTATGGGGCACCGGCAGCGGAACGTTGATAATGAACAGTGAGGAGAACAGAAATGTACGAAAACATCGACTTCGATCAGATAGATCTTTCCGGTCCTGCGCCGGAGCAGGAACCAGAGCGCCAGTATTACTTTATGGCAATCGCAAGGGAACTTGTGCGGCGCCAGAGTGAAAAACTCGGACGTCCCCTGACAGCTTGTACGACGACTTTCGGCTGTCAGATGAATGCCCGTGACTCCGAAAAGCTGGAAGGGATCCTTGAGGCGGTCGGCTATCAGAAGAGTGACAGTGAGGATGCCGATTTCGTCATCTATAATACCTGTACCGTGCGGGAAAACGCGAATCTGAAGGTTTATGGGCGGCTGGGACAGCTTGGAAAGAGGAAGAAGAATCACCCGGGGATGAAGATTGCCCTGTGCGGCTGCATGATGCAGGAGCCTCATGTGGTGGAAAAACTGAAAAAAAGCTATCCCTTTGTGGATCTGATTTTCGGAACCCACAATATTTTTAAGTTCGCGGAGTATCTGGAAGAGATCCTCAGCGGGGAAAACAGAATTGTGGAGATCTGGGAAGATACGGACAAGATTGTTGAGAATCTTCCGGTGGACCGGAAGTATTCCTTTAAGTCCGGCGTCAATATTATGTTTGGCTGCAACAATTTCTGCAGCTACTGTATCGTTCCGTACGTCCGGGGACGGGAGCGGAGCCGGAAGCCGGAAGAGATCCTTGCGGAGGTGAAGCGTCTGGTGGCGGACGGCGTGGTGGAAGTCATGCTGCTGGGACAGAATGTCAATTCTTACGGAAAAAATCTGGAGCATCCGATGACCTTTGCGCAGCTTCTCCGGGAGGTCGCCAAAGTGGAAGGATTGAAGCGGATCCGTTTTATGACCTCCCATCCGAAGGATTTGTCCGACGAATTGATTCAGGTGATGGCGGAGGAACCGAAGATCTGCCGCCATCTTCATCTGCCTCTGCAGTCGGGCAGCAGCCGGATCCTGAAGCTGATGAACCGCCGTTATACGAAGGAACAGTATCTGGAGCTGGTGGACCGGATCCGCAAGGCGGTGCCGGATATTTCTCTGACGACGGATATTATCGTAGGATTTCCGGGAGAGACGGAGGAAGATTTCCAGGAGACGCTGGACGTGGTGCGCCGTGTCCGTTATGACAGTGCGTTTACTTTCCAGTATTCCAGGAGAAGCGGGACTCCCGCCGCAGCACTGGAGAACCAGATTCCCCACGAGGAAGTGCAGCGCCATTTCGACCAGCTGCTGGCGGAGGTGCAGCAGATTGCCAGAGAAGTCTGCCGCAGGGACGAGCATACGGTGCAGGAGGTTCTGGTGGAAGAAATCAATGAACATGATCCTTCCCTGGTCAGCGGACGGCTGAGCAACAACACCCTTGTGCATTTTCCGGGGGACGCGTCCATGATCGGAACGCTGCAGAAGGTATATCTGGAGGAAAGCAAAGGCTTCTATTATATGGGAAGCCTGGTTACGGAGGAAAAATAAGTGGCATTATCACCAATGATGCAGCACTATGTTGCGACAAAAGAGGAATATAAGGACTGTATTTTATTTTACCGTCTGGGTGATTTTTATGAAATGTTTTTCGATGATGCGGTTCTGGTGTCCAGGGAACTGGAACTGACACTGACCGGAAAGGACTGCGGCCTGGAGGAACGGGCGCCCATGTGCGGGATCCCTTACCATGCGGCGGACACGTATATCAACCGTCTGGTGGAGAAAGGCTACAAAGTTGCGATCTGTGAGCAGATGGAGGACCCGAAACAGGCGAAAGGGATCGTAAAACGTGAAGTCATCCGCGTGGTGACGCCGGGTACTACATTGAGCGCCCAGAGTCTGGATGAGTCCAAGAACAATTACATTATGTGTATTGTCTGCGTGGATGATACCTTTGGCGTTTCCATCGCGGATATTACCACGGGAGAATGCATGGTGACGGAGCTGGACAAAGAGAGAAAGCTCCTGGATGAGGTCAACAAATTTATGCCGGCGGAGATCATCTGCAATCAGGCGTTTCTCGTCTGCGGCATTGATTCCGGGGATCTGCGGGATAGGCTTGGCATCTGTATCAATCCGCTGGACGACTGGTATTTTGACGACGATCTGTGCCGCCGGATCCTGATGCAGCATTTCCATACCTCTGCCATTGAGGGGCTTGGGATCGGGGATTACGAAAGCGGTACGATCGCGGCGGGCGCGCTGTTTCAGTATCTGTATGAGACACAGAAATCAGACATGGCGCATATGACGTCTCTGACCCCGTATGTGACGGAGCGTTTTATGCTGATCGACAGTTCCAGCCGCCGGAACCTGGAACTGGTGGAGACTCTGCGGGAGAAGCAGAAAAGAGGATCTCTGCTGTGGGTTCTGGATAAGACGAAAACAGCGATGGGAGCGAGGCTTCTGAGAAGTTATGTGGAGCAGCCGCTGATCGACGCCGGTGAGATCAATCTCCGGCTGGAAGCGGTGGAAGCCCTTGGGGATCAGGCGATGATCCGGGATGAGATCCGGGAATATCTTCAGCCGGTCTATGACCTGGAGCGTCTGATCAGCCGGATCAGCTACCAGTCAGCGAATCCAAGGGATCTGATCGCCTTCAAGACTTCGCTGGAGATGCTTCCGTTTTTGAAGCAGCTGCTGAACTCTTTTCCGGAGGGGCTGCTCCATGAGATCAATGAAGAACTGGACGATCTGTCGGATCTTCATGATCTGATCGAGGCGGCGATCATGGACGAGCCGCCTTTTGCCATGAAGGAAGGCGGCATCATCAAAGATGGTTACAATGAGACTGTGGACAATTACCGGAACGCCAAGAAAGAAGGAAAACAGTGGCTCAGTGAACTGGAGGCCAGTGAGAGGGAAAAAACAGGCATCCGCACACTGAAGATCAAGTATAACAAAGTATTCGGATACTATATTGAGGTGACCAACAGCTTCAAGGACCAGGTGCCGGATTATTACACCCGGAAACAGACCCTTGCCAATGCGGAGCGCTTTATCACCCCGCGGCTGAAGGAACTGGAAGATATGATCCTCGGGGCGGAAGACCGGCTGTATGCGCTGGAATATGAGCTGTACTGCAATGTCAGGGACGCGATTGCCAAAGAAGTGTCCAGAATCCAGAAGTCAGCCCGTGCCATTGCAAAGCTGGACGTGTTCGCCTCCCTCTCCCATGTGGCTCAGCGCAACCATTATGTGCGTCCGAAGGTGAACGCGAAAGGAAAGATCGATATCAAAGACGGCCGTCATCCGGTGGTGGAACAGATGATCCCCAATGATATGTTCATTGCCAATGATACGTTTCTGGACAATGGGGAACATCGGGTGTCCATCATTACAGGACCGAATATGGCGGGAAAATCAACCTACATGCGCCAGACGGCGCTGATCGTGCTGATGGCGCAGATCGGGTCTTTTGTGCCTGCCAAGGAGGCAAACATCGGAATCTGTGACAGGATCTTTACCAGAGTCGGGGCATCCGATGATCTTGCAAGCGGACAGAGTACGTTTATGGTGGAGATGACGGAGGTTGCCAATATTCTGCGGAACGCCACTTCCAGCAGTCTTCTGATCCTGGATGAGATCGGAAGGGGAACCAGCACGTTTGACGGCCTTGCCATTGCCTGGGCGGTGATCGAGCATGTGGCAAATCCGAAGCTCCTGGGGGCGAAAACTCTGTTTGCGACCCATTACCACGAGCTGACGGAACTGGAAGGCAAGCTGCCTGGCGTCCACAATTACTGTATTGCCGTCAAGGAAAAAGGGGACGACATCGTTTTTCTGAGAAAGATTGTCAAGGGCGGCGCAGACAAGAGTTACGGTATCCAGGTTGCCCGGCTGGCAGGAGTGCCGGAATCCATCCTGAAGCGTGCAAAGGAGCTGGTGGAACAGCTCAGCGACGCGGATATCACAGCGGCAGTCAAGGATCTGGCGGGAACGGGAAAAGGAAAATCTTCTGCCGTCACCTATGATGAGCTGGATGTACAGCAGATGTCACTGTTTGATACGGTGCAGGATGACTCGATCATTGAGGAGATCCGGGAACTGGATATAACAAACCTTACGCCGATGGACGCACTGAACACCCTGTACCGTCTGCAGAACAAGATCAGAAACCGGTGGTAAGAAGCAGGTGAGATTTCTGGAGCCGGAGGTGTTTTAACCTTCCGGAAACCGAAGATTCCGCCTGCGGCAGTTTCAGAGAAAGGCTGGCAGGAATTATGATACAGAAAATTGAAGTACTGGATCAGACGACGATCGATAAGATCGCAGCGGGAGAAGTCGTGGAGCGTCCGGCATCTGTGGTAAAGGAGCTGGTGGAAAACGCCCTGGATGCCAACGCAACGGCGATCACTGTGGAGATCAAAGACGGAGGGATCAGCCTGATCCGGATCACGGACAATGGTTCCGGAATCCCGGCGGATCAGGTGCGCACGGCGTTTTTGCGCCATGCCACAAGCAAGCTCCGGACGGTGGAGGAACTGACAGGCATCGCATCCCTGGGCTTTCGGGGAGAGGCGCTTTCCAGTATTGCGGCCGTGGCACAGATTGAGATGATCACAAAAGTACCGGATGTCCTCCAGGGCGTCCGGTATCTGATCGAGGGCGGAAAAGAAAAACTGTTCGAGGAGATCGGCGCGCCGGAAGGGACGACGTTTATCGTCAAAAACCTGTTTTACAATACACCGGCACGGAAAAAGTTCCTGCGGACGCCCACGTCGGAGGCCAATGCGGTGGGGACTGTGGTGGAGCAGCTTGCGCTTTCCCATCCGGAGGTGTCGTTTAAATACATGGTCAATCATCAGACGAAGCTGCATACCAGCGGAAACCGGAATATCCGCGAGCTGGTTTACAACATTTACGGAAGAGACATTGCCCGGGAACTGATTGAGATCCAGGGAGAAAGCGAGCTGATGAAGATTTCCGGCTTTATCGGGAAGCCGGTGGTTTCCCGTGGAAACAGGAACTTTGAAAACTATTACGTCAATCACAGATATGTGAAGAGCAAGCTGCTGGCGAAAGCCATCGAGGATGGGTACCATACCGCGATGATGCAGCATAAATATCCGTTCACGCTGCTTTACCTGGAGATGGACGGGGCGGCGGTGGATGTGAATGTGCATCCGACCAAAATGGAACTGAGATTTTCCCGGCAGGAAGAGATCTATCACCAGCTGCTGGAAACCATCAGCAGGACACTGGCGGGCGAAGAACAGGTGGTGCAGGTTTCTTTTGGCAATCAGGAAAAGAAAAAAGAGCATCCACAGAAGGAATCCCCCTCTGTACCGGAACCTTTTGAACACCGGCGGATGCAGCAGGTCAGCGGCCGACCGTCCGCATTCGGAAGCGAAAGCCGCAGGATGCCTATTTATCCGCCGGTCAGAAACGTGGCGCCCCAGGCAGTGGCGGAAAAGAACAGCTACCTGACCCGCGAAGAGTCCGCGCTGTTCGATCTGCCTGGGAAGCCCGGTTCCGGAGAGAACGTTTCGGAGGAAAAGAAATCTGTGGATCCGGAAGGGGCAACCGGCGCTGTGCCGGATCTTTCGGTAGAGCCTCAGCCGCAGAAGGGAGCCGACAGTGCGAGCGAGACGGCAGTCGGATCACAGCTGCGGGACAGTGCTGTGTCTGAACCTCCGACTGAGTCACAGCAGGAGATTCGCGCTGTGTCAGGGGCGGCGGTCAAACCGCAGGAGGAAATCAGCAAAGATCCCGGGCAGAAAGCGGAACAGCTTCAGCTGTTTCAGGATCCGCTGCTGTCCGAGCAGGCCAGACGTCATCACAAGATCATCGGGCAGGTGTTCGATACGTTCTGGCTGGTGCAGTATCAGGACAACCTGTATATTATCGATCAGCACGCGGCGCATGAAAAGGTACTGTTTGAGCGCATGATGAAGAATTATCAGGAGAAGAATGTCCTGTCCCAGATGGTCAGTCCTCCGCTGATCGTAACACTGACGGCACAGGAGGCGGAGCTTCTGGAAAAATATGAAGATATCTTTACAGGTTTCGGCTACGAGATTTCGCCTTTTGGCGGCAGAGAGTACGCGATCAACGCGGTGCCTCATAACCTGTACGGCATTGCGAGCCAGGATCTCTTTGTGGAAGTTCTGGATCATCTGGAGGAAGTCGGGGAGAAACCGCTGGATATTATCACGGAAAAACTGGCGTCCATGTCCTGTAAGGCAGCGGTGAAGGGAAATCATGCATTGTCCTTCCAGGAAGTGGAGCGTCTGATCGACGAGCTTCTGACTCTGGAGGATCCTTACCATTGTCCTCACGGACGCCCGACGATCATTTCCATTTCCAGGCAGGAGATGGAGAAGAAATTTAAACGGATTGTGTAGGTGAAGGAATTGAAAAAGCCTTTGATCGTCCTGACCGGCCCGACGGCGGCAGGAAAGACGGAGTTGTCAATCGCACTTGCAAAGAAACTGAACGGAGCGATCATCTCCGCAGATTCCATGCAGGTGTATAAATATATGAATATTGGTTCCGCCAAGATCCGCCCGGAGGAAATGCAGGGGGTCCGCCATTATCTGGTGGATGTCCTGGATCCCCGGGAGGAATTTCATGTGGCGCGGTTCCAGCAGATGGCGAAGGAAGCGATGGATGAGATTTACCGTAACGGGCAGCTTCCGATCGTTGTCGGGGGAACCGGATTTTATATCCAGGCGCTGCTGAAGGACATCGATTTTGACGAGAGCAGTGGCGAACTGCCCTGCAGAAAAGAACTGGAGGAAACGGCGCGAAGAGAAGGCGGAGCCGTTCTCTATGAGCGTCTGAAGCAGGTGGATCCGGAATCAGCCGAGGCGATCCATCCCAACAACGTCAAACGCGTGATCCGTGCGCTGGAATTTTATCAGGAGACCGGACAGCCGATCTCCCTTCACAATAAAGAGCAGAAGGAAAAACAGCCGCCCTATACGTACGCTTATTTCGTGCTGAATGATGACCGGGCAAGGCTGTATGAACGGATCGACCGGAGAGTGGACCGGATGGTGGAACAGGGGCTGGTGGAGGAAGTCCGCTGGCTGAAAGAACACGGATATGACCGAAGCCTGGTCTCCATGCAGGGACTTGGCTACAAAGAACTGTTTCCGTATCTGGACGGAACCTGCAGCCTGGAGGAAGCTGTGGAGATCATCAAACGGGATACCCGCCATTTTGCCAAGCGTCAGATCACATGGTTCAAACGGGAACCGGATGTAATCTGGCTGAACCAGCAGGAATTCGGATATGACAAAGAGAAGATCCTGAAACGGATGCTGGAACTATGGGAAGAGAGGAAAAAATCATGATAACAGAGAAAACGAAACTATATCAGGCACTTGGAATTTCCGAGCAGGTGCTTGCTTTTGGCACGGAGATCGAGAAGGAACTGAAGGAGCGGTTCGCGCAGATCGATGAGGTCGCGGAATATAATCAGCTGAAGGTCATCCATGCTATGCAGAAATGTAAGGTCAGCGAAGCCTGCCTGTACTCGACGACGGGATATGGGTACAATGACCTGGGACGTGATACTCTGGAGCAGGTGTACGCGGCATGTTTCGGCACGGAGGATGCGCTGGTGCGTCCCCAGATCGCCTGCGGTACCCACGCCCTTGCCACCGCGCTGTCCGGAAACCTGCGGCCGGGAGATGAACTGCTTTCTCCGGTGGGAAAACCGTATGACACCCTGGAGGAAGTGATCGGGATCCGCCCGTCCAACGGTTCTCTTGCCGAGTATGGCGTGACCTACCGGCAGGTGGATCTGAAAGAGGACGGTTCCTTTGACTACGAGGGAATCCGCGCCGCGATCAATGAGAAAACCCGCCTCGCGACCATCCAGCGTTCCAAGGGATATCAGACCCGGCCGACCCTGTCGGTCACCCGCATCGGTGAGCTGATCTCCTTTATCAAGAGCATTAAGCCGGATGTGATCTGTATGGTGGACAACTGCTATGGTGAGTTTGTGGAGATTCAGGAGCCGACCCAGGTGGGAGCCGACCTGATGGTGGGATCCCTGATCAAGAATCCCGGCGGCGGACTTGCTCCGGCTGGCGGATATATCGCGGGAAAGAAAGAGTATGTGGAGAATGCGGCTTACCGGCTGCTGTCTCCGGGTCTTGGCAAAGAGGTGGGAGCGACCCTTGGTGTCAACCAGTCCTTCTATCAGGGATTTTTCCTGGCTCCGACGGTGACGGCAGGCGCGCTCAAAGGCGCCGTCTTTGCGGCGAATGTATATGAACGCCTGGGTTATCCGGTGGTTCCCAACGGGACAGAAAGCCGTCATGATATCATTCAGGCAGTGACCCTAGGTTCCCCGGAGGCAGTGATCGCTTTCTGTCAGGGAATCCAGGCAGCCGCCCCTGTGGACAGTTTTGTTGCGCCTGAACCGTGGGCGATGCCGGGCTATGACAGCGATGTGATCATGGCGGCGGGAGCCTTTGTCCAGGGATCTTCCATCGAGCTGAGCGCGGACGGGCCGATCAAACCGCCTTATGCCGTGTATTTCCAGGGAGGACTGACCTGGCAGCATGCGAAACTTGGAATTCTGATGAGCCTTCAGAAAATGGTGGATGCAGGCTGCGTGAAACTTTGAACAGACGCCGGCAGTAAGGCAACCGTTCCATTGGCTGAACGGTTCCTGCGGCGGACAGGAGGAACAGATATTGAATATAGTGATTGTCGGAGGCGGCGCGGCGGGGCTGACCGCGGCCATATTTGCAGCGGGACAGGGGCATACGGTAACGGTGCTGGAACAGAATGAAAAGCCGGGGAAAAAATTGCTGGCTACCGGAAACGGCCGCTGCAACCTGACCAACGTGGATCAGAAAAAAGAATGTTACAGAAGCTCCCGGCCGGAGAAAGCAGCAAGGATCCTGGAACAGTTCCCGGTTTCTTCTGTGATCTCCTTTTTCACGGAGCTTGGAATCTATACAAAAAACAGAGACGGATGGATCTATCCGAACAGCGGGCAGGCTTCGGCGGTGCTCGCAGTGCTTCTGATGGAAGCTCAGCACCGAAAAGTAAAGATGAAGACGAGGGAGACAGTGACTGCCATTACCCGCGAAACCGATGGCTCCTATCTTGTGCATACCCGCGGATGGAAATATCCGGCGGATCGGGTGATCGTTACCACAGGAAGCCCTGCGTCTGAAATCGCAGGCTCCAGTGCGGACGGCCTGCAGTTTGCCGATGAGCTTGGAATCCGCAGTATCCCGTTTGCACCGGCGCTCTGCCCGCTGAAATGCAGCGGAGCGGAGTTTCAGAAATGGTCCGGTGTACGTGCAGACGGCAGGGTGACCTTGTTCCTGGACGGAGTCCCTGTGGTTTCGGAAAGCGGGGAACTTCAGCTGACCAGCTATGGAATCTCAGGAATTCCCGTGTTCCAGGTATCCCGCTACGCAGTGCGCGCGCTGGAAGAAGGAGCGCTTGTGGAGGCGGAACTGGATTTCTTCCCGGATATGGAGGAAGACACATTCGCAGCTCTTTTGAACCATCGGATGATGAGCTGCACCTATAAAACCCAGGAAGAGCTTCTGATCGGGCTGCTGCCGGACAAGCTGATCCCGCTGGCTCTCCGGAATGGTCGGGAACTGGATGTGATCGCCCATGCGGTCAAGCATGTACGATTGAAAGTAAAAGACAGCGCAGGATTTGAACGGGCGCAGGTCAGCTCCGGAGGCGTGGATCTGGCGGAGGTATCGGATCAGCTGGAATCCCTGCGTTATCCGGGTCTTTATTTTGCCGGTGAGGTGTTGGATGTGGACGGCGCCTGCGGAGGCTATAACCTTCACTGGGCGTGGGTCACCGGAGCCATCGCTGGATTTTCTGCGGCAAAGGAGGAGGAAGAATGATCCGGATACTTCAGTTAAAGCTCCCGGTCCTCCATACGGAGGAGGAGCTGAAAGAGAAGATCCTGCATACGCTCCGGATCCGTCCGGAAGAACTGAAAAGCTGGAAGATCGTCCGGCGCTCCATCGATGCAAGGAAGAAGGACGCGTTGTGTTTCGTCTACCAGATTGACGTGGAAACACCAAAAGAGAAAAAGATCCTCTCTAAAAGTAAACATAATGAAATTATGTCAACCAATAAAAAAGGTTATCGTTTTCCGAAACCGGGAAGCGAGGAACTTGCACAGAGACCGGTGGTCATAGGCAGCGGTCCTGCGGGTCTGTTCTGTGCCTATTATCTGGCAAAGAGCGGCTACTGCCCGATCCTGCTGGAGCGGGGAGACGAGGCGCACGTCCGCCAGCAGAAAGTGGAACAGTTCTGGAACACCGGAATTCTGGACACAGAGTCCAATGTGCAGTTCGGCGAGGGCGGAGCCGGAACCTTTTCCGACGGAAAGCTGAATACCTCGGTGAAAGATCCTCATGGGCGCAATCAGGAAGTACTGCGGATTTTCTGTGAAGCGGGAGCTCCGCCGGAGATCCTGTATGACCAGAAGCCCCATCTCGGGACTGACCAGCTGATCACCATCGTTCAGAACATGCGTCATCAGATCGAAGCGTGGGGCGGAACCGTCCGGTTCCGCGCCTGTGTGACCGATTTTGATATCAAAGACGGAAGGCTTGTGGGTGTGACCGTCAACGACAGCGAGTATCTGGAAACTTCCGTGGCGGTGCTTGCCGTGGGACACAGTGCCCGGGACACCTTTTTCCGGCTGGAAAAGACGGGGATCCTGATGGAGCCGAAGTCTTTTGCGGTGGGTGTAAGGATTGAACATCCGCAGAAAATGATCGATGAAAACCAGTACGGAAAAAATCCGCCGGAAATTCTCGGCGCGGCGCCGTACAAGCTGACTCACCGGTGCGGAAACGGAAGAGGAATCTATTCTTTCTGCATGTGTCCCGGCGGATATGTGGTCAATGCCGCATCGGAAGAAGGACAGACGGCGGTGAACGGAATGAGCTATTCGGACCGCGCGGGGCGCAACGCCAACAGTGCGATGATCGTCACCGTCGGTCCGGAAGATTTTGCTTCCTGCCATGTGGAGGGAACTTCCCCGGTGCTGGACGGCATCGCTTTTCAGAGAAACCTTGAACGCGCGGCGTTCCGTGCCGGAAACGGAAAGATCCCTGTCCAGTTATTCGGTGATTTCTTTGAAGGACGGGAGTCGAGGACGCTGGGTGATGTGGAACCGGCGATCTGCGGGGGCTGGACGTTTGGCAATCTGCGGGAGATCTTCCCGGAACCTGTCAGCGCATCCCTGGCGGAAGGCATCCGGGCTTTTGAACGGAACATCACCGGATTTTCCAGGCCGGATGCTGTTTTGTCCGGTGTGGAAAGCCGTACATCGTCTCCGCTTCGGATCGTCCGGAATGAAGGATTCGAGAGCAGTGTCCGGGGTCTTTACCCCTGCGGGGAAGGCGCGGGTTATGCCGGCGGCATCACTTCCGCGGCGATGGACGGGATCCGGATCGCGGAAGCAATTTCTAAAAAATATAAGAATTTTGGATAATTCCTATACAAGATTTCCAAGTTGTGATAAAATGATTTGTGATTCTGGATGGCTGGACGATCCCAGCGGTTCTCTTATGTCTCAGAAGAGTGGGTAACAAGAGATCAGGAGGAACCAGAATGGCAAAAGAATTACAGATCAAAGATATTCCCAGTGAGGAGCGTCCGTATGAGAAATGTCTGGCAAGGGGCGCAGCCGCTTTGTCGGATGCGGAGCTGCTGGCGGTGATCCTGCGCAGCGGAGCCGCCGGGCAGTCCTGTGTGGAACTGGCGAGGGAGATTTTACGTTTTTCCCCGTCCGCCAGCGGGCTTTTGGGGCTTCACCATCTTTCCGTCCAGGAACTGATGAAGATCCGCGGGATCGGAAAGGTGAAAGCCGTGCAGCTGAAATGCATCACGGAACTGTCCACACGGATCGCGACGATGCGCGCGAAGGAGTCGCTGTGCTTTACTGATCCGTCTTCCATCGCGGAATATTATATGGAGCGTCTGCGCCATGAGGAGCAGGAGCTTTTGATTTGTATGATGTTCGACACCAAGAATCACCTGCTGGGTGATGCCCAGATCAGCAGAGGAACCGTAAATTCTGCATTGATCTCACCCAGAGAACTGTTTTTGCAGGCGCTGGCATTTCATGCGGTCCACATCATACTGGTTCACAATCATCCGAGCGGAAACCCGGAGCCGAGCCAGGAAGATATCGTGGTGACACGGCGTGTGCGGGGAGCAGGGGAGCTTATAGGCATTTCTTTACTGGACCACATCGTTATCGGGGATCACTGCTATATCAGTATGTTCGAACAGGGTCTGATACCCGGCGTCATGCTTAATTGAAGGGATAAAGGCAAGAATGCAGATTCACAGTACTTATGGCATAGATTTGGGCACCAGTACCGTTAAAATCTATGATTTCAAAAAAGATACCATCACTAAAGAAAAGAATATGATCGCAATCCGCAACAAGGAGCAGCTTCTGGCGGTCGGCAATGATGCATACGAGATGCATGAACGGACTCCGTCAAATATTGAGATCATCACGCCGATGGCCAACGGGCGCATCGCCAATGTGCTGATGGTGGAGGCAGTGCTTCACACACTGCTCAGCCGGTGCGGTTCCAGGATCGGGTACCGGCCGGAACTTTATTTTTCCGCTCCGCCTGGAATGACGGAGATCGAGAAACGTGCTTATTACACGATCGCCCACAGAGGGCGGCTGAAAAACTGCCGGATGTATCTGGTGGACAAACCCATTGCAGATGCGCTGGCGCTTGGAATACCGATCAACAAGACAAAAGGTTCCATGATCGTCAACATCGGAGCGCAGAGTACGGAGATTTCCGTTATCGCCGATGCGCGGGTGATCTTCAGCAAGCTGATACCAATCGGAGGGAGACAGTTCAACGAAGCCATCAGCTTTCTGAACAGCAGAAAGAACAATTTCCTGATCGGTTCCAAAACGGCCAAACGGCTGAAAATCGCCATGGCGGATCTGGAAAATGACAAAAAAGAAGCGCGCAAGGTGCGCGGCGTGGACGGCACCACGGGGCTTCCCATTGAGGGAGTGATCACGTCCTCCCTGGTCAATGAAGCGATTACCGGAAAGCTGATGCAGATCAGCGAGGAGATCAAGCTGGCGCTGGAGCGTACGCCGCCGCAGATTCACCGGCATATCCTTTCCGAAGGAATCTACATAACCGGGGGCAGCACCCGCCTGGCAAATCTGGATCGTTTTCTGACCAGACAGCTCGGATGTACGGTGCAGCTTTCCCAGTACTATGATCTGTGCACGATCTGCGGGCTGAAAGAACTCATCACCCACGATACGCTGCACAAATGGGCCTACACGGTAAAAAAACATAATCACAGATAGTAAAAGGATGCAACATGAACAAGAAAAAAAAGTTTCAGATGAAAAGTAAACATCTGCTGGTTCTGATGACTTTTCTGTGTATCAGTGCGATCCTCCTGACCTTTACACAGGTCGTTTCCGTTTCTCCGCTGCGGGAGGCGGCAAGCAGGGTGATCGTTCCGTTCCAGAACGGAATCAATCAGATCGGCACCTGGATGAATGGAAAACTGGAAGGGTTCCAGAACGTGGAAGAACTGGCAGCCCAGAATAAAGAACTGGAGCAGCGGGTGGCGGAACTGACGGAGGAGAATACCCGCCTGGCGCAGAACCAGGAGGAACTGGCCCGTCTTCAGGAGCTGTATCAGCTGGATCAGTCTTATTCCGAGTACGACAAAGTCGCGGCGCAGGTGATCTCCAAGGATCCGGGAAACTGGTACGATACCTTTGTGATCAACAAGGGTTCCGCAGACGGAATTGAAAAGGATATGAATGTGATCGCGAATGGAGGTCTGGTCGGCCTGGTGGTTGAAGTAGAAACCAACTGTGCGACGGTGCGTTCCATTATTGATGATTCCAGTTCGGTCAGTGCGATGACGGCTTCCACTTCGGATACCTGTATTGTTTCCGGAGACTTGCGTCTGATGGATGAAGGCAAGCTTGCTTTCTCTCAGATGTCGACGGAAAACGCTGTGGCAGTGGGCGAGCAGATCGTAACTTCCAACATCAGCGACAAGTATCTGCGGGGCATCCTGATCGGATACGTCAGCGAAGTCACCGAGGATTCCAATCATCTGACCAACACCGGATATATCACTCCCGCAGTGGATTTCAAACATATCCAGGAGGTCCTGGTCATCAAAGAATTGAAGCAGACGAAAGGAGAGTAACGTGCGCAGAAAAATTGTGCTGGCCGTTCTGATACTGGTTACCTTTCTTTTGCAGACAACCGTATTTCAGTTTCTTTCCATCGCCTCCGTTGCGCCCAATCTTCTCCTGATCCTGACCGCGTCTTTCGGACTGATGCGCGGAAAGAAGGAAGGGCTGTGGGTTGGATTTTTCTGCGGATTGGCGATTGACCTGTTTTACGGAAATCTGTTTGGTTTTTATGCACTGTTGTATATGTATATGGGATATATGAGCGGTTTTTTCTACAAAGTATTTTACGATGAGGATATCCGTGTTCCCATGGTACTGATTGCCGTCAGCGATCTGGTTTACAGTCTTCTGGTCTATGTCCTGCAGTTTCTGCTGCGGGTGCGCCTGGATTTCCTGGCATACCTGGAGCATATCATTCTGCCGGAAATGATCTATACGATGATCCTGTCGCTGGTTGTTTACCGGCTGCTGTACTGGATCAACCGGAAACTGACGGAATATGAAATGGAAGGACAGCAATCACCTTGGTTAAGAAGATAAAGAAATTTTTAAAAAAGGCAGGCAGTAATCGTACTGCGATCCTGAGCCTGTGTTTTTTGGGATTTGCCGCCGCGCTGGTGGCACGCCTGTTCTCGCTGCAGATTGTTCACGGCGAGGATTATGCAGACAACTTTGAGGTGCAGATCACAAGAACCCGTACGCTGGAAAGCACCCGGGGAAATTTCTATGACAGAAACGGTAAGGCAATTACCAAAAATGAACTTACCTCATCCGTTGTGCTGGAGGACAATGGTACCTACGATTCCACGAAAGAGCGGGTGCTATCTCTGAACAGTGAGATCTACCGTTTAGCGAAATTGATCGAGGCAAACGGAGATACCCTGGATCAGCACGACTTTCAGATTGTGGTGGATGAAAATGGAAATTACGCGTTTACCGGAAGCGAGGGTACCAACCGTAACCGCTTCCGTGCCGATATGTACGGAAAAAGAACGGTGGACGAACTGAATGCGGAACAGAAAGCGTCAAGCGCGGATACACTGATCGCATATCTGTCCGGACCAGAGCGATTCGGACTGGATGCCTATTCGGAGAATGAGGATTATGCCTATACGGCTGAGGATTTTGAGGAGTACGGGCTTCCCTACACCGTCGATGAAAGCGGCAAAGCTGTTCTGAACCTCACAAAACAGGAACGGCTGCAGATCATCATTGTTCGTTATCAGCTCTCTTTGACTTCCTATCAGAAATACCTTCCGGTGACTGTGGCGTCGGATGTCAGCAATGAGACGGTGGCTGCGGTTTCGGAAAATCAGGATGCTTTTCAGGGAGTATCGATCCAGCAGGATTCTATTCGTGTTTACAATGACGGAATTTATTTCTCGTCTCTGATCGGCTATACCGGCAGCGCGTCCGCGACGGAACTGGACGATCTGAACGCGCAGTATGCGGAACAGCATCCGGAGGAAAAGGAAGACCGCTACAGCACCAATGCGGTGGTTGGAAAGACCGGACTGGAGCAGTATATGGAACTGACCCTGCAGGGAACCGACGGACAGGAAGAGGTTGTGGTCAACAACGTGGGAAAAGTCCTGGATATTCTGGAGGACTCCACGGTAGAACCGCAGCAGGGCAACGACGTGACGCTTTCCATCGATTACGATCTTCAGATCACCACCTACAAGATCCTGGAACAGAAGATTGCTGGAATCGTGCTTACCAACCTGGTCAATGCCAAGACGGTGGAAATTCCGGAAGATGGCGGAAGCGATGATATCCGGATTCCGATTTATGATGTATACAATGCTCTGATCGAGAACAATACCATTGATATCGGTCACTTCGATGAGGCGGATGCCGGTGCGACGGAGCAGAAAGCTTATTCCCGCTTCCAGCAGAAACAGCAGGAAGTGCTTGCGGATCTGACGGAAGAGATGAACGGAAGTTCCCCGGAGGCGTACAACGATCTGGACGAAGAAATGCAGGAATACCAGAGTTTTATCGTCAATGACCTTCTTGGAGATACTATGGGAATCCTTTCGAGTACCGCGATCAATAGCGATGATGAGACGTATCAGGCATGGAACAGAGGAACCATCAGCATGAGGGAATATCTGTTGTATGCGGCCAGCCAGAACTGGATCGATGTCTCTCAGCTGACCACGGATGACGCGTATCTGGATTCCGCGGAGGTTTATCAGAGACTGACGGAGCTGGTGATGGAACGTCTGGCGTCAAGCACGGATTTTTCAAAGAAACTGTATCACTATATGCTCCTGGAGGACCGACTGTCCGGCACCGATATCTGCAACATCATGTATGAGCAGAATCTGCTGACGAAGGAAGACGAGGATTACACGAATTTTGTAAGCGGAAGACTCAGCGCCTACGATCTGATACGCAATAAGATCAACAAACTGGAGATCACACCGGCGCAGCTTGCGCTGGATCCCTGTTCCGGTTCCGCGGTGATCACGGATCCAAACAGCGGAGCGATCCTGGCGTGCGTATCCTATCCGGGATATGACAATAACCGGATCGCCAATCAGACCGATACGGAATACTGGGCAAAAATCAATATGGATGCCTCCGGTCCGCTGTACAACAAGGCGACGCAGCAGCGTACCGCGCCGGGTTCCACCTACAAGCCGCTGATCGCGGTGGCGGGCCTGATGGAAGGCGTGGTCGATGACAATACGATCATTAATTGTGACGGATTGTTCGGAGAGGATCTCTTTGATGAGAATGACCAGATCCACTGCCATAATCTGAGCGGACATGGAGACCTGGATATCCGGGGTGCGATCCAGAATTCCTGCAACGTATATTTTTGTACGATTGCCTATGAGCTGGGACTGGACGAGAACGGTACCTTCAGTACGGTGCGTTCCCAGGAAATGCTGGATAAATATGCTTCCATGTTCAAGATGAATGAAAAGAGCGGTATTGAGATTTCTGAGGCGGAACCGAGAGTGTCCGATACACTTCCGATCCCTTCGGCGATCGGTCAGGGTACCCACAACTATACGACGACTCAGCTGGCAAGATACGTGACCACACTGGCAAATGAAGGAACGATCTACAATCTTTCTCTTCTGCAGAAAGTCACGGATCCGGACGGCAATGAGGTGGACATGGGCGAAGGTTTCGGACCGGAGGTGATCGGCACGATGGATGATGTGCCGCAGTCCGTCTGGGACGATGTCCATGTGGGTATGAGAAATGTGATCCGGGTCACCAACGCCAATTTCTTTGCAGATTCTCCGGTGGAGCTGTATGGAAAAACCGGAACGGCACAGGAGGACAGGACCAGGGCAAACCATGGTCTGTTTATCGGATTTGCCCATTATGAAACAAATTCGGATATTGCGATGGCCGTTCGTATTCCTAACGGATATTCTTCCACGAACGCAGTGTCGGCGGCTAAGGATATTATAGATTATTACTATGGACTGAGACAGGTCGATGAAATTCTGACCGGGTCCGCAGATACACAAGGCGTTACAACTGTAGCGGGTGCAGACTGACCCGACGACAGCCCAGTCGCCGTGCTCCCTGGCCGGAGTGCGGCGGCTGAAAAAAAGTAATGCTCAGACGAATACCAAAGAGAAAAAGCCGCCGGACGTAATATGGACAGCGGCGGACAAAGCAGAGAATGCCGTACAGGCAGAGCAAGGAGGGTTCGTATGAGTGAGGTAATTGTGGTAACATCGGGAAAAGGCGGCGTCGGAAAGACGACGACAGCGGCAAACATCGGTATCGGGCTGGCACAGCTTGGAAAAAAAGTTGTGATGGTGGATACAGATATCGGGCTGCGAAATCTGGATGTGGTTCTGGGTCTGGAGAACCGTATCGTCTACAATCTGGTGGATGTCATCGAGAGCAACTGCAGGATGAAGCAGGCGCTGATCAAGGACAAGCGGTTTGACGACCAGCTGTATCTTCTGCCGTCGGCGCAGACCCGGGACAAGACATCCGTAACACCGGAGCAGATGAAAAAGCTGTGTGAAGAATTGAGGGATCTGTTTGATTATGTGATCCTGGACTGTCCGGCAGGAATCGAACAGGGATTTGCCAACGCCATTGCGGGGGCAGACCGGGCAGTTGTGGTGACGACGCCGGAGGTGTCGGCGATCCGGGACGCGGACAGGATTATCGGGCTTTTAGAGGCCAACGAACTAAGAGATATCTCACTGATCATTAACCGGATCCGACCGGAAATGGTAAGAAAAGGTGAGATGATGTCTGTGGATGATGTGGTGGACATTCTGGCGGTGCCGCTGCTTGGGATCATACCGGATGATGAACATGTGGTGATTGCGACCAACCAGGGGGAGGCGATCACCGGCAGTTCCACACCGTCTGGTGAAGCTTTCAGCAATATCAGCCGGCGGCTGACCGGAGAAGAAATCCCATTTCCGGATCTTACAGCCAGAAAAGGGTTCTTTCATCGTTTGTTTCGCAGATAGGAGGGAGCGGTATGCGTTTATTTCATCCAGGCAGAAGACAAAGCTCAGGCGGAATTGCAAAGGAACGGCTGTCGACGCTTCTGGCGGCAGAGCGGCTGAACTGTTCTCCGAGAGCCATGCAGATGCTGAAAAATGATCTGACCCACGCAGCTGAAAAATATCTGACGATAGAAACCAGTGAAATATCTGTAACGATCACGCAGTCTCCGGCAGTGCTGACTGCGAGAATACCACTAAAGAAAAACGAGGAATCTCATGTTAAAACGTTATAAACTGAAGAATTATAATTTCTTACTTGTTATCCTGCTGATCACGATCAGCACCATCGGCGTTCTTCTGATCGGGAGTGCCGCCAGGGAATATCAGAGCAGGCAGCTGATCGGAGTGATCACGGGCCTGATCCTGATGGTGGTCATCTCTCTGATCGACTATAGCTGGATCCTGAATTTTTCATGGATCCTTTATGTGCTTAATCTGGTGCTGCTGGTCATTCTGAAGACCGGTTTTGGGGAGGAAAACCTGGGCGCAACCCGCTGGCTGAACATCGGCGGATTTCAGTTTCAGCCGACTGAGATTGCCAAGATCATACTGATCATCTTTTTTGCAATGTTTCTGATGAAGCATGAGGATGACCTGAACACGGCGAAGACAATTTTTAAAGCTATCGGCCTGCTCCTTCTGCCTCTTGTATTGGTCCTGACACAGCCGGACCTGAAAAATACGATTACGATCTCGGTTGTATTCTGTGCGATGATGTACCTCGCAGGATTGAGCTATAAGGTAATCGGAGGCGTTCTGGCGGTGGTTGTTCCAATGCTTCTGATCGTGTTTTTTATCATCACCCAGACGGATTTCCAGCTTCCGGAGCCGCTGGACGATGCGATCGGATATCAGCTGGACCGTATCCGTACCTGGAACGACCCGGAGGCGGAGGAGAACAGCAGCGGAGCCATTCAGCAGAATAACTCTATTACAGCCATCGGCTCCGGGCAGCTGACGGGAAAAGGGCTGAACAACAACAGTGTGTCTTCCGCAAACAAAGGAAATTTTGTGGCTGAGATCCACAATGACTTTATCTTTGCGGTTGCCGGGGAAGAACTTGGATTCATAGGCTGCTGTGCAATCATTTTGATTCTGTCGCTGATCGTCGTCCAATGCATACGGATCGGCAGGCGGGCAAAAGATATGGCGGGGATGTTGATCGCCTGCGGGGTGGGAACCCTGGTGGCGTTTCAGAGCTTTCTGAATATCAGCGTTGCCACAGGCCTTCTGCCCAATACAGGTACGACACTTCCGTTTGTGAGTTATGGTCTTACCTCTCTTTGGACCTTCTTTATGGGAATGGGGTTTGTGCTGAACGTAGGACTTCAGAACCGGAATTTCCTGACGCGCAACGAAGAACTGCTGAAGAAAAAAGATGTCTATGAACACCGGATGCACCGTATGTGAGGAAGAAAACACGCTCCGGAAAGGGAGCGTTTCCGGAAAAACACAGAACAGAGGAGCGATAAAACAGCGTGAAATCAAACGATAGAATAGCAAAAGCAAACAAGATCCTGAATCTCCTGATCGCTGTGACTGCCGCGCTGGTGGTCATTCTGGCGGTCATTCTCGGGATCAGAAATTTTATTGACAGCCGGACCATGGATCTTTCCTACCGTTATCAGACCGATGAGTACCTGTCCGGCAATCCGCTGAAAGAGGCGTCTTCCGCCCTTGCGCCGGCGTTTGCGGACGAACTGTGTGTGGGTCAGGCGAATGTTCCGCTGGGAGATATCGCCTTTGCGGAAAGGGAGAAGGCGGGACTGTTTCAGCTGGACAGCGGGGAGATCCTCTACGCCCAGGGAATCTATGACAAGATCTATCCTGCCAGCATCACAAAGATCATGACAGCGCTTCTGGCAATTGAATATGGAAATATGGAGGACGTTGTCACTATACAGGCGGAAGATGTGAACCTGGAAGAAGGCTCCGTTCTGAGCGGAATGCAGGCGGGAGACCAGGTGACGATGGACCAGCTGTTTTATACACTGGTGGTATATTCCGCCAATGACGCAGGCATGGCGATCGCAAGGCACATCGGAGGTACCGTGGAAGAGTTTGTGAATCTGATGAATCAGGAGGCTCAGAATCTGGGAATGACCGGAACGCATTTTGTCAATCCTCACGGTCTTCATGACGACAACCATTACACCACGGTATACGATATTTATCTGATGCTCAACCGTGCGTTTTCCGAGCAGAAATACACCGAAGCCATGAGCATGGAATCTTATACTCTGACAGTGACTGCTGCGGACGGCACACAGAGAACCAGATATCTGACAGCGACGGACCAGTATCTGACCGGAGCCCAGACAGCGCCGGAAAATGTGACGGTACTTGGAGGAAAGACAGGAACCACCAGCAAGGCGGGAAGCTGTCTGGCGCTGGTCAGTCAGAATGCCTATGGAGAACCGTTTATTTCCATCGTCGTCAATGCAGCGAACAAGACGGACTTGTATAACGATATGAATACGCTGTTGTCGCAGATTAACTGAGTTTTATGTTGCTTTTCCTGCAGTTTGAACGGGCTGGCCGATAAATCGTAAATATTATTTCGTAAATATTTTGAAATTTTCATTTTTGGCATTGAAATTTTTGTTCAAATATTCTATAATTAGAACATGAACTTTAGAGTTTTTAGTGAAAATATCTTATTCTAATCTAAGGAGGAAACGGCTATGGTTCAACTGATTGTAGGAAAAAAAGGAAAAGGAAAGACAAAACAGCTTTTAGACAAAGTAAACGCAGAGATCAAGACGGCGAACGGAAGTATCGTTTACATTGACAAAAGTTCCAAACACATGTATGAGCTGAATAACAAGATCCGTTTGATCGACGCATCAACGTATCCGTTAAGAAACAGCGATGAATTTATCGGATTCATCTGCGGAATCATTTCGCAGGATCATGATATTGAACAGATGTATCTGGACAGTTTCCTGAAGGTTTCCAAACTGGAGGGAGAAAATATCACAGACTGTATCGCACAGCTGGAGAATATCTGTAAACTTTACAACATTACTTTTGTCCTCAGCGTTTCCTTGGATAAAGAAGAGTTACCGGAGAGTGTACAGGATAAGATTATTATTGCCTTATAAGTAAGAATGTACTATAATAACTACATAGTGACATGTGAAGGACGGCGCTTTGCAGCACCGTCCTTCTTTTATGAAAAAGCCTGCGGGAGGAATCGGATCCCGGTCAGGACGGTTGAACGACAGCAATGGAAGGAGAAGATCCGTGGCAGCGAAAAAACACAAGCAAGCGAAAAAGCGCCGGGAAGGCGCGCGTCCACATAAGATTCATCTGAACATTGGCACTGTAATTTATCTGGCAGTATTCATTTATCTGATCATCAGTCTTATTTTATATTTCACGGAAACTCACGTCACTTCTTACCAGGTTATTTCCGGGCCATTGTCCAGCAATGAAAACTATACTGCTCTGGCATTGAGGGAGGAAACCGTTGTTTATGCACAAACCGACGGTTATATTCATTATTACGTGGGAGACGTATCAAAAGTAGGAAAAAACAGTCCAGTATACAGCATCGGCAGTTCCGAAGATGCAGCCACGGAAAGTGAGATAACAGAGGAACAGAAAAAAGAGATCCGGAACATCCTGGCGGATTATGCGGCTTCTTATGATGCCGACCGTTTTTCGGAGATGATAAGTACCCGCTATGCATTGGAAAATGAACTTCTGGGAGATGCTTCTTCTGCGCTGACTGCTGCAGACGCGATGCTGTCGGCGGAAGACGGGACAGTTGTATATACGACAGATGGATACGAAGGATATGCAGCAGAGGATGTGACGGAGGAATGGTTTGATCTGAAAGCATACAAAGGACAAAGTCATGTTTCTTCTGATGAAGTAAAAGCGGGAGATCCGGTCTACAAACTGGTTACCAGCGAGGAATGGCAGCTGGTGGTTCCCGTTTCGGATCGTCAGTTTGCAAAGCTGTCAACGATGACATCCATCAAGGTGAAATTTCTGAAAGATGGACAGACACAGAACGGAACCATCGAAACGCAGCAGATCCAGGGAAAGAACTACGCGTTTATCACTCTGCAGAATGGTATGGCACGCTATGCGGATGAACGGTTCCTGAATGTGGAACTAGTGACCAATATTGAGAGCGGGCTGAAAATACCGAACACGGCCATTACAAAAAAAGAATTTTATAAAATACCTGCTGCATACCGGACGTCAGGGGGAGACAGCAATTCTTATGGAGTCCTCCGGGAGGTGTTGAAAGACGACGGGACCATGACGACGGAGTTTATCAACGCAACTCTTTATACGGATCCTCAGGAGGATCTTGTGGATGGTGAGACTCCGGCCTATTATTATATTGACAAAGCTGAGCTGGAAGCGGGAGATGTTCTCATCGCTTCGGATTCCCAGACGAAATATACCGTCCAGGAGACAGAAAACCTGAAAGGGGTCTATCGGTTAAATCTGGGCTATGCAGTCTTCTGTCCAATCCGTGTGGAGGACCAGAATGAGGAATTTACGATCATTGCGTCGGGGACGTCACGCGGCATTGACATGTATGATTATATTGCGGCCGACGCATCGACGGTTCAGGAAAATCAGATTATGGAATGACCGGACAGGAATCATAAAAGGGAAAAAAGCAATTTCAGGAGGAGTATATGTTACAGAGTCAGTATGAAGAGGTACAGAAAAGAATCGAAGCAGCCTGCACAAGATGCGGCAGGGACCGCAGTGAGGTGACATTGATCGCAGTCAGCAAGACAAAACCGGTGGAAATGTTGGAGGAAATCTATGCGCTGGGAGAGAGAAATTTCGGTGAAAATAAGGTTCAGGAATTGACCGGAAAATATGAGGCGATGCCCAGAGACATCCACTGGCATATGATTGGTCATCTGCAGAGAAACAAAGTAAAATATATTATTGATAAGGCGGAACTGATCCATTCCGTGGATTCCCTGAGACTCGCAAGAACAATCAGTGAGGAGGCGCAGAAGCATCAGTGCACGGCGCATATTCTGTTGGAGGTCAATGTTGCGGAGGAGGAGAGCAAATTTGGAATGACGGTGGAGGAAGCGCCGAAGCTGGCGGAAGAGATCGCCGCGCTTCCGAACATTCAGATCGAAGGGCTGATGACAATCGCGCCATTTGTAGAAAATCCTGAAGAAAACCGACCGGTTTTTCAAAAATTGAGAAAATTAAGTGTTGACATAAGAGCAAAAAACATTAATAATGTAACTATGGCCGTTTTAAGCATGGGAATGACCAATGATTATGAAATCGCGATTGAAGAGGGAGCCACGATGGTTCGTGTGGGTACCGCTATTTTTGGCGAACGTAATTATGCGAAGGCGCAATAACAGAATTAGGAGAGTATAGAAAATGAATGTTTTGGATAAGTTTCTTGACGCGATAAAAATGAATGATGATTACGATGATGATGACGACTTTTTTGATGAGGAAGATGAGATAGAAGAAGAGAAACCGAAGAGAAGATTTTTCAGCCGCAGACTGGAGGAAGAGGAAGAAGAGGAAGCGGAACCGGCTTACAGCAGGACCAGAGCCGCAGCAGGCCGTACGTCCGCATCATCTGCGGCAACCAGAATGCCAAACAGAACACGTCAGCAGGCTTCTCAGCAGGAAGCTTCTCCGAAGGTGACTCCGATGAGAAGAAAACAGCCGCTGAACATGGAAGTCTGTGTGATCAAACCGGCGTCCATGGAGGATACAAGGGAGATCGCGGATACGCTTCTTGCAGGCTGCACAGTGATCCTGAATCTGGAAGGGATCGATGTGGAGGTTGCTCAGCGTATCATTGATTTCTGCTGTGGTTCTTCTTACTGTCTGAATGGCGGACTGCAGAAGGTATCGGGATATATCTTTATCCTGACACCGTCCAGCGTAGAGATTTCCGGTGACATCCAGGATCTGCTCAGCGGAGCGTTTGATATTCCAAGCATCCGCACAGATTTTTAAGGAGGAACCCTGGCGTGAAGTCGTTATTGGTGAAGCAGGAGAAACAGGGAGAAGCGTTTTCCTATGAGATTCTTTGGAAGGAAGACTTTTTCAGTCTGGGAGCAGAAGTGAAAAAGCTGCAGCTTCCGGCAAAAAAAGCCTGCATCGTTGCAGACAGTACTGTGGCGGAACTGTATCTGGAGCAGGTGAAACAGGAACTGGAACCCTTGTTTGAGAAGGTGACCGTTTTCATCTTTCCTGCAGGAGAGGAACATAAGAATCTGCAGACCGTTCAAAAACTGTATACCCATCTGATCGAAGAAAAACTGGAGCGGAAGGATCTGCTGTTTGCCCTCGGAGGGGGAGTGACCGGTGATCTGACCGGATATGCAGCTGCTACCTATCTTCGCGGAATTGATTTTATTCAGATTCCGACCACTTTGCTGGCACAGGTGGATTCCAGCATCGGCGGCAAGACAGGGGTGGATTTCGATCAGTATAAAAACATGGTCGGAGCATTCCATCATCCGAGACTTGTATACATGAATACTTCTGTCCTGAAGACATTGTCCGGGGAGCAGTTCGCCTGCGGAATGGGTGAAGTGCTGAAGACAGGGCTGATCCGGGATGAGAAATTTTATATCTGGACCATCAATCACATGGAACCTATCATGGAGCGGGTTCCTGCTGTGCTGACAAAGATGATCCAGAAATGCTGTGATATCAAAAGAATTGTTGTGGAGAATGATCCGAAGGAACAGGGTGAGCGCGCAGTGCTGAACCTGGGTCATACGGTGGGACATGCCATCGAAAAGCTGAAAGATTTTCAGCTGGCGCACGGACAGTGTGTGGCGCTGGGAACTGTGGCTGCCGCATACATTTCCTTTAAGCGCGGATATCTTTCCACAGAGGAATTTTATGAGATCCGTGATATGAACGTGGGCTTTGATCTGCCGATTACCTTTACCGGTCTGAACCCGGAAGATATTCTGGCGGCGACAAAATCGGACAAGAAGATGGAAAACGGCACAGTGAAGTTTATTCTGCTGAAATCTCTTGGCCATGCGGTGGTGGATCATACGGTGACGGATGAGGAACTGCTGGAGGCGATCAATTTCATTAACGGAGACCGGATCGATGAAGAATAGACAGAAATCTTTGGCGTTTTATCTCGCCGGCATTGCGCTGGCGGTGATTCTTCTGTGGCTGGATCGGTGGACCAAGCAGCTGGCGGTGAATCATTTGAAAGGGCAGGCGGATATTGAGCTGATCCCGGGTGTCCTGAAACTCCACTATCTGGAAAATCATGGAGCTGCCTTTGGTATTCTGCAGAATCAACAGTGGTTTTTCGTGCTTATGACGCTGGTGATTTTAGCTGTCCTTCTGTATGTGGTGATCCGTATGCCGAAAATCGCCCATTACCTGCCGGCATTTTTGTTGGCCTTCGCATTGATCGCCGGCGCCCTTGGGAATTTTTATGATCGTCTGGTGCAGAAGTATGTGGTGGATTTTATTTATTTCTGTCTGATTGACTTTCCAATTTTTAATTTGGCTGATATTTATGTGACCTGCTCTTTGATCATTTTTTTGTTTTTCTTCTTTTTCTTATATAAAGAGGAGGATTTCCAGTTTCTTGGCAGAAAGGAAGCGGATAAGTAGAGTTCCTGTCGTCCGGCTCTGTAATATGGGTCTGACGGCAGGATTTTTCTGTTACTGGCAGCATGCATGGTTTCTATGCAGTGTGAAGCGTGCTGCTTTTACGGTTGTGACCAACAGCGAATGATTTTATGGTAAGGAGAAAGAATGGAAGAATTGCTTGTTTTTGGAGTTTCGCAGGAAGAACAGGATCTCAGGATCGATCGGTATCTGTCGGAAAAGATGGATAACTGTTCCCGTTCTTTTGTTCAGAAACTTTTAAAAGATGGAAAAGTCAGTATTTCCGGAAAATCAGTCAAACCCAGTTATAAAGTGCAGGCAGGGGATGTGATCGAAGCGAAAGTTCCGGAACCGGAGGAGCTGGAAATCCTTCCGGAGGACATTCCTCTGGATATCCTGTATGAAGATGAGGATGTTCTGATCGTTAATAAGCCGAAAGGAATGGTCGTGCATCCGTCTGCAGGTCATTACAGCCATACGCTGGTAAACGCAGTGATGTTTCACTGTAAAGATCAGCTTTCCGGAATCAACGGCGTGCTGCGTCCGGGTATCGTTCATCGGATTGATATGGACACAACGGGGGCACTCGTCATCTGCAAAAACGATGCCAGCCATCAGAAATTAGCAGAGCAGCTGGCGGTTCATGCAATTACAAGAAAATACCGCGCCTTGGTACACGGAAATCTGAAAGAGGATACAGGAACTGTGACCGGAGCCATCGGACGTCATCCCACTGACCGGAAGAAGATGGCAATCAATGAGCGCAATGGAAAACCCGCAGTGACCCATTACCGGGTACTGCAGCGTTTCGGGAATTATACGTATATCGAGTGTGAACTGGAAACGGGACGCACCCACCAGATCCGTGTTCATATGGCATCGATTGGTCATCCTCTGGTGGGTGACGCGGTCTATGGACCGAAAAAATGTCCGTTTCCCAAACTTCAGGGTCAGACACTTCATGCGATGGTGCTTGGATTTACGCATCCGAGTACTGGAGAGTATCTTGAGGTAACGGCTCCATTGCCGGAATATTTTGAAAAGCTTTTATCTGAATTGTCGCATAATTTGTAAATTTCCTCTGTACTTTTCGGCAAAATTGTAGTATACTTATTGATAACAAAAGAAGTAACTGTCAGATTCCTGAACAGTTGCAAAAAAGCTGCCGCCTGTGCTGCGTTCGTTTCAGGGTTGAGGGCAGCAGGAAAGTGTAGAAGGGAGCGGTATTTTATGAAGACAATTATTACGATAGGCCGTGAATACGGAAGTGCCGGACATTCCATCGGAAAGATTCTTGCAGATGAACTGGGTATCCCATATTACGACAAGGAACTTTTGGAGCGTGCGGCAAAAGACAGCGGACTTTGCAAGGAACTGTTTGAAAATCATGATGAGAAACCGACCAACAGCTTTCTCTATTCTCTGGTGATGGATACATATTCCTTTGGCTATGGTTCCACAATGGTAGATATGCCTCTGAATCAGAAAGTGTTTCTCGCGCAGTTTGACAGCATCAAAAAGCTTGCACAGGATGGTCCGTGTGTAATCGTAGGACGCTGTGCAGATTATGCACTGGAGGAATATCCGAATGTGCTCAGTGTATTTATTCGTGCCGATATGAAAGACCGTATCCGCCGTATTGCCAAACTGTATGACCTTACAGATGCAAAAGCAAAAGATAAGATCATTAAGATCGACAAGCAGCGTGCAAGCTATTACAATTATTACACCAGCAAGAAGTGGGGAGATGTTGCCAGCTACGATCTTTGTCTGAACAGCAGCGTATTCGGCATCAATGGAACGGTAGAAATGCTGAAACGAGCGATCGAAGAAAGAGAAGCGGAGATTCGCCCGATCTTCAACGTGGAAAGAAAGAATAAATAATATAGAAAAGGGCAGGAAAGCAGTATAAGCAGAATTGCCTGCTGTAAAAACTGCAGGCAGGTATTAGGATCAGCTCCGGAAGACTGAAATGTTTTCCGGAGCTGATTTTTGTAGTAAAAGTTGGGCTGACGGAAAGATACTCTTTCTATCTTGGGAAAGTCATTGCCGATTGCGCTGCTATGCAATTTGTGCTAAACTGAAAACGAATTTGCTGAAAAATACTGTTGTGGAAGATCATGAAATACGAGAAGGAGTTTGTTATATGCCAGTTTTTGATTTTAAAAATACACCGGAGGGTTCCCGGGAGCCCGAATGCACTTATCAGGTTTTTTATACCAATGAATCTCAGGCGTCCGTGGAGTATCCGCTGCTGGTGCTGGATAACCGTGAGAGAAAGCTGAAGCACCATTCCAGCGGCGTCTTTACGAACCCGATCCGACGGACCGCTTTTGAATTGAAAGATGGAGATGCTGCGGTTTATGCGGATATTCTGAAAATCGATGCACGGTTTGTGAGCCTTTTGAAATGGCTGGGAGAGAATCATATCAATGTGCAGCTCTCCGGCGCGGCAGTTGGAGAAGAGTATGCGGTATATAAGATCCGGGAGATCGCTTTCGGAGGCGGGGGAAAGCTCTCCGCGGAGGATGGATTTCTGCAGTTTATGATCGAACGCCTTCTTGCCAGTGATGCGCCGTCTCAGGAACTCCCAGATGAGGACGAGGAGGAGGCCGGGGACAGCATGAAGCTGACCAGTATCCAGAGCATAACAGATTTTGTGACCTGTGCCGGAAGGACACTGCCGGAC
The DNA here is from genome assembly GCA_016899975.1 of Lacrimispora saccharolytica. Lineage (GTDB taxonomy): Bacteria > Bacillota > Clostridia > Lachnospirales > Lachnospiraceae > Fusicatenibacter. The sequence goes on along the minus strand of JACJJN010000001.1, from coordinate 117,700 downwards.
AACATCCGTCTCTGGGCAAGAAGAAACCTTGCCGTTGCCCGCTCCCACGAAGTGTCTGGAGAGGAGCGGCGGCATGCCCAGCGGGCTCTTTCTATTATGATGAACATTCAGTGGAAGGGCAATTATTTTCCGGCGATCGATCCGGAAGAAGCGCGGCGGATCCTGGATGAAGAACTTTACGGCATGGAACAGGTCAAACAGAGGATCATCGAGACGATTATCCAGATCAACCGTACCCACACGCTGCCTGCCTATGGTCTTTTGCTGATCGGACCGGCAGGAACGGGAAAATCCCAGATTGCCTATGCGGTGGCGCGGATTCTGAAACTGCCGTGGACAACCCTCGATATGAGTTCGATCAATGATCCGGAGCAGCTGACCGGAAGTTCCAGGATTTATGCCAACGCCAAACCGGGAATCATCATGGACGCGTTTTCCATGGCAGGCGAATCCAACCTGGTATTTATCATTAACGAGCTGGACAAGGCGGCTTCCGGAAACGGAAAAGGAAATCCTGCGGATGTTCTTCTGACATTGCTGGATAATCTGGGATTTACGGACAATTATATGGAATGTATGATACCTACTGCGGGCGTGTATCCCATTGCAACCGCCAACGACAGGGATCAGATCAGCGCGCCGCTGATGTCCCGGTTTGCGGTGATCGAGATTCCGGATTATACGCCGGAGGAAAAGAAAGTGATTTTCTCCAGATATGCGCTTCCGAAAGTTCTGAAACGGATCGGCATGCAGGAGAAAGAATGTGTTCTGACGCCGGATGGACTGGATGCGGTCATCTCTCTGCACAGCAATACCAGCGGAATCCGCGATCTGGAGCAGGCGGCTGAGCATATCGCGGCGAATGCCCTGTACCAGATTGAAGTGAACCATGTGGAGAGCGTATCCTTTGATGCGGAGATGGTGCGGGAGCTTCTGGCATGAGCACGCAGGACGTTGAGACACTTCTGAAGAAAATCGTCGGGCTTTGCCGTGAGGTGTTCGGTGAGGATCTGACCGGCGTGTACCTTCACGGTTCGCTGGCAATGGGCTGTTTTCAGCCGGAAAAAAGCGATATCGATTTTCTGGTGGTTCTTCCAAAGCCGGCAAAGCGGGAGCAGAAAGAAAAATTTTTGAGGGAACTGATTTCTTTCAATGACGCCGCTCCGGAGAAGGGATTGGAAATGAGCGTTGTTCTGGAACAGAACTGCAGATCCTTTGTTTATCCGACGCCTTTTGAAGTGCATTTTTCTGTGACCCATCTGGATTGGTATCGGAGCGACCCGGAGGATTATATCACAAAGATGCAGGGTACGGACAAGGATCTCGCCGCCCACTTTATGGTGACCCGGGAACGGGGAAGGGTCCTCTGGGGAGCACCGATCCGGGAGGTATTCGCACCGGTTCCGGAATGGGCTTATGAGGACAGCATTCTTTCGGATATCGCTGACGCGGAGGAAACGGCTGCCAAAGATCCGGTCTATATCCTGCTGAATCTCTGCCGGGTCCTGGGATGGTTTCAGGAACGGAAGGTCATGTCAAAAGAGGAAGGCGGCATATGGGGGATTTCTCATTTGCCCCGGGAATACAGCGGGATGCTGGAAACAGCGCTGAAGAGTTACCGGACAGGGAATGCATATCCTGGAAGCGGGGAACAGGAACGGAAGTTTTGTGCATTTATGGCAGGAAGGCTGAAGAAATGCTCATAAGAATATATGGTGGGAGTAAAATGACAGCAAAGATAGATGGAACAAAATACCTGGAACAGGTGAAAGAAAAACTGAAAAACCGTATGGACGAACTGAACCGGCAGATTGCCGAGGGGCAGAAAGACATCGAGAGCATGCATGAGTATTACTGGGAAAACTACACGGAAATGGACCAGTACGGCTATGAAGATTTCGACAATCAGCAGGCATTGCTCCATCAGGTCAATGCCAATCAGGAGAATCTCCGTACGAAACACCGTCTGGAGAGAATGCTGGATGCGCCGTTTTTCGGCCGGGTGGATTTCCTCTATGACGGAGAGGAGGACGCGGAGACTTTTTATATCGGCATCGGGAATTTTGCGGAAAAAGCGGGCATGGTTCCGATGATCTATGACTGGCGCGCGCCGGTCAGCGGACTGTTTTACGATTATGACAAAGGACCTGCTTCTTATCAGGCGCCGGCAGGGCAGATGGACGGGGAGATTTTGTCCAAGTGGCAGTATAAGATCCGCGGCGGAAAGATGATCTATGGCTTTGAGAGCGATGTAAAAATTGATGATGAGATCCTGAAACGGGAGTTGGGAAGCAACGGAGATGTGCGGCTGAAAAACATTGTCCGCACGATCCAGAAGGAACAGAATGCGATCATCCGAAACACCCAGGACCGGATCCTGGTGATCCAGGGAGCGGCGGGAAGCGGAAAGACTTCCATCGCCCTGCACCGGATTGCCTATCTGCTCTATCATGACCGGGAACATCTGAAATCCTCCAATGTGCTGATCCTGTCGCCCAACAGTGTGTTTTCCGATTATATCTCCCATATCCTTCCGGAACTGGGAGAGGAAAATATCCAGGAGATGAGTTTCGACCTGTTTGCGTACCGGGAACTGCGGGGAATTGTGTCGGATTGTGAAGACCGCTGTGACTGGCTGGAGAAGCAGATGGCATCGGGGGATCCACAGGCAAGAGAACGATATCAATGGAAACAGTCCGCCGGTTTCGTCGGTCAGACCGAAGGCTTCCTGGCGCAGCTGGAAGACCGGCTGGTGGATTTCCGACCGGTAAAATTCCGCGGAATGGAAATGTCGGAGCAGGAGCTGATCCAGATGTTCTACTTCAAGTTTCAGGAAACGCCTCTTCTGGCGCGTATGGAGATGATCATGGAGTATTTTGTTGACGCGTGGGAAACGCTCCATGACAGGAATCTGTCTGACGAGGATCGGGAGGCAGTACAGGCACAGTTTGAGAAAATGTACGTGACCAGGGATATTTACGAAATCTATCAGTGGCTGATGGAGGAATGCGGATATCCGCAGCTGCCGGCGGTTCCGCTGGAAAAGCGTGTGCTGGCTTATGAAGATGTCTTTCCGATGCTGTATCTGAAGTACCGGCTTCTCGGAAAAACAAACCATAAGAACATCAAACATCTGGTCATCGACGAGATGCAGGATTATTCTTATCTTCAGTATGAAATCCTGAAGACCTTGTTTTCCTGCCGCATGACCATTCTTGGAGACCGGGCGCAGACGCTGGATGAGGAAGCGCAGGATGTACTGACGTTTCTGCCCAAGATCCTGGGAAAAGATCTGAGAAAAATCATCCTGAAGAAAAGTTACCGGAATACCGTGGAAATCGCGGAATATGCCCAAAAACTTGCCGGTATTCAGGATCTGGAGCTGTTTGAGCGTCACGGAAAAGAAGTGGAGGAAGAGATCTTTCCGTCTCTGAAAGCAGCGGTAGAAAAGGCAGCCGGGCTTCTGAACCTTGGGGAAGGCGCCGGGGAACATGAGACGGATGCGGAAAGCGGATATGAAACGGCTGCCATCCTTACCCAGACGGAGCAGGAGGCGGAGCAGGTTTTCCGCCTGCTCCAGGAGCGGCAGATTCCGGCGGTCCTGATCGACAGAAACAGTTCGTCATTTCCGCGGGGGCTGGCGGTGACCACCTACTATCTGGCGAAGGGACTGGAATTTGACCAGGTATTTGCGATTACAAAAAATGAAGACAGCGCGTTCCTGCGGCAGACAAGATATATCTGCGCGACCAGGGCGCTGCATGAGTTGTATATGTATCAGTACGTAACTATTTAGCCAGGTCTGCGCATTTACTGCACAGACCGTATGAAAACGTAGTGCTTATAGGCATCCGCCCCATCGCGAAGCGATTTTTTATGGGCGGATGCAGTAACAGTTCAGCTGGCTGAACTGTTACGTCAGTACGGACAGAAGGAGGCGTGAATATGAGTTATGTGTGGCATAAGCAGGGACAGGAGCTTCTGAGCGAAATTCAAAGTTTCTCCCTGGAACAGAATTGCGTGGGCATGTGGTATATCGGACAGATGGGAATGATCTTCCGCTGGAACGGGATCACCATCTGCGTGGACCCGGTGCTGGGGGCTATGCCGGATGACCGGGGCGTGGATCGGAGGAACTATCCGGTCCCGTTTCTGCCCGAGGATCTGCAGGTGGATTATGTCTTCTGCACCCACGGCCATGCGGACCATATTCACGGGGAGACGCTTCGCAAACTGGCACAGACAAATCCCCAGATGGAGATTTATGTTCCAAAGCCGCTGACGGAGGTTGTTGCCGGTTATGGGATCAGGACGGAACAGGTGAAGGGAATCCGCCAGGACGAGCCGGCAGACTTCAGGGAAGGATTTTCCGTACGGGGTGTGGCGACGGCGCATGAGGAATACCAGTACGACGAAGAAGGCGCAAGTAGAACGTTGGGGTACGTTTTCCGGCTGGGAGATCACCGGCTGCTTCATGCGGGAGATACGGTTGTCACACAAAAGCTGATCGGCGATCTGAAAGAGGAGCACGGTCTGGATGCGGCAATGGTTCCGATCAACGGAAGGGACCTGGAACGTCATGCCCGCGGGATTGTGGGAAATATGGACAGCCGCGAAGCTTGCTGGTTCGGATCCATGATCGGAGCGGATCTGCTGATCCCGCTTCACTATGATATGATCGGTGGAAACGAAGAAAATCCGCTGGTGTTTGCAGAATATATGGAACGGATGTATCCGGAGCGTAGATATCATATCATGCGGCTGGGTGAGAAAATTGTGATTGTGTGAAAATTCAAAAAATAGTTGACAGTCTTAAAGCATCTGGTGTAAACTGAATACAATTGAGAGTTACAGAAAATTTATCAAGGATCAGGAGAAAGGAGGCACTTATATGTTCATCATTCGTAATTTCACAGATTTATATTTGAATCATGATCAGAATCTTATGGATATGATTGCAGGAAATGTTTACCCGCCTCAGTTTTTTTCTGTCCGACCGGGATAATTGTCTGTTTAGTAAAAAAAGCAGCAGACCGTCTTCGCGCATGAGTGTCCGAAGACGGTCTTTTTTCGTGTTTTAAATGGATTCACAGAGGGCGAAGGAGGAGAAAATCATCAATGAGTGGATTAAAAAGACGAATGAAAAAATTCCGGGATATTGCCAGGTTTCTGAAAGGCAGTACCCATTTCCTGCTGCTTGCTCTGGCGGCCGGAATGCTGACAACCATGTTTAACGCACTGACGCCCCAGATCATCCGTTATACGGTGGACCGGCTCACCTCCGAAGCGTGGCAGGGAGGAAACTATCTTCTTCTGGCGGCGGCAGCCGTAGTATTCAGTGCGTCCTGTGCCGGGATCTTCACGTATTTCAGCAGTGTCTGTATGGCAAAAGGTTCCGAAGGCTTTCTGAAGACCATGCGGGATCAGCTGTACCGTCATATTCAGAAGCTTCCGTATACCTGGCACGGGCAGAATAAGACCGGGGATATCATCCAGAGATGTACCAACGATGTGGAGATCATCCGTGCGTTTCTCTGCAACCAGCTGATGGAGGTAATCCGTATTGTTTTTCTGGTTGTCCTGTATATGGGGATTATGTTTTCCATGAACGTGAGGCTCAGTGTGATCGCGGTGGTATTTATTCCGGTGGTCATAGGGTATTCCATGTTCTTCTATTCCAGGATATCCAGCCGTTTTCTCCAGGCGGACGAAGCGGAAGGGGAGCTGACCGCAAAGGTACAGGAAAATCTTACAGGTGTTCGTGTGGTGCGGGCGTTCGGAAGAGAAATCTATGAGATAGAGCGGTTCGATCAGAAAAACAACCGTTTTGCAGATCTTTGGATTAAGGTCGGAAAGCTAATGAGTGTCTACTGGGGCGCCGGGGATTTTCTGACTGGTATACAGGCGATGACAATCCTAATCGCAGGAACAGTTTTTACGGTTCACGGAGAGATCACGCTGGGCGAACTTATGGCATTTGTTTCCTACAACGCTTCTCTGGCGTGGCCGATCCGGAGCCTTGGACGTGTTCTGTCCAATATGAGTAAAGCGGGCGTTTCCATCGACCGTGTCACTTACATTCTTGATGCGGAAGAAGAAAAGGACGAGCCCTGGGAAAAGGAAGTGCCCATGGATCGGGAAATTCGTTTCGATCATGTGCATTTCGCCTATGGACAGGATCTTCCGGTACTGGACGACGTAAGTTTTTCCATACCGGCCGGCAGCACCTTTGCGATCCTGGGAAGTACCGGAAGTGGAAAATCCACGCTGGTGCATCTGCTGGACCGGCTGTATGATCTGCCGGAGAGATGCGGTTCTATCACCATCGGAGGCGTGGATATCCGGAACATCCGGAGGAGCTGGCTGAGAAAAAATATCGGTATGGTCCTGCAGGAGCCGTTTCTGTTTTCCAGGACGGTCGGGGAGAATATTTCCATTTCCCGGGAGCATCCGGAACGGGAGGAGATCCGTGAAGCGGCAGGGATCGCCTGTGTGGATGATGCAATTGAGCAATTTGCCGACGGCTACGAGACGATGGTCGGAGAGCGCGGCGTGACCCTCTCCGGAGGCCAGAAACAGCGTGTGGCGATTGCCAGGATGCTGATGCAGAAGGCACCGGTTATGGTATTTGACGATTCTCTGTCTGCGGTGGACGCGGAGACGGATGTAAAGATCCGTGCTGCGCTGAAGGAATCCATGGGCAAAAGTACGGTAATCCTGATCTCCCATCGGGTCACCACACTGATGCAGGCAGATTGTATCATGGTGCTGGACAAGGGAAGAATCGCCGAGATGGGTACCCATGAAGAGCTGATGGCAAGACACGGCGTATACCGGAAGATTTATGACATTCAGATGAACCTGGATGAAGAAACATTAAAGAGAGGAGGCGCTGTATGCGAATAGAGGAGCAGGAATATACAAAAAATTTTGATATTCGTATCTGGAAAAGGGTGCTGCCCTTTTTGAAACCCTTTAAAAAGACCGTTGCGGTGATCGTGATCTTCAACTTGACGTGCTCTCTGGTGGATATCGCAATGCCGTTGTTTCAAAGATATGCCATTGATACGTTTATTGAACAAAAGACACTGGACGGGATCTGGAAATTCGGGCTTGTTTATTTTCTGGTTGTAGGATTTCAGTTCCTGAGTGTTGTGTTGTTCACAAGAGGCAGCGCTTCCCTGGAAATGTATCTTGGAAAAACAATGAAGAGAGCCTGCTTCGTCCATTTGCAGGAGCTTTCGTTTTCTTACTATAATGTTACCCCGGTGGGTTATATCCTGTCGCGTGTCATGAGCGATACAGACCGCATCGCCGGAATGGTCGCATGGAACCTGACGGATATGATGTGGGCGCTGGTCTATGTGCTGGGTGTGTTTGCCGCAATGTTGGCACTGAACTGGAAGCTTGCCCTAATCATTATGAGCATTGTTCCGGCGCTGGCGGTGCTGACCTGGTATTTCCAGAACAAAATCCTCCGGTGGAACCGGAAAGTGCGCAAGATCAACTCCCGTATCACCAGTGGCTACAATGAGGGGATCATGGGGGCACAGACGTCCAAGACACTGGTGATCGAGGAGAAAAATCTCGGGGAGTTCCAGGAGGTCACGGAGGAGATGCGTACAGCTGCTATCCGTGCGGCGCGCCTGAGTGCGGTTTACGTTCCGCTGGTTTTGTTCTGTGGCTCGCTGGCGACAGCAATCGTTGTGGGAAAAGGCGGACAGATGGTTCTGGACAATCTTCTGATGATTGGTACGCTGTCTGCGTTTACTTCTTATGCGGTTGGTATTTTTGAACCGATCCAGCAGTTGGCGAGAAATCTGGCGGAACTGATTTCCATTCAGGCGAATATTGAGCGGGTGACGACACTGCTGGATCAGAAACCTACGGTGAAAGATTCTCCGGAAGTCGTGGAAAAATATGGGGATACGTTTCAGCCGAAGAAAGAAAACTGGGAACCGATCCGGGGCGATATCGAGTTCCAGGATGTTTCTTTCCGGTATCCGGACGGGAAAGAGGATGTTCTCAGCCATTTCAATCTGAAAGTTCCTGCGGGAACGACGATTGCGATCGTCGGCGAAACCGGGGCGGGCAAAAGTACACTGGTCAACCTTGCCTGCAGGTTCTTTGAGCCTACGGAGGGAAGGATCCTGATCGACGGGAAGGATTACCGGGCACGCAGTCAGCTCTGGCTGCACAGCAGTATCGGGTATGTACTGCAAAGTCCTCATCTGTTTTCCGGAACCATTGAGGACAATATCCGCTATGGGCGGCTGGATGCCACAGAAGAAGAAATTCGTGAGGCTGCACGGGCAGTTTCCGCCGATCTTGTGGCGGAAAAACTGGAGAAGGGATATCAGACCGATGTTGGGGAGGGAGGCGGGCGTCTTTCCACCGGGGAAAAACAGCTGGTATCGTTTGCCCGTGCAATCCTGGCAGATCCAAGGATCTTTGTGCTGGATGAGGCAACCTCATCCATTGATACTCAGACAGAACAGCTGATTCAGAAGGCGACGGAAAAGCTGCTGGAGGGAAGGACCTCCTTTATCATTGCTCATCGTCTGTCGACGATTCGTCACGCGGACCTGATTCTGGTTGTGAGGGATGGAAAGATCATTGAGCAGGGAAAACACGAGGAACTGCTGGAAAAACAAGGATATTACTATCATCTCTGCCGTCAGCAGTTTCAGGAAGAGCAGCAGAAGGTGGATCCGTCAGATATCCGGAGGCAGAATGTTTCCCTGTAAAACAGCATAGGGTATAAGACAGAAAAATAAACGGACAGGAGTAATTATATGGAAATTTTGAAAGCGATACTTTTTGGAATTGTGGAGGGCATCACGGAATGGCTTCCCATCAGCAGTACTGGACATATGATCCTGCTGGATGAGTTTGTTCAGCTGGATGTGAGCGAGAGTTTTTACAGCCTGTTTCAGGTTGTGATCCAGCTAGGCGCCATTCTGGCGGTTGTCCTTCTGTTCTGGAACGATTTTTTCCCGTTTGGAAAGAAAAGCAATCCGGAACCGCTGGGAAGTGATGGGCTTGCGGCATGGATCAAGAAGGATAAACTGGACCTGTGGGGAAAGATCCTGGTTGCATGTGTGCCGGCGGCAGTAATCGGACTTTTGTTTGATGAAACATTTGAGGCGCTGTTTTATAATTACCAGACAGTTTCTCTGGCGCTGATCATTTTCGGTATTGCGTTTCTGGTCATCGAGAATCATAACAAAGGAAAAGAGCCAAAAATCAGAGATCTGAAAGAGCTGACCTATTCTTCTGCGCTTCTGATCGGAGTGTTCCAGCTGATCGCGGCAATTTTCCCTGGGACTTCCCGTTCCGGGGCTACCATTGTCGGAGCGCTGCTGCTGGGTGTATCCAGAGTGGCGGCTGCGGAATTTACCTTTTATCTTGCCATACCGGTGATGTTCGGTGCCTCTCTTTTGAAAGCGGTGAAGTTTGGGCTGAACTTCCAGCCGGAGGAACTGGTAATCCTGGGTGTTGGAATGGCTGTTGCGTTTGTGGTTTCAATTCTGGTGATCAAATTTCTGATGGGGTATATCAAAAAGCATGATTTCAAGGTGTTTGGATGGTACAGGATCGTACTTGGAATTCTGGTGCTGGCGTATTTTGGGATTGCTTCCTGATTGAGATTAAGAAAGAAAGGGGAAGGAAATTGGATGGACTTTACAAATGAAAAGATTCTGGAGATTGCGATGGAACAGTCTGCCATTGATTCCAACTGCAGAAGAGAAGACTTCCTCCGGCATGAGCCGGTAATCACAATCTCCAGAAAAAATCCAAGGGCAAGAAAATATCTGGAATTTCCAATGGACTGCGATTTGGTTTCCTATGGAAACAACGTGGTGGCATCTGTACAGGAAGAGTATCGGGAAATTACAGAGGAATATATCAGGACCTATGTACCTGAGCATTGCTTTGAGACACCAAATCTGCATGTGCTGAACGATGCGCTGCAGAAGAAAGGACGGAGGATCTGCTTTATGGCGGAGTATTTCCTTCCGGATCTGCGCGTCCTCAGTGTGCAGGACTGTCCGTATGAAATGCGGATTTTGCATCCGGAAGATTTTACGGAATTATACACCCAGGAGTGGAGCAATGCGTTGTGCGCCAAACGCAGCGAATTGGATGTGCTGGGGGTTGGCGCCTATGACAAAGGTCGTCTGGTTGGATTGGCAGGATGTTCCGCAGACTGTGAGGAGATGTGGCAGATCGGAATCGATGTGCTGCCGGAATACCGGAGACAGGGAATTGCGTCAGCGCTTACCAGCAGGCTGGCTCTGGAAATCCTCCATGCGGGGAAAGTTCCGTTTTACTGTGCCGCATGGTCCAATATACGTTCCGTAAGAAATGCGATCAGAAGCGGCTTTCGTCCTGCCTGGGTCGAGATGACAGCAAAAACGGCTGCTTTTGTTGAGCAGATGAATGGAAGAAACATGTCTTAAGGAGAATGAAATGGCAGATTTTGAAAAATTAAAGCAGAATGTGATCGATATGCTGGAAGAACAGCAGCAGAAACTTGGCTATCAGAAGGAGACGGTCCGGCTTTATTATCCACTGGAATCCCTGAATCACCTGCTTGGAACCGAGGTGGAGAAAGACGGAATGAAGCCGCTGCTGCTGGAATTTCGGGAATATGCCAGGGAACAGCTGGGAGAACTGCGGTTTTCCGAAAAAGCCGGACGTTATGGCATCGTGATACCGCCGGAAGGAGCGGAGTATGTCCACCGTGAGGTGCCGCAGAATCTGTTTTTGAAAGGCCTGCTCCAAAAGGTTTCTGTCCATGGATGTACACTGGATCAGGTGAGGGAATATTTTTACGCTTCGGCTGCCCGGGTGGAGGAACGCCGGATGACGGAGGAATTTGACCTGCTGCTGTATTTTCCGGACGGAGAGCCGGACAGTTATTACTACTGCCTGAAGCAGGAAGGAGAGCATGTGCTCTATCACCGTTTTACCAGAGAGGATTATCTGAGCTTTGGATTTGAGGAAGAACAGGTTGAGACAGAAAGACAATGAATATTTTTACGTGGAACACTCTGATTATCTCAAAAAAGCCCGGAAATTAAGTCAGGATAATTTGTTCTGGTGCTTTCGTCATAATATCTCCATATATTCTTGTACTTTTTCCTCGATGTGAAATTTTTTTGCATATTCCATTAATCGGATATTGTCACGTCCTTTGGAAGCGAAATATCCTTTTATTGCTTGGGAAAAAACCTGTGGATCGGTTTTTCTGCGGTTCCGTATCATATCACAAATACACCGTTCTCTATCATAGACTGTAATTTTTCCGCCTTGCGGTGAGATCATCTCTGTTATTCCGATGTTCCATAAGGAAGGTTTAATTCTGTGGAACTCTACATGAAATAATTCTTCTTTTAGATAAAATACATTATAGGTCTTTGGCACGGTCATGGAAACCATCTGTGGGAAATGATCTGACAGGCCGTGAAAATATAATGCTGTTCCATATGAAAAAATCCCTTTTTTACATCTGCTTTGCAGCAATACAAATTCGTCATTGATATTGTCCGAAAAAGAATAGATTCCCCGGCTTTCCCGGATCAGACTGCCCTCATCCAGATATTTTTTGAGCTGTTCTCGGCGAATACCTGAGTTGGTTACGTCTTTCGTATATAAATAACCATTTTCTCTGACAAGTTTTTTTAAAGAATCTATATCTGTCATAACATCACCTTTCTTGCTATAATTTGATACCATTATAACATATGGTATCAAGTTTGTACGATTTTATATAAAGTTTTTTGTACGATTTTTGAGAAATAAGAATCAGGAAAAAGAAGTACGAAGTCTATGTTCGGGTGAAGCTGATGGATTATCGCGATCTGCCGAAATTGGCCGAGCAGTTCGATCGTGTGATGAAAAAAGGAGGCTGTTCCTTCTGCATTTCATCAGTGTACTGAAAGATCATCCGGGGGACGTGTGAATCAAAAAGTGCGGTCAGATTTTACCGTTTTTTTGCGGGAAAACTATTGACAGATTCTGTAAAAACATGTATTCTATTTTTCGTATGGGAGAATACTGTACCAACAGAGTTTCCATGCAAATATTCCTGGGCAGAGAGGAAAGGAAATTGTCCAGGTGCTGAATTGCCGGGTAAAGCCGGCTGGCAACTTGTGTTGCCTTATTGATTGAGCAGATTGCTCTTTTTTATAAGTTGGTTACTTTATAACCGGTACGTGGAAAGCGTACATCAACTTGTGAAACAATCAATAAGAGTAGTAAAAGTAATAATATTTGCTATATAGACTCTGATTTTGTATTTTCCTGCGAAAAAACGGACGGCTCGTAAAGCGCTCTGCTGTTTTGCGAGAAAGAAGAACCCGTGTGCGGTGTGACCCGCCGGGCTTTCAGGAAAAGATTTGAGACGCAAGTGATGGGAGTTTTCATCGCCTGCGTCTTTTTTGCGCAGTAAAAAGATTTCAATGAAAAATGATGCAGCAGGAGGAAGCGATATGGAGCAGAAGCTGAAACTGTACGGATTCAATAATCTGACAAAAGCTTTAAGCTTTAATATTTACGATGTATGTTATGCGAAAACGCCGAGGGAGCAGAAGGATTATATCGCTTATATCGATGAGCAGTATAATTCGGAACGGCTGACGCAGATCCTGACCGATCTGACGGAGATGATCGGGGCGACCGTGCTGAATATTTCCCGTCAGGATTATGAACCGCAGGGAGCTTCTGTCACTCTGCTGATCGCGGAGGGACCTCTGGAAAATGCAAAGGGTGAGACGCAGGTGGCACATCTGGACAAAAGCCATGTGACAGTGCACACCTACCCGGAGTATCATCCGGACACCAGCATTGCAACGTTTCGGGTAGATATTGATGTAGCGACCTGCGGGGAGATCACTCCGTTATCGACGCTGGATTATCTGATCGGTTCGTTTGATTCGGATATTATCACGATGGATTACCGTGTGCGTGGATTTACCAGAGATGTCAACGGAAGAAAACTGTTTATGGACCATACGGTGACTTCCATTCAGGATTATATCGCAAAGGATACCCTTCTTCGCTATGACGCGGTGGATATCAATGTTTATGAGGCAAATCTTTTTCACACGAAGATGATGCTTAAGGAGATTGATTTGCAGAATTATCTGTTCAACACGGATGTCTACGAACTGCCGCCCAGGGTGCGTCTCGATATCATGGAGAGCCTGCGGAGGGAAATGATTGAAATCTTCAGCGAAAGAAGTATTTATTAATGAGACAATGAGGAGAGGATGCATATGAGAGAGCTGGATCAGGAACGTGCGCCGATTTATGAGGCGCTGGAAAAGTTCCGCAAAATGAGGGTGGTCCCCTTTGATGTGCCGGGACACAAAAGGGGAAGAGGCAATCCGGAACTGGCGGCATTGCTTGGGGAAACCTGTGTACAGATGGATGTAAATTCCATGAAGCCGCTGGATAATTTGTGCCATCCGGTTTCTGTGATCAAGGAGGCGGAGGAACTGACGGCGGCGGCGTTCCATGCGGCACATGCGTTTCTGATGGTGGGCGGTACGACCTCGGCAGTTCAGAGTATGGTGCTTTCTGTGGTGCGGCGGGGCGAGAAGATCATTCTCCCCAGAAATGTACACCGCAGTGTGATCGGCGCGCTGGTTCTCTGCGGGGCTGTTCCTGTGTATGTCAATCCTGCCTGCGAGGAACGGCTTGGCATTCCGCTTGGAATGTGTGTGGCGGATGTGGAGCAGGCGATCCGGGAAAATCCGGATGCAAAAGCCGTGCTGGTAAACAATCCGACCTACTACGGAATCTGTTCGGATCTGCGTTCGATCGTAAAACTGGCTCACGATCATGGAATGTACTGTCTGGCAGACGAAGCCCACGGAACACATTTTTATTTTGGAGAGAATCTTCCTGTTTCTGCCATGGATGCAGGGGCGGATATGGCAGCGGTTTCCATGCACAAATCCGGAGGAAGCCTGACCCAGAGTTCTGTTCTGCTTGCCGGTCCCCGGATGCATGCGGGATATATCCGCCAGATCATTAACCTGACCCAGACGACCAGCGGTTCCTATCTGCTGTTGTCCAGCCTGGATATCTCCAGAAGGAACCTGGCACTGCGAGGAAAAGAGGCGTTTGCCCGGGTGGTGGAAATGGCTGAGTATGCCCGCAGTGAGATCAATAAGATCGGCGGCTATTACGCTTATTCCAGAGAACTGGTGAACGGTGACAGTATCTACGATTTCGATGTGACAAAGCTTTCGGTCTATACATTGGACACCGGTCTTGCAGGGATTGAGGTCTACGACCTGCTCCGGGATGAGTACGATATTCAGATTGAATTCGGAGATCTTGGGAATATGCTGGCGTATCTCTCCATCGGCGACCGCCCGAGAGAGATTGAACGTCTGGTCAGCGCACTGGCGGAAATCCGCCGCCGGTTCGGACGGTCAAAAACAGGTCTGATGAAGCAGGAATATATCAATCCTATCGTGGCGGTCTCTCCTCAGGAGGCTTTTTATGCGGAGAAGGAATCTCTGCCCATCGATCAGACCGTAGGAAGGATCTGCAGCGAATTCGTCATGTGTTATCCGCCGGGAATTCCGATTCTCGCACCGGGTGAGCGGATCACAGAACCGATCCTGAAGTATATCCATTATGCGAAAGAAAAAGGATGCTCGATGACCGGGCCGGAAGATGAGCAGATTGAACGGCTGAATGTTTTGAAGGGAGTATGAGTATGGAATTTTGGTTTTCAGAGATGCAGACGCCGGATGTGAAAATGTCCATCCGGGTGAACCGCCAGCTATACAGCGGCAAAAGTGAGTTCCAGAGGATCGATGTGTTTGAATCTCCGCAGTTCGGACGTTTTCTGACACTGGACGGGTATATGATGCTGACGGAGCGGGATGAATTTATCTACCATGACATGATCGTACACGTTCCAATGGCAGTCCATCCGGCAGTCCGTGATGTCCTGGTGATCGGCGCGGGAGATGGAGGCGTGATCCGTGAACTGACCCGTTATCCTGAGATTGAGCGGATCGATATGGTGGAGATTGACCCATTGGTGGTTGAGGTGTGTAAAAAATATCTGCCTCAGACCGCCTGCCGGTTCAACGACAGCCGTCTGAAGATCTATTACGAGGACGGCGTGCGCTTCATCCGTTCCTGTGAGAATGCCTACGATCTGATCATCGTGGATTCCACGGATCCTTTCGGACCGGGGGAAGGGCTGTTTACCAGAGAATTCTATGGAAGCTGCTACAAGGCGCTTCGTGAGGACGGAATCATGGTGAACCAGCATGAAAGCCCGTTTTATCCGGAGGATGCGGCGGCATGCCAGAGAGCTCATAAACGGATTGTGGAATCTTTCCCGATCAGCCGGGTTTATCAGGCACATATTCCCACCTATCCTTCGGGACACTGGCTGTTTGGATTTGCGTCCAAAAAATACCATCCCCTGAAGGATCTGCAGGAGGTGGCATGGAACATGCGGGGACTTTCCTGCAAATATTATACAACGATGCTGCATAAGGGTGCTTTTTACCTGCCGGCATATGTGGAGGAACTGTTAAAAGATGTTGAATAAAAATGTTGAAACTTTTCTTGGGTGTGACGCGGATTATCAGGAGGCGGACACGGTGCTTTACGGGGCGCCTTTCGATTCCACCACATCCTATCGTCCGGGCACGCGCTTTGGAAGCCGTGCGATCCGGATGGAATCCTTCGGGATTGAAACTTACAGTCCCTATCAGGACAAGGACCTGATGGACAGAAAAATCTTCGACAGCGGAGATCTTGAGCTGTGTTTCGGAGATACCCGGCGGGCGCTGGAGGATATCGAGCATCGCTGTGCGGTCATTCTCAATGACGGGAAACGCCCGTTTCTGCTGGGCGGGGAGCATCTTGTGACCCTGGGAGCGGTAAAGGCTGTGTTTCGGAAATATCCGGATCTTTCCATCATTCATTTTGATGCTCATGCGGACCTGCGTTCCGATTATCTGGGCGCGGAACTGTCCCACGCCTGTGTACTCCGCAGGTGCTGGGAGCTGCTGGGCGACGGACGGATTTTCCAGTTTGGCATCCGTTCCGGTGACCGGGAAGAATTTTCCTGGGGAAAAGATCATGTGGTAACTCAGAAATTCAATTTTGACGGTCTGAAAGAACGGCTGGAAGCGTTGAAGGGACGGCCGGTGTATTTTACACTGGATCTGGATGTGCTGGATCCGTCGGTATTTCCTGGCACTGGAACCCCGGAGGCGGGCGGCGTCACCTTTGACCAGCTCAGGGAGGCAGCCCAGATGGTTTGTTCCCAGGCAAACGTGGTGGCGTGTGATGTGAACGAGCTGAGTCCTCATTACGATCCCAGCGGAATCTCAGCGATGGCTGCCTGCAAAATGGTCCGTGAAATGCTTCTGGCGTTTCCGGAATGATTCACAAGCATTCACACATATTCGCATATATAAAGCATACGTCATTTAGAAGCTATCAAAGAATCTATACAATTCAATCAGTAAATAAAAAGCTGCAGTGAACAATTATTATACGGAGGAAAAAGAGATGGGAAAAGCGTTGATTATCGGATGCGGAGGTGTCGCATCAGTAGCAATTCACAAATGCTGCCAGAATTCGGAGGTATTTGAGGAGATCTGTATCGCCAGCAGAACGAAGGAAAAATGTGATGCGCTGAAGGAAAAACTGGAGGGAACGACAAAGACAGTCATCCGCACGGCACAGGTGGATGCCAATGATGTGGATGCGCTGATCGCGCTGATCCGTCAGGAGAATCCGGATGTGGTTCTGAATCTGGCGCTTCCGTACCAGGATCTGACGATCATGGATGCGTGCCTTGCCACCAAAACCCACTATGTGGATACGGCAAATTATGAGCCGGAGGATACCGCCAAGTTTGAGTACAAATGGCAGTGGGCGTACAGAGAGCGTTTTGAGGAGGCTGGAATCACAGCTCTGCTCGGAAGCGGATTTGATCCGGGCGTGACGGGTGTGTTTTCCGCTTACGCGCTGAAACATGAGTTTGATGAGATCAATTATATCGATATTCTGGACTGCAACGGCGGCGATCACGGATATCCGTTTGCCACCAATTTCAATCCTGAGATCAATATCCGTGAAGTATCTGCCAACGGTTCTTACTGGGAGGACGGAAAGTTTATTGAGACAAAACCGATGGAGATCAAACGGGAATACGATTTCGAGGGCGTTGGACGGAAGGATATGTACCTGCTGCACCACGAGGAGCTGGAGTCTCTGGCGCTGAATATACCGGGAATCAAAAGAATCCGTTTCTTCATGACATTCGGAGAGAGCTATCTGACCCATCTGAAATGTCTGGAGAACGTGGGAATGACTTCCATCGAGCCGATCATGTACGAAGGCAAAGAGATCATTCCGCTGCAGTTTCTGAAAGCAGTTCTTCCGGATCCGGCAACTCTGGGAACGCGTACCGTAGGAAAGACAAACATCGGCTGTATTTTCCGCGGCAAAAAGGATGGAAAAGAGAAAAATTATTATCTGTACAATATCTGTGATCACCAGGAATGCTACCGGGAGGTTGGTTCCCAGGCGGTGTCTTACACCACAGGTGTTCCGGCAATGATCGGAGCGATGCTGCTGATGAACGGCACCTGGAACAAGCCGGGAGTCCACAACATCGAAGAATTTGATCCGGATCCGTTCATGGATGCACTGAACCGCTTTGGGCTTCCATGGAAAGAGTCTCATGATCCGGTTCTGGTGGACTGATGGGAGAGAGAAAGCCAGCCGGATGGAGAACGCCTTATTTCCTGGTGGAGGAAGAACGGCTGCTGCACAATCTGGAAATCCTCCGGGATGTGAAGGCGCGGTCCGGCTGTAAGATTTTGCTGGCGCAGAAGGCTTTTTCCATGTACTCCTGTTATCCGCTGATCGCGGAATACCTGGATGGTTCAGCAGCCAGCGGTCTGTACGAAGCGCGTCTCGGAAAGGAAGAGTTCGGGAAGGAGACCCATGTCTTCTCCCCTGCCTACCGGGAGGATGAGTTTGACGAGATTCTCTCTTATGCCGACCATGTGGTATTCAACAGTCCGGCGCAGGTGAAACGTTACGCTGCCAAGGCGAAAAAAGCCGGAAAATCCATCGGCCTTCGCATCAACCCGGAATGTTCCACCCAGGAAGGTCATGCAATCTACGATCCCTGTTCGCCTGGCTCTCGTCTTGGAACAACCCTGGAGAACTTTCAGGAGGAGCAGCTGGAATTCCTGGATGGATTTCATTTCCATACCCTCTGTGAACAGGATTCGGATGCTCTGGAAGTTACGGTAGCGGCGGTGGAAGAGCGGTTCGGCCGTTGGCTGCCGAAGCTGAAGTGGCTGAATCTTGGCGGCGGGCATCACATTACACGGTCTGATTATGACAGAGAACGGCTGATACGCATTATCCGTCATCTGAAGGAAACCTACGATTTGGAAGTTTATCTTGAGCCCGGGGAAGCGGTGGTTTTAAATGCGGGATTTCTGGTTGCCACTGTTCTGGATACGATGTATAATGGAATTAATTTGGCGATCCTCGACACATCTGCGGCTTGTCATATGCCGGATGTCCTGGAAATGCCGTACCGTCCGCCGGTGCAGGAAAGCGGACTTCCCGGTGAAAAGGCGTGGACGTATCGCTTGGGCGGTCCTACCTGTCTGGCGGGGGATGTGATCGGCGATTATTCGTTCGACCGGCAGCTGGAACCGGGAAGCAGAGTGGTGTTTGAGGATATGGCGCTGTATACGATGGTAAAGACTAATACGTTCAACGGTATGCCGCTTCCGTCAATCGTTTATCGGGAACGGGACGGCAGGGAACGTCTGGTAAAAAAATTCGCTTATGAAGATTTCAAGAGTCGTCTGTAACAGAAAGGAATTTTTATGACAAAAGATGAAATCGAATCCTTTATTACACAGTTTCCTGTCTATCAGTATCAGTTTCTGAAACCGGAAGAGATTGAATACAATGACCGGGTACGCGCAATCTGCAAGAAGGAATGTCCCCGTTATGGAACTTCCTGGTCCTGCCCGCCGGCTGTGGGAACGGTGGAGGAATGTACCGAGCGCTGTCGGCAATACGAGGATGTTCTGTTCTTCTCCAGTATCGCGCAGGTTCAGGATGTGATGAACCTGGAGGAATCTCTGAAGACAAAGGTGGAGCATGAAAAGATGACACACCTGATCGAACAGCATCTGAAGGAGCACAAACTGGAGACTTATACACTTTCTTCGGATTCCTGTGCAGCCTGTGAAAAGTGTGCGTATCCGAAGGGTGCATGCCGCCATCCGGAGTTGATGTTTCCCTGCATTGAGAGCCATGGGATCGTTGTCACGAATCTCGTAGAAAAGTATGCCATGGACTATTATCTCGGAGATCGGTATATTGTCTGGTTCAGCCTGATTTTCTTTAAGGCTTCTTAACCGGTATTTCACAAAATTTCAAAGCTGCCGTACAGAACTGCAAGTCCTTCTTCGCAATTCTGCCGGCAGCTTTTTTGCATTTTACAAGTTGACTTTGCGAGTGTTGGACTTGGGTTGGCAGAAAGAAGAATGTTTGAGGTTTTTGCAGCGTTCATAAAGAGAAGAAAAAATGCATAGAATAGACAATAAAAGCGGGAAAGAAGAGATTCTTTGAAACGAAAAAAACATCCGGATCCGCCGGGATCTTCCCTTCTTTCATCCATGCAGATCCCGGCAGACCTCTCTTATCGGGAAGCGATTCTTACGTTTTTCGGCGGGCGGGAATTATATGTGGAGAATTATCAGAAAATCCTTACTTATGAACCCTGCTGTATCCGTATTCTGACCCGCCGGGGACGGGTGCGGATTGAGGGCAGCCGGCTTACGATCGCTTACTATTCCGGAGAAGAAATGAAGATTACCGGTCAGATGCAGACGATAACTTTTGAAGCGTAAAGGAGGCACTGGATGAACCGGCTGATTCGTTTTCTGAAGGGGTATGTGCGTATCCGGCTGATGAGCCGTGATCCGGAACGTTTTCTGAATCTGTGTGCCAGAAACCGCATTCTGCTCTGGCAGCTGGTCAACCGAAACGGCTCCTATGAAATGTATCTTTCCACCGCTGATTTTTTTCGCCTGCATACTCTCTGCCGCAAAAGCGGTTCCAGAGTAAAGGTGCTGAGAAAATATGGACTTCCTTTTTTCTTCTATCGGAACCGGAAGCGGAAGGCGTTTTTTGCCGGGATTTTTCTCTGTATTTGTCTGCTTTTTGCACTCTCATTGTTTATCTGGAATATTCATGTTACGGGAAATTATGCCAACAGCACCGGATCCATCCTTGCATTTCTCGAACAACAGGGCATTTCCCATGGAATTCTCAAATCCCGGCTGAACTGCAGCGATATTGCGGCGATGCTGCGGGAAGAATTTTCCAACATTACCTGGGTATCTGCAAAAATAGAAGGAACGCAGCTGATTCTGGAGATCAAAGAAAATGTGGATGGTTATGTACCGGAGGAAACACCAGAGGGACCTTCCAGCCTGGCAGCGTCCAAGGATGGGATTGTTTCCTCGATCATTACCCGTTCCGGTACACCAATGGTTCTGCCAGGCACACCCTGCAAAAAAGGAGATGTGCTGGTCAGTGGAGAGATTGCTGTGAAAAATGACAGTCAGGAAGTGACTGGTTACCGGTATGTTCCGGCGGATGCGGATATTCTGATTGAGACAACCTGGTATTATTACGAGGAATTTCCTCTTGCCTACGAGAAACGGAAGTATCAGGAACCAGGTTTTTCTTTTCCGTTTCTTCAGATTGGAGATGTTCGTCTGGAGACTTTTCAGCCACTCCAGAAGGATGAGCTGGCGGATGAAGAGACCAGATTATGGAAACTGCATCTGACGGAGAATTTTGTACTTCCCGTCTCGGTGGGATACCAAAGGTCGCTGCCATATACAACGGAACAGATGAAATATTCCCGAGGAGAGGCGCAGAAGTTGGCAGAAAGTCATCTCCAGCAATACATGGGAAAGCTGGAAGAAGCACAGATCGCGGTGTTTGGCAGCGAGATCGCTACAGAGATTACCGATACGGTCTGCCGGACCAGAGGAACTCTCACTGTGCTGGAAGAAGCGGTGGAACGACAGGTCTGTGAACAGCGTACAGTGACGCCAACTCCGGCACCGGAATAACACATATTGTGCCGTAATTCAGAAAATGTGGAGAAATTTCTAATGAAAAATTTCCGGTTCTATGGTAAACTGATACAAGACACAGCGGGCTATTAAGGGAGAAGGCAATGATAGATAAAAAAGAATTTTTAAAGAAATACAATATGGAAGAACGGGATATTGAGGAAGCAAAACTCACTTGGGAGGAACTGGAACGGATCTATGACAGTTATTGCCGTCTGGAACCGAAACTCCGGGAAATCAGCAAGGATTTTGTCGATGACTATCTCTACGATATCGAGAAGGCAGGAATTCATTCCTATCGTTACCGGACCAAAGATCCCGGTCATCTCCTGGAAAAGATTATCCGTAAACGCAAGGAAGAGTATCAGAAATATCGCAGCATCAATCATGAAAATTTTTATATGTATCTGACGGATCTGATAGGAATCCGTGTTCTGTTTCTATATCGGGAGGACTGGATCCATTTTCACAATTATATCACGACTGTCTTTGAAAATAATCCGGATTTATACATGAAAGACCGGCTGGAAGATTTTGATCCGGATCCGGATCATTATTATGTGGCTGAGCGTCCGAAAGTATACAAACGTTCCGGTGACAGCCGGATTTACGATGAAAATCTGATCGAAATCCGCTCCGGAGGTATTTACCGATCCCTTCACTATATTATCAAATATAAGGGTTATTATGTAGAGATTCAGGGAAGGACGCTGTTTGAGGAAGGATGGAGCGAGGTAGACCATGACATTGTCTATCCTTATTATAAAAATGATGAAATGCTGAAAGATTTCTCCACTCTTTTGAACCGATTGTCCGGTATGGCGGATGAAATGAGCTCCTATTTCCGCCGTATGACAGAACAGAGGGAAAAAAAAGAAAATCAAAAGGATTAAAATCAGATGGGACGATTCAGAAATGTGGCAGATGAATCGTCCCTTTTTTCTTTTCACAGAAAATCCTTTTCTGTGAAAATTTCAGGCCTTGTACTCGGTGGTGTAGTAGGGAATACACAGGTACATGCCGTCGGTAATATGGCTTGAAGTCAGGTGATTGATTTCTTTCACCTCTTCGATATAGCTGTTGATATCTTCGTATTCTTCGGTGCGGTATTCCTCCGCAATCTCCCAGAGCGTGTCTCCGCTTTCTACCTGAATACTGGTGTAATATTTATAAGTCGGAGCTTTTGGACGATTTTCTGCCTGTACCTGGGTGGTAAGAAGTGCTGCGCACGGTACGCCGAGAACCAGGAGAAGTAGCAGGAGAGTGGTATACTTTTTCTGAGTGCGTTTTCCGGATTTGTCGGTGGAAGAGTAGTTTCTTTTGTTCTTTTTCATATTATTACCTCCAATCAGTTGTATCATTTGTATGGAAAGAATACAGAACATTCGTTCCGAACATGCGTTCTTTATGATGCTATTATATAACCAGAACAAATGTTTGTCAACAAAAAATCGAACAAATTTTCGGAAAATATGTTTGCCTTTGAAATATCCCTGTGTTATAATTATTAAAATGCAATAAGTTTATATTCAGATATGCTCTCGGCGAAACTGGTTTTCATTTCAGAAATACAGAAGGCTGAAAGCATCCTGATTCAGATAATTCAGATAACAGAGATTCAAAAAGCACATAACATGGGAGGACTGAAAAATGGCAGATTATCATACACTGAGCAAAAAGCAGGAGGAAATTCTTTCTTATTTGAAGGATGAAATACTGACAAGGGGATTTCCGCCGTCGGTTCGCGAAATCTGCGAGGCGGTACATCTGAAATCAACCTCGTCGGTGCACGCGCATCTGGAAACACTGGAGAAAAAAGGATATATCCGACGTGACGCGACCAAGCCGAGAGCTATCGAAATCTGTGACAAGGATTTTCATACCGGACGCATTGACGCGATCCAGGGGATTCAGAAAGTATCGGAGGAAGAAACCGCATCCGAGCCGTATATCGTACAGGTTCCGGTGATCGGCAAGGTGGCTGCCGGAGAACCATTGCTTGCCGTGGAGCATATCGACGGTTATTTTCCGCTGCCTCTGGACCGACTGCCCAATGCGGAAACATTTCTTTTGAAGGTTCAGGGAGAAAGTATGGTAAATGCAGGTATCCTGGATGGAGATTATGTTCTTGTTGAACAACAGGAAACTGCGGACAATGGAGAAAAAGTGGTTGCATTGCTTGAAGATTCTGCAACCGTAAAGACCTTTTACCGTGAGGACGGCTTCTGCCGTCTGCAGCCGGAAAATGATTATATGGAACCGATCATTGTTCATGGAGATCTGCAGATTTTAGGAAAAGTAATCGGCGTTTTCCGCTTTTTTTAAATCGAAGCAGTGACCAGACGGTGGACGAACAGACAGAACAAAAATAAAAAAGAATTATTTTTGAATAAAAGGAAGAAAAATCAACCTCGATAAAAAGCCATGAAAAGAGCTGATTTGGCGGAAAAGACTTCCAACTATTCGAAAAACCTGTGTTTTCCGAATAGTTGGAGTTGCGCTTCGGAGCTGCTTTTCGGCTGTTTTTTGATTGTAAATCGCTCTTTCAGAGAAAAAAATGCTTTATTGTTTTTCTTTCGTATTCCTTATTTCAGATGCTGCATTACTGTTTTGTTTTGAGCTGATCATAAAAAGAATGGATCAGATGATCTGCAATATTTTTCCAAATCACAGGAAGGAGCCGTTATGGCAAAAAATTCGAAAATTACTTATCATGAACAGACAGATATGGAAAATACGCTGAAGCTCCGTGAAGTCTTAAAATCACTTCCCGAGTTTGCCAATGATTTTTTTCGTGCAGTCAGCACAACGACTTCTACCAGTACACGAATTAAATATGCGTATGACCTTCGGATCTTCTTTCAGTTCCTTCTGACGGAAAATCCTGCCTTTCAAAACCATACTATGGACAAATTAAAACTGGATGTCCTCGATTCCGTGACGGCGCTTGACATTGAGGAATACATAGAATATTTAAAAGCTTATAAGGATTCCAGGGATGAATATACGACTAACGGAGAAAAAGGCCTGAAACGCAAGCTTTCCAGTCTCCGTACTTTTTATTCTTATTTTTTCAAGAAAGAATTGATCCAGACCAACCCTACGCTTCTTGTTGATATGCCGAAGCTTCATGAAAAGGAAATTATCCGTCTGGATCCGGATGAGGTGGCTCAGCTGCTGGATTTTGTAGAAAGCTGCGGAGAAGGGATGACACCCCACCAGAAGGCATATTATGAAAAAACAAAAGCCCGTGATCTTGCGATCATTACTCTCCTGCTTGGGACGGGAATCCGTGTCTCGGAGTGTGTCGGACTGGATGTCGAAGATGTGGATTTCAAAAACAATGGAATTAAGGTTGTGCGAAAAGGCGGCAATGAGATGATCGTCTATTTTGGCGGTGAAGTCGAGAAAGCCCTTCGGGATTATCTGGAGGTGCGTGCAAATATTGAGCCGGTGACCGGACACGAACATGCACTCTTCTATTCTTCTCAGAGAAAACGGATCAATGTAAAGACGGTGGAGAATCTTGTGAAAAAGTATGCGTCCCAGATCACTACCACCAAGAAGATCACGCCCCATAAGCTCCGAAGCACCTATGGAACAACCTTGTATCAGGAGACCGGTGATATTTATCTGGTGGCGGATGTCCTTGGGCATAAGGATGTCAATACAACGAAAAAACATTATGCGGCAATTGATGATGCAAGGCGCCGGAAGGCAGCAAGCGCTGTGAAACTCCGGGAGGAATAAGCGGTTGGCTTTTATTTCTTCTTTAATTCTGCAATTGCCCCATAATGCAGAATATTAAATTCAGCTGGAGCGATACGTTCAAGAAGCTCCATGTGCTCCTGTTCCCATTTGGCAATTATTGCCATGGGTTTACATATTATAGTTATGTAAACTCATGGCGTGATATATAATCCTACAATTTCCTCATCATCCAATAGACATCCGCATATGTCCCGTCTTTATATTTCATATTATCCGGCAGGGTTCCGCAGATGCGAAAGCCCATCTTCTGATACAGGGAAATTGCCCTGCGGTTTTCGGTCACCACTTCAAGCTTCTTCCTCCACAGGATTTCGAAGAAGCAGCTGGTGTCCATGGATTGAAATCGTCTCTTCTTTTCTTCTCATATTGAATGCTCCTTTCTTCTTAAAAATGCAGGTACAAAAGCATGTTATCGAAAGATTAGGAGAACATATTTTCCCGAAAACTTTCCATCATCAGTTCCTCTCCGGTCACCGGCTGTTTTAAATACAGTCTCCAGGCATGAAGCGCCGTCCGTGTGGAGGAAACATAGGTGTCATTTCCGTACAGAGGATCTCCCAGCAGTGGATGTCCGATTGCTGCCATATGGACGCGGATCTGGTGGGTCCGCCCGGTCTCAATACGGCACAGAACCAGTGAACAATGCCGGTCGGAACATAATACTTCATATCGGGTCAATGCCCTTTTTCCGTTGGCGGCAACCTGCATCTTCATCAGGCTGCCTGGAAGAGGCGCAATTGGCAGGCAGATTTCGCCGGAACGTTCGGATGAGGAAAAGAGACCGTTCACAAGTGCCAGGTATTCCTTCCGAAAGACGCCTTCCTCTTTCTGGCGTGCCAGACGCTCGGCGGCAAGCCGGTTTTTGGCGAAAAGCAGTGTTCCGGAAGTATCCTTATCCAGACGGCCGATACAGCGGACTGGAGCTTTTTCCGCGCCGCGTCCGGCGAGATATGCGGCAGCCTGGTTCGCAAGGGTATCCTGATAATGTCCGTGCGCAGGATGACAGACCTCTCCGGCTTTCTTGTCGACCACCAGCAGATCTTCGTCTTCGTACAGGATATGGAGTGGTTTTTCCAGAAAAGACAGTTCCTGCACGTTTCGGTTCTGCTCGGAAAAAGTCACACGGATCCTGTCGCCGCTGCGGACGGAATAGACAATCCTCTCTCTGTTTCCGTTGACCGTGATTCCGTCAGAAAGAAATTTCAGCTGCCGGATCTGTCTGGCAGACAGTCCCAGACGACGTTTCAGGATCAATTCCAGACGAATGCCGTCGTCCTGTTCGATTGCCTGGTATTCCAGGGTACGCATGGATCAAAGATCCTCCAGCAATATGGTAAACGGACCGTCGTTGACCAGGGAAACTTTCATCTCGGCGCCGAAAATGCCGGTTTCCACCACAGGCACCTGTTCTTTCGCTTTCTGAATGATATATTCATACAGCCGCTGTGCAGATTCCGGATCACCGGCGTCTGTGAAACTTGGGCGATTGCCTTTTTTGCAGCTTGCATAAAGGGTAAACTGTGACACAAGAAGCAGTTCCCCATCGACATCCTTCAGAGAGAGATTGGTCTTTCCGTTTTCATCTTCGAAAATGCGAAGACCCAGAAGCTTTTTCAGATACCGGTCAGCGATTTCCTCCGTATCCCCCTGCCCTACCCCAACGAAGACCAGGTAGCCTTTTCCGATTTTTCCTACAATCTTATGTCCCACTTCCACGGATGCTTCCGTGACACGCTGTATTACAAATTTCATTTGTTGTCTCCTTTTCTGTTCCTTTGAATTGATGATAAATAATGATACCAGACAAGCCAATTTTTGACAAGTTCCCGACGGCAGAAAGCGATCAGGATTATTTACAAACGCAGGACTTTCCGATATAATAAACCGTACATGTTTTTATATTTTAACTAGATTGGAGAAAATTTTATGAAACTTCAGCAGCTTTTAAGCTATACAAGAAAAGCCGTAGATGAATATCAGATGATCGAGGAAGGGGATCGGATCGCGGTGGGAATCTCCGGCGGAAAGGATTCCCTGACGCTGCTTTACGCGCTGCACGGTCTGAAAAGGTTCTATCCGAAGCATTTTGAACTGGAGGCCATTACCGTAGACCTGGGGTTCCAAGGCTTTGATCTGAGCCGTATCGAGGCGCTGTGCAGGGAACTGGAGGTTCCCTATACTATCGTCCGGACAGAGATTGCTCAGATTATTTTTGATGAAAGGAAGGAAACCAATCCCTGTTCTCTGTGTGCAAAAATGCGCAAGGGAGCTCTGAACCAGGCGATCAAAGAACGGGGCTGCAACAAGGTCGCTTACGCGCACCACAAGGATGATATTGTGGAGACGATGCTGATGTCACTGATCTATGAGGGACGTTTTCACTCCTTCTCTCCGAGAACCTATCTGGACCGGATGGATCTGACGGTGATACGCCCGATGATGTTCGTGGACGAAGCGGATGTGATTGGATTCAGAAACAAGTATCAGCTTCCGGTGGAAAAAAGCCCGTGTCCGGCGGACGGATATACGAAACGGCAATATGTCAAAGAACTGCTTGCCCAGCTGAACCGTGAAAATCCGGGCGTTAAAGAACGGATGTTTTCTGCTGTCCTGAACGGCAAGATTTCCGGCTGGCCGGAACGGGTTCCCCACAGACGATGAAAATACACATAACAGTTCATCTGGCTGAACGATTGCTTCACAGGCATAAGGAGGGACAATTTCAGTTGCCTGTTCTCCCGCTTCTGTGGTATGATGAAAGAAATGAGAAACAAAGTGGACAAACCATGAAAAATTCGTACATAGAAGAGGGGAACAGGTGAAAACGAAAGAACCTTTACCGTATCGGGGAAAATACCTTCTGCTGGCGGTAATGCCAGTTTATTTTATGATCGCGGGGTTGTTTTGTCAGCCTGTGGATGAGATTTTCAGCGGGCTGATTGCCATCCTTCGTGAGCCGGACTTTCTGATCACCGATTACTTTGTAGTCGGTGGAGTAGGTGCGGCTTTTTTTAATGCAGGAACGATCACTCTGATCCTTCTGGTGTTTCTTTACTGTATCCGAATGGAGTTTGACGGTCACACGATCACTTCCTGCTGTCTGCTCTTCGGCTTCTCTCTGTTCGGAAAAAATCTGTTGAATATCTGGGCGATTCTGTTTGGTGTGTTCCTGTATGCACGCTGCCACAGAGTTTCCATCCGGAACCACCTGTATGTTGGCCTCTACGGCACCAGTCTTTCACCGATCATTACCCAGGTGATGCAGATCGGGCATCTTCCGTTGGCGGGCAGGCTTGTCCTGAGCGTTGTTGTGGGGATCTGTATCGGATTTGTCCTTCCGCCCCTCTCCGCTCATGTCCGCGATATTCATAAAGGCTATTCTTTATACAATGTCGGGTTCTCCGCCGGTATCATTGCGACGGTGGTCATTTCTCTGTTCAAATCTTTTGGGATCACGGTAGAATCCCGCTTGATCTGGGATGAAAGTCACAATACATTGTTCGGTATCCTTTTGAGCGTGTTTTTTGTGGGAATGATCGTATTTGCGCTGGCAAGGGAAAAGACATGCGTTCTGAAAAAATATTGGCAGATCCTGAAATGCTCCGGAATCGGAGGAACGGATTACTGGAAAGACTACGGGGATTATGCGGTTCTTTTCAATATGGGAGTCAACGGTCTGTTCGCCACAGGTTTTGTGCTGGCTGTGGGCGGCGATCTGAACGGACCGACCATCGGGGGGATTTTTACGATCGTTGGATTTTCCTCTACCGAAAAGCATCTGAGAAATATTGCACCGATCATGATCGGGGTGTACCTGGCAAGTCTGACAAAGCACTGGTCCATCAACGAACCGGCGCCTCTGCTTGCCTTGCTGTTTTCTACGACCCTGGCGCCCATTGCCGGGGAATTTGGCGTTTTTGCAGGCCTTGTGGCGGGTTTCCTGCATTCCTCCGTTGCGTTGAATGTGGGGATTGTGTACAGTGGGATGAATCTGTACAATAACGGATTTGCCGGCGGGCTGGTGGCAGCCTTTATGGTGCCGGTCATCCTTTCCTTCCGCAGCCGGATGAGCCGGATAAAAAACGAGGATATCCTGTAGTCCATTATTTGTGATACGGCGCTCCCTCGATGATCCGGTATCCGCGATAGATCTGTTCCAGCAAGATCACCCGCATCAGCTGGTGAGGAAAGGTCATTTTCGAAAAACTCAGCGCGTAATCAGATCTTTGAAGCACATTGTCTCCAAGGCCGATGGAGCCTCCGATCACAAACATCAGATGGCTCTTTCCCTGAATTCCCAGCTGTTCGATCTTTCGGGCAAAGGTTACAGAGTCCAGCATATGACCGTCGATTTCCAGTGTGATCACATAGGCGTCGTCCCGGATGTGTTTTAAGAGCCGCTCTCCTTCTTTCTGGCGGATCGCCTGTTCCACGGCAGGGCTGGCTGCATCCGGGGTTTTTTCATCGGCGACTTCGATGATCTCAAGTTTACAGTAGCGTCCAAGGCGTTTGTCATATTCCGAAATCGCGTCTTTCAGATATTTTTCCTTGATTTTTCCAACTGTGAGCAGTGTAATTTTCAATGGATCCTCTCCTTTCGGTAAGTACGGTAGCAAAGCAATAGCTGCAGCGAAAAGAATGACTGGCAAGAAAAGAAAAGTGCCGGATCTGCAGCGGTGGCGTAACCGTTCAGCTGTCTGACGATTACGCGGCGGCACACGCCTGCTTTTCCGCTGTAAATCCGGCTTTTTTTACACGTATTCTGTCATTTTCAAACGATCATATCCAGAGACTATTCTTCATAGTCCAGGCAGGCACGGTCGCAGACGAAAGGCCTTACATAGGTGTCAGCGACTTTTACATGTTCCGGATGGCTGCCGTAGACTGCCACATCCTCCGGTTTCTCCAGCGTTGTCACTAGCGCCATGTCATGAGTGCTGGAAGACAGCGGAGCCGGTACGAATCTTGCGGTAAGGAGCCCCGGAACCTTGCCTACCAGGCTTTCCAGGTGTTCCGCCATCTCTTTCATACGATCGCTTTTTTCTTCTTCGGGAACCTCCGGACGGAAGTTCCACATCACAATATGATGTACCATAGAGGTTACTCCTGTTTTCCCATGATATATTCGTGGATACCTTTTGCTCCGGCTTTTCCTGCGCCCATTGCCAGGATAACGGTAGCGGCTCCTGTTACTGCGTCTCCGCCGGCATATACGCCTTCTTTGGAGGTCTTTCCGAACTCTTCATCTGCGATGATACATTTTCTTCTGTTCACATCCAGTCCATAGGTGGTGGAGGAGATCAGCGGATTCGGAGAAGTTCCCAGAGACATGATGACGGTGTCCACTTCAATCTCAAATTCGGAACCTGGGATCTCTACCGGACGTCTTCTTCCGGAAGCATCCGGCTCGCCAAGCTCCATGCGGATGCAGCGGATACCGGTTACCCAGTCGTTTTCGTCTACAAGGATCTCTACCGGATTCGTCAGAAGGTCAAAGATAACGCCTTCTTCTTTTGCGTGATGTACTTCTTCCACACGCGCCGGAAGCTCAGCCTCGGAACGGCGGTAGATGATATGTACTTCCGCGCCAAGACGCAGGGCAGTTCTCGCAGCATCCATTGCCACGTTTCCGCCGCCGACAACAGCGACTTTTTTGCCGTGAGCGATCGGGGTATCATAGTCCTCGCGGTATGCTTTCATCAGGTTGTTTCTGGTCAGATATTCATTTGCGGAGAATACGCCGTTTGCCTGTTCTCCCGGGATTCCCATGAACATCGGAAGACCTGCGCCGGAACCGATGAAGACAGCCTCAAAGCCTTCCTCCTGCATCAGTTCGTCGATGGTCACGGATTTTCCGATGATGACATTGGTTTCGATTTTTACGCCGAGAGATTTTACGTTCTCGATCTCTTCTGCAACGACTTTATCCTTCGGAAGACGGAACTCCGGAATTCCGTAGCTCAGAACACCGCCGGCTTTGTGCAGCGCTTCAAAGATGGTTACGTCATAGCCCAGACGTGCCAGATCGCCGGCACAGGTAAGGCCTGCAGGACCGGAACCGATGACAGCGACTTTGTGTCCGTTCTTTTCCGTGGGAGCAGCCGGTTTGATCCCGTTCTCTTTCGCCCAGTCCGCAACGAAACGCTCCAGTTTTCCGATGGAAACCGGGTCACCTTTGATACCGCGGATACATTTTCCTTCGCACTGGCTTTCCTGCGGGCAGACACGTCCGCAGACTGCCGGAAGGGCGCTGGACTCTCCGATGATCTTATAAGCTTCTTCGATGTTTCCTTCTTTTACCTGGGAGATGAATCCAGGGATATCAATGTTTACCGGGCAGCCGGTGATACATTTTGCATTTTTACAATTCAGGCAGCGGGAAGCCTCTTCCATCGCCTCTTCTTTATTATATCCGAGACATACCTCGTCAAAATTTGTCGCACGTACCTTTGGATCCTGCTCACGAACCGGTACTCTTGTTAATCCTTTTGCCATTATTTGTCACCTCCGCAATGTCCGCATCCGCCGTGATGCGTGTCGCCTTCTTTTAATCTCAGGATCGCACGTCCTTCTTCTGTCTTGTACATCTGCTGACGCTTCATTGCCTCGTCGAAGTTGATCAGATGTCCGTCAAATTCAGGACCATCCACGCAGGCAAATTTCACTTCTCCGCCTACGGTCACACGGCAGGCGCCGCACATGCCGGTTCCGTCTACCATGATCGGGTTCATGCTGACGATGGTGTGGATGCCCAGTTCTTTTGTCAGCAGACAGACAAATTTCATCATGATCATAGGACCGATCGCTACACAGACGTCATAGTGTTTGCCCTGGTTTTCTACCAGATCGCGGAGCACATCAGTACCCATACCTTTGCGGATGTAGGAACCGTCGTCTGTGGTGATATACAGGTTGCAGACCTGCTTGAACTCATCTTCCAGGATGATCAGGTCTTTATTTCTTGCGCCGATGATGACATCTGCTTCGATGCCGTGCTCATGGAGCCATTTCGCCTGAGGATAAACCGGAGCGGTTCCGACGCCGCCGGCAACAAACACGATTTTTTTCTTTTTCAGTTCGTCCAGATCTTCTTTGCAGAATTCGGACGGCTGTCCCAGAGGGCCTACAAAGTCCATGAATGCGTCGCCTTCCTTCAGCTCAGCCATACGCATTGTGGATTCACCGATGGGTTGGAAAACAATGGTAATCGTACCTTTTTCTCTGCTGTAATCGCAGATAGTCAGAGGAATGCGTTCCCCTTCTTCGTCCATCTTGACGATGACGAACTGTCCTGGCAGACAGTGCTTTGCAACCCGCGGCGCTTCTACTTCCATGAGAAAAATGTTAGCAGCGAGTTTTTCCGCTTTTACAATTTTGTACATAATGTCCTCCTAAAATGATTTATTTTAACACACTGTCACATAGCGTATCCACAGGCGGCATGCCTGAAAATACGTTCCGGGGCAGTATGTTAGTATCGTGATTCCAGATACTGTTCAAACTGTTCCATCGTCATGAGGATCTTACGGGGTTTTGTACCCTCTTCTTCTCCGACGACTCCGGCTTCACAGAGCTGGTCCATGATCCGGGCGGCACGGTTGAAACCGATCTTGAAGACTCTCTGGAGCATTCCGATGGATGCCTTGTCCTTCTCGATGATGAATTTTCCGGCATCCGCGAAGTAGGCATCCTGATCTTCGCCGTGTCCGGCGGCAGCTGCCGTGGATTCGGCAACGCTGTTGTTGATCTTCTGCTCCATTTCCGGATTATAGGCAGCTTCCCCGATATGTTCTTTCAGGAAAGCGACGACATCTGAAACTTCCTTATCAGAGACGAATGCGCCCTGCAGACGGGCTGGTTTCTGATAATCCTGAGGTTTGAAAAGCATATCACCTTTGCCCAGCAGCTTTTCTGCTCCGTTCATATCCAGGATGGTACGGCTGTCCACGCCGGAGGAAACAGAAAAGGCGATCCGGGACGGCATATTGGCTTTGATCAGCCCTGTAATGACATTGACGGACGGTCTCTGGGTCGCGATGATCAGGTGGATGCCGGCGGCACGGGCAAGCTGTGCCAGGCGGCAGATCGCGTCCTCGACCTCGCCGGGAGCGACCATCATAAGGTCTGCAAGCTCGTCGACGATGATAACGATCTGAGGCATTTTTTCCGGAGCATCGGAACCGCCCGAAAATTTTGACTGTTCGATTTTGGCATTGTATCCGCGGATATCGCGGACGTTATATTCCGCAAATTTGTTGTAGCGGTCGGTCATCTCCGAAACTGCCCAGTTCAGCGCGCCGGAAGCCTTCTTCGGATCGGTCACAACCGGGATCAGCAGATGCGGGATCCCGTTGTATACGGAAAGTTCCACCACTTTTGGATCAATCATGATCAGACGGACATCCTCCGGCTTTGCCTTGTACAGGATACTCATGATCAACGTGTTGATGCAGACAGATTTACCGGAGCCTGTTGCGCCGGCGATCAGCAGATGAGGCATCTTAGCGATATCTGTGACCACAGGCTGACCTGCAATATCTTTCCCAACCGCGAAGGCAATGTTGGACGGATGCTTTTTAAACGTCTGGGACTCCAGCAGATCCCGCAGCATGACCGGGGTATTGGTGGCGTTGGGAACTTCGATTCCCACTGCCGCTTTTCCCGGGATCGGGGCCTCAATACGGATGTCCGCCGCAGCCAGGTTCAGTTTGATGTCGTCCGTCAGACTGACGATCTTGCTGACCTTGACGCCCTGTTCCGGCAGAAGCTCGTATCGGGTGACAGTCGGACCGCAGCTCACATTGGTGACGGTCACGTTTACTCCGAAGTTCCGGAGCGTCTGTTCCAGCTTGTGGGCAGTCTCCCGCAGATGAGCGTCGGAGTCTCCGGAGATTTTGCGGTCCCCTTTCTTCAGAAGGGACAGGGGCGGAAATTTATATACACTTTTTTTCGGCGCGGAATTGCCGCTGATTTCCTGCCGGATGCTGGAGACGCTGTCCGCAATCTCCCCGAGGGAAGATTTTGGATTCAGATGCTTTCCCCGGCTGGAAGGAGCAGGGATATTTTCCGGTTCCTCTGCCGCGGCGGTTTCCGCGGAATCTGCCGCTTCCTCTTCAGATGCCCGGTGAATGGACAGTTCCGGCAGCGCCATCTGGTGTGTTTTTTCCTCTTCTTTCAGGTTAAAGTCAAAGAAAGCCCGTTTCTTTTTTGAAGCGTTTTGTTTCGAAAAAGAGGATACAGGTTCCTCGTCTTCCTCGGACAGGTCCTCTTCAGCCACACGGGCGGCACGTTTTTTATGATCCTCCTGTTTCCGCTGTACCGCCTGACGTCTCTGCTCTTTTGCAGAGTTCCAGACACGGCTGCTTCCCTCATGAAGATTGCGAAGAACCGGCCGCTGTGTCATGATGATCGCGGAAATGATGATTCCGATGATAACGATCACATAAGCGCCGATTGCTCCAAAGGCAGCACCGAAAATCCGTACGAGGATCCCGCCGAACAGACCACCTCCCAGATGATCATAGACACTGTCAGTGTAATAGTCCAGGACCCTTGTGGTATCGCTGTAACCAGATGTCAGCAGCTGCATAAAGGCGCAGAACAGAAGAAAACATGCGATGCACCCGGAAAGCTTCCAGATGACCAGAGAATTCTTCTTGTTGGCGATATAAAATGCCGTCAGAGCAAACAGAAGAATCGGAAAGATCCATGCGGAAATTCCGAAAAGCCCGAAAAAGAAATCGCTGACTGCGTTGCCTACAATTCCTCCCACGCCGAAATTGCTCAGCATCAGAAGGATGGAAACGGCAAGGACTGTCAGAAGGACGATTTCCACACGGATGCCGTCCGACGGCTGTTTCTTCGGCGGACGGCCGCGTCTTTTTCCGGAAGTGGTTGTTTTTTTCTTTGTTGTGGTTTTCTTTGCTGCCGTTGTTTTTCGTGCAGTGCCGGTTTTGGATCCGGCAGATTTATTTTTAGTTGCATTTGCCATGCAGACGTTCCTCCCCTTATCGTTCCGTCTTTACAGTGCAAAATTAACGGCAATAAAAATAATACCGATGATTACACAATATAAAGCAAAAACTTTTAATTTGATCCTGGTGACGATCCGGAGCATGACGCGGATCGTAAAGTATCCGACGATACCGGAAACCAGGATGGCTGTGATATAAGGTCCGGGTCCCACCGAAAGCGGTTCGCTGACCTTTGTGATTTCCAGGATCATACCGCCGATGATTGCCGGCACGGACATGAGCATGGAATATTTGACTGCAAATTTGCGGCCGAGACCTGCCAGAAGACATGCGGACAGGCCGGTACCGAATCTGGAAATTCCCGGCAGTACGGAAAAACCTTGAAAAATACCGGCGATCAGTGCATCCCCAGGCTTCATGTTTTTTGGTATTTTCTCTCCTCTGGGAACCATATCCGCTACCAGAAGCATGACTGCTGTGATGAAAAAAAGAACGCCCGGCATCAGAAGGGAATCAAAGGCAAGAAACGCAATATCGCGCATCAGCCATCCGATCACAGCCGTAGGAATTGTGGTGATCACAAGCAGAAAAGCAAGATTCCGGTAGTTCGTGGAGAGAATCTTCCGGTAGGGGACTTCCTCCATGGAATGCCGGTGGCGAAACTTCAGCTTTAAATTATGGATCAGATCCTGAAGAATTCCGAACAGGGATAAAACAACCCTGCGGATATCTTTGCGAAATACCAGAAAGACTGCGACGAGCGTACCCATATGAAGAGCCACGTCAAACAGAATGGTCTGGTTGTTCTGTATATTCAATAGCTGCTGAGCAAGAACCAGGTGCGCGGAACTGCTCACCGGGAGAAATTCGGTTATACCCTGGATGATACCCAGCAGGACAGCTTCTAAAATTGACATATGTAAGATTCCTCTGTCTTTCTCTTAGGTGTAATTTACGACTTTTAATTTTAGCATAAAACCTCCCCAAATACAATGGGGAGGTTGGTGTCACGGCGTTAAATTTTTGTCATTTACCGTTCTCTTCCTTATATTTTCTTATCAGGGCATGAAGCTTCTTCAGAGCCGGTGCAATACCGCCGACTTCATCGATCAGTCCTTCCTGTACCGCCTGCGGGCCTTCCAGCATGGTTCCCACGTCTTTGACCAGGGTTTTGGTGTCCAACATCAGCTCTTCCAGCCGTTGTTTGGATATCCGGGAATGTTCCGAGACAAAGGTGGTGATACGGTCCTGGGTTTTTTCCATATTCCGGTAGGTCTGAGCGACGCCGATGAACATTCCGTTGGTGCGGACCGGATGGATGACCATTGTACCGCTTGGAACGATCAGGGAATAGTCGGCGGAGACCGCCAGCGGAACGCCGATGGAGTGTCCGCCGCCCAGAACGAGAGATACCGTAGGTTTCTGCATGGAAGCGATCATCTCTGCAATGGCAAGTCCCGCCTCCACATCTCCGCCTACGGTATTCAGAAGAATCAGAAGCCCGTCGATCTCATCGTTGTCCTCGACCCGTGCGAGAGTCGGCAGAATATGCTCATATTTGGTGGCCTTTGCCCGCTCTCCCAGTGCTTCATGCCCTTCTACCTCTCCAATAATGGACAGAAGGTAAATGTTGCTCTTTAATTCTACGATATTTTCTTTTGATGTGAGATTTTCCTGTTCCATCATGATGCAGATGTTCCTTTCTGTTTGTTCGGATCCCAGGGCATCGGAGCTTTTCGGGATCCCATAGTAATACTGACCGTCTGTCAGGAAAAGTATCTGCATCATTGAATCAAATTATTCGTCCAGATTGGTGTATACGTTCTGAACGTCGTCGTCGTCCTCCAGAAGGTCCAGAGTACGGTTCAGGTTTTTCAGCGCCTGCTCATCCGTCAGGGCAATATAGTTCTGAGGGATCATCGCGATATCAGCCTCTGCCATCGGGATTCCTTCTTTTTCCAGCGCCTCGCGCACGGCGGAAAAATCATCCGGAGCGGTCAGGATTTCGTAGCTGTCTTCCTCTTCCTGGAAATCTTCCGCACCGGCATCCAGAGCCATCATCATCAGATCGTCAGAGTCCATCTCGCACTCTTCTTTGTCGATGATGATCTGTCCTTTCTGATCGAACATATAAGAAACACATCCCGGAGTTCCGACATTTCCGTTTCCTTTGGTAAATGCGCTTCTTACGTTGGCTGCGGTACGGTTTTTATTATCGGTCAGGGTCTCAACGATGATAGCGATTCCGTTGGGACCGTAACCTTCATATGTAATACGTTCATAGTTGTCGGCATTGGAATCTCCGGCAGCTTTTTTGATTCCGCGCTCGATGGTGTCGTTCGGCATGTTGTTTGCTTTTGCCTTGGCGATTACATCACGCAGTTTGCTGTTGTTTGCCGGGTCCGGACCGCCCTCTTTTACGGCGATCACGATCTCACGGCCGATAATGGTAAAAATTTTGCCCTTTTTGGCGTCGTTTTTTTCTTTCTTATGCTTAATATTGGCAAACTTGGAATGTCCTGACATGTTTATTCTCTCCTTTTTCTCTGTTTCAGCGAATCTGTGCTTCAGCGTAAAGCCATTAATAAAATATATCACTTTCCCTGACATTCGTCAAGAATCGGGAAAGGATTCTCATCAGCCTTATGTAAGCAGGTCCAGGCTGATTTTCAGGGCTTCGTCCACAGAAGCCAGCTGTTCTTTGTTCAGATGGCAGATCTTATCTTTCAGCCTCCGCTTGTCGATGGTGCGGAGCTGTTCCAGCAGGATCACGGAATCCCGCATGATCCCGTAGGCGGAAGCTTCGATTTCTATATGCGTCGGCAGTTTTGCCTTGTTCATCTTGGATGTGATGGCTGCGCAGATCACGGTGGGGCTGTGTTTGTTGCCGATATCATTTTGTATGATCAAAACCGGGCGCACACCGCCCTGCTCGCTTCCTACGACCGGCCGCAGGTCTGCATAAAAAATATCGCCTCGTTTAATCATCAATGTTGTTCACTCTCCGATTTTTATGGTCTGGCTTAAGTATTCCCGTTTTTTCTCGGAGGTATACCTGCAGGGACGGGAGGTTCCGTCGGAAGGCTTTAAAAGACGCTGTGGCGTTCCAAAGTTTCCTGTCCCCGGAACAGTGGGTCGAAAGTAAGGGTTTGGATCAGGTCGCCGGCGAGCACGGAGGCTTCGTTTCTCTGGCTGGCGGTAAGTTCTCCCAGCAGCCCGTGGAGAAAGACTGCCGCTGCCGCAGTGCGGTCTGCCGGCTGCGGATGGGGCGCATGGTTTTGCTGTACCAGCAGAGACGCGAGAATACCGGCGAGGACATCTCCGCTTCCCGCTGTCGCAAGAGCGCTGCAGCCGGATGTATTGATGTAAACGCGGCCCTCTGGCGAGGCGACAACCGTGCGGGCGTCTTTCAGGACGCAGATGGTGTGAAACCTCTTCGCAAAATTAAGTGCGGCGGCGGGCAGATCTTCTTTCAGTTCTGCGATGCTTTTTCCGGTCAGCCGCGCCATCTCACCGAGATGTGGTGTGATGACTGTCGGGCAGGACGCCTGCTGCAGAAGTGCCGGCTCCCGGGCGATCAGGTTCAGCGCGTCTGCGTCCAGAACGACCGGAAGGCGGCTGTTGGATAAAAGGTATGCCACAAGTTCTCCGGCGGTGTTTCCGGTGCCGATTCCCGGTCCCACAAGGATCAGATCCGCCCATTCCATCGCCTGGGCGAGCGGCGCCTGCTCCAGAGACTCTCCCTCACGGTAAAGGTTCAGCATGGCTTCCGGAAGCTTCATCAGAAGCGGCAGTCGGTTGTGTTCCTCCGTCAGGATCCGGAGCATGCCGGCGCCCGAGCGGAACGCGGCTTCGGAACAGAGCAATGCCGCGCCACAGATCTCTCTGGAGCCTGCCGCGATGAGGATCTTGCCGAAGGTCCCTTTGTTCCCCAGAGGATCTCTTTGCAGAAATGGGACAAGATCTTCCTGCTCCATCCGGTAATAACGTGTTTCTCCCGGAGCGAAACAGCCGGTGATGCCGATGTCTGCTGTATGGATGGTTCCGGCGCAGATACTTCCGGGCGGAAGATAGAGACCCGGCTTTTCAAAGGCAAAAGTAACGGTTTCGCTGGCGCGCACCGCTGTGCCCAGAATTCTGCCGGTGTCGGTATGTATGCCGGAGGGGATGTCCACGGAAATCACCGGGACATGGCTTTCGTTGATCTGATCGATCACCGCTGCATAGACGCCGGTGACGGGACGGGACAGTCCGGTGCCAAAGACCGCGTCTATGATAACAGTATATTCCGCAAATACAGGATTTTTAACCACTGGTATCCGGTATTTTTCAGCAATTTCCATTTGTGCCTTCATTCCTTCGCTGTAATGGTCAGGATTTCCCACCGGGAAAATTTCCGCCTGATACCCACGGAGCGTCAGGATCCTGGCGGCAGCAACCCCATCCCCGCCGTTGTTTCCCGTTCCGCATACGGCAAGGATCCTTTTCGGATCATGGTTCTGCAGGAGCACGTCCACGACGGAAAGGGCGGCACGTTCCATCAGGACCGCCGACGGCATGTTCTGCTGTTCTATGGTATGTGCGTCGCTGCGGCGCATCTGAATGGCAGTCACCAGTTCTTGCATGATGTTTCCTCCTCTCGAATGCATCAATCAGATACCGCAAAGAGGCAAAAGGCTCTTCTGCGGTGCTTTCATTGTGCCAAAAAAGAAAAAGTTCTGAAATGCGAGGCCAGTCAAAGCTGTCTGGAAACTGCATTTCAGAACAAGATTTCTGCCGGACAGCTCCGGCAATCCAATATTACGATCTCTACTGTTTGTGTTCAGACTCATAACGGGTGAGATTGTAGGAAAGGCGCATCAGACTTTCGGAAAGATGAACGTTCTCTACAATAAAATCACCCGGCAGGGCAAGGTTCAGATCAGTATGTGCAAAATTCCAGAATGCCTTTACGCCGCAGTCTGTAAGGAGCTTTGCCATCTCCAGCGCCTTTGCTTTCGGCAGAGTCAAAGCGGCAATCTCCACATTGTTTTCGCGGATAAAGTCAGGAAGTTCATCGGTCATGCGGATCGGAATCCCGCGGACGCTGACGCCCTTCAGCACCGGGTTGACATCGAAGATGCCCACGGTCTTAAAACCGCTGCGGTCAAACGCCGCGTAATTTGCCAGTGCCTGTCCGAGATTACCGGCACCGACGATGATCATATTATGGGTACGGTCCAGACCGAGGATCTTTCCAATCTCTGTGTAGAGGTAACGGACATTATATCCGTAGCCCTGCTGTCCGAAGCCGCCAAAATTGTTCAAATCCTGTCGAATCTGTGAGGCGGTCACTTTCATACGTTCACTGAGCTCACTGGATGAAATTCGTTCTACTCCATCCTCCAAAAGCTCCCCCAGATATCGATAATATCGTGGAAGTCTTTTTATGACTGCTCGTGAAATGCCTTTTTCTTCCAAGATCGTTTCCTCCTAACTGCCATATCCGTAAATTCTGTACCGGAAAATCAGACGAAAATTTGATGTTTCCAACGGTTCCGGCCTTCAGATTTTATGGATATATATACAAAAATATAAGTTTATTATATATGTATGTGAGAAAATTGTCAAAGATTTATTGAAATTTTCTTTGCTCTTCTCTATAATAAGAGAGATTCTGATCGAAAATCACCGTGTGGAATCGCAGATGCCGGAGATTTTCAAAAAAAGTCAGGGTCACAGGAGGAACATATGATATTAGCATGTCAGAATATTTCAAAGGCATTTGGAACCAACGAGATCCTGAAAGATGCCTCCTTTCATATAGAAGAACGGGAAAAGGCGGCTCTGGTCGGGATCAATGGAGCGGGAAAATCTACACTGTTTAAGATCATTGTCGGGGAAATGACGGCGGATACCGGAGAAGTTATCCTCTCCAAAGGCAAGACGCTTGGGTATCTGGCGCAGCATCAGGACCTGACCGGAGATCTGACGATCTATGAGGAAGTACTTCAGGCGAAGCAGGATCTGATCCGCATGGAAGAACGGCTCCGCGCCCTGGAGGAGGAAATGAAACATGAGCAGGGAGAACGGCTGGAAGAACTGATGAATACTTATACACGCCTCTCCCACACGTTTGAATTGGAAAACGGATATGCTTACCGCAGTGAGGTGGTCGGCGTACTGAAAGGATTGGGATTCGAACCGGAAGAATTTGAAAAAAAAGTATCAACACTATCCGGCGGTCAGAAGACCCGCGTCGCTCTGGGACGTCTTCTGCTGACAAAACCGGACGTGATCCTGCTGGA
This sequence comes from Lacrimispora saccharolytica, assembly GCA_016899975.1. Taxonomy (GTDB): domain Bacteria; phylum Bacillota; class Clostridia; order Lachnospirales; family Lachnospiraceae; genus Fusicatenibacter. Next base: position 76,480 of record JACJJN010000001.1, on the reverse strand, counting down.
TGAGCCGACCAACCACCTGGATATGGAATCCATCGCCTGGCTGGAGGGATATCTGCTGAATTACAGCGGGGCCGTGTTCATCGTTTCCCATGACCGTTACTTCCTGGACCGCGTCGTGACAAAGATTGTTGAGATTGACGCGGGCAAAGTGACTACCTTTGAAGGAAACTACTCTGCTTACAGCCAGAAAAAGGCGATGCTCCGTGAGGCGGCCTACCATGCATGGATGAACCAGCAGCAGGAAATCCGCCATCAGGAGGAAGTCATTGCGAAGCTGAAATCTTTCAACCGTGAAAAATCGATCCGCAGGGCGGAAAGCCGGGAAAAAATGCTGGACAAAATGGAAGTGCTGGAGAAACCTTCGGAGGTTCGCGCAGATATGCGGATCCGTTTGGAACCAAGAGTGACCAGCGGAAACGATGTCCTTCGCGTTTCAAATCTGTCCAAGAGTTTTCCGGGACAACCGCTGTTTTCTGACCTGAATTTTGAGATCCGGCGTGGGGAGCGTGTGGCGATCATCGGAAACAACGGAACCGGAAAGACGACGATCCTGAAGATCCTGAACGGTGTCGTGGCGCCGGACGGGGGGCAGATTGAGCTGGGAACCAAAGTGCAGATCGGCTATTATGACCAGGAACATCAGGTGCTCCATATGGATAAGACGATCTTTCAGGAGATTTCAGACACCTATCCGTATCTGACCAACACGGAAATCCGCAATGTGCTGGCGGCGTTTCTGTTTACGGAGGATGATGTCTTCCAGCCGATCCATACGCTGAGCGGCGGGGAACGGGGAAGGATCTCCCTGGCGAAGCTGATGCTTTCCAATGCCAATTTTCTGATCCTGGACGAGCCGACAAACCATCTGGATATCGTCTCCAAGGAGATTCTGGAGCAGGCGCTGAGGGATTATACGGGAACCGTACTTTATGTTTCCCATGACCGTTATTTTATCAATCAGACAGCCACCCGGATCCTTGAACTGACCAACCAGCAGCTTGTCAATTATATTGGAAATTATGATTATTATCTGGAAAAGAAAGAAGAACTGACCAGTATCTATGCGCCTTCCGCTGCTGCTGACAATGTGGAAAAGCCGGCGCAGTCCGCAGTCAAACTGGACTGGAAAACCCAGAAGGAGGAGCAGGCACGTCAGAGAAAACGGGAGAATGATCTGAAAAAGACGGAAGCCCGGATTGAAGAACTGGAGACCCGCGACGCAGAGATTGATGAAGAAATGTCCCAGCCGGAGGTGGCGACCGATGTCGCAAAATGTGTGGCGCTGAGCAATGAAAAAGCTGAGATCGCCGCGGAGCTGGAACAGCTTTATGAAAAATGGGAAGAGCTGGCGGAGTAAGCAGGACAGTTTCCAATACAGAAACAGCCGCAGACCGTGCATATAATTGCACCGGATCTGCGGCTGTTTTCAGTTTCTTATTTTTCCATTTCTTCACGGATCGCCAGAATGAAATCCCTGCTGTTCAGAACGACAGGATTTTCGATGGTGGTGATCAGCGCCAGGTCTTTGGTCATCTTTCCGGATTCGATCACATGGATCGTAGCGGCCTCCAGTTTGTCTGCGAAACGGCAGAGCGCCTCGTTGCCGTCCAGCTCTCCTCTTTTTCTAAGAGCGCCGGTCCACGCGAAGATGGTGGCTACGGAGTTGGTGGATGTCTCCTCTCCTTTCAGATGACGGTAATAGTGGCGCTGTACGGTACCGTGCGCCGCCTCATACTCATAATATCCGTGAGGGGAAACCAGCACGGAGGTCATCATTGCCAGAGAACCGAAGGCGGAGGATACCATGTCGCTCATCACGTCTCCATCGTAATTCTTGCACGCCCAGATAAATCCGCCTTCCGCTTTCATGATCCTTGCGACAGCGTCGTCGATCAGCGTGTAGAAGTAAGTAATGCCTGTCGCCTCAAATTTCTCTTTGTATTCCTTTTCATAAATCTCCGCGAAGATATCTTTGAATCGATGGTCATATTTTTTGGAGATGGTATCTTTGGTGGCAAACCACAGATCCTGACGGGTGTCCAGTGCGTACTCAAAGCAGCTCTTCGCAAAGCTTTCGATGGAATCGTCCAGATTGTGCATTCCCTGGGCAACGCCGGCGTTGGTGAAATTATGTACCAGTTCACGGGTCTCTGTTCCGTCTTCAGCGGTGTAAACCAGCTCGACCTTGCCAGGTCCCGGGATCACCATTTCTGCATTTTTGTAGACGTCACCGTAGGCATGTCTTGCGATGGTGATCGGCTTCTTCCAGTTTCGGACACATGGCTCAATGCCTTTTACAACGATCGGCGCGCGGAATACGGTTCCGTCAAGCATCGCACGGATCGTACCGTTGGGGCTCTTCCACATTTCTTTCAGATTATATTCAGTCATGCGTGCCGCGTTTGGGGTGATGGTCGCACATTTCACCGCTACTCCGTATTTCATCGTGGCATTGGCAGAATCAACCGTTACCTGGTCATTGGTTTCATTTCGATGCTCCAGTCCCAGGTCGTAGTACTCGGTCTTCAGGTCAATAAAAGGAAGAAGAAGTTCGTCCTTGATCATTTTCCAGAGAATACGGGTCATCTCGTCTCCATCCATCTCGACCAGAGGGGTCGTCATCTGAATTTTTTCCATAATGTCCTCCTTGGATAATCGTGAGGCAGCAGTCCCGGATCTTCCTGCCGGGCTGCTGCCAGTATTTTTTGTACTGCCTTTTTCAGCGATTGTTTTCTCACAATTCAGCTGATTTTAATTGTATAGATTGCAAAGGAACTTGTCAAGGTCAAATTCGCCCCATCCCTGCCGGTTATGGGGAAGTCCCAGGTCACGGACGGAATCCCGCAGAAGCATCTTGATCTGCACGTTGGTCAGATAGGGAGCTTTCTGGAGCGCAAGGGCGATGGCGCCTGAGATCTGCGGCGTCGACATGGAAGTTCCGCTCTTTTTCGCGTATTCCCTGCGGCTGATCCCGGGAGCACATGAAATGATGTCCTTTCCCGGAGCCACAAGATCCGGTTTGCAGACACAGTCTCTGGTCGGTCCGCAGCCGGAGATTCCTCCCGTACCGGTAAGAAGATCGCTGGAGCCGACGGTAATGACCTTCCGGCTGCTGCCTGGGGCGGTCACAGTGCCGCTGCCGGGACCGAGATTCCCGGCGGCAGTCACAACCACCAGACCGTCGTCCCACGCCTCATCCACTGCCTCGATCAGAAGATCGTGAAGCGTTTTTTCCTGCTCCGTCGTGCCGACGGATATATTAAGGATCCGGATATTGTAGCGCACTCTCATCTTCCGGACCCAGGCGATCGCTTTCAGAACATCCTGTTTTCTTCCGTTGCCCTGATGATCCAGGATCTTCAGGACGATGAAGCTGCATTCGGGAGCCATACCCTGATATCTTCCGCCGCTGGCTTTTCCGCTTCCGCCGATCAGCCCCGCCACATGGGAGCCGTGTCCGTTGTCGTCGTAGGGACGTACACGTCCGGAAATCAGATCCAGAAAGACAGCAATTCTCCCGTCAAAATCCACATGGGGCGTGATCCCGGTATCGAGGACTGCGACGGAGACCCCGCGGCCGGTTAGTCCATATCGTTTTTTCAAAACATCCTCCTCCAATGGTATTCTTTATTAAAATATTCGAAAAAAAACACTTTGCTATCCGGTTGAAAAGTAAAGAGAAGGTAAAGGGAATGTAAAGAATTGGTATTGACAAAAAAATACTCCAATGATATTTTAAAAGAAGTTTGGATTGGAGCGGCGGTGCATACAGAAGGCAAAGCCGGACAGCTGCACGGTTGAAAATGGAGGGCAGAGCAGATGAGACGGAATCATTGTTTTATTCCCACAGGTGTCGGGATGCGCGGGAATGCCGGACGGTTTTACCGGATGGCAGGGAGCGTTTTGATCCTGTTTCTTCTGCTCTCTTTTTTTTGTGTGCAGAAATATCCCGATATGGGCAGGACGGCGTCTCCGGTCTACGCCGGATCGATACAGAAAGTCTCCGATGTGGTTCCGGATCAAAGCATGAAAAGCGAAAACGCCGTCATCGGGAGAATGGTTTCCCGGAGCGTGTGGTCCGGAGAAAGCCGGCTGCCGGATCTTCTGTGGCATATGCGGAATTCTTTTCAGACGGATAATCGGATGTCTCACCGGCTTCGGATCGTAAACAATGAAGGGCAGATGCTTCTGTTCTTTCTGCTTTTCGTTCTGTTTCTCTGGAGACGGCTGGCGTTTCATCGAAGCAGCAAATACATAAATCCGGAACTGCTGCCCTTTTACTGTTCCCGTTTCCTTCTGGATCTTTCGGTCCGCCTGAGAAAAGACGGAAAGAAATGGGCCGCGGCATGCGGAGGATAAAACTAAAGAAACGAAGGAGATTTACATGGACATATCATTTTCCTATTTCCTGGAGGCAATGCTCTCCAACCCGGTGCTGGCAATAACGATCATTCTGACACTGGGTGTGATTTTCGTTAACGGATGGACCGATGCGCCCAATGCCATCGCCACCTGTGTGACCACCCGCTGTCTGAATGTCCGGACTGCCATCTGGATGAGCGCGGCGTTTAACTTTCTCGGAGTTTTTGTCATGACACAGATCAACAGTTCCGTGGCATCCACGATCAGCAACATGGTGGATTTCGGAAGTGATTCCAGGAACGCACTGATCGCTCTGTGCGCTTCTCTTCTGTCGATCGTTATTTACAGTGTAACGGCTTCGTTCTTCGGAATACCGACCAGTGAGAGCCACAGCCTGATCGCCGGACTTTCCGGCGCGGCAATCGCGATCCAGCAGGGAATCGGCGGCATCAATTTTGATGAGTGGGTAAAGGTGCTGTACGGTCTTGTGCTGAGCCTGCTTCTTGGTTTTGCCACCGGCTGGGTGATCTGCAAAGGAATCACCATTATCTGCCAACGTATGGATCGAAGAAAGACGAACCGCTTTTTCGGCGCTGCCCAGATTATCGGAGCTGCGGCGATGAGCTTTATGCACGGCGCCCAGGACGGTCAGAAATTTATTGGTGTTCTGTTCCTTGGAATTGCGTTCGCCAATGGACAAAGCAATGTTTCGGGAGTGCAGATTCCGGTATGGCTGATGCTGCTCTGCAGTGTGGTTATGGCTCTTGGAACCAGCGTCGGCGGAGAAAAGATCATTAAATCCGTCGGCATGGATATGGTAAAACTGGAGCGGTATCAGGGATTTTCCGCGGATCTTGCCGGCGCGTTCTGCCTGCTGTATTCCAGTCTGTTTGGAATCCCCGTATCCACGACCCATACGAAAACCAGCGCGATCATGGGTGTTGGCGCGGTCCGCCGGCTTTCTGCCATTAATTTCGGTGTCGTCAGGGATATGATGCTGACCTGGATTTTTACGTTTCCGGGCTGCGGAATGATCAGCTTTGTGATGGCGAAGCTGTTTATGGTTTTGTTCTGATTTTATAGAGTGAAGGGAGAAAAAAGATGTCTAAGAAACAGGATACCTTTTATTTTGAACATTTTATTGCATGTGCGGAGGATGCCTGCCTTGCCGCAGATCTGCTGAAAAAAACTCTGGAAGATTACCATCCGGAAGAAGCGTCCGGAAAATTGGATGAGATCCACAGAATCGAGCATCAGGCGGATGAGAAGCAGCATGACCTTGCCGATCATCTTGCCAAAGCGTTTATTACTCCGATCGACCGTGAAGATATTCTTCTGCTCAGCCAGAACATCGATGATATCACAGACAAGGTTGAGGAGGTACTGATCCGTATTTATATCAATCATATCCAGACGATCCGTTCGGAAGCGCTGGAGATGCTGGACATTGTGATCCGCTGCTGCAATGAGACCTGCAGCCTGCTGAAGGAACTGCCGGATTTTCGTCATTCGAAGACACTGAAGGATCATGTCATCCGGATCAATACCCTGGAGGAAGAAGCCGATCAGCTGTATATCGACAGTATGTACCGGCTTCATGAGGAATGTACGGATCCTCTGCAGATCATTGCATGGCGTGAAATCTATGATTATCTGGAGAAATGCGCGGATGCCTGTGAACATGTGGCAAACATCGTATCCAGCGTTGTCATGAAAAACTCATAAGAAATCAAAAAACTCCCCGAAGGCTCTGGAGATGCATCCGCATCCCGGGAAACTTTCGGGGAGTTTTTTTATCTTCCGGAATATGCCTGGACATTCCTCCTGGCAATCTTCCTGTACGCGCTGGCGGTATCAGACACCGGAAGAACGGTCTGAAATACGGCCGTAAAGAGAAATCAGATACAGTCCGCAGATGCCTACGAGTCCATACACGATGCGGCTGATCCAGCTCATGTTTCCAAAGATAAAAGCTACCAGGTCAAAACTGAAAAAACCGATCAGTCCCCAGTTGACAGCTCCGATGATCACAATGGTAAGAGCTGTATAATCCAGTCCTCTCATAGTCAGTACCTCCTTTTCTTCCATAGGATTTCCACTGACAGAAAAAATATACATGAATTCCAGAATTTACAAAAGACTGCGCAGGATTTCTCCGGCGAGGGAGGGATCCGCCTGGCCTTTTGTCTCCCGCATCAGCTGGCCGATCAGGAATCCCAGGATCTTTTCCTTGCCCTGGTGATACTGCTCCACGGCGTCTGCGTTTGCGGCGATCACCCTGCGGGCGGCTTCTTCCAGCATTCCCGTGTCACTGACGGTTTTCAGTCCGTGTTCCTCCACGTAAGCGACAGGATCGATATCTTCCTCAAAAATTTTTTCAAACACTTTTTTCGCCACCTGGTTATTGACGGAGCCGTCCTCCGCCAGCCGGATCAGGGCGGCAAGATGTTCCGGTGAAAAATCCAGCTGCTCCGGATCCATGTTTTTCTCACGGAGCAGGCGAAGTGTTTCGCCGATCAGCCAGTTGGCTGCTTTTTTCGGTTTTTCGCTGAGAGCGGCGGTTTCTTCAAACAGAGCGGCGATCTTCCGGGATTCGGTCAGAAGTCCGGCATCGTAGGCGGAAAGCTGGTACTCGCGGATATAACGTTGCGCCTTTTCTTCCTGAAATTCCGGCAGGCTGTTTCTGACGCGCTGGATCCATTCGTCCGGGATCAGCACGGGAGGCAGGTCCGGATCCGGGAAATACCGGTAATCTTTCGCGTCTTCCTTGGAACGCATGGCGCGGGAAAACTCTTTGTTGTCGTCCCAGCGGCGGGTCTCCTGCTCCACCGGTTTCCCTGCGTCCAGAAGTTCCGCCTGGCGTTCCTGTTCATTTTCAATGGCACGCCGGATCGCCTTGAAAGAGTTCAGGTTTTTCATCTCCGTCCTGGTTCCGAACTCTTTGGACCCGGCTCTTCGCAGAGAAAGGTTCACGTCCGCGCGCATGGAACCTTCCTGCAGCTTGCAGTCGGAAGCACCCAGGTACTGGATCATTTTCCGGAGCTTTTCCAGATAGGCGATCACTTCGTCGGCGGAACGCATATCCGGTTCCGAGACGATTTCCAGCAGAGGAACGCCGCTTCTGTTGTAATCCACCAGGGAACAGTCCTCCCATTCGTCATGGATCAGTTTTCCGGCATCCTCCTCCATATGGATTTCGTGGATCCGGATCTTTTTCGGACCGTGTTCCGTCTCAATCTCCACATAACCGTCGTGACAGATCGGCAGATAGAGCTGGGAAATCTGATAGTTCTGCGGGTTGTCCGGATAGAAATAATTCTTCCGGTCAAACCGGCACATCTGATGGATGCTGCAGTTGGAGGCAAGGCCGACGGCAAGCGCATATTCGACGACCTGGCGGTTCAGGACCGGCAGTGTTCCCGGCATTCCGGTGCAGACCGGGCAGGTATGGGTGTTGGGACGTCCGCCGAAGGCGGTGGAACAGGAACAGAAAATCTTGGTCTTCGTCGCCAATTCTACGTGGACCTCCAGTCCGATGATGGTTTCGTATGTCTGTTTCATCGATGTGCCTCCTTTTCTGCTGTCGGTGTGGTCTTTAAACCTTGTGCAGTCTGTTCATACGTATAAGCTGCGCGGATCAGAGTTTTTTCTGCGAAAGCGTTTCCGATCAGCTGCATCCCGATGGGAAGGCCGCCGCGATCGAAACCGCAGGGAAGGCTGATCGCCGGAAGCCCTGCCAGATTGACGGATACGGTATAGATATCGCCGAGATACATTTTCAGCGGATCTTCCAGGGAGACACCGATCCTGGGCGCGGTGGAAGGCGCTGCCGGCGCCAGCAGAAGGTCATATGTCGTAAAGGCATGGTCATAACTTTGTTTGATCAGTGCTCTGGTCCGCAGGGCTTTCAGATAGTAGGCGTCATAGTAGCCGGCGCTCAGGACAAAGCTTCCCAGCATGATGCGGCGTTTTACCTCCGCTCCGAAGCCCTCGGAACGGGTTTTCTTGTACATGTCATGAAGTCCCTCGTACTCGGAAGCACGGCAGCCGTATTTGACGCCGTCAAATCGTTCCAGGTTGGAACTCGCCTCCGCCGAAGCAATGAGGTAATAGGCGGGAATCGCATATTCCGTCAGCGGGAGGTCGAAGCTTTCCACAAAGGCGCCCAGAGAACGGAAGGTTTCCGCTGCCCGGAGAACCGCCTCTTTCACTTCAGGATCGATGCCATCCTGGAAGTAAGTTTTCGGAATTCCGATCTTCATTCCTTTTACATCACAGACACAGGCGGAGGTAAAATCGAGATCTTTTCGCACCAGGGAGGTCGCATCTCTTGGATCATGCCCGGCAATGGCCTGCAGGAGCGCCGCACAGTCGGAAACGTTTCCTGCTACCGGACCGATCTGATCCAGGGAGGAAGCGTAAGCGATCAGTCCGTAACGGGAGACGGTTCCGTAAGTAGGTTTGATGCCAGTCACTCCGCAGAAAGCGCTGGGCTGGCGGATCGACCCTCCGGTGTCGCTTCCGAGAGCCAGAAGGACCTCTCCCGCTGCCACCGCCGCGCAGGAGCCGCCGGAGGACCCGCCGGGTACATGCGCCGTGTTCCAGGGGTTTTTCGTGATCTGAAAGGCGGAAGTTTCCGTGGTGCTTCCCATTGCAAATTCGTCCATGTTCGTCTTTCCGATGATCAATGCACCGGCTTCTTCCAGCCGTTCCACTGCTCCTGCGCTGTAGGGTGGGAGGAAATCTTCCAGGATCCTGGAGGCGCAGGTGGTCCGCAGCCCTCTGGTACAGAGATTATCCTTGACAGCCACCGGCACGCCTGCCAGCGGGCTGTTGAGGGTTCCGTCATCGATCTGCTGCTGGATCCTGTCGGCATGTTCCAGAAGTTCTTCCTCCGGGCGCAGGGTCAGGAATGCTCCAATGCTGCTGTCTGTCTCATGGATCTTTTTCAATGTTTCCTGCACGGTTTCCCGGACCGTCCGTTTCTTTTCGCGGATTTCCCGGGATAAGGCAAGGGCGGTTGTTTCTGTCTGTATCATCTTCTCTTCCCTCCTGCTATTCAATGGTCTTCGGCACCTGATACTGTCCGTCTTTTGCCTTCGGGGCATTGGCGAGCATTTCCTCGCTGGCATCCCCGTTTGTGACGATGTCTTCACGGAATACATTGCCGTAAGAAAACAGATGCGTCAGGGGTTCTACTCCGTCCGTATCCAGTTCGTTCAGTTTTTCCACGTAGTCCAGCATCTTCTGCATATCCTTCCGGGCATTTTCCGCCTCTTCCGGATCCAGTTTCAGTTTGGCAAGGATACTGACATCCTCGATGGTTTCCAGTGTGATCTTTTCTGTCATAAGTCGTTACCTCTCCTTTCCTGCGTCTCTGTCTGCCGATTACGGTTCCAGACGGTTCATATCTCTCGGGAACAAAGTGGTTTCACGGACGTTGTCCTCGCCAAGGAGCTGCATGGTCAGCCGTTCCAGGCCGATGCCAAGTCCTCCGTGAGGCGGCATCCCATGTTTGAATGCGCTCAGATACTGTTCCATTCCCTCTTCGCTCATGCCCCTTGCCTGCAGTTTCCGGGACAGTGTCGGATAGTCGTGGATCCTCTGACCGCCGGTGGTGACTTCCAGTCCCCGGAACAGCAGATCGAAGCTCAGCGTATATCGTGGATCTGAAGGATCATCCATCGCGTAGAACGGCCGCTTTTTCGAAGGATAATGGGTGATAAACACGAAATCCGCTCCGTAGGTTTCATGGAAATACTGTCCGATCAGCGCCTCCTCTTCCGGTTCCAGATCATAGGGGCTGCGGATCGGGCGTCCGTAGGTTTCAAAGACCAGCTCCTTGGCTTCCATAAAGGGGACGCAGGGAATCTTTTCCGTATCCGGAAGTGTAACGTCCAGCAGCTTCAATTCCTTTTCGCACCGCTCTTTCAGTTCCTTCACCATATAGCGGAGAAAGCCGGTTTCCATCTCCATGATCTCAGTGAAATCATCAATGTACCCCATTTCAAAATCCAGGCTGGTATATTCGTTCAAATGGCGTTTGGTGTTATGCTTTTCCGCCCGGAAAACCGGTCCTGTTTCAAACACCCGGTCGAACACGCCGACCATCATCTGTTTGTAAAACTGAGGGCTCTGTGCCAGCACTGCCGGATGATGAAAATAGTCCAGACGGAAAATGTTCGCTCCGCCCTCTGCCCCGCGGGCTCCGATCTTCGGCGTATGGATTTCCGTAAAGTTCTGGCTGTACAGGAAATCCCGGAAAGAACGGGTGATGGTCTCCTGGATCCGGAATTTTGCCCGCTCCCGCAGGTTTCGAAGGGAAACCGGCCGGGTATTGAGCAAAGCTTCCAGGGAAGTGTTCATTTTCCACTTGCTGATTGGAAGGGGCATTGGCTCCACCGGCTCTGAGAGGATCCGAAGGCCGGTAAGGCAAAGCTCCGTCCCGCCCGGCGCACGGGATTCCCGCCGGGAGATACCTTCGGCTTCCACCGTTGCGCCTTCCTTCAGAGATCTCAGAGAAAAGCCGGAATTCATTTCTTCGAAGACACACTGCACCAGTCCGTCATATCTGCGTAGGATCAGGAAGGAAATCTCTCCCATATTCCGGATATTGTGAACCGCACCCCGGATCTTTCCCCGGGAATGTTCCGGAGCGGCAGCCAGATCAGCAATACACCAGTCGTCTCGTTTGGTTACACCTGTTACAAATTCCATAGTCTCTCTCTCCTTTTCCCCTGTTCCGGAACTCTTTCGTTTCTGTCTGCAAAGCAGCAGACCGTGTCTGGGCTTGCATTATTTTTTGCCGGCAGAAATAAAAAAGCCCCGGAACAGAATTCTGATTTTCTGTTCCGGGACGGGAGTTGATTCAGATTCCCGCGGTACCACCCGCATTGTGTCGTCTTCGACACCATCTCATTGTATACTTAACGCGTATTCACGGATCTGCCTACTTTGGAATGTTCAACAGACCAGCTCCGGAATGTTCCCTGTTGTAAGCTTCCCCCATGCCGATGCTCTCAGTCGGTGACATCCGCTTCCTGTCAGGTTTCACTTACAGAGTTTCCTTCACAGCTATTAATTGTGTTACATCATAGCAAATAGACTGCCAATTGTAAAGCCCTAATTTTACAAATTTTTAAAACGCTCGACAGCCTTCACGGTGTTTTCGTAGGTGCCGAAGGCGGTCAGGCGGAAGTAGCCTTCGCCGCTTGGACCAAAACCTGCGCCTGGCGTTCCGACAACGTTGGCGTGCTCCAGAAGGTAGTCAAAGAACTCCCAGGAAGTCATGGAATCCGGGGTTTTCATCCAGACGTACGGGGAGTTAACACCTCCGGAAACCGTATATCCGGAGGATTTCAGCCCGTCGTAGATGATGTGGGCGTTGCGCATGTAGTGTGCGACCTGCTCTTTCAGCTGTGCTTTTCCTTCCGGTGAATAGACGGCTTCTCCCGCTTTCTGGATGATGTATGGAGCGCCGTTGTATTTGGTTCCGTGACGGCGCGCCCAGAGAGTGTGCAGCATTACGCCGTCCGGGGTTTTCAGGTCTTTTGGCACGACGGTGTAGCCAAGGCGCATTCCGGTAAATCCTGCGTTCTTTGAGAAAGAATGGAACTCGATGGCGCAGGTTCTGGCTCCTTCGCATTCGTAGATGGAATGTGGAATGTGATCTTCGGAAATGTAGGCTTCATAGGCCGCGTCATAGAGGATCACAGCTCCTACCCGGCGGGCATAGTCCACCCACTGCTGGAGCTGGTCTTTGGTCAGCACCGATCCGGTCGGGTTGTTCGGGAAGCACAGATAGATCAGATCCGGTGTTTCCGACGGAAGATCCGGAGCAAAATTGTTTTCCGCGGTACACGGCATGTAAATAATATCCGAAAACCGTTCGGTGGCTTCGTCATATACGCCGCCACGTCCGGACATGATGTTGGAATCTACATAGACCGGGTACACCGGGTCGCATACGGCAATCCGGTTGTCCAGGCTGAAGATTTCCTGGATGTTGGCGCAGTCGCATTTTGCACCGTCGGAGACAAAGATCTCATCGGCAGAAATCTCACAGCCCCGTGCCTTAAAATCATGTTCCGCAATTTTGCTGCGGAGAAATTCATAACCGAGATCCGGCGCATAGCCGTGAAATCCTGCTTCTGTGCCCATTTCGTCCGCCGCTTTGTGAACGGCTTCGATGATTGCCGGAGCAATGGGCTGTGTGACGTCTCCGATGCCCAGACGGATGATGTCCGCGTCCGGGTGCGCTTCGGAGTAGGCGGCTATTTTTTTCGCGATCGTGGAAAAAAGGTAGCTGCCGGGAAGTTTCAGGTAATTATCGTTGATCTTAAACATGTTATCCGTTCCTTTCAAAATCCATTAATGCCAGCACCATCTGTGCGGTCTCCACCAGATTGGTGCCGCTGTCCATACTGCATTTCTGCAGATAACGGTGCGCCTCGTCCTCCGTCAGATGATTCCGTTCCATCAGCAGGCTTTTGGCTGAGTCTATCGTCTGCTGTTCTTTCGGGTTTCTCTTTTTCCGGTCGGGCGTACGTTTCTTTTTTCTCGGCCGAAGCATCATCTGGAGCGTCTCGGCGAGATCGCATGCCTTCAGCGGCATGGAAAGCGCCATGACGCCGCTGCTGTCCATCTGTCCCAGGGTCCGCTCCGAAGCCACCAGAAGCATTTCAAAGGTGGGCGGCATACATTCCACCAGCTCTGAAAAAAACATGTCCGGCAGCCGGTAGCCGCAGATGATGACGCCGCCGCTCAGCTGATTCATTTCGCTCAGCGCCTGAGCGGCGGTCGTGCAGATGTGGTCGACAGAAAATCCATATCCGGAAAGCAGCCGAGCGATACGTTTCCCGTCCTCCTGTTTTGGAAATGCCACTAAAATACTGCTCATTCGAATCGCCCCTTATGTGTCTGTCAGATACGGTGCAGATACCGTTCAATCTCCCAGGAGGATACCTGAGGGATGTATTCCAGCCATTCCTGTTTTTTCGCGCTGATATACCGGGAGGCAAAGGTTTCACCCAGTACGCTGCAGAGGAAGGCATCCTGTTCCAGAGCGTCAAGCGCCTCTCCCAGGTTGGAGGGAAGCATGGTGATTCCCCGGCTGGCTTTTTCCCGTTCGCTCATTTCAAAAATGTTTTCCGTCACGGGTTCCGGCGGAAGGGTCTGCTTCTGAATTCCGTCCAGGCCGGCGGCAAGGCAGACGGCAAGCACAAGATATGGGTTTGCCGACGGGTCCGGCGAACGCAGTTCGATGCGTGTCAGTCCGTCATGGGCATCGGGGATACGGATCAGGGAACTGCGGTTGCGTCCGGACCACGCCACATAGACCGGCGCGCTGAAACCAGGCACCAGCCGTTTGTAGGAGTTGACCAGCGGATTGGCGATCGCGGTGATTCCACAGATATGCTGCATGATGCCTCCGATAAAGAAATAAGCTTCCCGGCTCAGACCCATGGGGTCTTTCTCATCCCGGAACAGATCCCGTCCGTCTTTTTCCAGGGAAAAATGCAGATGCATGCCGGATCCGTGTACGCCGGCCTTCGGTTTTGGCATAAACGTTGCGTGAAGGCCATGCCGTTTGGCGATCATCCGTACGGCGAACTTGAAAGTCATGATCTGGTCTGCGCTTTGCAGGGCGGAAACGGGAAGAAAATCCAGTTCATGCTGGGCGGGAGCCACTTCGTGGAAGGAGGATTTTACCCCGATCCCCAGCTCTTCCAGGGTAAGCACCATGTCTCTTCTGGCGTTTTCACCAAGATCCAGAGGACCGAGATCCAGATAGCCTGCCTTGTCGTGAGTGGTCACGGTTGCCATCCCGTCTTCATCTGTGTGAAAGAGAAAGAATTCGCACTCCGGCGCTGTCTGCGCTTCGATTCCCATTGCCTTTGCCTGCTCCAGTACATTCTGCAGGATGGCTCTGGAACTTCCCTCGTATCGTTTTCCATTCTGGTCGTAAACATCACAGATCAGGCGTGCCACTTTTCCCTGCTGGGGACGCCATGGCAGGATGGCGAAGGTATCCGGATCCGGATGGAGATACATATCGGATTCTTCAATTCCGGCAAACCCTTCGAAGGAAGAACCGTCGAAGGTACATTTGTTCTCCAGTGCTTTTTCCAGCTGTCCGGCAGTGATCGCCATGTTTTTCATCGTACCGCTCATGTCGGTAAACTGGAGGCGGATGAATTCCACATCCTCTTCCTCCGCCATGGCGAGGATCTGTTTTTTCGTGTATTCTGACATTTCCTGACGGCGGCCTTCCAGTTTCTGCCAAAGCCGGCAAGGAACCCGGAAGGCACTCTCCTTTCCTGAATTTTTCAGCTGTTGTTCGGCATACTGCGCCGAACAGCAGCGATTTTGATTTCATTATATCCCGATTTGCCGGGTTTTGTCATTAAAACATATAAAATTTCAAAGGTTAGAGTAGCCCATCAAAGATTCATCCACTGTTCTTGCTGCCTCACGGCCTTCGCGGATTGCCCAGACTACCAGAGACTGGCCCCTGTGCATATCTCCGGCGGTAAAGACGTTGGGAACGCTGGTCTGATAGCCGCCGTCGTCGGTCATGACATTGGTGCGGGCGGTGAGCGCTACCTGAAAATCATCGGTAATATACTTTTCCGCGCCCAGAAAGCCGGCGGCTATGAGTACAAGGTCGGCGGGAATCTGTTTTTCCGATTCCGGAACGGGTGTCATCACAGTGCGTCCGGTCTTTTCGTCTTTCTGCGGTTCCAGGTGAACGATCTTCAGATGGGTCAGATCTCCCTTCTTGTTTTTGATAAATTCAGAGACGGTGGCCTGATAAATCCTTGGATCATGACCGAAAACGGCGATGGCTTCTTCCTGTCCGTAATCTATCTTGCAGACTCTCGGCCATTCCGGCCACGGATTGTTTTCCGCGCGGGTCAGCGGCGGCTGCGGCATCATTTCCAGCTGCACTACGGATTTTGCGCCCAGACGAATTGCCGTGCCGACACAGTCGTTGCCGGTGTCGCCGCCTCCGATGACGACAACATGTTTTCCGCGGATCTTCGGCACCTGTCCGTCCTGAAGTTCCGAATCCAGCAGACTTTTCGTCACGGTGCGGAGAAAGTCCACCGCAAACCAGATTCCTTTTGCCTCTCTTCCGGGAGCCTGGATATCTCTTGGGTGGGAGGCGCCGCAGCACAGCAGAACGCGGTCAAATTCTTTCAGAAGCTCTTTCGCTTTCCGGTCTTTTCCAATGTCCGTGTTTGTCACAAAGGTGATGCCTTCCTCTTCCATCAGGCGGATCCTTCGGTCGATCACATCCTTTTCCAGTTTCATGTTCGGAATTCCATACCGAAGAAGACCTCCGATCCTGTCATGGCGTTCAAACACTGTCACCTGGTGTCCTCTGCGGTTCAGCTGCATGGCGGCGGCAAGCCCGGAAGGGCCGCTGCCGACAACGGCTACTTTTTTTCCTGTGCGGATTTTGGGCGGGTTCGGACGGATCAGTCCGGTGTTCCAGGCGTTTTCAATAATGGCACGCTCGTTGGCTTTCGTCGCCACCGGATCTCCGTTGAGGTTGCAGGTGCAGGCAGCCTCGCACAGTGCCGGGCATACTCTGGAAGTAAACTCCGGAAAACAGTTGGTTTTTTCCAGGCGATAGTACGCCTGCTCCCAGTTTCCATGATACACCAGATCGTTCCACTCCGGCACCAGATTATTCAGGGGGCAGCCGGAAGCCATGCCGGAAATCATGCGTCCGGACTGGCAGAAAGGCACGCCGCATGCCATACAGCGGGCTCCCTGGAGCTGCTGTTCTTTTGGCGCAAGGCCGCGGTGAAATTCGTTAAAGTTCCTGATGCGCTCCAGAGGAGGAACGCAGGCCCCGTCCACACGTTGATATTCTAAAAATCCAGTTGGTTTTCCCATGGTATCCTCCTATCTGCGCATACTTTCATAAAATGCTTCAATTTGCGCCTGTTCACTGTCAAGTCCCCGTTCTTCCATCTTCGCGCTGAGTGTCATCATGCGCTTATAGTCGTTGGGGATGATTTTTTTGAATTTTGGCAAAAACATGTCGAAATCTTCCAGGATCCGTCTGCCTTTGGGCGAACCAGTATGTTCCACATGGCGTTCGATCAGGGTGCGCAGCTCGGCGATATCATATTTGCTGTCCACCGCCTCGATGGAGATCATCGCTTTGTTCAGGTTGCGGTAGAGATGATTCTTTTCATCCAGTACATAAGCGATTCCGCCGCTCATTCCTGCGGCGAAGTTCTTTCCGGTGCTTCCAAGGATGACCACACGGCCTCCGGTCATATATTCACAGCCATGCTCTCCAACGCCTTCCACCACCGCGACAGCGCCGGAATTGCGGACGCAGAACCGTTCTCCTGCCATTCCGCAGATATATGCCTCACCGCTGGTTGCTCCGTAGAGCGCCACATTTCCGATGATGATATTTTCTTCCGGACAGTAGCCGCTGTTCTTCGGAGGATATACCACAAGTTTTCCTCCGGAAAGACCCTTGCCGAAGTAATCGTTGGAATCTCCTTCCAGGCGGAGCGTCAGTCCCTTGGGAATAAACGCGCCGAAACTCTGGCCGCCGCTTCCTTTACATTCGATGACGTAGGTGTCCGGTGCAAGGGTATCCTTGAATTTTTTCGTGATTTCAGATCCGAGGATGGTTCCCAGAGTCCGGTCTGTATTGGAAACGTGTACCTGGAGTGTTTTGCTCTCGCCCGGCTTCAGAGCCAGCTGTTTCAGGAAAACTTTTTCATCCAGGGTCTGTTCCAGTTTGAAATCATAGACTGCTTTCGGATCAAAGGTTACCTTCTGATCGGTTCCTGCATATGGATTGTTGAGGATCGCATCCAGATCCACGCGGGAAGCAAAGGAACCGTTCGGAGCCTCTTTGCGTTTCAGCAGATCGGACCGTCCCACCATTTCATCCACCGTGCGCACGCCCAGCTTTGCCATGTACTCTCTCAGTTCCTGGGCAATAAACCGCATGAAATTCACCACATACTCCGGTTTTCCGCGGAACCGTTTGCGAAGCTCCGGATTCTGGGTCGCAACGCCTACGGGACAGGTATCCAGGTTGCAGACACGCATCATCACGCAGCCCATAGTTACCAGAGGAGCCGTTGCAAAGCCAAATTCCTCGGCGCCAAGCAGTGCGGCGATCGCCACGTCACGTCCGCTCATGAGCTTTCCGTCTGTTTCGATCACTACGCGGTTGCGCAGGCCGTTCATGATCAGCGTCTGATGAGTTTCCGCAAGTCCCAGTTCCCAGGGAAGCCCGGCATTGTGGATCGAGCTTCGCGGAGCCGCTCCGGTTCCGCCGTCATATCCGGAAATCAGGATCACCTGCGCCCCTGCTTTTGCAACACCGGCAGCGACAGTTCCAACCCCTGCCTCAGATACCAGTTTTACGGAAATCCGCGCGCTCCGGTTGGCGTTTTTCAGATCATAGATCAGCTGAGCCAGATCCTCGATGGAGTAGATATCGTGGTGCGGCGGCGGAGAGATCAGGGAAACGCCGGGTGTGGAATGTCTGGTTTTCGCAATCCAGGGATATACTTTTCCTGCCGGAAGATGGCCGCCTTCTCCCGGTTTTGCTCCCTGTGCCATTTTGATCTGGATTTCCTGTGCGCTGACCAGGTATTTGCTGGTGACGCCGAATCTTCCGGAAGCCACCTGTTTGATCGCTGAGCATCGTTCCGGTGATTCCAGGCGGTCGTCACTCTCTCCGCCTTCTCCGGAATTGGATTTGCCATGCAGCATATTCATGGCGATGGCAAGTGTCTCATGGGCTTCCTGTGAAATGGAGCCGTAGGACATGGCGCCGGTCTTAAAACGGCGGACGATGGAATCGACGCTCTCCACTTCTTCCAGCGGGATCGGCTGTTCCGGGTAATTGAAGTCCATCAGACTGCGCAGATATCCGGTTTCCTCACGGTCCACCATCTCGGTATATTTTTTGAACAGAGCGTAATCTCCCTCGCGGGTGGCAGTCTGCAGTGCGTGGATCGTCTGCGGATTGTAACGGTGCTCCTCGCCCTGGCTGCGCTCTTTATGACGTCCAATGCTGTCCAGGGTCAGATCCACATCCAGTCCCAGCGGATCAAACGCCTGGGAATGACGGTTATCTGCTTCCTCAGCGATATCCTGAAGAGTGATCCCTCCCACACGGCTGACCGTTCCTGTAAAGTATTTGTCGATCACTTCCGGTGAGATGCCGATCGCCTCGAAAATCTGTGATCCCTGATAGGACTGAATGGTGGAGATACCCATTTTGGAAGCGATTTTTACAATTCCGGAGATCACCGCATGGTTGTAATCTTCCACTGCCGCGTAGTAATCTTTTTCCAGCATTTTGTCCTGGATCAGCTCATGGATGGTATCCAGCGCCAGATACGGATTGACGGCACAGGCGCCGTAGCCGAGCAGGGCCGCAAAATGATGTACTTCCCGCGGTTCTCCCGATTCCAGGATGATGGCGAGGGAGGTACGCTTTTTCGTCTTCACCAGATGCTGATGAACGGCGGAGACAGCCAGAAGCGACGGGATCGCCACATGATTTTCATCGACGCCGCGGTCGGACAGGACAAGAATATTTGCCCCTTCCCTGTGCGCACGGTCCACTTCCACAAAGAGACGGTCGATCGCCCGGTCCAGCGGGGTGCTCTTGTAGTAGGTGATCGGGACCGTGATGACTTTGAAACCGTCGATTTTCATGTTTTTGATCTTCAGCATATCCGTGTTGGTCAGGATCGGATTGTTGATCTTCAATACCTGACAGTTGACCGGCTTTTCCTCCAGCAGATTTCCGTCACGTCCCACATATACGCTGGTGGAGGTGACGATCTCTTCCCGGATGGCGTCAATGGGAGGATTGGTCACCTGAGCAAACAGTTGTTTGAAGTAATTGAACAGCGGCTGATGCTGATGGGACAATACGGCGAGGGGCGTATCCACACCCATGGCGCCGATTCCTTCGGAGCCATTCAGCGCCATATTTCGGATGGAAGTTCGGTATTCCTCGTATGTATATCCGAATGCTTTCTGCAGTCTTGCCCTTTCCTGACGCGTGTATTCCTGCACCGGAAGATTGGGGATTTTCAGATCCTTCAGTTCCACCAGGTTGCTGTCCAGCCATTCTCCGTAAGGCTGGCGGTGGGCGTATCGTTCTTTCAGTTCGTCATCGTTGATGACTTTTCCCTCAATGGTATCCACCAGAAGCATTTTTCCGGGATGAAGGCGTTCTTTGACAAGGATCTGGTCTTCCGGAACATCCAGCACGCCGACCTCTGAGGAGAGGATCAGCTGGCCGTCTCTGGTAATATAGTAGCGGGATGGGCGAAGACCGTTGCGGTCAAGGACTGCTCCCATCACATCTCCGTCCGAGAAAAGAATAGACGCCGGGCCATCCCAAGGTTCCATCATGGTCGCGTAATACTGATAGAAATCCCGTTTTTCCTGGGAAATGGTCAGATTGTTCGCCCAAGGTTCCGGAATTGTGATCATTACAGCCAGCGGAAGGTCCATGCCGCTCATGGTCAGGAATTCCAGCGTATTGTCCAGCATCGCCGAATCAGATCCCTGGGTGTTGATCACGGGAAGCACCTTGTGCAGTTCATCCTGCAGCATCGGGGAAACCATGGTTTCCTCCCGTGCCAGCATTTTGTCTGCATTTCCGCGGATCGTGTTGATCTCGCCGTTGTGTACGATGAAACGGTTCGGATGGGCACGCTCCCAGCTGGGGTTGGTGTTGGTGCTGAAACGGGAATGTACGATTGCGATGGCTGACTCGTAGGAAGGATCCTGCAGATCGTGGAAAAAGGTTCTCAGCTGTCCGACCAGGAACATTCCCTTATAGACGATGGTACGGCTGGACAATGACGGAACATAGGTGTTGTCTGTACTCTGTTCAAATACCCGGCGTACCACATACAGCCGGCGGTCGAAAGCAATTCCTTCGGCGATATCCGCCGGTTTTTTAATGAATCCCTGCATGATGCATGGCATGCACTCCCGTGCCTTGTGGCCGAGAACTTCCGGATCCACCGGAACTTCCCGCCATCCCAGAAACTCCATACCTTCCTTTTCCACGATGATCTCAAACATTTTTTTTGCCTGATTGCGCTTCAGTTCGTTCTGCGGGAAGAAGAACATTCCTACGCCGTATTCCCGCTCTTCGCCTAAAAAAATGCCGAGGGAATGACAGGCTCTGGAAAAGAACTTATGCGATATCTGCAGTAAGATTCCAACTCCATCTCCTGTTTTTCCCTCGGCGTCTTTGCCGGCCCTGTGTTCCAGGTTTTCTACAATTTTCAGTGCTTTTTCAACGGTTTCATGACTTTTACCGCCCTTGATATTGACCACCGCTCCGATTCCACAGTTATCATGTTCGAACTGCGGGCGATACAGAGCATACTGGCCGCTGTCAGCTTTTCTCTGTGTCATACCAACACCCTCTCTCTGTCTTTTATTTCCGCGTGCAACAAGCCGTACGAACGTGCTTGCACGTTCATCTGGCGGCTGCCGCGAGAACCGGATGTCCGGCAGTTTGCTGCGGGACATCCGGTTTGGCAGGTTTGGAAATGTTTTTGCAGGAGATAATAAACAATCCTGCAAAAACATTTTTCAAACACAAGCATACCTGCAACTATGGCTAATAATATAACGCATCCGGCGTCATTTGTAAAGAGCTAATTTATTTTTCTTTTTCATGGTATTCCACGGCTGCCCGGATCAATCCTGCGAACAGTGGATGCGGACGGTTCGGTCTGGATTTGAATTCCGGATGCGCCTGAGTTGCAAGAAAGTAAGGATGATCCGGAAGTTCGATCATCTCCACGATCCTGCCGTCAGGAGAAATACCGGAAAGTTTCATCCCGTTCTGGAGCAGGGCTTCCCGGTACTCATTGTTGACTTCATAACGGTGTCTGTGGCGTTCCTGGATTTCTCCGGTAGCGTACAGACGGTAAGCGAGAGAATCTTCCGCGAGAACGCATGGATAAGCGCCAAGCCGCAGGGTGCCGCCGAGATCTTCCACTCCGTTCTGATCCGGCATCAGGGAGATCACGGGATGGGAAGTGTCCGGATCCAGTTCGATGCTGTGGGCGTCGGAAAGGCCGAGGATATTTCGGGCGTATTCGACAATCGCCAGCTGCATTCCCAGGCAGATTCCAAGGAACGGAAGACGGTGTTCTCTTGCATAGCGGATTGCCATGATCTTGCCTTCGATCCCGCGGCTGCCAAAGCCTCCCGGTACGAGAAGACCGTCGACGCCCTGAAACAGCTCTTCCACATTCTGCGGGGTGACCTCTTCCGAATCGATCCATCGGATGGAAACACTGGCGCGTGCTGCAATCCCGCCATGTTTCAGAGCTTCCACGACACTCAGGTACGCATCATGGAGCTGGATATATTTTCCCACCAGGGCGATGGTCACCTCCTGCTGAGGATTTCTCAGAGCCTGGACCATCGTCTGCCAGTCGGACAGTTCCGGTTCCGGGCATTCCAGATGGAGACATTCGCAGATGACCTGGGCGAGATGTTCTTTTTCCATCGCCAGAGGCGCTTCGTAGAGGTAGTCCACATCCAGATTCTGGAGCACATGGGCGCTGGGTACGTTGCAGAACAGGGCAATCTTGTCGCGGATCTCCTGGGTCAACGGATGTTCGGAACGGCAGACGATAACGTCGGGCCAAAGACCGAGACCCTGCAGCTCTTTGACACTTGCCTGGGTCGGTTTCGTTTTCATTTCGCCGGAAGCTTTCAGGTAGGGAATCAGGGTCACATGGACCAGAACGGCATTTTCATGTCCGACCTCATGCTGAAACTGGCGGATCGCCTCAAGGAACGGCTGGCTTTCGATATCGCCGACGGTGCCGCCCACTTCGATAATCGCAATACGGTCCTCTCCGGAATTGTGGTAAAAGCGGCTTTTGATCTCATTGGTGATGTGCGGGATGACCTGTACCGTGCCTCCGCCGAAGTCACCGTGGCGTTCTTTCTGAAGTACGGACCAGTAAACCTTTCCGGTTGTCACATTGGAATTGCAGTCGAGGCTTTCGTCAATGAAACGCTCGTAGTGCCCAAGATCCAGGTCTGTCTCCGTGCCGTCGTCTGTGACGAAGACTTCCCCGTGCTGGATCGGGTTCATGGTTCCCGGGTCTACGTTGATGTACGGATCAAATTTCTGCATGGTGACTTTGTACCCTCTCGCCTTTAACAGGCGGCCAAGGGAGGCGGCGGTGATTCCTTTTCCAAGTCCGGAGACTACGCCGCCGGTTACAAAAACATACTTTACTGCCATATGGATTCCCTCCTGTTTTGTGTTGTGTGCGGTCTGTTAAAAAAACATAGCCCATTGTAGCATGGCGCGCGGGGATTGCAATCTTTTTTTTTTCGATTCTGCAATTTTGTTGAAATTTCCAAAAAAATTTCCGAAAAATCCGCTGCCAGAGTATAAAATAGATAAATCTGAAAAATCAGATGAAATCTATTGACAATAAAATTGAAAAAAGCGTATAATTTTACAGTGAGACAAAGAGGTCCTAAGAAAAGGATGGCCTTTTTGTCTTTTTTTTCATTCTTTGAGATCAAAAGGAGAAACCAATAATGAAAAACGAAAACTACGAGAGCGGTCTGAAAGAAGAATGCGGAGTGTTCGGAATTTATGATCCGGACGGCGAGGATGTAAGTACTTCCATCTACTATGGGTTATCTGCACTTCAGCATCGGGGACAGGAATCCTGCGGGATTGCCGTATCGGATACCAACGGTCCGAAGGGGCAGGTCAATTTTTACAAAGGTATGGGGCTTGTGCAGGAAGTCTTCCGGGAATCCAATCTGCAGGAGCTGAAAGGAAATATCGGGATCGGGCATGTCCGCTATTCCACCACAGGCGCAACCACACTGGAGAACGCCCAGCCTCTCGTTCTGAAATATCTGAAAGGGTCACTTGCCCTGGCGCATAACGGAAATCTGGTCAATGCTGTACAGCTTCGGGATGAAATGGAGCACACCGGAGCTATTTTTCATACAACCATCGATTCCGAGATTATCGCTTACCATATCGCCAGAGAAAGAATTCACTCGGCAACGGTGGAGGAGGCGATCCGGAAGACGGTACAGAAGATCCGTGGCGCTTATGGACTTGTGATCATGAGCCCACGAAAGCTGATTGGTGTAAGGGACCCTTACGGACTAAAGCCGCTCTGCATCGGAAAACGGGAAAATGCCTGGATTTTTGCGTCTGAGAGCTGCGCTATCACATCCGTCGGGGCGGAATTTGTCCGGGATGTGGAGCCGGGAGAAATCGTGACGATTGACAAGGACGGAAAGCTGCATTCGGAATTTATGCCGTGCAGCGTACAGAGGGCTCACTGCATTTTCGAATACATTTATTTTGCGCGGCTGGACAGCTGTCTGGACAACGTTAATGTCTATGAGTCACGGATCCGGGCCGGCGGGCTTCTGGCAAAAACCTATCCGGTGGATGCGGACCTTGTGGTCGGCGTTCCGGATTCGGGACTGACGGCGGCAAAAGGCTATTCCGAGACTTCCGGTATTCCATTTGCTTTTGCTTTTCACAAAAACAGTTATATCGGCAGGACGTTTATCAAGCCGAGCCAGAAGGAACGGGAATCCAGCGTCAAGATGAAGCTCAGTGTTCTGGAACAGGTGGTCAGGGGAAAGCGGCTGGTTCTGGTGGATGATTCCATTGTCCGCGGAACGACTATCGCAAACATCATCACGATGATGAAAAAAGCCGGTGCCAAGGAGGTTCATGTGCGGATCAGCTCTCCGCCGTTCCTTTATCCCTGCTATTTCGGGACGGATGTGCCCTCCAATCAGCAGCTGATCGCCCATACTCATTCCACGGAAGAAATCCGTGAAATGATCGGCGCGGATTCGCTCGGCTATATGCCCATCGACTGTCTGCAGGAAATGGTGGGGGATCTGCCAATCTGCAAGGCTTGCTTTGACAGCCGCTATCCCATGGAGGTTCCGGACCAGGATATCAGCGGCCTTTTGGAATGATCTCCCACATAATTTGATGCCGGACTTCGTATACTGATAAAAAACGGATGGTACAAACATTTGACTCTGGAAGAACGTGTTTATTCCAACGATTATGCGGATCTGATCGTCCGAAGCTTTTATCTGGAGGTATATCAGAATGCGGTTCCTGATTCGGAAGGCAGTTCCTTTCCGCTGAATTCCCAGTTTTCCACACTCTTTTTGGGAAGGAGCCTGCTGCCGGCGAATCAGTTTGGCGATTTTCCTTATAATTCTGTTCCGAAGCTTTATACTCCTTTAAGTACCGTATCGCTGGAAAGCGCCGGGATCCTGCAGGTGCAGAATCAGCCGGTGCTCCAACTGACCGGGGCAGGCGTCATCATCGGCATCGTGGATACCGGAATTGACTATACCCATCCGGCGTTTCAAAAGCCTGACGGCACGACGAAGATTCTGGATCTCTGGGACCAGACAGACCGGACCGGTATCCCGCCTGAATTTTTCCCTTACGGGAGTGAATATTCCAGGATGCAGATTGACGAGTCGCTCCGGCAGGAAAACCCAGGATCTCTGGTGCCTGCGGATGATCCGCAGGGGCATGGAACTTACCTGGCGGGAGTTGCCGCCGGATCGCCAAGTGAGGATCAGGGTTTTATCGGAGCTGCGCCGGATGCGGATCTTGTGGTAGTAAAACTAAAACCGGCGAAGCAGTATCTCCGGGATTTTTTTTATGTCTCTCCCAACGCTGTGGCATATCAGGAAAATGATATTATGGCGGGCATCCAGTATCTGACCCAGAAAGCGTTCCTGTATAAGAAACCGTTGGTGATCTGTATTGGGCTCGGAAGCAATCAGGGAAGCCGTACGGAATCCATGCCGCTGACCTTTACCCTGCGGAGGCTGGGGCAGATCCAGGGGATCACGCCTGTCGCCGCCGCCGGGGATGAAGCCGGCCGCGCCCATCATTATCTGGGCGCTGCGTCTTCCGGCGGTCCGACCAATGTGGAGATCCTGGTACCGCCGGGCAGCACAGGCTTTACCATGGAACTCTGGGGACAGGCTCCGCAGCTTTTTTCTGTGGGATTCCGATCCCCCATCGGCGAGACGGTTCCAAGGATTCCGGTATCCCTCAGTGTGGAAACAACCAGCAGTTTTATTCTGGAAGAGACAAAAATCTACGTCAAATATGATGTGATCACCACCAGCGGCAGACAGCTGATCATTATCCGCTTTGAAAAGCCCACGGAAGGCATCTGGAATCTGCAGGTGTACGGAGCGGATGAGGCTGCCAGGGAGTTTCATCTGTGGCTGCCGATTACCGGTTTTGCGGATCCGGACATTACCTTTTTGTCTCCGAATCCCTATACCACGTTGACCAGTCCGTCGACACCGGACACGATCCTCACTACCGGAGCGTATCAGGCGGCAACGGGAAGCCTTTATATCCATTCCAGCCGCGGCTACACCGCAGACAATGATGTGAAACCGGATTTTGTTTCTCCGGGGGTGGATGTCACCGGTCCGGGACCGCTGGGAAGTTACGTGGATAAAACCGGAACAAGCGCTGCCGCAGCGCTGGCAGCCGGAGCGTCTGCTCTTCTGATCCAGTGGGGAATGGAGCGTACCCCGTCCCGTTTTTATACCACGCAGGAGCTGAAATTCTACCTGATCCGGGGAGCGCAGAGAGATCCTGCCCTGACTTATCCCAACAGGGAGTGGGGCTATGGAACGTTGGATCTTTACAATTCTTTTCTTTCTCTGATGACAAATTGAGTAACCAAACAGAGGGGATTCTCATATCATGAAGTGTAAACCAAATCAATTTGGAGGAAATGATATGAGTGATTTAGCTGCTACAAACTGTGGATGCGGATGTGATTCCGGAAACAGTGGACTGTTTAGTGGAAACGGAAATTCCTGCGGATGCAATATCCTGTGGATCCTTCTTCTGCTGAGCTGCTGCGGAAACGGAAATTCCAACTGGGGCTGTGGCTGCGGAAATGACAGCTGCCTGTGGGTAATCCTGCTTCTGTTCTTCTGCAACGGAAACAATGGCTGCAATGGCTGCGGATGCTGACACATGAATAAGAACGTGCTGCAAATGCCGGAAGTGCTGACGGACGGTTGCAGCAAGGGGCGCTTCCTTTTGTGAAGCGCCCCGTTTTTTCGTTATTCTTTATGCTGGTTTTGATGGCTTTCGCTTTCCTGCTGTTTTCCCGGTTTTTCCGGATCTTTTCCGGGATTATTCTTCTGCCGTGCTTTTTTGCACTCCTCTTCCGCCGCCTTCCGTCTGGATTCCCTGCAGCGGACACATTCCATATCCACCTCATAAAGTGCGTTGCCCTCTATGACAAGTCTGTATTCCTCGGATTCTCCGTTTTTCACAATTCAACTCTCCTTTTTGCTGTGATGTGTTCTCTTTATCATATGAGAGAAAGAGGCTCTGGTTCTCTTTTTCTCTTTTTCTGCATAAACTGTAGAAATGCTGAATATGGGGATTTTTATGAACGAACAGGATTCTATTGAAATGACGCCTCTTGACCGGATGGTGGCGGAAGACCAGATCCAGATGCTGAAGGCGGCGATTCCTTATGCCAATCCCAGGGCTCAGGCGATGCTTTCCATATTTGCCAAAACCATGGAACTGCAAAGAACCATTCAGATGTTCTCACAGGCGCGGGAACTTTCCATGATGTCATCCCGGGAGCCGGTAAAAACAAGCCCGATAGAAATGCTCCAGTCGATCAGCCAGTTTACCTCGGGGGAAATGAGGGAGAATCTCAACGGTATCATGAATGCGATGACTGCCATTCAGATGTTCCAGATGTATCAGGAGGATAGTCAAACGACAGAACATGAAAAGGAGGATGATTGGAATGGATGACTGGATGAAGGATCCAAATCTCTCAGGGATTCCAGCGGAAAAACTGCAGATGCTCCAGTCCATGGCATCTATGGGAAACGGAAAGGGTCCCAACGAACTTCTGCCGATCCTGATGGCTGCCGCAAACACTTCCAGAGAAAAGGGTATGCAGTTCAGCGACGCGGAAATGGACTTGATCATTCAGGTGATGAAAAGCAGCCGGTCGCCGGAAGAAGCGGCAAAGATCGACCGAATGCTTCAGATGCTGAAACTGATGAAACGGTAGAAATGATAGAAACAGCGCCGGATATTGAAACGATCCAATATCCGGCGCTGTTTTTATACCTTTGAAAGAATGTGTGTTCAAGCACATTCCTGGGATTTGTTTGAATTCTATTCTGCGTCCAGAATGCAGCTTCGAAGCAGAGTCAGAGCCTTTACGACTGCCTGTTCACGGATTTTTGTGCGGCTGCCGCGGAACTGATATTCCCGGACGATGGTTTTTCCATTGACGCAGCATCCCATATAAACCAGGCCAACCGGTTTTTCAGGCGTGCCGCCGCCAGGTCCGGCGATTCCTGTGATGGCGATGCAGGCTTCGGTTCCGGTATTCCGGCATCCGCCTTCCGCCATCTCTCTGGCAGTCTCAGCGCTTACCGCTCCGTAGTTGGCGAGGGTCTCTTCTCTGACGCTCAGATAACGCTGTTTTGCTTCGTTGGAGTAGGTCACAATGCCCTGTCCCAGAACTTCAGAGGCTCCTGGCACATTGACGATACGGGAAGCGACCGCTCCTCCGGTGCAGGATTCCGCCGTGGTCAGATACAGATTCCGCTCTTTCATCATGTCTACGACCGCCTGTTCCAGGGTCACTTCTTCTTCCATCGTGTAAATATGGTTTCCAAAGCGTTTTTTCAGTTCTTCTTCCACCGGTGCCATCAGCCGGAGCGCCTCTTCTTCGTTTTTCGCTTTTGCGGTCACACGCAGGTGTACCTCGCCGGTTTTGGCGTAAGTGGCAAGGGTCGGGTTCGTCTGTGCGTCGATGAGATCCAGGATTTCTGTCTCCACCGCGCTCTCTCCGATCCCGCAGATCTTGATCATGTGGGAATAGAGAACGTCTTCCTGGCGGCCACGGAGATATGGGATCACATATTCTTCAAACAGCGGTTTCATTTCAATCGGCGGTCCGGGAAGGAGAACGGCGATTTTTCCGTTTTTCTCGATGATCAGACCGGGTGCCGTACCGTTGTCATTGTCCAGAACGGTACCATTTTCCGGTACCAGCGCCTGTTTCCAGTTGTTGGCAGTGATGGCGGAGTCAGGATTGGATTTGAGATGACTCTCCATATAACTCTGGATCCGTGCCTTTGTATGGGGATCTTCCACCAACGGCTCACCCATCACTTTACATACGACTTCTTTCGTCAGGTCGTCCTCGGTGGGTCCAAGACCGCCGGACAGAAGGATCAGATCCGACCGGTCCAGCGCAGTCCGGATCATCTGTGTCATTCGTTCTTCGTTGTCACCTACCACATCCTGATAATAACAGTCGATGCCAAGCGCCGCGCACTGGCGTGCAAAGTAAACGGCGTTGGTGTTTGTAATGTTGCCCATCAGGATCTCTGTTCCGATAGAAATGATTTCTGCGACCATAGCTGCCTCCTTAGCCCTGCATGGAAAGCACGTTTTTATTGTTATAAATATATTCGATCAGTGACAGGACGGTCAGGATCAGCGCCAGCCAGATAAAGATCTGCTCCAGCACAGAGAAGATTCCGCCAAGATCCGCGATCACCAGAACGACCATGACCATCTGGCTGATCGTTTTGAGTTTTCCTGTTTTGCTTGCCGCGATGACAATGCCGTTGTCAGACGCCACCAGACGGAAGCCGCTGATGATAAATTCACGTCCGATGATGATGATGACCATCCAAGCCGGCAGATCGCCCAGCTCTACAAAACAGATCAGCGCGGAGCAGACCAGAAGTTTGTCTGCCAGAGGATCCATGAACTTTCCGAAATCTGTGACCAGGTTGTCCCTGCGGGCGAGATAGCCGTCTAGCGTGTCCGTCAGGCTTGCCACAACGAAGATCACCAGAGCGATCCACTTGGTGGCATCCCCCGCAACGGGAACCAGCATAAAGAATACAAAAAACGGAACCATAATCATTCTCAGTATCGTCAGTTTGTTTGGTAAATTCATTGCACAATCTCTCCTATCAAATCATATTCCAGTGCGCCGGTGATCGTTACATTTACAAAATCACCGGACACAAGCTCCTCATCGGTATTGACGAATACATAGCCGTCAACGCCCGGAGCGTCGGATGCGCTTCTGCCCACGTAGGCATTTTCATCGGCTACCTTTCCCTCGATCATCACCGTCAGAACCTGCCCGATCTTCCGCTCTCCCAGTTCCATGGAGATATCCTGCTGCAGTTCCATCAGTTCTGCCTGGCGATCCAGCTTGGTTTCCTCGTCGATCTGATGATCCATGTTTGCCGCAGGCGTTCCTTCTTCCGGAGAATAAGTAAATACACCCAGACGGTCAAATTCCATGTCATTGACAAATTCCAGAAGTTCCTCATGCTGTTCCTTTGTCTCTCCCGGAAATCCGGTGATCAATGTTGTGCGCAGCGTGATGTCCGGAATCTCTTCCCGGAGGGTTGTGATGATCTGTACCAGCTCTTCCTTGGAAGTGCGGCGGCCCATCCGTCGGAGGATCTCGTCATTGGCATGCTGGATCGGCAGATCCAGATAATGACAGATTTTCTTTTCTTCCTTCATGGTCTGGATCAGTTCCGGATAAATGTCCTCCGGGTAGCAGTAGAGGATCCGGATCCAGTACAGTTCCGGGATTTTGCAGAGCTCCTTCAGGAGGAGGTGAAGCGAAGGCTTTCCGTAAAGGTCTGTCCCGTAAAGGGTTGTCTCCTGAGCTACAAGGACCAGTTCCCGGACACCGCCGGCTGCCATGGTCCTGGCTTCTTCCAGAAGGTCTTCCATCGGAACACTGCGGTAGCTGCCGCGCAGCTTCGGGATAATGCAGTAGGTGCAGTGCTTGTCACATCCCTCGGCAATCTTCAGGTATTCATAATAGCCTCCGGTGGTGACGATCCGCCCACCATCGGTTTTCGGAATACCGGTCAGCTCCGCGTAATCCTCGTAATGGCTGCCGCGAAGCACATCTTCGATCGCGAGGACGATGCGGTCGTAGCTGTTGGTTCCCAGCACGGCGTCCACCTCCGGAATTTCCTGATGGATCTCTTCGCGGTAACGCTCCGCCATACAGCCTGTGACAAGCAGTACTTTGCAGCTTCCCTGCTTTTTGTACTCAGCCATCTGGAGGATGTTTTCAATGCTCTCTTCCTTGGCGTCATGGATGAAGCAGCAGGTATTGATGACAATGATGTCCGCCTGTGTTTCATCGTCTGTGATCTCATAACCGTGCTTTACCAACAAGCCGAGCATGTGCTCGGAGTCCACAAGGTTTTTGTCACAGCCAAGGGAAATAAATAAAATTTTCATTTGTTCACTCCTGTATCGTTGCAGTTTTTTATGGGGATAGAAAAACAGCTCCGGGAAAATTCCAGAGCCGTATTTTCTGTACTCCACCACGGCCTGGCAGGTACCGCAGGCCGGTGTATTACTCTACATCTTCCGAGGTCTCATCCTCTGTTGTTTCATCCGGGAGGATCGTAACCTCTCCGCGGTACATTTCCTCTACAGCGATAGAAAGAGGTTTCATACCTTTCTTAACCCTGACTTTCGGTTCTGCGCCGGCGATCAGCTGTCTTGCGCGTTTGCTGGTTGCAAGAACCAGAGAATAACGGCTGCTGATCACAGGAGCTTCGTCGATGTCCTGTCCCTCGTTGATGGTTTCGATTAATTCTGTATAAGATGGATGTATCATGCTTTGCTCTCCTTTCTTTCCTTTAATTCTCTCTGTATCCGGCAGATGAACTCCGACTGAAGACTGCTGGCTGCATGCTGGCTCTGGATGAGCCGGTGTGTCTTTTCGATACAGTCTTCCAGCTGATCGTTGATGATAATATAATCATAAGCGTCCATATAGGCCGCTTCCTCCACCGCACGGTTCATACGCATGGCGATCACTTCCGGAGTCTCCGTGCCGCGTCCGGTCAGACGCTGCTCCAGAATCTCAGCGCTCGGAGGCGTGATAAAGATCAGAAGCGCATCCGGACGGAGCTTTTTGACCTGAAGCGCTCCCTGGATCTCAATTTCCAGCAGCACGTCTTTGCCGTTGGCAAGCTGTTCTTCCACATAAGCCTTTGGCGTTCCATAATAATTTTCCACGTACTGGGCATATTCGATAAACGCGCCTTCGGCGATCATCTGCTCAAATTCTTCCCTTGTTTTAAAGAAATATTCTCTTCCGTCCTGCTCCCCTTCCCGCGGCCTGCGGGTGGTGGCGGATATGGAAAGAGCGTAGTTATCATAGTTTGCGAGAAGCCCCTTCATAACGGTGCCCTTTCCCGCGCCGGAAAAACCGGATACGATGGTCAGTACTCCTTTACTCATCCTCTGCATCTCCCTGTTCTTCTGATAATGACGCCCCATGGGCGTTAAACCGGCGGCTGATGGTTTCCGGCTGAAGCGCCGACAAGATCACCAGGCCTTCCCCGGTAAAGATCACCGCTTTGGTCCTGCGGCCGACCGTCGCGTCCACCAGGTGGTTTTCTTCCTTTGCCTTCTGCACCATCCGCTTGATGGGAGCTGCCTCGGGGCTGACCACGGCAACGATCTTTTCGGAATTTACGGCGTTTCCAAAACCGACGTTAATAAGCTTTGACAACCTGAATCACCCTTTGTTTTATTCGATATTCTGGATCTGTTCGCGGATCTTTTCAATCTCTGTTTTCAGTTCGATCGCAATGTTGGTCGTTTCCAGGTCATTTGCCTTGGAAAGGATCGTATTGGCTTCGCGGTTCATTTCCTGTGCAATAAAATCCAGTTTTCGCCCGATACCCTCTCCGTCATTCAGCGCAGTTTTCATATTCTCAATGTGGCTGTTCAGACGCACGGTTTCTTCATCCGTACAGATCTTATCAGCAAAAATCACCACTTCCGCAGCGATCCGGCTGTCTTCCATCTGCGTGTCTTCCAGCAGTTCTTTCATTTTTGTCTCAAGACGATTCCGGTATTCACTCAGGATTTCAGGGGCACGCTCTTCAATCCGTCTCACGTTTGCCTGCAGACTGTCCAGCTTCGCGGTCAGATCCCGTTTCAGATTTTCACCCTCCACCTGGCGGGATGCGGCAAACTGTTCACCGGCTGCCCGAAGTGCCTTTTCCAGCTCAGACCAGAGCTCTTCCACATCAATCTCCTGCTCTTCCATGGTGAGAACCTCGGGACAACGGGAGAGATGAGACACCTTGATATCATTTTCCAGTGCAAATTCTTTTTCCATCTGACGGAAATATTCCAGATACCGTCCGGCAAGTTCGCTGTTGTAATGGAGCTGCATCCGTCCGGAAGAAAAATCCTCACAGGAGATAAAAACATCTACCTTACCGCGCTGCATGTATTCTTTCAGAACACCCCGGATCGCCGCCTCGAAAACGCTGAGTTTTTTCGGCATCTTCATATTGAAATCCAGATAACGGTGGTTGACGGATTTGATCTCTACGGTAAATCTCCTGACTTCATCCTGTAATTCGGCCCTGCCGAAGCCCGTCATACTTTTAATCATGTCAAAAATCCTTCCTGTATGGATGAAAACGAATCAAATAGTAAGCAACCCATACAGATTCATTATAATTCATTCCAAAACCCTAGTCAAATCTTTTTTTTTATTATATAATTTTAAGGAATTTAGATAAGGAGAATGAATTATGGCTTTTGATGGAATTACCATTGCAAATATTGTTTCTGAGCTGAACCATACGATCGTCGGGGGAAAGATCAACAAGATCGCTCAGCCGGAGGCGGATGAACTGATGATCACAGTGAAAAACAACCGTACCCAGTACCGGCTGTTTCTGTCGGCGAGCGCTTCTCTCCCGCTGATCTACCTGACCGGGGAGAACAAGCAGGGACCTTTGACCGCTCCCAATTTCTGTATGCTTCTGCGGAAACATATCGGCAGCGCAAGGATCCTGTCGGTGACCCAGCCGGGTCTGGAGCGGATCCTGATCTTTGAACTGGAACATCTCAACGAACTGGGAGATATCTGCCGGAAGAAACTGATCGTTGAGATCATGGGAAAACATAGCAATATCATTTTCTGTCAGGAGGATGATACGATCATTGACAGCATCAAACATATCTCCGCCAATATGAGCTCTGTCCGCGAAGTCCTTCCGGGACGTACCTGGTTTATTCCCCACACCCAGGACAAAATGGATCCTCTGAGCATGAGCCGGGAGGCGTTCACAGAGACGGTTTTTGGCAAAAATCTGCCCGTGTTCAAGGCGGTTTATACGTCTCTGACCGGATTCAGCCCGCTGATCGCAGAGGAACTTTGCGTGAGAAGCGGGATCGATCCGAAGCGGCAGGCGCAGGAACTGGAGGAAACGGAGAAAGAAACCCTGTGGCAGACGACGGATGACCTGGTGGACAGGATACGGAGACAGGACTTCTCTCCCGTGATCGTTTACCAGGAGGAAGAACCGCTGGAATTCGCTGCGTTTCCGCTGACAAAATATCAGGATCAGAAGAGTGTTTCTTACGAAAGTATCTCGCAGGTACTGGAAAGCTATTACTCTATGAAAAACAAGATCACCCTGATCCGTCAGAAATCCGCCGACCTGCGCAGGATTGTCACCACTGCGATCGAGCGCACTTCCAAAAAGTACGAACTTCAGCAGAAGCAGCAAAAGGATACGGAAAAGAAAGAAAAATACCGTATTTACGGCGAGCTGCTGAATACGTATGGGTACCATCTTGAGGAAGGGGCACGTTCTCTGGAAGCGCTGAATTACTACACCAATGAGATGATCACCATTCCTCTGGATGAACATCTGAGCGCGGCGGAAAATGCGAAAAAGTATTTTGACCGTTACACCAAGCTGAAAAGAACGGAGGAAGCGCTCAATGAGCTGCTGGAGGAAACCAGAAGTGATCTGGAACACCTGGAATCCATCCGAACTTCCCTGGACATCGCCCTGGACGAGGACGACCTGGTGGAGGTACGGGAGGAGCTGATGGAATACGGCTACCTTCGCCGGAAAGGCTCCTCCGGAAAGAAGAAAAAAATTGTCTCACGCCCGTTCCACTACCGCTCTTCCGACGGGTTTGACATTTATGTGGGAAAGAATAATTTTCAGAACGACGAGCTTTCCTTTAAATTTGCGTCCGGGAACGACTGGTGGTTCCATGCGAAGGGACAGCCGGGCAGCCATGTGATCGTGAAATCCAACGGAGAGGAACTGCCGGATCGCACCTTTGAGGAGGCTGCACGGCTTGCGGCTTTCTATTCCAAGGGACGTCAGGCGCCGAAAGTGGAGATCGATTATACCCAGAAAAAGAACCTGAAAAAGCCAAACGGCGCGAAACCCGGCTTTGTCATTTACCATACGAATTATTCCATGATCGCGGAGCCGAAGATTCATGAAATTGAAGAGATAAAGTAATCGAAAATCTTCAGAAAATATTTCGAAAATTTTTTGGAAAATATTAACAGTTTTTTTATCTGATTTTCTTCGAATTGTGTTATACTTGGAAACAGTGGATATCTTTTGCTGCAGTTCTGTCTTCCGATTTTGGTTTTTGTCGGAACTGCAGCTGTATTTTACAACAAGCGAGGATGTTTTCATGAAAAAAACAATCACAGAAATTCTTAACAAAAGGCAGCCTACGACCAGGTATACCGCAGATCCTGCCGTTGGTCTGACCAGCGAGCAGGCCGAGGAATACATGCGCAACGGATGGAACAACCGAGCGGTGGAACCTCCGTCCAAAACTACTGCGGAAATTGTCAAAAGCAATGTGTTTACTTATTTCAACCTGATCTTTCTGATCATTGCGATCCTGGTCATCATTGCCGGATCTTTTCGTGATCTTACGTTTCTTCCGGTGGTGATCGCCAACACGCTGATCGGTATTATTCAGGAGATCCGCGCGAAACAGACTCTGGAAAAGCTTTCTGTGCTCAATGCGCCGAAAGCGACGGTGATCCGTGACGGCAGGGAACAGGTGATGGAAGCTGAGGATCTGGTTCTGGATGATATCGTTGTATTTACCGCCGGAAAACAGATCTGTGCGGATGCCGTTGTGCTGGAAGGGGAAGTTCAGGTGAACGAATCTCTCCTGACCGGTGAATCCGATGAGATTACAAAGAAACCTGGGGACTCCCTGATGTCCGGAAGTTTTATTGTCTCCGGAAGCTGCAAGAGCCGTCTGACACAGGTCGGCGAAGATTCTTATATCTCAAAACTGACGATGGAAGCCAAGGCGATGAAAGAAGGAGAACAGTCTGAGATGATCCGTTCTCTGGATAAGCTGGTCAAGATCGTCGGTATTCTGATTATTCCGATCGGTCTGCTTCTGTTTGGACAGCAGTTCTTTCTTTCCCACGATTCTTTCCGTGAAAGTATCACTTCGATGGTTGCCGCGATCATCGGAATGATTCCTGAGGGTCTGTACCTTCTCGCCAGCGTGGCTCTGGCTGTGAGCGTTGTCCGTCTGGCGACTCAGAAAGTACTGGTACACGATATGAAGTGTATTGAGACTCTGGCGCGGGTCAATGTCCTTTGCGTGGACAAAACGGGAACCATCACAGAGAATACCATGCAGGTCAATCAGCTGATCCCGGCGGAACATGCACCGGAAAATCCAGCCTTTTCCCTGGAATCTGTGATCAGCGATTTTGCCGCGGCGATGTCCAGCGATAATATCACAATGGAAGCGATGAAAGCATATTTCAAGAAGCCGACCGGACGAAAAGCAGTGTCGATCACGTCCTTCTCTTCTGCTTTCAAGTATTCCAGCGCGGCTTTTTCCGACGGCGCGTATGTTCTCGGTGCACCGGAATTTGTCCTTCGGGACGATTTTCCAACCTACCAGCCGGAGATTGAACCTTATACCCGCCAGGGCTACCGTGTTCTGGTGTTCGGCTCTTATCCGGGGATTCCGGACGGCAAGGAACTGACGGCTCCGGTAACGCCGCTGGGCTATGTGCTTCTGTCCAATCCGATCCGAAAAGAAGCCCCGGAGACCTTCCGTTATTTTGAGGAGCAGGGAGTGGAAGTCAAAGTCATTTCCGGCGACAATCCGCAGACCGTCTCAGAGGTCGCAAAACAGGCTGGTATCACCCATGCGGAACGGTTTATCGACGCTTCCACGCTGAAGACGGAAGAAGACATTGAGGAGGCGGTACTGAATTATACGGTCTTTGGCCGTGTGACACCGGATCAGAAACGGCAGTTTGTCCATGCGCTGAAGGGCGCGGGCAAGACTGTGGCAATGACCGGCGACGGTGTCAACGATGTCCTTGCTTTGAAAGACGCCGACTGCTCCATTGCTATGGCATCGGGAAGCGACGCTGCGGCGCAGGCATCCCAGCTGGTACTGCTGGACAACAATTTCGCAAAAATGCCTTCCGTTGTTCTGGAAGGACGCCGGGTGGTCAACAACCTGCAGCGTTCCGGATCCCTGTTCCTGGTGAAGAACATTTTTTCGTTTCTGCTGTCCATCTTCTCGCTGGTTTCCATGCTGACCTATCCGCTGGAACCGTCCCAGATCTCATTGATCAGCACGTTTACCATCGGTTTTCCGGCGTTTCTGCTGTCCATGCTGCCGAATAAGAACCGGATCGAAGGCCATTTTATCACAAACATCCTGATCCAGGCGCTTCCGGCGGCGCTGACGGACTTTATCGTGATCGCTACGCTGGTGATTTTTGGCCAGGAGTTCGGTGTGGGATCGGAAGACATTGCGACGGCATCCACCTTCCTGATGGCTATTGTAGGCTTTATGATCCTGTACCGGATCAGCAAACCGATGAACTGGATGCGCTGGGCAATTCTCGGAATTTCTGTGGCAGCCTTTATCTTCTGCAGTATTTTCCTGAATGAGTTGTTTGCGATTTCCGGAATGTCCCGGAAATGCATCATGCTGCTGGTAGTCTTCTCTGTGGCGACAGAGCCTGTCCTTCGGTACTTGAATCTTATCGTAGAAGGCATCGCCGCTTTTGTGAAAAAGCAGAAGGCGATCATGCGGCTGCGGGCGAAGCAAAAGGCGGCGGGGAAAATGCTGAAATAGCAGCAATAAAATAGATGAATCATTGGTGAATAAAAAAACGGAACATCTGTTTCACGAAGTTAAAACTGGTGAAAGAAATGTTCCGTTTTTTGTAAGTTACTGATAATGTGCCCGCTCACCGCCAATGTATTTTGGACGGGTTCTTGCAGCTACAAGGTGTGCGCCGCCGATGGACGATACAGAAAGGCGGACCGGCACCGCAACATCACGCAGATGCATGCCAATCAGAACATCTCCGATATCCATTCCCGCATGCGCCCGGATATGTTCCACCACCACGGCGTCCTTCATCCCGTAAAAGGCAGCTGTCGCAAAGGAGCCTCCGCCTTTTTTCCACGGAACGACACTGACCGGATCGTAACCATAGCGAAGGGCCGCTTCCCGTTCCAGCACCAGCGCGCGGTTCAGATGCTCGCAGCACTGCGCGGCAAGAAAGATCCCTCTTTTCTCTGTTTCTGTGTAAATGGCTTCAAAGATATGTCTGCCGGTTTCTTCACTGGAATGCGTGCCAAGGCGGCACCCTTCCACTTCACTGGAAGAACAGCCGACTACAAGAATCTGTCCCGGCTGCATGTCGGCGGTCTCTATCAGTTCCCGGGCGGCTTTTGCAGCCTCGAGGATGTAATTCTGTTCCATGCGTCTCATCTCCTTTTCGGTATTCTGTGAAAACAAAAGATTTGATCTCTTACGCCTTCAGTATACCACATCACACCGTTGTGGGAAATAAAGAAAAGCGGATGAAAAGGAAAACTATTCGTGTACCGACTGCACAGAAAGAAAAAGATTTTTTATGCAAAAAAAACACCACTGAAATCTCAGTGATGCATATGTGAAGAAGCGTTTCAGACAGCAGATAACGGGAATCGAACCCGCCTCTCCAGCTTGGGAAGCTGGCGTTCTACCGATGAACTATATCTGCATGTATCTAAGTATATCACTTTTTTTTGAAAATACAAGAGGATTTCCAGACAAAAAATTCTCTTACATTTTCCCATTGGCGCTTAAAAACGCTGCCGGAGCTCCTGCATTTTAAGATCCGTACAGGAGATCGTATCTGCGCACTCCTTCAGGTCATCCGAGATCTGAAGTTCCAGCCGTACGTTTTCCTTTCCTGTGGAAAAGAAAATCGGAATCTTTTTCATATGCCTACAAGCAGTGACTTGTTCACCAACGATTCCACCGCAGCCGACACATTCCCCTTCTGAAGCATCCTCAGCTCCACAATATCTGTGGCAGTGTCCTTTTCCGGATTGTTGTAAAGGAAACGGATGATTTTTGCTTCAATCGGAGTCAGCTGATACTTCGCGCAGATTTCTTTCAGCATACCGTCGTGCAGTTTCATGATTCTTCGGATATTCATTAAAAATCCAGTAACGCGGCTCATTTGATGTCAGGAAGAAAATGTACAAAGAAATGGCCCTTTGATCTGGGATCAGAAATCCTCTCCTATCTGTATAGAGAAGAATATTCCCAGTCCAAAGGGTCATTTTCAGTAATCTGCCGACCGACAGATCAGAAACAGAAATTACATTCCAAGTTTTTCGGCAAAATCTGCCATTGCCTCAGAAATCTTGATCTGCTGCGGACAGACAGCTTCACAGCTTCGGCATCCGATGCATGCGCTGGGACGTTTCTCTTCCGGAATGGCGGACATCGCCATCGGTGCGATAAAGCCTCCCTTGGTGAAGCAGTGTTCGTTGTACAGTGCGATCAAATTTGGAATATCCAGTTCCTGTGGGCAGTGGCTGACACAATAGTGGCATGAGGTACACGGAAGCACGATCTTTTTCACCATATCGTCTGCTACTTCCAACAGTGCCTTCATCTCCTCCTCGGTCAGCGGTTCATCGGTCTCGAAGGTATGTATGTTCTGCTGAAGCTGTTCAAAATTGGACATACCGGAAAGCGTTACCGTTACGCCCGGAATGCTCTGAAGGAAACGGAACGCCCATGCCGGGATCGTCTCCTGAGGACGAAGCGCTTTCAGACGGGCTGCGTCTTCCTCCGAAAGGGAAGCCAGAGAACCTCCGCGAAGCGGTTCCATAACCCATACCGGAATCTGATACTCTTTCAGCAGTTCCGCCTTGGCTTTCGCGTCCTGGAACGACCAGTCCAGATAGTTTAACTGGATCTGACAGAATTCCATATCCTTTCCGTATGCTTCCAGAAAACGTTTCATGACGTCATAACTTCCGTGCGCTGAGAATCCAAGATGGCGGATACGACCGGCACGTTTCTGGCTGATCAGATAGTCATAAATGCCATATTTCTCATCCAGATAGGCGTCGATATTCATCTCACAGACGTTGTGGAACAGGTAAAAATCGAAATAGGAAACCTGACATTTTTCCAGCTGTTTTTCAAAAATTTCTTTTACTTTGTCCATGTTTGACAGGTCATATCCCGGGAATTTGTCCGCAAGATAAAAGCTTTCGCGGGGATGTTTTGCCAGTGCCTTTCCCATGACCAGTTCGGAATTTCCATTATGATATCCCCAGGCGGTGTCATAATAATTGATGCCGTGTTCCATCGCATAATCCACCATCTGACAGGCAGCAGCTTCATCGATCCGGGAATCATCCCCATCGATGACCGGAAGGCGCATCGCTCCCATTCCAAGAGCAGAAAGTTTCAGATCCTGATACTCTTTGTAAACCATACTCATTCCTCTCTTTCCATCAATCGTCACGTACCGTCATGTTTTCAGATACGCATCCAAAAATATTTTACCCTTTTTTTGGAATAAATTCCAGATATTTTATTTTTTTATCTTTGACAGGAAGGCTAGAGTGTGTTCCACGGGAACGTTTAAGACATCGGCGATCCCTTATTGATCCAGTTTATGGAATTTCACCCACTCGATGGTAAGATCCGGTTTCTGGAGTTCTCCCTCCAGCAGGTAATATCCTTCTTCCAGACGGATTTTTGCCAGTTTTCTGTCGCTTGGTTTTCCAAGGGTTCCGCCCATCTGCACCTGCAGCAGGGATCTTTTGTTGAGCAGGAATTCCATGAAGACCTGAGACATTTCCGGCGAAGCAGAGGAAAGCCGCGCCTCCATAAAATATGCTCCGGGTTCGGTTACTTTCAGGGTCAGAGGATGTTCGAAGTCCATCCGGTATTCCAGGTCTGCTTCCAGCGGCAGCGCATGCTCCTGCATTTCTTCGGTCGCCTCGGCAAACGCTTTCTGCAGTTCTACCCGCTCCTGCAGTTTCGGGTTCCGATCCATACATGGCACCGTCATAAGGAAACGGCAGATGTTTCCTGCGCATCTTTGCAGTTCTCCCCTGGTCAGGCTCTTTTCATCCAGCGCTTCCTGAAGATCGTCGCCGTTGGCATTATCCGCAGCTCCATGATTCGGAACCACCATATACAGATCGTTCTGAGAACGTACCATGTAGGAGACACGTTTTCGGCTGGACGGTCCGCCGTTTACCGGGTGATTCATACAAGCCCACCAGTCTGTCATTACAATGCCCTGATAGCCCCATTCTCCGCGCAGGATCGTTGTATTCAGATCGTAGTTGGAAGCTGCCCAGTGGCCGTTTACTGCGTTGTAGGAAGTCATAATAGAGGTTGCGCCGCCTTCTTTGACAGCCATCTCGAAACCTTTCAGATAAATTTCACGCAGCGCACGCTCGGAGACTATGCTGTTTTCTTCAGAACGGGCGGTTTCCTGATTGTTCGCCGCAAAATGTTTGACGGTTCCCACGCCTCTCTCTGCACGCATTCCCCGAACTGCGGCAGCGGCAAAGCATCCGGTCAGATATGGGTCTTCTGAAAAATACTCAAAGTTACGGCCGTTCAGCGGATGTCTGTGGATATTGACGCCTGGTCCCAGAAGGGTATCCACCTGGTTGGCATACATTTCTTTTCCTTCCAGCGTATACAGTTCTTCTGCCAGTTCCGGATTCCAGGTGCATGCCAGCAGCGTACCGATCGGCATCTGAGTTGCCGAATAGCCGCCTTCCATACGGATGCCGGAAGGACCGTCTGCAGCACATGCAATCGGCACGCCAAGGGAGATCAGAGAATCTGTCACACCGCCGAAAGCCGCAGCCGTTCCCGGCGTTACCTTTGGACTGCTCATGCCTTCTCCGCGGACGATCGCCTTCAGATCCTCGTCAGAAAGCTGAGAAAGGAACGTTTCCAGATCTGCTTCGCCGTCAGCCACATCCCGAAGGGTGATGCTCTGGTTTCCGGTCTGTGGTAATTCTTTTGGAAGCCGGCTTTCCATACGCGCTGCAAGATCCACGGTGCGAAGCGGAACCGGTTCGTAAGTAAGGTTCCATGTGCCGTCTTCATTGGCGGTTCCAGGTTTCATCCGTTCAAACGGAGTTTCCGGAGCAAGCGCTTCTTCCAGCTGTTCCGTCACGATCAGCGAAGAGACATTCCATGCTTCCTGACCGTCAATCTCAGCTTTCTGCAGATTCCGGATGCTGTTTCCAACGTAGAACGTATAGGCGCCCGGTTCCAGGACATAGGCAGATTTTGCGCCTGTGGCGCCGCTGTCATCATAGGAAGCCAGTGCTGTTGCCGGAACAGAAAGAGACACACATACCGCTTCCCCGGGCTGCAGCAGCCGGGTTTTCTGAAATGCCTTCAGTTCCAGCGCCGGCTTTCCAAGAACGCCCTGAGGTGCGCTCACATAAAGCTGAACGGTTTCTTTTCCGGCAAAAGAACCGGTGTTTTCCACCTGCACCTGTACCAGGATATAGGTTTCCCCGTTTTCTATCCGTTCACTGCCGCTGAGCACGCTCAGTTTAAAGTCCGTATAGGAAAGTCCGAACCCAAAGGGATACAGCACTTTTTCCGGACAGAACGTCTCAAAATAGCGGTATCCTACGTAAATATCTTCCTGATAAATATTCTGCTTCCGGTCGCCGAAATTTTTGTCCGAAGGATAATCTTCGATTCTGCGTGCGATCGTATCGGTCAGCTTTCCGCTGGGAGTTACGTCTCCGGAAAGGACATCCGCCACGGCAAGGCCTCCGATCTGTCCGCCCTGCCAGCAGTAAAGCACGGATTTGATATTTCCATGATACGCTTCGTCCTCGATCCAGCTCATATCAATGATGTTTGCCACATTCAGCAGCACAACGGTCTTTTCAAAAGAAGCTGTGATCAGTTCCAGATTTTTCTTTTCCTGAGCGGTCAGACAGTAGCCGCCTTCCTCCATCGTATTGTCCTTGTCTTCTCCGGCGGTCCTTCCGATGACATAGACCGCTTTTTCTGATTTTTCGCGGGCTGCCCGGACAATTTCCGGGGTCAGATCAATGTCCGCCTGATTCCACGGTTCCCCTGCCCAGACACCGCCCCCGTCGTCGACAGGATGATCCTTCCGCCAGGTTTCATAGATGGAAACCAGTTCCTCATTGATGCAGAGATCCTGGTTCTCCCGAAAACCGTCTACCAGATTTTTTATAAATGGCGCATTGACCGCACCGCCGGAACCTGTTCCGCTGCGGTAAAAGTCAAACTGGATCCGCCCGAATACAGATATACACTCATCTTTCTGAAACGGCAGCACACCGTCTTCATTTTTTAAAAGCACCGCGCCTTCCGCCGCTGCTTTCCGGCTGCATTCAGCCAGCTCAGGAATCACAATTCCAAATGTTCTGTTCTCCATGATCCGCGTTCCTCCTGTGATTGGATTTTATAAATCTATCTTTCAGCATATCTTATTTGCGGGAAAGATGCTATAATAGATTTGCTGAAAAATAACACTATTTTGTCATGAGGTAAGAATGGAAACTTATATCAGAGAAGAAAAAACATACATGGACGGAATGCCCTGCCCTTTTTTGTGCCACTTACAGACAGCGGACGGTGCGGGAAGCGTGTACCCTGCCCACTACCATTCCTATATCGAGATGCTCTTTGGTCTGAGCGGAGAATTTCAGATTTATCTGAATGGTTCCTGGCACGGCTGGAAGGCGGGGGACCTGGTCCTGATCAGCGCCGAGGAAGTTCATCATATCTACGCCCGCTCGAAAGAAGGCGGTTCTTACATCGTCGTTCGTTTTATGCCGGAATTTCTGCAGGGCGATCTTACAGGCACTGGTATTGAGAAAGGATATCTGCGCCCGCTGCTTTCTCCGGATGGGCTGCAGGAAAAAGTAATTTCACAGGAGGAACTGACAGGCTCCGGGATCGGAATGCTGTTTCAGAAAATCCTGAAAGAAACCGGTGAGCGGGAATATGCCTATGAGCTTGCCGTTCGAAATCATATTCTCGGGATCTGCCTTTGGATCATCCGTTACTGGCACAGGAAAAACCCGGAACTGTTCGATGATACGGTGGGAAACCGGGAATTATTCCGGGCGCTGGAACCGGCGCTTGCGTACATGGACGAACATTTCCGGCAGAATATTTCCGTGTGCTATCTGGCAGAACTTTGCGGCTTCAGCTACAGCTATTTTTCCCGTTCCTTTCAGAGGCTGATGCACCGGAAGATTCCGGATTATCTGAACAGCCTCCGGGTGGCGGAAGCGGAAAAACTGCTGATCTCCACCTCCATGACGGTTACGGAGATTGCTCTCGCTACTGGTTTTGGAACTTCCAGCTATTTTATTAAAATCTTCCGAAGATACAAACACCTGTCGCCCAGGCAGTTCCGGGCAATGCTGTCGGAGAACGCTTAATTTCCGCGGGCAACGAGCCAAGCGGACATGCTTGCATGTCCATTTGGCGACTGCCGCGAAAGTTAAAGATTTCGCGGCTCTGCTGCGCTGCAAATTTGATGCCCCGTACCTTGCTGTGGAGTCTTTGACTGCCAGGATCTGGGTTATTTTAGAGCCGACGTATCACTGTTCTGCTGCCTGTTCTTTCTGGATATGGCTGCGTACAGCGTTTCTATTGCATTCTTTTCAGCAAGGGTTTCCGAAAACGCGGTGGCGCTGCCGGCGGCAAGCGCCATCCGAAAGGCATGGCTGTAATCCCGTGTTTCCTGCCATCCGGCAAGAAAGCCGGCGATCATGGAGTCACCCGCACCGACACCGTTGACCAACGTTCCTTCCGGCGCCGGAGATTCATGTACCGTCCCGTCTTCATCCAGAAGAACTGCCCCTTCCCCGGCAAGGG
This sequence comes from Lacrimispora saccharolytica, assembly GCA_016899975.1. Classification (GTDB taxonomy): domain Bacteria; phylum Bacillota; class Clostridia; order Lachnospirales; family Lachnospiraceae; genus Fusicatenibacter. Next base: position 31,944 of record JACJJN010000001.1, on the reverse strand, counting down.
AGACAAGAACGTTGCGCGCTCCCATTTCCTGCAGCTTTCGGGCATAGGGAACCACATCTGCGCGGGAGGAAAAGGTTCGATGAAACAATTCGCCCAGTTCCTGGTGGTTCGGTTTGATCAGGAATGGGTGGAGAGGCAGCACCTGCGGGAGTGCGTCTCCGGATGCATCCACGACGACATCAACCGATTTATCTGCTAAAACCAACATCATCTGCCGGTAAATATCCGACGGAACGGAGGGCGGTACGCTTCCCGCAAGAACCAGGACATCTCCTGCGTTCAGCCGGGACAGACGCTTCATCAGCAGTTCCATCCGGTCTTTGGGAATGTCGGGACCGCTGCCATTGATTTCCGTTCCATCGATGGATTTCAGCTTGAAATTGATCCTGGAAACACCTTGTTCCAGCTGGATGAATTCTGCGGAAATGCCGGTATTTTGGATTTCCGTACGGATTTTTTCTCCTGTGAATCCGGCGATGAAACCGAAGGCGGTGTTTGGTACTCCAAGACGGTTCAGAACGGTAGAAACGTTGAGTCCCTTTCCGCCGGGGAGGATTTGTTCCGAAGTGGTACGGTTGGTTTTTCCGGTTTGGAAGTTATCGACGGTCACGACGTAATCCAGCGATGGGTTTAAGGTTACAGTATAAATCATAGACAGACGCTCCTTTTTTCTTTTTTGTTACAGATTTTTCGGACGGAATTTATGTTCGTTTTCCGTGTAGTAAGAAAAAATCTTTGAAACAATCGCTGCACTTATTTTACCATGCAGCCAGAATCATTTCCAGCGTTAGAGCGTGTTTGAAAGGAGAACTTATGATCATAAGCGCCAGCCGCAGGACAGACCTGCCGGCTTTTTATTCTGAATGGTTTTTCCAACGGCTGAAAGAAGGCTATGTGCTGGTCAGAAATCCATTTTCCGCCCATCAGGTCAGCCGAATTACGCTGCATCCGGATGTTGTGGACGGAATTGTCTTCTGGTCCAAAAATCCTGCACCCATGATGAAACGTCTGAATGAATGCAGGGAATATCCCTTCTATTTTCAGTTTACCCTGAATGCATATGGAAAGGACGTGGAGCCGGGGCTTCCGTCCCTGGAAGAGAGAATTCGTACGTTTCTGTATCTGTCGGAACAGATCGGACCGGAACGTGTCCTCTGGCGATATGATCCGGTCTTGCTGAACAAAACTTACACTATCCCATGGCACAGGGAACAGTTTCGTTTTCTATGTTCACGGCTTGCCGGAGCCACTGCGCTTTGCACGTTCAGCTTTCTGGATTTTTATCCGAAGATTGCGGGTAATCTCCGTTCCCTTGAAACAATTTCCTGGATCAAGGCGCTGCAGTGGGAAATAGCAGAATCTCTTGCCGAGACGGCAGATGCTTTTGGGATTCCGCTGGTCACCTGCGCGGAACAGGGAGATTTTTCTTGCCTTGGTTCTTCTTTCAGATGATTCTCTCCCCATTTTGCCAGTTCCGTAAAGACAGGCAGCAATGCTTTACCTTTTTCGGTCAGTGATTACTCCACATGGGGAGGAATTTATTCTACATCATTTTCTTCTAAAAATGGCGCAGATAGTTTTTCAACTACCTGCGCCATTTTTATGACCTATTTATTTCTGAACAATATTGATAATACGTCCCGGAACATAAATCTCTTTGATGATGTTTCCGGTCAGTTTATCGGCTACTGCTTCTTTACCGGCTGCGATCGCGTCTTCTTTGGAGATGTCATGGGCGATGCTGATGACCGCGCGAGTCTTTCCGTTGATCTGAACGGCCACTTCCACTTCGTCATCTTTCATTGCCTCCTCATCGTGTTTCGGCCATCCGGCACGGAAGATCGTCTCGGTATGTCCGTACTGCTCCCATACTTCCTCGGCAATGTGAGGCGCGAACGGGGAAAGAAGGATCGCGAAGGTTTCAATCGTCTCTTTGTCGATTCCGCCTTTTTTATCCAGCTCGATCAGCTTGTTGTTGTATTCCATGAATGCGGAGATCGCTGTGTTCAGGCTGAAGCTTTCCAGACGTGTGGTTACATCGTAGATCAGGCGGTGACGGATCTTCAGCATCTCTTTGGTCGCCTTTACGTCTCTGTCCTTGTTGTCCATTGCCAGCTTCCAGAAACGTTTCAGGAAACGGTTGACGCCGTCGATTCCGCGGTCATCCCACTCGGCATCCAGCTCCGGCGGTCCTACGAACAGTTCGTACATTCTCAGGGAATCGCATCCGTAATCTCTCACAAGGTCATCCGGGGAAACGACGTTTCCTTTGGATTTACTCATCTTGATTCCGTTCTTTCCGTTGATCATACCCTGGTTGAACAGCTTGGTGAACGGCTCGTCAAAATCAACGACTCCGATATCATGCAGGAATTTTGTATAGAAACGGGAGTACAGCAGATGCAGTACCGCGTGTTCTACACCTCCGATGTACATGTCCACCGGAAGATATTTGTCTGCTTTCTCTTTGGAAACCAGTTCCTGATCGTTTTTGTTGTCCACGTAACGCAGGAAGTACCAGGAAGAACCTGCCCACTGAGGCATGGTGTTTGTCTCACGTTTTGCTGCTGCGCCGCAGACCGGACAGGTGCAGTTGACCCATTCGTCGATGGCAGCCAGCGGAGATTCGCCGGTTCCTGTCGGCTGGTAGCTTTCCACTTCCGGAAGGCGCAGCGGAAGCTGATCTTCCGGTACAGGCACATTTCCGCAGTGCGGGCAGTGGATGATCGGGATCGGCTCGCCCCAGTAACGCTGACGGGAGAATACCCAGTCACGCAGCTTGTAATTGACTTTTTTGCGTCCGAAGCCTTTCTTTTCGATCATATCCGGAGCTTCTTTTTTCAGGACAGAAGACTCCATTCCATTCCACTCGCCGGAATTGATCATGGTTCCGGATGCTTCGGTGTAAGCCTCTGCCATGTTTTCGATTTCCTTGCCGTCTTTTGCGATAACCTGAATGATCGGAAGATCAAATTTCTTCGCAAATGCAAAGTCACGGTCGTCGTGTGCCGGTACACACATGATCGCTCCGGTACCGTAATCAGCGAGAACGTAATCAGACAGCCAGATCGGCACCTTTGCGCCGTTCAGCGGGTTGATCGCGTAGGTTCCGGTAAATACACCGGTCTTTTCCTTATCCTGCATACGGTCTACATTGGATTTCATGGAAGCCTGGAAGATATACTGCTCTACCTCTTCTTTATGATCTTCCGTCGCAAGGCTCTTTGCCAGCGCGTGCTCCGGAGCCAGTACCATAAAGGTTGCTCCATGGAGCGTATCCGGACGTGTGGTGTAGACGGTAATCTTCTCGTCTCTTCCCTCTACCGGGAAATCCACTTCCGCACCGTAGGAACGTCCGATCCAGTCGGTCTGCATCTTCTTAACTTTTTCCGGCCAGTCCAGTTTGTCCAGATCCTCCAGAAGGCGGTCTGCGTACTTGGTAATGCGCAGCATCCACTGACGAAGGTTTTTCTTGGTTACTGTCGTACCGCAGCGCTCACATTTTCCGTCTACGACTTCCTCATTGGCAAGTCCGGTCTTACAGGACGGACACCAGTTGATCGGGAACTCTTTTTCGTAAGCCAGTCCGTTCTTGAACATCTGTACAAAGATCCACTGGGTCCATTTGTAGAAGTTCGGATCGGTGGTGTTCACTTCCATATCCCAGTCGTAAATTGCCGCGATATCCTGGATCTGACGTTTGATGTTGGAAACGTTCTGCTTTGTGGAGATTTCCGGATGGATGCCCATTTTAATCGCATAGTTTTCTGCCGGAAGTCCAAAGGCGTCCCATCCCATCGGATGGATCACATAGTAATTCTGCTGCAGTTTATAGCGGCTCCATACATCGGAGATGACATAGCCTCTCCAGTGTCCGACATGCAGACCGTTTCCTGACGGATACGGGAACATATCCAGACAGTAGTATTTTTCTTTTTCCTTTCCGTTTTCATCCACTTTCGGATTGACAGGTTTTTCTTCCCATTTTACCCGCCATTTTGCTTCGATCGCCTTATGATTATAAGGTACTGCCATTGTTTCATCCTCCTGTTATTCTTTCAGAAAGTAAAAAAGCCTTTTCGTCTCCCGTTTCCAGAGACGAAAAGGCTGTCTTTCCGTGGTACCACTCTTCTTCACCTGCGAAGCATCGCAGATGCACTCATTGTTTCGATAACGGGAAACCATCCGTCCTCGCTTACTGATCCGGTTCAGCGAAGAAACTCCGAGGCCAGTTCAAAACGCGCATTCCCTGCCTCGCACCCTGCCGGCAGTTCTCTGAATCCTGCATTCGTTCCTACTCTTCCTCTTCTCTGTTTTTTCTTATGGCTAACAGTTATTCTACCTGTCCGGCGCTGATTTGTCAAGAAAATTTCAGTCGAATAGTTCTGTCAGCAGATCAAAATAATTTTCAAAAGTCTTCCGGCAGCATCCGGGATTTGAGATCGTAATATTTCCGGTCTTCAATCCAGGCAGAGAAAACGCCATTGCGATCCGGTGGTCGTCGTATGTCTCGATGACCGCCTCCGAAGGAATTCCGGGGCGGATCAGAATTCCGTCCTCCTCCGGCAGTTCCCGGCAGTCGATGCCCATGCGCTGCAGTTCGGTACAGATTGCCGCGATACGGTCGGATTCCTGAAAACGGATGTGACCGATATTGGTAATCTTTGTCTCTGTGGAGGCGAACGGTGCGATGGCTGCCAATGTCATCGTCTGGTCGGAAAATTCTTTCATGTTCACGTTGACGCCTTTGAACTCCTGCATCCGGCTGCCGCGGACACAGATTCCGGTTTCAGTATCTTCGGAAGGGCATCCCATTTCTTTCAGTACCGACAGGAATTTCAGATCTCCCTGCATGGAATCGGGATGAATCCCGCGTACAGTCACATCGATGCCGAGTAACGGCGCCATTCCATAGAAATAGCAGGCTCCGGAAACGTCCGGTTCAATCGCATACTCTGACAGACGGGTCTTCTGCCCTCCGGGAATGCGAAGAGCTCCGTTCTGTTCTTCTGATCGGAGACCAAACTGTTCCATCATTTTTCTGGTGATCCGGATATACGCGCCCTGCGTGCGGTCCCCTTCCATTTTCACGGTCAGCCCATCCGGAAGAAGGGTGCCTGTCATCAGAAAGGCGCTGGCAAACTGGCTGCTGATCGTAGTGTCAATAGTCACTTCTGTGAGATTCAGATGGTGTGCCTGCAGCCGGAAAGGAAAATGGCCTTCTTCCTCCTGGCAGGTGATCACAGCGCCGGCATTCCTGAGAATGGAGAGGAGCGGCTCCATCGGGCGTTTCTTCATCTGGCTGGATGCGTCCATCTGATAATCTCCTCCTGCGAAGGCAAGAAATACCGTGAGGAAACGTGCCGCCGTTCCTGCGCTGCGAACATTCAGATGTGCGTTTGGATTTGGAATCTTCCCTCCCGTTCCGACGATGCGCACCTCTTTTTCCTTCTCCCTGATCTCCAGCTCAAAACCCAGTTCTTCCAGACAGGAAAGAACCGCTCTGGAATCATCGCTGAACAGGACGCCTTTCAGCAGACAGGGTCCTTCCGATAATGCTGCCAGAAGAAGCGCACGGTTTGTAATGCTTTTCGATCCGGGTACTGTAACAACGATCGGCTCTTTTCCCGAAGCTTTTGGCACATGATATAAGTTTTCCAATGTTTCAACCTCCCAGGCAGTAGATTCATTCGTCATTTTTTAGTGATGCTAACCTTTCACTTAATGCTGCACGTTCTGTTCAGCCATCGCCGCCATCAGATTAAACGGCGGAAGGGCACGGTCGATTTCAGCAAACAGTTCATCGTCATAGCTGCTGCGCAGCTCGCAGGTCCGGTCGAACACCATCGTCGGTTCCTTCTCTGGCGTCACACTCTCCCATTCCGGAAGTTCCGGACTGGATGGTTTTCCGGTATGTGCAAAGGACATCAGAGCGCCGAACATCTGGCGTTCCAGCTTTTCCGTCACATCCGGGATTGTACACACTTCCACCTTGTCTGTGTTGCAGAAGAAAAACGGAATATCCGAACAGTGCCATGCCGCTTTCTGATATTGGAATGGAAATTCCAGAATAAAGTTATAGAGGAATGTCTGACCAGCTCCGCCCTCTGCGTGCATTGCGGCGAACGCTTTGGTCGGCTGGCGCATGACACGGTCCACCTGGAGGACATCGGTCACTGCTCTGCCCGGATAGGCAGCGCGGAAGGCACGGATGATATCGTCCGTATGCTCTCCGTAGACCTTTTCCAGAATTTCATGGGAAGCTTCTTCCGTAAGGCTGTATTTATCGTACTGTGCCGGTACAAAAGAGAACTCTCCAAAAACGGAACCAATCATCAGCGGAATCTTGCGGGCACGGTCGCGAAGGCCGTATTCCAGCGGATTGCCTTTGTAATATTCATTGATCATCGGATTTCCGCCGATGTAGCCGCCCTTTGCCGCAATCGCAGGACAAACTTTTTCATAGGCTCTGACCAGCTCATAATACGGCACAGTTTCCAGTTTTTCTACCTCATCTTCCGTAAGTTTAAGTTCCTGAAGCATTGCGGTTACAATCTCACGGCCGTCTCCGGTGCAGTTTGGCATAAGGGTTTTGCTTCCGACACCGCTCATGATCAGCGCTTTCTGGAACAGTCCGTCTGCATCCGGAATCTGCATCAGATCCGCCACTTTCATTCCTCCGCCGGACTGACCAAAGATCGTAACGTTCTCCGGGTCGCCTCCGAATGCGGCAATATTCTCATGTACCCACCGCAGAGCGGCTACCAGATCGGCATTTCCCGCATTGCCGGAATTCCAGTACTTTTCCCCGAACGGAGAAAGATCCAGGTACCCGAGGATATTCAGCCGGTGATTGACGGAAACGACTACTACATCGCCCTGCATGCACATATTAAATCCGTCATATGCAACCTGCTCGATGGAAGATCCCGCGGAATAGCCGCCACCGTGAATCCATACAAGAACCGGATGTTTTGCCTGGCTGTCCAGCGTCTTTGTCCAGATGTTCAGATTCTGGCAGTGTTCATTCTGCGGCCAGTAGCGGTGAGGCACCATCAGTTCTCCATTGGGTGTTTCCTGATTCATCAGCGGGCAGACAAACCCATAGGAGGTCGCCTCTTTGACTCCCTCCCAGGAGGATTTCACCGGCATCTGAAAACGGTCTGCGTATGCATAGGGAACGCCCTTGAAGATATATTCTCCGTCACAGTAGTAACCTTTCAGCTTTCCGGAGGAAGTCTCAATGACCGGAACGTCATCATATCTGAATTCTTTCATTTTTCTCCACCTTTCCTTTTTTCTTGTTGTACGACAAATTAATATTACTTAAATCAATTATACCTTTCTTGGAAAAGAGTGTAAAGAAAAACGTTGAATTTTCCGATAAATTCGTTTATTCTGATAACAGTTCAATTAAGTTCCATTTTCTGGCTGAAATTCGAAGCACCAAAACGGCTAATCTTCAAATGTTAATTTGTTGAGAAGCTTGGAGTGTATTTGAAAAGGAACGGTGAAAGGGAGGAAAGGAAATGATTTATTTTAACTGTGATTACAATGAAGGGGCACATCCCGCCATTTTAAAAAAGCTTGCGGATACCAACTTTGAACAGACTATCGGATACGGTGAAGACGTATACTGTGCGCAGGCGGCAGAAATGATCCGAAATCTCTGCGAAAAGGAAGATGCCGCTGTGCATTTTGTTGTAGGCGGAACACAGGCAAATCTTACGGTGATCGATGCGGCTCTGCGCCCTTACCAGGGAGCGCTCTGCGCAGCCAGCGGGCATATCAATGTCCATGAGACAGGTGCCGTGGAAGCTACCGGACACAAAGTCCTTGGTCTGCCGCATATGGACGGAAAAATTACGGCTGCCCAGGTTACGGAAGTTATGGAAAAGCATCTTGCAGACGCATCCGCGGAGCATACAGTTCAGCCAAAGCTGGTTTATATCTCCAGTCCGACGGAATTCGGCACGCTCTATACAAGAGCAGAGTTGGAAGCGCTCCATGAGACCTGCCGTCGGTATGGTCTGTATCTGTTTCTGGACGGTGCCCGCATGAGTTATGGACTTGCTGCTTCAGGCAATGATGTAACACTTCCGGTTCTGGCAAAATGCTGCGACGTCTTCTATCTCGGCGGAACCAAATGCGGCGCACTGTTCGGAGAAGCTATTGTGATCACAAATCCGGAACTGAAGCAGGATTTCCGCTATATGATCAAACAGAAAGGCGGAATGCTTGCCAAAGGACGTCTGCTGGGCATTCAGTTTCTGGAGCTGCTCAAGGACAATATGAAGATGTACATGGAACTGGCGGAACATGCCGACCGTCTTGCCGATCGGATCCGCGCGGCGTTTCAGGAGAAAGGCTTTGAACTCGTCTGCGAGAACACCACCAATCAGATTTTTGTGATCCTTCCAAACGCTGCTGTAAAGGCGCTTTCAGAACAGTTTGTTCTATCTTTGGATCAGGTGGTGGACGATGGACATCAGATGGTCCGGATCTGTACATCCTGGGCGACCAAGGAAGAGGATGCGGACAAGCTGATTCAGGCAATCCGGCAGATTTAATAAAACGGATTTGACTTATTATATGCACAGACTGATAAGCTGCGGCGAAATTGTAAACGCCGTTTCTTATCAGTCTTTTTTTGTCGTTGCCATATTCTTCCATTACTTCCACATACATATACACATTTTCCGCACACAATTTGGCAGTCAGCAACCGCCAATCTTTCAATAAATTTAAAAACCTCTTGACTTATGTACGAAATCGGATATAATGAATAATGTACGAAATCGGACAAGAAGGTGAAGCTATGCACTATTTAGAAGCAGGAAAATATACCTATCTGGCAGGAGAAATCAACGCTTTATACCATGAAGCCGCTGTAAAAATGGGTATTTCAGACAGCGTTCAAAATATTTTATATGTACTTTGCGAAAAAGGCGGAAAATGTCTGCAAAGTGAGATAAGCAAGCTCACAGGCATCAGCCGCCAGACAATCAATTCTGCCATTCGCAAATTAGAAAAAGAGGAAATCGTGTATCTGGAACAAGGGAAAGGCAGAAATACGATTGTCTGTCTGACGGAAAAAGGAGAGAAATTTACATTGGAAAAAATATATCCTTTACACGAAATTGAAAACAAAATCTGGAATGAGTGGACATCGGAGGAACAACAGCAATATTTGACTCTTACGAAAAAATATCGTGACGGGTTAAAGAAATATCTGGATGCCATGTTATAAATACAGGGAGCAATGAAGTTTTGAAGGGAGGTGGCTTGATGTCGGCATCAGTACGCTAAGGGACTTATCGTACTTGATATTGTCCCCTATTTGAAAAACAATTTGAAAATGAGAGGACAATTTGATATGAAAAAAATACAAAAGTGGGAATCACAGTTTATCATTGTTGCATTGGGACAGGCAATTTCAATGCTGGGAAGTCATGGTGTTCAGTTTGCATTGATTTGGTGGCTTGCTGAAAAAACATCTTCGCCTTTCATGCTCGGAATATCAGGGATTGTCGCCTATCTCCCTATGTCTTTATTCAGCCCGCTTGCAGGAATTGCAGCAGACCGTTATAACCGAAAGCTCATCTCTATTTTTTCGGATATGGCAATGGGTATGATTGCCCTGATTTATGCAGTGTTACTTTTCTTTTTTGATCTGCCTGTATGGACGGTATTTATCATGCTCTGTGTCAGAGGTATTGGCAGTACCTTTCAGCAGCCGGCGATACAGTCCATTATTCCGCAGCTTGTGCCGAAAGATCAGCTTATTAAAACAAATGGGTGGATGCAGCTGTTAAATTCCGGTTCCTTTCTGATCGGACCAGTCATCGGTGCGTCTTTATACTCCATCTTTCCCATGTACATCGTTTTAATGAGCGATGTGCTGGGCGCAATTTTAGCAAGCGCCGCGTTAGCGATTGTTAAAATTCCGGAGATTGCAAAAACGGAAAAAGAAGAACAGCATTTTGTCACTGAAATCAAAGAGGGCTTACAGGTATTTCGAGAAGACAAAAAGCTGTTTTATCTTGTGATCGCAGAAGCACTCTGTATGTTCTTTTATGCCCCATTGTCTTCCTTTTATCCATTGATGACAAGCGATTTTTTTAACTTATCAGCTATGTACGGAAGCGCTGTGGAGTTGTCCTTTGCAATCGGCATGATGGTATCTTCCCTTCTGTTTTCCAGCGTTCTGAAAGTAGAACGCAAAATCAGAGTTTCTTTCATCGGTTTATTTGGAATGGGCGTTATGTCAATGATCTGCGGTGTAATACCACCAACTTATATTGGCTGGATTTTCTTTGCGGCAAGCTGTATCGGTTTAGGCGCTTCCGGGAATGTTCATACCATTCCACTGACTGCTTATATCCAGGAATCCGTTGCCTCTGAAAAAATGGGGCGGGCATTTTCGGTACTTACTTTGATTTCTTCCGTCACAATGCCTATTGGGTTGCTTTTCAGCAGTCCGATCGCAGAAAAAGTGGGCGTGAATGTCTGGTTTTTCATTTCCGGTCTTTGTATAATTGCGCTTACCACCCTTGTTATGATTCGATTTGCAGCAAAACACAGGAGGCAGGAAACTGGCGTTCCCCACTGACGATCCCGCTCGCCGTTGCAGGCAATGAAAGGGCGACAGCACTCCTTGCTGTCGAACAAAAGGAAACAGACCTGAAACATACTTCCAAAAGAAGAAGTTTCAGGTCTGTTTCCTTTTCAGATGCCAGTACTATGCTTTCATCTTATTCTTCATCGTTCGCCACTTTGCTTGCTCTCGCTTCAATTTCTTTCTGCTGAACATCCGATGGTGCCTGCTCATATCTTGCAAATTCGTAGGAGAACTCTCCGCTTCCACCGGTCATGGAACGAAGGCTTGTGGAGTATCCGTAGATTTCCAGCTCCGGAACATCCGCTTCGATCACAGTCTTTCCGCCGTGGTCAGGATTCATGCCAAGGACACGTCCGCGGCGTTTGTTCAGATCTCCCATAACATCACCGGTATATTTGTCTTCTACAATGACTTTCAGGGAAACGATGGGCTCCAGAAGAACCGGGGACGCCTCCATAAATCCTTTCTTGAATGCCATCTTTGCCGCAGTCTTGAATGCCATTTCCGAAGAATCTACCGGATGGTAGGAACCGTCATACAGGACAGCCTTTACGCCAACCACCGGATATGCAGCCAGAGGGCCGGATTCCACAGCGTCCTGAAGACCCTTTTCCACTGCCGGGAAGTAATTCTTCGGAACTGCACCGCCGACAACTTCCTGAGAGAACTCATAAGCCTCATCCAGATTTCCAGACGGCTCAAAGCGCATTTTTACATGGCCATACTGTCCGTGTCCGCCGGACTGTTTCTTATACTTCGCCTCCACATCGGATTTCTTGCGGATGGTCTCGCGGAACGCAACCTTCGGTTTGCTCAGTTCCAGTTCCACTTTATAACGCTCCTGCAGTTTGCTGACGATGATATCAATATGCTGATCGCCCATTCCGTAGATCAGAGTCTGATGATTTGCGGAATCGTTGACTACCTTCATGGTCAGGTCTTCCTGCATCATTTTCTGGAAAGCCTGGGAGATTTTATCTACATCGCCTTTATTCTTTGGTTTATACCGTTTTGCCGTATACGGAACAGACACTTCCGGTTTGCCGTAGCGGATCGGAGCCGCTTTGGTCGCCAGGGAATCGCCTGTTTTTGCATCTCCGAGTTTTGCGATCGCTCCGATATCTCCCGCATGAAGCTCCGGAACCTCGATCGGCTTGGAACCTTCCAGAACGTAGAGTTTGTTCAGCTTTTCTTCGGACTCCTGCTCTACGTTGTACAGAATGTCATCGCTCTTGATAACGCCGGAGCATACTTTGATCAAAGAGTATTTTCCGATAAACGGGTCAACGATCGTCTTGAAGATGGTCGCGGATTTCGATTTCTGGAAATTATAATTTGCCTGGAAAATTTCGTTGGTCGCCGTATTCAGTCCTGCGCACGGACGTTCTGCCGGGCTCGGGAAGTATCCGCAGATGTCGTCCAGCAGGTTGGAAACGCCCTGCAGGTTGATCGGTGATCCCATGCAGACCGGAACCAGAGAACCGTCTCCTACATTGGTTGCCAGTGCTGCGGAAATCTCAGCGACAGAGAATTCCTCGCCGCCGAAATACCGGTCCATAAATTCCTCGCTGGTCTCCGCTACGGATTCCATCAGAGTCTCACGGTATTTCTCCAGATATTCTTTGGAATATTCCGGAATCTCACACTCTTCTTTTTTGTCTTTGTCAATATAACGGCGTCCTTTGTTCTTGACAATATTGATATATCCGACAAATTTTTCGTTTTCACGGATCGGCATGTGCAGCGGAGCGATCCGTTTTCCGTACAGTTCGGTCAGCTGCTCTACAACCTGACGGTAGCTGACATTGTCGATATCCATATCGGTAACAAAAATCATACGGGGCAGGTTGTATTTCTCGCAGAGATCCCATGCCTTCTGCGTTCCGACCTGAACACCTGCTTTTCCGGAAACCACGATAACGGCTGCATCCGCCGCGCAGGCTGCTTCCTGTGCTTCGCCGACAAAATCGAAGAAGCCCGGTGTATCCAGAACGTTGATCTTATTTTTTCCCCAGACAATCGGGATCATGGATGTGGAAATGGAAAACTTGCGTTTGATCTCTTCTTTATCAAAATCACTGATGGTATTTCCGTCGCTTACTTTGCCCAGGCGGTTGGTAATTCCGGAAAGATACGCCATAGCCTCTGCCAGCGTTGTCTTTCCGGAGCCGCCGTGTCCAAGCAGGACCACATTTCTGATTCGGTCAGTTCTAAAAACGTCCATATGTAATACCTCCCAATATTAAATTTATGTCCCGGAGTGCCGGATCCATTCATTTCCGCGGGCAACGAGCCAAGCGGACATGCTTGCATGTCCATTTGGCGACTGCCGCGAGGGTCAGATACTCCGCAGCAAGCTGCGGGGTATCTGACTTTGTCCATGGATCTTGGTATTCTGCACTCCAACATGTGAAGTTTCACGTCTCCGCTTCTCTTCCTATGGTCTATATTCTACTAAAGAATCGATATTTTTTCAAGTATATTATATAAATTTAACAATATAATTCTGAATTTTCGAATTTTCATCTCTATTTAGATGTACATTATGTATCACTGAAGGTTCTTCCCGATGACTGAATGCTTACAGGCACTCTGTTTTCTTCTTGTTTGTTCGTCAAATTTATATAGTCTGCGGAATAATTATGCTATTTTCTCGCTTTAAAGCAATAAATTATTGACAATTTTTCGTCCATGACTTACAATGAATTTACTGTGCAGAAAACAGGACAATGGAGGACATTTATGAAGACCGAAGTACATGACAAAACAATCAGAAACGTCCGATTTTATGACCATGCGGAGGATTCTCTGTTAAAATTTGCCGTGATTATTTCCAAATCCAACGACAAATGGGTCTATTGCAGACATCGTGCGCGTAATACTTATGAGATCCCGGGCGGACATCGTGAAGCCGGCGAGACCATTCTGGAAACTGCAAAGAGAGAGCTATATGAAGAGACAGGCGCTGTTCAGTATAGCCTCACTCCGGTATGTGTGTATTCCGTTACCAGAGAATGGGAAAACCAGAAGGAAGAATCTTATGGGATGCTGTATTATGCGGAGATTACGGAATTTGAAAAGGAACTGCACAGTGAAATCGAACAGATTGAATTTTTTAATACAATCCCCGAAGCGCTGACTTACCCTGAGATACAGCCGTATCTTTTGGAGGAAGCACAGCGAAGGGGTTTCTGCTGAAAGGAACACAACATGATTATTGTAATGAAACCCAATGCCCCGAAAGAGGCAGTTCAGAAAGTTACCGGCCTGATCCAGGCGAAAGGACTGGAGACGCATCTCTCCGAAGGAAAACAGGTGACCATCATCGGTGTTGTCGGAGACAAGAACCTGCTGTCTCACGAGAATCTTCAGCTGCTCCCTTATGTGGACCGGCTGGTACCAATTACGGAAAGCTATAAGCTTGCCAACAAAAAGTTCCATCCGGAACCGACGACCGTTCAGGTGGGAAATCACCGGATCGGACCAGGCACACTGACCGTTATGGCGGGCCCCTGTGCGGTGGAAACCGAAGAACAGTTGATGATCATCGCGGAAAATGTGAAACGGTCAGGCGCGCAGATTCTCCGCGGCGGCGCATACAAGCCCCGCACTTCCCCGTACTCTTTTCAGGGTCTGGAGGAAGAAGGACTTCGCTATATGGCGGAAGCAAAAAAAGCGTATGGACTGAATACAATCTGCGAAGTGATCAGCCTGGAAGCTATCAACGCCGCTGTAAAGTATGTGGATATGATCCAGATCGGCGCAAGAAACATGCAGAATTTCCAGCTCCTCCGGGAGGCGGGAAAATCCGGGCTTCCGGTACTGCTGAAACGGGGAATCGCCGCTACCATTGACGAGTGGCTGAACGCTGCCGAATATATTATCTCCGAAGGTAATCCGAATGTTGTTCTTTGTGAACGTGGAATCCGTACCTACGAAACAGCCACAAGAAATACACTGGATCTGAGCGCAGTGCCTGTGATCCGTGAGAAAACCCACCTTCCGATTATTGTTGATCCAAGCCATGCAACCGGTGTAGCCGCCTATGTGTCTCCGCTGGCGAAGGCTGCCGTTGCCTGCGGCGCTGACGGACTGATGATCGAGGTACACAACGATCCGGCGCATGCTCTCTCGGACGGTCCCCAGTCTCTGACCTTCGACCGTTTTGATATACTGATGAAAGAGCTGGCTCCTTACAGGGAACTGGCGGAAAGGACTTTGTAACACGATGGATAAAATTACAGTCGGCTTTATCGGCCTCGGTCTGATCGGCGGTTCGATTGCAAGAGCAATGAAAAAATTTCGGACAGACTGTTATCTGATGGCATATTCCCATACAACAGAAACGCTGAAGGAAGCGATCGCAGCCGGTGTCATCGATGTGGCGCTGGCAGAACGTGATCCGCGGTTTTCGGAATGCGATTATATTTTCCTCTGTGCTCCGGTGGAGACGAACCTGTCCTACCTGCCGTTTCTGAAAGAAATCATCAAACCATCCTGTATCGTAACGGATGTGGGAAGCGTAAAAGGCGGGATTCATCGGGAGGTACAGAAACTTGGAATGATCCGGAATTTTATCGGAGGCCACCCGATGGCTGGATCCGAAAAGACCGGATTTGCCAATTCCACCGATTATCTGCTGGAAAATGCGTACTATCTCATCACTCCGGAAGCAGAGATCGAGATTTCCACCCTGTCAGACTTTGTGGAGTTGGTGCGTTCTCTGAAAGCCATTCCGACAGTCTTGACCTATGAAGAACATGATTATGTCACGGCCGCAGTCAGCCACCTTCCGCATATCGTTGCGTCCACTCTTGTGAACACATTGGAAACATTGGATACGCCGGAAGAATATATGAAAATGATCGCCGCCGGAGGCTTCAAAGATATTACCAGGATCGCATCCTCTTCTCCCGTCATGTGGCAGCAGATCTGCGCATCCAATCAGGCACAGATTTCCAGAGTTCTCGACGCCTATATCCGTGCTCTGGTGCAGGCAAAATATCTGGTGGACAACCAGAAGACGGAAGAAATTTTCCGGATGTTTGATACTGCAAAGAATTACCGGGATTCTCTCCCGGATACCAACGGGCCGGCGACGCGTACCTTTGTCCTGTACTGTGATCTGTACGATGAGACGGGAGGAATCGCCGCTGTCACTACCCTGCTTGCTGAGAATGATATCAATATCAAAAATATCGGCATCATTCATAACAGAGAATTTGAAGAAGGGGTTCTGCGCATCGAGTTTTATCAGCCGGAAGCCTGTGACAGCGCAAAGACGGTACTGGAAGAACATTCCTATACGGTGCATTTGCCGAAAAACTGAATATTTCCGATAGCGGAACAGTAAAAAGGATGCCTGAATGTCTGTGTTCAAAAACTACAGACATTTCGGACATCCTTTTCTTTTATTTAGACTGTAATGCTCTGTTTTGGCTGTAATTATTTGTTGAAGTAATCTGCGATCTCATCCATGCGGCTGATCTGACTAACATGGAATGGACACCGTTTTTCACAATGACCGCAGCGGATACAGTCGTCCGCCTTTTTCTCCAGCTTTCTGTAATCTTCAGTGCGTTCAGCTGCCAGTCAATGGATTTGCGGATCATATAGAGGTTAGTGGTCCATCCATAGGTTCCTGTGTGGTAGTCTGCTCCGAAATGAATCTGGAAATGCACATCCTTTCGGCAGCCGGCAATCTCCTTGCCAAACGCAGGAAACGGTACGGCATCGGCGGATGCAAGATCGAAGTAATTGATCCCCTGTTCCAGGGCAAGAGCCATCACTTCCTGCGCTTCCTTTTCCCCGGAAGCTCCGATGGAACTGGTTCCCATTCCCAGAATGCTGATGCGTTCCTCTCCTTTTGGCAGTTTACGATATTCCATGTTCTGTTCCTCCTTGTTTTCAGGTATCAAAAAGGTGTATCACCTTCCAGCTTATGTTGGAAGATTATACACCTTGGAATTCACTTCAGGTCAATAGATTTTTATCAATGCTTATGAAGATTCCCAGTTGACAGAGTTTCTGAAAAGAACCTTTCCGTTTCCCTTTCGGATTCTGCCAATCTCATAACAATCGTGATATTTTGCAATGTTCCGAATCGCCTGTTCTGCATAACGCTCCGAAACCACAACAATCAGACCGACACCGCAGTTAAACGTGGACAGCATCTCCGCCTCGTCGATGTTTCCGATTCTTTGAATATAACGGAAAATGGGCAGCGTTTTGATTTTGGACAGATCAATGTCTGCGTACAGACCGTCAGGCAGAATCCTGCAAAGATTTCCCTGGATGCCGCCGCCGGTAATGTGAGCCATTCCATGAATGCCAGGGCATTCCAAAAGATTCCGAATCGCGTTTCGGTAGGTTGTGTGAGGTTTCATAATCTGTTCGATAAAGGTTTCCCCATCAATTTTTTCCAGCTTAATCTGAGGCGCCTGGTCCATCAGCATGCGGACAAGGCTATATCCGTTGGTGTGAAGACCGTTGGACGCAACAGCAAGCACTGTGTCTCCTTCTGTGATGCCAGAGCCATCAATTACTTTGTCTTTGGATAAGATACCGGCGATACTTGAAGTGAGAACATAGACGCCTTTTTCTACCACCTGCGGCTGTATGGACGTTTCACCGCCGACAAGAGAGCATCCGTTTTCCCGACAGGCGTCTGAAATGCCTTTGATAAACGATTTGATCGTCTCCTTTTCTGCACTGCCGCAGACAATGGTATCCAACACGGCAAGAGGACGTGCTCCCATTACCATAATATCGTTTACCAGATGATTGATCATATCGTGACAGATAGATTCGCTGTAACCGTATTCCATTGCCAGCTTCTGCTTGGAACCAGGTTCTTCTGATTTCAGGACAAGCACAGGATGCGGGATTTCAGGAAACGGAAGCGTTCCGTTTTCCCATTTTGAAACTGACTGAAAAGATACGCCAAGTTTCTGTGCAACATCTGCCTGCGTCATTTGCGCCTGCTTTCTTTTAGAAGCAAGAAAAGTTCCTGTTTTTTTATAATCCAGCATTGTACGACCTCCTGGTGTTTACCACATTTTAATCCTGTGAAGATTTGCATGACTGCTATAAACACAATGTACTGCAGAACCAAAGGTTCTGCAATAACCGGATATTAGAGTTTTCATTGGTCGTTCTACTACTGGTTGAATTTTAAAAGTTCAGTCTTCCGCAGTAATTCTCTGCGCCTCTTCAATTTGCTTCTTCCTGTCTCCTCGCTTTCCCGATTGCCAGAGCAACCGCCACGCATGCGAAGGCAAAAAGAACCTGGATCAACATTCCCTGAAAAAGGGTTGTCTTCAGAGAATCGGTCAGTGTGTCATTAAAGCTGAGAATCGAGATGTTCTGCGCATACCAGTAGGTGGGGAAAAACTGACCGATGTCTTTGATCACGCCGGTCAGAAGTTCCAGAGGGACAAAGATTCCGCCCAGGAAACAAAAACCAAGGCTCAGAACATTTGCCATTCCGTTGACTGCGGAAGCGGTTTTTGCCATGCTTCCGACAAAATAGGATGCAGCCAGAGCCGCCAGCATGATCGTAAATCCATTGAGAAAGATCAGCCACCGATTCGGATTGTCCCAGAATTCGGAAGCACAGGTGAGGACGCCGATTCCCTCGCAGAGAATCCATGAGAGTATTCCGATCGTGAAAAAAGCAAGCAGGCTCTGGAGATTCTGGCTTTTTAAAGTCAGGCTGGAGGCAAGCAATCTTCTGCGGATATCAATATTCTGATATTCCTTCTGAATCAATCCCAGGACAAAGCACAGAATGCTGAAATACAGATACGGCATAAAACGGAACACATTGTAAACTGCCGCGTCCTCCCGGGAACTTTCCAGCCGCACCTGCGCCTGGATTACTGCGGTTTCCAGCGTATGCTGTGCCGCTTCCTCGGAAGAATAGCCTCCTGCCAGAAGGACTTTTGCCGTATTGACAAAGCTGTCGATCCTTCCGTTCACATAGTACTCCCACTGACTTCCGGATTCCGTCAGTGTCTCGATCGTTTCTTCTCCCAGGATACAGGTTTCCTGAAAATTTTCCGGAATCATCACAGCGTAGACAATGTCAGAACGGTAGACAGACTCCGCCAGGGCATCCGTATCATCTTCCATGATTGTCACATCGTGATACTGTTCCAGATATTCCACAAGTGTTTTTGACCAAAGACTGTTGTCCCGGTCCACCACGCCGATGGAAAGTCTCTGCTGAGAATAACTTCCGCTGCTTTTTTCTCCAGAGGAAAGGTGTACCATAGAGACTGCCACCAGCAGAAAAATAGAACAGTACAGGATAATCGTGGATACGTTCGCTCTCAGTGCCATGAGATATCCCTTATATACTTTCATATCGCATTCTCCTCATCGATAAAACTGCGGCCGTCAAAAGAAGTAAAGCAAAAACGGTCAGCAGAATCAGGCTTCTGAAATATTTTTCTGTATCATTGTAGACCAGCACACTGTAAAAGGCATCTGTGGTCAGTGCGCCTGGATTGATCCGGTTGATCACCGGCGCATACGTTTCAATTGCGCCTTTCACTCCGCTGAGCATCAGGTCTGCGGCAAAGGAGCATGCCATGCTTACAGCCACCACTATTCCGTTCTTCAGGTTTGCGCTCCAGCTGCCCACGGTTCCGATCACCATTCCCAGACTGCAGGAATACAGGGTCGCTGCTGCACAGATGACAAAAATCTGAAGTATCTGCCTTGACAGATCAATGTCTCCCAGAATCACATCCATATAGAACAGCAGAATCAAAACCTCAAGAAAACTGATCATCCAGGAAGACAGAAGGCTGGCGGCAATGCTTTTATACCGTTTCACACACCCTGCAGTCAGCCGTGCTCCGAGAACGGATGTGTTTGCCTGAACGCCAACGGCGTTGTACATTCCCATAAAGCTGCCGTAAAGGCAGGTCATCGCAATCAGGGCAAAGAAATAGTTCTGTACACTGTCCATGGATGTTCCGCCAAAGGTCACGGTCTCCGTGCAGGTTTTATAGTCTTCCAGCGCCGCGACGGCATCGGAAAGGTGTTCCGGATGATCCTGTGCAATCCGGGCGATCAACACTTCATTTTTTTCATAAATCTCCAGAATCTGTGAGAGAATGCTGGTGTATGTAGAGTTCTCCCCGATGGTCAGACTCTTTTCTTCTCCACCGTAAAAAGTGCCGAGAATTTCATCGTTTTTCAGTGCATTTTCCGCTTCCTTCTCTGTCATAGGGAGGATCTTCAGCCAGGAATTGTCAAAGCTTTCCAGGTATTCAAGAAAACTGTCCTTTTCCTGGTGAGACGGACTCTCTGCGGATTCGGCGGCGGATTGCGTCACATAGGCAGCCGAAATCGTTTCCATTCCATTCTGATCCAGCATCTCTCCAAGTGTAAAATGAAATAAGGTCGCAAGGATCAGCGGGAAGATCATGGTCCAGAAAATATTGGATTTTTCCCGGATGTTTACCAGGATCTGCCGTTTCATAATCAAAAACATAAAGCATTCCTCCACATTCAGTCTCTGAGTTCTTTTCCCGTGATTTCAAGAAATACATCGTTCAGTGTGGGCAGCTCGGAAAAGCAGCTTCCGCAGGTCAGATGCTCTTCTTCCAGATAGTGGAGCAGTCCGAGCAGATGGCTGCCGCTTCCCTCATAACGAAGTGTCAGAGTTTCATTTTCGTAGACAGCAGAATAAACCTGCGGCATCCGGCGGATGGTCTCCAGCTGGACCGGCGTCAGGCAGATGCCCTCCAGATGAACCTTCTCTCCCGTCTTGATCATATGCTTCAGATCTTCCTTTGTGCCCAACGCCAGGCATCTTCCTTTATCCAGTATGGCGATCCGGCTGCAGATCTGTTCCACTTCTTCCATGTAATGGGAGGTGTAGATAATGGTGGAACCCTGGCGATTCATCTGACAGATCCCTTCCAGAATTTTGTTGCGGCTCTGGGGGTCTACCGCTACGGTAGGTTCATCCAGGATTACCAGTCTTGGACGATGAGCGATGCCGCAGGCAATATTCAGACGGCGAAGCAGTCCTCCGGACAGCTTTTGAGGCCGCTTCTTTTCGTAGCCCTCCAGTCCGGTGAAGGCAATCGCCTCTTCCACCAGCTGTTTTCGTTTCCTTCTGTCCGGCACATAAAGTCCACAGAAATAGTCCACGTTTTCATAGACATTCAATTCGTTGAAAACAGCGACATTCTGCATGACGATTCCAATCTGCCGCTTGATCTCATAGCTGTCCGGCTGAATTTCCTCTCCGAAGATTTTAATGCTTCCTTTGTCAAATTTCAGCAAAGCCAGCAGGCAGTTGATCACCGTGGTTTTTCCCGAACCGTTTGGACCGAGGAGTCCGAAAATCTCGCCTTCTTCAATATCCAGATTCAGGTGGTCCAGGGCAATCGTATCTTTGTATCTTTTTACAAGATTTCGAATCTCTATCATAGACATTTGCGTTCCGTCCTTTCTTTTTTGACTTTTCTTATCCATGCTGCAATTCCGTCAGCAGGGCGCCTGTCTGATTCTATCCTATCAGATCTCTTTCTTTTTTCACAGTGTCTGGTGTCAGGAACTTCCATGACAAATGTCATACATCCCACAGAGAAACTTTACTTTTATTGGACACCAAGATATAATGAAAAAATGAGGAAAACAGCAGAAAGGAGGGAAAGCAACCGTGAACCGACTGATCGACAAGGCGCTGCTGCTCTTATATTCTCTTGGAATCTGTCTTCTGATGCCGGCGGATGCGTTGTTTGTGAGTTTTTTCTTTCTTGCGTCTGCATGTTCCTGCATTCTCGAATTTTCCCGGCAGAAATGCTTTTCTCTGATCGTTCTCGGAAGCTATGGTTTGTTGACAATATTTTTCCCTCAGGGAATTCTTTTCTGTCCCCTGCTGGCATATGATTACCTGTCTGCGGGACTCCTGTCCCGAAAGAATTTATGGGTCTTACTGCTGACTGGGCTTCTCTTCTGCTATTCTGTTTCCGGCTCTTCTGCCTTTACCGTTTATTACCTTCTCCTGGGAATGGTTTTGGGCGGAATTCTGTGGTTCCGCAGTTCGTCCTACGAAGAGCTTTCGCAGACTTACAAGAAAGCCAGGGACGACAGTTTTGAATATACGCTTTTGCTGAAAGAGAAAAATAAAACGCTGATTGAAAAACAGAACTATGAAATCTATGCGGCGACACTGAAAGAGCGAAACCGCATCGCTCGTGAAATTCATGATCATGTGGGACATATGCTCTCACGGGCGATCCTGATGACCGGAGCCATGAAAACCGTCTTCCGGGAGCCTTCCGCCGCAGAACCGCTTTCTCAGATGGAGGACACGCTGAACACAGCCATGAACAACATCCGGGAAAGCGTGCACGATCTCCACGATGAGGCCGTCAATCTGAGAGAAACCGCGGAAAACCTTGTGGCAGATTTTCACAGCTGCCCCGTATCCCTGGAATATGATATCAGCTGTCCGCCTCCGCCGGAAGTGCGCTACTGTATGATTGCTGTTTTGAAAGAAGGACTGTCCAATATCGCCGCCCACAGTCAAGCCGAACAGGCATGGATCACCCTCCGGGAACATCCGGGTATGTATCAGCTGATCATTCGGGACAACGGCGTAGGAACAGGCGGCGCGGTGCCGGAGACACACGGCATCGGCCTGAGCAACATGAAAGAACGGGTGGAAGCGCTGAATGGTTCGATCCATATTCAGGCAGAAAATGGTTTTCGGATTTTTATCACGATTCCAAAAAAGTAAATGAAAAGAAAACATGCGCCGCCGGAATACGGTGACATGAAAAGGAGAACCTTATGAGAGTTTTGATCATCGACGACGACTTTTTTATCACTACAGCTCTGAAAACCATTCTGGAATCCGACAGCGGGATTCAGGTCTGCGGTTCTGGTAAGAACGGAAAAGAGGCGGTCACTCTCTACGATTCTCTCCGTCCGGACATCCTTCTGATGGATATCCGGATGGAAGAGATGGACGGGCTGGCTGCGTCGGCAGAGATCCTTGCCCTTGATCCCCAGGCGAAGATCCTCCTGCTGACTACCTTTCTGGATGACGAATACATCATCCGCGCCCTGAAACTCGGCGCCAGGGGCTATCTGCTGAAACAAGACTACAACAGCATCATTCCCGCCCTGAAAGCTGTGTACTCCGGGCAAACGGTCTATGGAAACGAGATTACCGCAAAACTCCCTCATCTCCTGACCGGGCAGAAAAGTTTTCCCTGGGAAACCTACCACATCGGTCCCAGAGAGCTGGAAGTCATTGCCCTGGTCGCCCAGGGAATGAGCAACAAAGAAATTGCTCAAAACCTGTACCTGAGCGAAGGAACGGTGCGAAACTACCTGAGCGCGATCCTGGACAAGCTCAGCCTTCGCGACCGCACCCAGCTGGCTGTTTTTTATCTGAAAAATGAACATTAAATTTTGCATCCATGATTTACAAAAAGCCGACATGGCACATCAATCGATGAAGCCATGCCGGCTTTTTTAGCCAGCAGCCGTTCCGTACGCGGAGCGGTTATTTTTCTTTCAGCATTTTCATCAGCTTCGCCGGTGTCGGCGGATTGCCCTTATAGAGCGCCATCATCCGATAAACCTTTCCTGCAAGAAGCAGGCAAAGCACTGAGACGATCAGCACGAGAAGCAGGGACACAAATCCCATTCCCAGAGAAACTTCTCCGAGCATGATCCGGCTTGGCGTTACCAGAATCGAGGTAAACGGAACAAAATCCAGCCACTTGGCAAAAGCTCCGGAATCCATACTTCCGATACCTCCCGCATAAAGTGCTGCAAGAAAACTGACGATCAGTACCGTGGTAAATACCACATTCGTGGATGACAGATCTTCCGGTTTCCCTGCCGCAGAACCTCCGATGGCAGACAGCGAACAGTAAAGGAAAAATCCGGAAACCATCATCACGACAGCAAGCAGGATTCCCGGCACAGTCAGCACTCCCTGGAACTCACTCAGTGAATCAAAGAACAGCAAAAGCAGCATGTCGGAATCCGGGTTGATCATGCGGACCAATGCGCTTCCCGCTGCAAAACCGCCGATCAGGCTGGCAGCGACGATGACAAACTGCAGCATGCTCGCCGCAGTGACCGCAAGCACCTTTCCAAAAACCATCGCCGTCGGTTTCACTGCAACCAGAAAGGTGTCCATCAGTTTGGAGGTCTTTTCCATGATCACGTTGTTTGCCACTCCCTGACCATAGAACAGCACCAGGAAATACAGGATCATAATATTCAGATACGGAAGAAGCATTCCCAGTACTTCCCGCATACTTTCCAGCGCCGCTTCCGTCTCTGAAAGCGCTTCCTCTCCAACGGTTGTTACCTCCGTAGTTGCTGGAACAAGAAGTTCCGCCGCTGCGGCCGGGTCAATGCCGGATTTCTGAAGCAGGATGATCTGGAAATTTGCCTGCAGAAACGATTCGAGATCTCCCGCGTCTCCTTCCGACAGCGAAGTGTTGTCCGGGAGAAGAAGGTGCATCTGATAGCCATTTTGTGATCCGTTGGAAGCCTGGCTCAGTGCATTTTCCTGGGCGGTCTTCTTCGCTTCTTCCAGAAGAAGGATCAGGCTGTGCTCCTCCTGCCCCGCCTGTGCGTCGGCTTCTTCCAGACTGCCGCATGTGACATAGGAGATTCCGCCGAAAGTTTCAGATCCTGCCTGTGTCAGAAGATTCCAGTCAGCCGCGCCGTCTGTTTCATCTGCCACATAGACGGTTTGTACCGGACTGACAGCTGCTGTTTCCACTGCAGAATCGGAATCCCCTCCGAAATATTCCACAGCCGCCATAATTCCGGCCGGAAGCAGAAAACAGAGCAGGGCAAAGACAATCGTTCCCACAAGATATCCGGTGCTCTTTACCTGCCGTTCAAAGGTAAAGGCAAAAATTTTTCCAAGTCCTTTCAGTTCGTTTTTCATCTTATTTCTGCTCCTTTCCGGATGACTGTTCCTTCGCCATCGCAAACATCTGGCGGAAGTTCGGCCTGCTGCCGCGATACATCAGAAGCGCCCGGTACACCCTTGCGCTGAACACGGCAAGAAGAACGATCACTGCCGCCTGAAGCAGCCAGGAAAGCAGTAGGATTCCAAAACCGATATTTCCAAGTACATACTGCACCGGCGCACAGAACACCGAGATCACCGGACAGAGGCTGACAAAAAGATTCAAAACATCTCCGCCGATGCTGCCGGCAATGACCGCCGCGAAATATCCGACAAAGATCAGCATTGTAGACAAGGTGGAAGCTCCCTGAACATCCTCCATCGTGGAACATCCGGTTCCGGAAAGTCCAGCCAGGATAGAGAACGTCAGGTATCCTAAAAGCAGCGATAGCAGGACGATCACCAAAGTTGCCGGACTCAGCTGCAGAAGATCCATAGAAAATCCTGACGCAGCCATTGTTTCAGAGATTGCGGAAACATCCATAAACTGACTGCTGACCACCCAGGAAATCCCGATTCCGGCAAGAAGCAGTACAAAAAAACCGAAAATATATACCATTGCGGCAAGGATCTTTCCTACAAGCAGCGCCAGCGGCTGCACGCTGACCATCAGCATCTCCACCAGCTTGGAAGCCTTCTCTTCCACCACGGCACGCACAATATAAGTGACCGCAAAAATGCTGATGATCATGACGATTATGGAATATCCAAGCTGAAGCCCATACTGTACACCCCAGTCGACGCCCTCCCCTTCCTGATATTCTTCCATAGTCTGCACCTGGCTGCTCAGTCCTGAGAACAGCGTGGCTGTTTGCTCTTCCGAAATCTGAAGTGCGGACAGCTTTGCCTGTTCCAGCGCCTGGGACATCAGCGTTTCCAGACTGGACAGATCGCTTTCGGAAGGCTCCTGCTCCGGAAGACACTGGATCGAGATCACCGTTCCGGACGCTGCTTCCTCGCTGGAAAAGAGTACATACACGGAGCCGTCCTCTGCGGAAGACGCAAAATCTTCGGCGGAAAAATCTGCTTCCTCAAACACAGTATCCCTGTAAAAATCGTTCTCCTGCGCCGTTTCCGCTGGGTTTACCGAATAACCGGTTTGATCCTGCCAGTAAACCTTTGAAATCCCACAGGTTTCTCCCGCAGACATTCCTCCGCCGGAAAACAGCGTCATCACCGGAACAGAAAACAGTGTCAGGACAAGCATGATGATCAAAGTGATCGTATTGGCTTTATTTTTCACAAACTGCAGCAGGGTAAACTGAAAAACTTTTCCAACGCCCTGCAGTTCTCCTTTATTCTGTTTCATGAGCCTCACCTCCTACCGTTGACACGAAGATTTCGTGCAGGGACGGTTCCCGAAGGTCAAAGGTAATCACACGAACACTGTCCTTCATCAGATCCGCCAGAAGAGCATTCGCCTGATCCTCTCCCGTCACCTTCAGCTGGTACTCATATTCTTTTTCGGAAAGCTGTGTGATTCCGGCTTTCTGTATGTAGGCGGAGATATCCTGCTCTGTTTTCAGACGGAGATTGACACGGCCGTGGCTCTTTTTGATCTCATTGAGATTTCCCTGAAGCAGCGCTCTGGACCGGTGAAGGATCGTAATATCCGTACAGAACTCTTCCACGGTCGCCATCTGATGGCTGGACATGATCAGGTATTTGCCCTTCGCGATCTCCTCACGGATCACGGCTTTGAAAAGATCCGTATTGACCGGGTCAAGACCGGACAGAGGCTCATCCAGGATCAAAAGCTCCGGATCTGAGATCAGCGCCGTCATAAACTGGATTTTCTGCTGATTTCCTTTGGAAAGCTGATCCGCCAGTTTTGGTTTCTGTGCCTTCGTTTTGGTACGTCCTTTCGCTGCTTCCGGAGCCGCTGTTTTTCCGGGATACAGGTATTCCTCCACCTGCAGGCGCTCCGCCCAGTAGCGGATTCTTTTTTTCGCATCGGACTTGGAGACGCCGCGCAGTCCGGCGAAGTACATCAGTTGATCCATCAGTGTATATTTTGGATACAGTCCGCGCTCTTCCGCCAGATAGCCCACATTGCAGGTGGCGGTGTCCAGCTGTTTTCCGTTCCACAGCACTTCACCGCTGTCTTTCGCAAGCATTCCGAGCATCATACGGATCGTCGTTGTCTTGCCTGCGCCGTTGGTTCCCAGCAGTGCATAGACACCGGGTTCCGGCATCTCAAAGCTCAGGTGATCGAGAACGGTCTTGTTTCCATACTTTTTGGACAGATTCGAAACGGTAAGACTCATAGTTGTAATCTCCTTTTCCCTCGTTTTGGGCTGTTCGAAAAAAGATGTTTTCCGAAAAGTTTCCGGAATTTTACATAAATTTTACGGGAACAGCCAAATATCCTGCGATATTCAACGACAATATATCATATTTTCCTTATAATAACAAGAAAAATCGCAAAATAGCGATAAGGGTATAAAAAGGGTCTGTCAAGCCGCAAAACAGCTTCACAGACCCTCGTCCTCTCTTAACGGAATAAGCTTCCAAATTCACGTCCAATCGTAATGATCTTATTCATAGGCTCCCTTCCTTTCTGTAGGTAATTCTTTTGTATATCGGGTGATCATGCGCACCACGTATACTGCTACAAATAATTCTGTAAAGCGGCCTTTGAGAAGATGCTGCAAAAGTGCGGTGATCCAGCCCCCGTCTACACTGATGAGAAGTGGAACGAGCTGGTAGAGTCCGTCAAGGTCTGCCGGGGCGGTCACCTGATCTTTAATTTGACGGATGGCAAGATTGTAAAGGTTACGCTCTAAAGGCATTGATTACATCACGGCTTACAATGCTTATACACCGTAAAATAACATCAAAAACAATAGATAGCCACCACTACCATTCTGTAATCACAATAATTAATGCTTGACAGACTCCTGAGATTTCACTATAATGATAATCGTAAAATTTGAGTGGACTTTTCCGGATTCGGTCATCTTTTTGCCACACAGCTATCTTGTGATAGCCGTGTGGCTTTTTTTTTGCCCGTATCTCGGAAGTGTTGGCAGAATGGAGGATGATTTTTTATGGAAAACAACTTTTTATCTCTGATCAAGACGCGCCGCAGTGTAAGGGCTTATAAATCGGATCCTGTCCCTTCCGAGGCGCTGGACGCTGTACTGGAAGCGGGAACTTACGCGCCTACCGGCGGCGGACGTCAATCCCCCACCATTATTGCAATTACAGACCCCAAATATAGACAGGAGATCGCAAAACTAAATGCAGAAGTAATGGGAAGCAACGCAGACCCCTATTATGGCGCGCCTGTCGTGATTTTAGTTCTGGCAGATGGCTCCGCAAGCACCTTTGTGGAAGACGGAAGCTGCGTTCTTGAAAATATGATGCTCGCTGCCCATGCCCTTGGGCTGGGAACCGTATGGGTACACCGGGAGCGGGAAATCTTTGACTGCGAAAAGGGCAAAGCCCTCCTGCGGGAGTGGAAGTTGCCGGAAACCTTGCGCGGTGTCGGGGCGATTGCATTGGGTTATCCAGCCCAGGAAGCCGGTCAACCCGCAGCACGCAAACAAAACTATATCGTTCGGATTTAATGTCCTGCTGTCCGGCGCAATGTTTTTGCGCCGGACAATTTGTGGAGAGGAGGGAAAGCATGCAGACCAATAATAAAATGGCGGTCGCTCCCGTTGGAAAGCTTATCTGGCAAATGTCGATACCGCCGCTGATTTCCATGTTCCTGCAATATTCCTATAACCTGATAGACAGCGCGTTTGTAGCGCGGCTGAGTGAGAATGCGCTGACGGCTGTTTCTCTGTCATTCCCGATTACAACACTGATGAATGCGGCGTCTATCTGGATTGGTGTCGGCGTGAATGTACTGATTGCGGGGTATCTTGGACAGAAAAAGCAGGATGAAGCAAATACCACCGTCACACACGGATTGTTACTGGCCTTTGGAATAGGTGCTTTGCTCAACCTTCTGTCATTCCTGATTATGAAACCCTACTTTCGGGCATTCACCAATAATGAAGAAATCTATCAGTTGAGCATTGCCTATATGGGCGTATGTTCGTTCATGCAAATCCCCAATATGGTGCATATCGCAATCCAGAAGATGATACAGGCCACCGGGAACATGATTGCTCCCATGTGGTTTCAGATTGCGGGCGTGGTGGTCAATTTTGTATTCGATCCCATCCTGATTTTTGGTATTGGTATTTTCCCGGCTATGGGAATCCGCGGTGCTGCGGTGGCTACTGTTGCAGGCTATTTGTTGTCCATGATTTTGGCGTTTGCTTTGCTGCTGGGCAAAAAGCAAAAAGTGCAGATAAAAATCAAAGGCTTTCACTTGCAGAAACAGATGATCCGCCGTATTTTTGCCTTTGGCCTGCCATCTTTTATTATGAACGCCCTCAGTTCGTTTATGGTGACGTTCGTCAATCTGTTTCTGGTGGCGTATTCTGATACGGCGATTGCATTCTTCGGTGCATATTTTAAGGTGCAGCAGTTGATTGTTATGACGGTAAATGGCTTAATCCAGGGTTGTTTGCCAGTCATGCGGTTTAACTACGGCGCAGGGAGCAGCGGACGGCTGCATTCCGCTTTCCGATACGGAACTGCTTTGGTCACCGGCATGATGATACTGGGAACGTTGGCTGTCATCCTTTTTCCGGCGCAGATTTTGGGATTGTTTACGGCATCGGAAGCCATGCGCTCCTTTGGAATATCCGCTATGCGGATTATGGCGACAAGCTATCTGTTTTGCGGTCTTTCTACTATGATTTCCACCTATTTTCAGGCCACAGAAAAAGTAGGTTCCAGCATCGCAATTCAATTATGCAGGCAACTGCTTTTCCTTGTTCCATCCTTATGGTGTCTGGACAAATTGTTCCATCTGAACGGAATCTGGCTTGCATTCCCTGTCGCGGAAACTGGCACCTTGCTTGTTGCTCTCATAATGATGGCCTGGTATCACCGTAAAAAATCATAACGTATTCTGCGAAGGAGGAATTATGAACGATACCTTTATGAAAGAGAAACCGGTATTACCGCTGATTTTATCCATGTCATTGCCGATGGTGTTATCCATGCTGGTCAATTCTCTCTACAACATTGTCGACAGCTTTTTTGTCGCGCAAATCAGCGAGGAAGCGATGACGGCGTTATCACTGGTTTACCCGGTTCAAAATTTTATCAATGCTGTCGGAATTGGATTTGGCGTTGGAATCAACGCCGTAATCGCCTTTCATTTGGGCGCTGGGGATCATGAAAAAGCGGATCAGGCCGCCACGCAGGGACTTGTGCTTGCCGTGATTCATGGCGTTGTTATGACAGTCTGCTGTATCGCAATCATGCCGGTTTTTTTACGAATGTTCACTTCATCCGAAACGGTCATTGAACTTGGCGTCCGCTATTCTGTCGTTGCGTTTGCTTTTACACTCATCGTTACCGTCAGCATGGCATTTGAGAAACTGTTCCAGGCAGTAGGAAGCATGAAAACAACCATGATCAGCCTGATGTGTGGGTGCATCACAAACATCGTCTTAGACCCCGTTCTGATTTTTGGCTATGGCCCATTCCCGGAAATGGGGATCGAAGGCGCTGCACTGGCAACCGGCATCGGGCAGGCTCTGACGCTGGCGATTTATCTTGTGGTCTATCTTTTGCGGCCAATTCGCGTCCACATCCGCAAGCAGTACATTCTGCCCAGCAAAAAGATGGTAATAAAATTGTACTCTATCGGCATTCCCGCAACCCTGAACCTTGCGCTTCCGTCTCTTTTGATTTCGGCACTCAATGGGATTTTAGCGGCATATTCCGAAGTGTATATTCTGGTTTTGGGAATCTATTACAAATTGCAGACATTCATCTATCTTCCGGCGAATGGCATTGTGCAGGGGATGCGCCCCCTGATCGGCTATAACTACGGTGCGGGGGAGCACAAACGGGTCAGCCAGATTTATCAGATCGTTTTGTGCATGAGTGGTATTATTATGGTGTTTGGAACAGTAATATGCCTACTGATCCCAGGCCAGTTGATGGGGCTGTTTACCCACACAGAGGCGACGATTCGGGCCGGGGAAACGGCCCTGCGTATCATCGGTGCCGGTTTTATCGTCTCGGCGGTTTCTGTTACCTCTTCCGGCGCATTGGAGGGACTTGGAAAAGGCACCCCTTCTTTACTGATTTCCCTTTGCCGGTATGTAGTAGTTATTATCCCGACTGCGTTTTTACTCAGCAGACTTTTCGGAGCGGTTGGCGTCTGGAATGCGTTTTGGATCACGGAGGTGATTACTGCGATCATTTCCATTTGTGTTTACCGCAAGGCAATAGCAAGGCCGTAATCAACTATGCTGTCCGAGGTAAGATTTACCAGTTGCATCAGAGGGAAAAATGGGAGATTTCTTTATGGCGTATCAATAAGCGCCTCAAGTTGCTCCGCAGTGCTTTTTCTATTGTGCAAAAAACACCCGTGTCACTTCTAAGAAAAAGCGGTGCGGGGAGAACCTTCTGTGTCAAAAGTGGTGTTGTAGACCAATTATTAGAATTGGCCTTTTTCCTCTCATTTTCCCCATTGGTGCAATCTGATAGAAAAAGAAAAATTTGAAAGACACTTGAAAGGTACAAGCCTCTCAGAAAACACGATTTCATCGTATATGTTTGCCATCAAACAGTACGGAGAACAGTACGATGATGTCACCCAGAAAAAGCTGCGTGAGTACAAGGTGTGGCTGATCGAGAATTACAAGCCCAAGACGGTTAATCTCAGATTGCGAGCCATAAATTGTTACTTGGAATGTATCGGCAAGGAAAAATGGAAACAGCCCTTTGTCCGTGTGCAACAGAAAACATTTTTGGAAAATGTGATCAGCGAAGCGGATTATAAATATTTCAAATCTTGCTTAAAAAATGATGATGAAATGTTCTGGTATTTCGTGATCCGCTTCCTCGCTGCCACCGGAGCCAGAGTCAGCGAATTGATACAAATCAAGGCTGAACACGTTAAGCTTGGGCATCTTGACCTATACTCTAAAGGTGGCAAATTACGCAGAATTTACATCCCCAAAGAATTGCAAAATGAAGCTCTTTCTTGGTTGGATGAAAAACAGCAAGAAAGCGGCTTCATTTTTTTGAACAAGTATGGAGAGCGTATTACCACCCGTGGCTGTTAATGCTCTCCTGGGCTGTCATGATCTCGCTCTGTCATGCTGACATGAGATTACCAGGATATCTGTCATGGAATGTTTCCTTTGATGGGGCGGATCTATCCGCCCCATCACGGAAGGAATTAGTTCATACATCCATGCTCTGCCAGCACTTTAAGCGCCGAGACGATGGTACAGGCATCTGCCTTTTTCATTCGGCTGTA
>JACJJN010000019.1 GCA_016899975.1 Lacrimispora saccharolytica | reverse complement strand
GCATCCAATTTAAACTGTTTGTCATGTTGCTTTGCCATAATGAGATCCTCCTTCAGTACGATACTTCTATTGTATCATGTATTGTCTATTTGGAATTTTCTCATTTTGACTTGCACTATTTATATTCTAGCACCAAGTTGCGGATTAGGGAGAGGAAGTCACGGACACCCTGCGACTTCTCATAGCTGTCGTTAAGCGTTTCCGTTACCTCTTTCAGCCTTGCTTCAATTTCAAGCTGCTCTTTCTGGTATTTCCCCGACATCATCTCAAAATTCCGCTCCGTAATACGCTCCATCACCTTATCTTCATAAAGGGAAGAAAACAGCCTGTCCAGTTCCGCAAGGCGTTTGTTCAGCTTTCTCTGCTCCTTTTCCAGTGCCTTTGCCCTGCTCTGGTCTGTTTCCGTGAGCCGCTTTTCAATCGCCCTCACCGCCTTTTCATCATTGACCGCCATATCCGCAAATCGGTTGATGTCGGCAAGAACAGCATTGAACAAGTCCCTCGCTTCAATGCTGTGTGCGGTACACATGATATTACCGTATCTGCCATAATTATTGCAGGAATATTGCACGCAGTCGATGATGTCGGGGCGTTTCCTCCTGTTGGCACTCATAGCCCGCATAGCATAGCCGCAGTCCGCACACTTGATAACGCCTGCAAAGATGTTCTCAAAGCCGCCCTTGTTTTCTGGTAATCTGCGGCTTGTAATAAGCTGCTGTACGGTGTCAAATTCCTCCTGCGTGACTATCCCCTCGTGGGTGTCTGGTATCACTTCCCATTCTTCAGGCAGCTTAGAGGGGCGTTTCTTGCTTTTCATGTTGGCGGCAATCCGCTTGTAGCCTGCAAGGTTTCCCGCATATATCGGGCTTCTTAAAATGCCCCTTACACTGTTCTCGCTCCAAATATAACGGTTTTCCTCGTTATCTTCAAAGTGCCGCTCATAGCCTGTTGCCCCCTGCGTAACCGCATAAGCGGCGGGGCGTAAGATATGCTGTTTGTTGATGTGCTTGCGGATTTTGGAGATTCCATTGCCCGCTAACGCAAGGTCAAATATTTCTCTTACAACGTGTGCAACTTTATCATCAATCAATAGGTGATTATGGTCAGCAGGGTCTTTGACATATCCATATGGTGCTGTCGTCCCCATGAATTTCCCCTGCTGAAACCTCGCACGGTACGCCGATTTTATCTTGACCGACACATCGGCAGAATACATTTCGTTTAGGATGTTGCGGAAAGGCGTGATGTCCATCGCTGATTTATTGAGCGTATCCACGCCGTCATTGACCGCTATATACCTCACGTTATGCTCTGGGAAAAAGACTTCCAGATATAACCCACAATCAAGATAGTTCCTCCCCAGACGTGATAAATCTTTCGTGATAACGCAGTTTATCAGACCGTTTTCAATGTCCTTAAGCATTTCCTGAAAAGCTGGTCTTTGAAAATTTGTCCCAGAATACCCGTCGTCCACATACGTTTTTACCAGATTCCATCCCTGCTTTTTTACATAATCTGTGAGGATGGATTTTTGTGTTGCGATGCTTGCACTCTCATTGTCCGTCCCGTCATCCTTTGACAGACGGCAGTAATTGCCGACATCATAAATCATATTTTTCGCTCTTATTCCTGCCATATAATAAAACCTCCGTATCTGTCCTATCTGTTTTCATGTTCCATTGCGTACATTCTAAGCGGACAGCCCCTCATTGTCGAAGGTGTCGCCCTCGGCAATCTTCTTCCGAATATCCTCGGAGATAATCGGGATAAATGCTTCTGTGACTGTCTGTGTGCCGACATATTCACGGCTGATTATCATCTGCACTGGTGCTTTCGGCACGACACGCTTTCTCTTTTTATCTTCTTTCTTATCCTCGCCCATACTTAAATCTTCCTTTCCAGACAGGGCGAGAGAACGTCTGGAAACGCCCCGCCCTGTCAATCAGATACCATCAATCCCCGCTGTTTAATTCTTTCTGTAATGCTTTAAGGAGTGCCGCCGCTTCATCAGCGTTCAACGTGATACCCTTTCCGCACTTCCCACGGTTCGGGGAAAAGCTGCGGATGTCATATTTCGGCTCTCTCCCGTTCCATGAGATAAGATTGATTTCCTTTGTGTAGCCGCTGTCACTCGCAGACAATACGGCGATTTCCTTTACAATCTTATACTGGATTTCTTTCATTCCTTACCTCATTTTCCTTAAAATCCTGTCTTTCTCCTGTTCCAAATTCCTGCATTTACTTCCCGAAAAAAGAAGATTAGCGGCTGTCCCTGCCCCGTTTTCTCTGCAACTCACGTTCCAGAAGTCGGATGATGGTTTCCTCCATCTGCTTCGGCGTTGTGTTCTTCGGAAAATACTTTTTCAGCTTGCTTGTGTTGATTTTCAAGGTTTCTTTCTGGTTGCCCTTTTCCTCCGTCATAATTGCAAATATCGTATCCATGTCAAGCCGCCCGCTCTGGCTTAACTGTTTCATCCGCTGTGCCTGTGAAAGTGAGGGTGTTGCTTCTTCACTCTCCATCGTGGCAAAGAGGTTTTCCTGCTCGTCTTTCTTCAAAAAGGACAGCTCCACCGCAGGCGTGAGGGCGATTTTCCCCTCGTCCACCATCTGCAAAATCGGCGGTATCAGTTCCGTCAGGCGGATGAAACGCTGCACGGTCATCCTGCCCACGCCGAAGCCCTGTGCCACTTTGTCGTCCGTCCGCAACTTCGTCACAACTTGTGACGAGGTTAAATCCGTGCGGAAACCCTGCCGCTTCATGGCTTCGGATTTCATCTTGTAGGCAAACGCCCGCTCGCTCGGCAGGATATTTTCACGCTGCAAATTGCTGTCTACAAGGGTGATGATGGCTCGGTCACGGTCTAAGGGCAGGACAAAAGCGGGGATTGTGTTTATCCCTGCAAGTTCAGACGCACGGACACGCCGCTGTCCTGCAATCACTTCATAGCCGTCCCCGTCCTCTTTCGGGCGTGTGATTATCGGCGTGACAATGCCAAATTCCTTGATGCTTTCCGCTAACTCTGACAGCGTTTCATCCTCTGCCACATGAAACGGATTGTCGGGAAACGGGTACAAGTCTTTGGTCTTTAACACCTTAAAATCCTGTTTCTTCATTCACTTTTTACCTTTCTCTTGATTTATTTCTTCCTGTTTTCTGCAATTCTTCTAATACGTCTGGCGGGATTTTCTTTAATAGCCGCCCCATCTGCTCATTGGTTCTCTGCAATTCAAATATCTTCTGATTCGCTTTCTGCACCTTTAATTCCTGCTCGTACTTTTCATCACGCATACGCCCCGCATAATCTGATTCCTGCCCGATTTGCTCCTTTAGTCTGTCGATATAGGCACTCTGCTTACTGATTTCCTTAGAGAATTTCTCCACGTTTGGGAGCCATGCCGCAATCAGTTCCAGTGCCTTGTCACGCTTCTTCCCTGCGTTAAAGGCGTTGATGTCGGAGAGGGCAGACACGATTTCCTCATACTGTTTATCAAGCCTGCCGCCCAATTTATAGAGCCATGTGGGGACGTGTTTCCGTTTCGTTTCCATTGAGGACTGACCCCGTTCAAGCTGATTCCACCGTGAGGACATCCGCTCATGGTAGGCGGTCTGCCACTCGGATAATGATTTCTGGTTGCCTAAAATAGACTTTGCTGACAACTTATTGTCTGGCGTAATCGGCACAAAACAGAGGTGCATGTGCGGTGTTCTCTCATCCATATGGACAACTGCGGAGAGGATATTTTTCTCCCCGACACGCTCCGAAATGAAGTCCAGAGCCATCGTAAAATACGCTTTCTGTTCTTCGGGCGGTAACTGGTTCATAAATTCTGGCGAAGCCGTGATAAGCGTTTCCACCATCATCACGCTGTCTTTCCTTGTCCTGCACCCCGCTTCGGCTACCATACGGTTAATCTCTTTCTTGTAGGTGTAGCGTGGTGGTTTTACAAGGTGATAGTTATTTTTAGAGCGTTCCATATCTATATCTGGATTGCTTTTGTAGGCTTCTTTCTTCCGCTCGTTGTGGCGTTCACAAGCCGCAACGCCGCCCGCTTTGCGTTTCTGGAAACGCAGGATTGCATAGGGCATAATCCATCATCTTCCTTTCTTCGGCGGGTAACTGCCCTTTGGGTGACAGCGGTGACAGTGGTGACAGCGATATTGGGATACCCCCTCGCATGAGCCGTCACCGTCACCCCGACATTCTTTTATCCGAAGCCGCAAGGCGCAGGATAGCAGGGCGACAGCTCTGCCTTAAGGGAGCCCAGAGGGAACGTCTGGCACACGACTTTGCAGGGCAAAGTGTAGTGTGTTACACCCTGTAAACGCAGTCGGAAAAATCAGAAGGATTTTTCTGACCGCAGGGGTGGTTTTACACGCCGAAAAGGGCGGGTAAATCCCACGCCTGCACTTTGCGTTTGCGGGGTGTTCTCCCGTAGGGATGACAGCGGCAGGGTATCCTAAAATCACTGTCACCGCCGTCACCGCTGTCACCCGCAGGGCAGAGCCGCCCGCTTTACACGGCTTTAAGCTTCAATGACAGTAACAGGGGGTATCCCAATATCGCTGTCACCACCGTCACCGCTGTCACCCTCCTGCCTTGCAAGCGAAATCTGCCTGCCGTGTTTTTTGCGGCTGTACTGATAGGCGATATGGTTCTCACTTAAAAATGTGGTGCGGTATTCATTTAGCCATTTCGTAATCACCGTGGGTATGGTTTCCGTTTCTCCCATTGCGGCTAACAGTTCCGTTGCCGTGCCTGCCCATTTTTCCTTATCCCTCATAAAATCCACCAACCGAAAAAGGACGTCTGGTATCGTTTCTTTCGCAAGCTGCTCCTGTGTTTTCCTCTCCACAAGTTCCCAACTGCAATCACGGAAACGCAGCGTGTATTCCTGATAAGGCGTATCCCTGCCTGTCACATACAGCTTGGCGGTATCGGATGCCCGTTTCTCCTTTTCCAGAACAAAGGTAGCGTCCGCACTCCCCGTTAAGCCTGTCGTCCCAGACACCTTGTTGAACACATCGCTGTCATTCTGCTTTCGGATATGGTGTACGACTACTACCGCCAGAGAATGCCTATCGGCAAAGTCTTTGATTAGGGAGATGTCCCCATAGTCGCTTGCGTAGGCATTGTCTTTTGAAGCTGTACGGACTTTCTGCAAAGTGTCAATCACAATGAGCCTGCTGTCTGGATAGTCTTTCAGATAATCCTCCAACTGCACGATAAGACCGTCTGACAGCTTGCAGCTTGCCACGGCAAAGTGAAGCCGCCTGCTCGCTTCGTCCGTCAATCGGAACAGCCTGTCCTGTATGCGGCAGAACGTGTCCTCAAGGCAGAGGTAAAGCACGTCGCCCTCCATTGTCGGCATATCCCACAAGGGAAGTCCCTGCGACACGCATAGGCATAGCTTCAGCATGAGCCAGCTCTTGCCTATCTTCTGTGAGCCGCAGAACAGCGATAAACCTGTCGGAATAAGGCTGTCCACCACAAAGGACGGTTTCTCAAGCGGCTCATAAAGGAGCGTTTCGGCGTTGACTGTCTGTAACTTCTGCATGGCTTTCCTCCTTTCGGGCGGTGTCTTTGTTTTCGTTGCACATAGGCGTTGACCTCCTTAAAAATAGATTTACTCCCATGAAAAAAATGAGAGTATGTAATGCCGCCAATCCCACACAAATAAAAAACAGATTTCTTTTTCGGGCGGTGTCGGTCACGGTTGGAGATACTTCCTCATTTCCGCCTTTACTTTCTCCTTTGCAATCGCAACAGATTTCTGTATTGCCGAAGCGGTGCAATGCTCCATAGCGGCGATTTGGTAAAAATTGAACCCATACTCGT
This sequence comes from Lacrimispora saccharolytica, assembly GCA_016899975.1. Classification (GTDB taxonomy): domain Bacteria; phylum Bacillota; class Clostridia; order Lachnospirales; family Lachnospiraceae; genus Fusicatenibacter. The sequence goes on along the minus strand of JACJJN010000019.1, from coordinate 63,233 downwards.
AATAGAGCAGGAAACGCCGCCTTTGTATCTCTGGCAGGCTCCCAACCGCCTTACAGAGCGTTTCATTCCGTTCTTCCTCAATCATGCGTTCATCAAGGCTCTTAGGCACACGCAACGCCCGTCTGTAAAGGGTTTCGTCCCATACCTCGTTAAACTCCCTGTGCCGCTCGTCCCATTGGAGAAGATTCCTGTTCCTGCGCTCCATCTGCCGAAACTCCATAAAGAACTGTTCCGACACTTCCAACTCGTGGGATTTGCCCTGCCCGTCCTTAAAGCTGATAAAATACCTTGTGCCGCTTTCCGTGGATTCCTCCCAAAGCGTGTACGCCTTAGCCTTATATGCCATCCCTCTGTCCTCCTGCCAAAAAATAAGCGGGGAGATTCCACTCCCCACCCAGTAGCCCGCAGGATAATGGGATGTATTAGACGCTTACAAAATTTTCCGCAGCTTCTTCCGCAGATGGTCTAACCTCGCATAGATGGCACCAGTCGTCAAATGCACAAGCGGGGCAATCTCCTTTGTGGAATACCCCTGCATTTTCAGCAGGACGATTTTCAAGGTACGCCCGTCCACCGTGACTAATACTTGATAGAGATTTTCGCTCTCAATCTCGTCCAGTAACTCCGCAACCGTACCCACTTCCGCCTGCCGCTCCCTGTCTGCCATATCCTCAAGGTATTCCGCAACGTCATTCGTCCATCGGTAAAACCGCCTGTTGGAATTGAAGTCTGCCCTGTCCTCTATTCGTATCTGCTCAATGGTCGCTTCATCAACGCCGCACTCACGCAGCAGCTTTTCCTCCGCTTCTTTCCAGATACGCCATTTCCTGTCCTCCCGTCCGTGGTTGTATGCCATTCTTACTTCCTCCAATCAGAATTGATTGAGAGGGCAGAGAAAAGCCCCCCTCATCTTCCCAAAGGAAAAAACAAGGGGGCTGAACGCCTTAAATTTTAATTTTCTATTATCTTTCTTAGCTTTATTAGGATTTTGGCTTTGCGTTTGTTCACAACGCTCTGGGTTATGCCTAACCTCGCCCCGACTTCACGCTCGGAAAGTCCGTCAAAAAAGATTGCCTGTATCAGTTCCTGTTCACTATCCGACAGCAAAGGCAGGGCAGCTTTCAGCCTGTCCACCATGACCGCATTGACAACGATTTCCGCAACGTCCATCGCTTCATCAGCGATAAAGTCCAGAGGATTCCCCTCGCTGTCTGTAAACCCGTCCAGAGATAGCAGGCTGTTCTTTGTATCTAATTTTTGCAGATAACGCCACCGTTCCTTGTCACGATAGAAGTCTGTGTATTGCTCCCTCACGACTTCAAGCAGACAGCCCTGAACGGGAATAAACAGCTTGTCCATATAGGTCTGGTCGGCTTGCCTGCGGCGGCAGAAGTCCGTGTAAGATAATTCCACATAGCCACCGCTTTCTCTGATATATACTTTTTTTGGTGCATACTTCACCGTAAGTACCTCCCATCTGAATTTTTGAAATCTAAAATCCAGATGGAGAGGCGGCGAACGACACCTAATATAAGAAACAGCCCTGCGGCACTTTCCAACAAAAATCGACAAAAGAAAAACCGCAAAGGCTCTGTGACCTTTACGGTTATAGGAAATAGTAATTCTGTTGTATGGAGATTGTACTTCTACTTTCAAGGTGAGAAGTACCGCTGCACTGGCAGAAATTTTTTTAACTGGTTTCCTGCCGTTCTCTGACATGCTATGTATTGATAAATTTTACTTCGTATGAGCAGATAAATAACCGCCCGAAAAAAGAACATAAAAAAATCCCTCCAAATTAAAAAACAAATTCAGAGGGTAATTTAGGGTATAACAAAATAACCCACCCGAATATCGTTTTTTTTATTTGGTGAGTTTGTTCTTTCAAATACGAAACAAAAAGAGCCGATGATTCGTGAATTGTTCCACAATTTCATCGGCTCTGCGTCTTAAGCGTCTGGCTCTTTGATGACAGTTATCTTCAAGTTGTCAACTTTAATCAATCTTTCTTGTCTGCATTTTGGACAATAAAGAGGATAATTCTCCAAAACAGTGTCCTTCCTAATTTTATTACGGGTTTTGCTCCCACAAACAGGACACAATATCCATTCGCATTTCATCATAATTAGTCTCTAATCCTTTCAAATCTCATTTTATATGACTTTTGCAAGCTGTTAAGCTAACTTGTGGAACATATGCCGAACCTTATCTATACGGCTATTCGGGCGGCGGGGTTGGCAAATAAATTTACCAATAGCTGGCTGGTATCCTTTTAACTCTGTCAAGCAGACTCCCTGCCCATTCGTGAAATAAGTTAAATCGTTCCTGTATTCTTGAATACATCTGGCAGGGATTTCTCCTTTCAGAATGACCTCGTCATTCTTTATCTGAGTACTTACAATATCTGCACAATACCTTGGAGCATCATGATACGCCCGTGAGAGATATTCCTGCGGTGCATAAATTTCAAAGTGGAGATATGGCTCTAATAGTTCTGTCCCTGCTTTTTTTAAAGCCTGCTCCAATACGATAGGGGAAAGCAGCCGAAAGTCTGCGGGGGTACTTACAGGGCTATAATACAATCCATATTCAAAACAGATTTTACAGTCTGTCACTTTCCATCCATACAACCCCTGCTCGCAGCCATAAAGAACCCCCTCCATAACCGCATTTTGGAACGATTGGTTTAAATATCCAAGTGAAACTCTGCTTTCATACTGCACTCCGCTTCCAATAGGGAGCGGCTCTATGGACAACCCGACAGAAGCCCAGAAAGGATTTGGCGGGACTTCTATGTGGATGGTATATTCTGCTTTTCTAAGTGGTCTTTCCATATATATAACAGTAGGCTCTTTTATTTCTGCCTCCACATGATATTTTTCCTCAAGGATGGCACAAATGACTTCCATCTGCACATTCCCCAAAAAAGAAAGTATAATCTCATGCGTTGTAGTATCCACATAATATTTTAAAAGAGGGTCGCCATCTGAAATTTCTGTAAGTGCCCCAAGCAATATTTCCCGCTGTTCAGATTTCTTTACTGCAATCGTTGTTTGGAGCATAGGGAGAGGATTTTCAATAAATTTTCTCTGCGGCAACAGCATTCCGTTCCCCAAAATACTGTTTAGCTGCAAAACATCATTTGGTAAAATTACAATATCACCAGAGCAGGCTGTATCGGATGAATATAATTCACCGTTTGTCGGAACACACATCTCTGTGATTTTTATTTTCTCTTTTTCAGATATTCTAATAACATCCCTCAAATGCAATGTTCCGCTATATATACGCACATAAACAAAACGCCGCCTTTTCTCTGAATATTCAATCTTAAAAACCTGCCCGCATAGTTCAGATTGACCTTCAGGCGTTGATGAATAAAACTTACTGGCAATTACTTCTATAAGCTGCCGAATCCCCAGATTGTTTTTAGCGCTTCCGTGATAAACGGGAAATAACGTTCCGTTTTGGAATCTCCTGTTTTCTTCCTGTTCCAGTTCTGACATTTTAAACGGTTTTCCTGACATATATTTCTCTAATAGTTCATCGTTTCCCATAATTACCGCATCCCACTGTTCCATATCATCATTGTCCGTTACATTTACATGGGGATGCTGCCCAACCTTTTGCTTCACTATAATTTCCGAAGAAAGCTTTGCTTTCATTTCCCGATATACCATTGGCAAATCAATCCCCTCTTGGTCAATTTTATTGATGAAAAAAATTGTCGGAATCTTCATTGTCTGTAGTGCATGAAACAGTATACGGGTCTGTGCCTGTATGCCATCCTTTGCAGAAACTAATAATACTGCTCCGTCTAATACGGATAAAGAACGGTATACTTCCGCCAAAAAATCCATATGGCCTGGCGTATCTATAATGTTGACTTTTACATCCTCCCACTGAAAAGATGTCACTGCTGTCTGGATAGTGATTCCCCTTTGACGCTCCAAATTCATTGTATCTGTCCTTGTTGTGCCTTTATCTACGCTCCCTAGTTCTGCAATTGCACCACTGGTATACAATAAACTCTCCGTTAATGTTGTCTTTCCTGCGTCAACGTGAGCCAGAATGCCTAAGTTAATTATTTTCATGTGATTTTCCTCCTATCAACACCCAAAAAAGGGCATAAAAATACCCAGTGATAAATACTCCTATCACTGGGTAAATAACTCCAATAGCCCCAAAACACTTATATGTTTTCGGGCATATAAAATTACATGATAAAAGTATTCTTAAACTGGGTACAAAAAACTAAGCCCCATATTAAAAGTGAAACGGGACTGCTACTTTTTGTTCCCACTATCAAATTGACAGTTTATTTAAGAATACCTTGCCGCATATTTATTAACTCCTTGTATAATACTGAATCTAATTATATTCCTTAACCCTTTATTTGTCAAGCTGACAAACTAAAGCAGAAAAAGCGGCAGGATTTCCCCTGCCACTAATCATCTGTTTATGCAAAAATAATTTCCTTTTCCACAATCTCCCTCGCACAAGCCCTTATGTTATTGAGGTATCCTGTCCATTCTAAGGCGTTTTCTGCCTTTAGCTGTTCCGTTATGCCCTGTGCCTGTTTCATGCCCTCTATGAGCCGTTCAAAGCGTTCCTGCGCCTGTCTGTCGATGTCGGCAAGATAGGCGTTGAGCCTGCCGCTTGTGAGAAAATTGGTGTATGTAACTTTGCGGTATTGCTTCAGATAATCTAAATGCCGCTGTCCCCATATGCCTATCGGCTGTTCTTCTTCGGCGGGTAAAGTCATACATGGAATTAGATAATCCTCTTGTCTTTCGTATCTTCCGCCCAGTTCCTCAAATAATGATTTTGCCATTGTATGTTACCTCCACATTCTTTTTTATTTTGAATGTCCGCAAAATCCGTCCTACATCGCCGGGCCGCCACGGGCAGTCCAGGTCATGCAGCGCCACCAGGCGGTCCTGCACGTTGGTGCCCGCGCCCATTTTGGCCGTGCTGCCCAGCAGGACGCGCACCTGGCCGGTGCGGACCTTGGAGAACAGCTCCTTTTTGCGCACCTCGGTGTTGGCCTCATGGATAAAGGCAATCTGCTCAGCGGGCACACCCTGGGCGATGAGCTTTTGCCGGATGTCCTCGTACACGGTAAAAGCCGGTTCCGGCTCGTCCAGCGGCACCGCGTCCTCCAAAGCGTGGAGGGTCGGGTTGTCCAGCTCCTTGGCACCTTTTTGGCGGGCCGGGCCTGGGGCGTGGAAATGTCGCAGAACACCAGCTGGGTCAGCTTGTCAGCCTCGCCATCCCGCCAGATCTGCATGATGTTGTTCACGCACTGATTGACCTTGGTGCCCGGCTCATCCGGCAGCAGCTGGTTGATGATCCGCTGGTCCAGCCCCAGCTTGCGCCCGTCGCTGGTGATCTTGAGCATATTGTCCTGGGACGGGTCCACCGTACCGCTGTGTACCAGGGAAGCGCGTTCCGAAAGCGCCTTCACCATTTCCTGCTGCTGCTCGGTGGGCTGAGCCACGATGTTGTGGTACTCCACCTGCGGGGTGGGCAGGTGCAGCTGATCGGCGGTCTTGATGTCGGCCACCTCTTTGAACAGGTTCATCAGCTCCGGCAGGTTGAAAAACTTGCTGAATCTTGTTCTTGCCCGGTAGCCGGTGCCCTCCGGGGCCAGCTCCAGCGCCGTCACAGTCTCGCCGAAGCGGGATGCCCAGCAGTCAAAATGAGCCATGCCCAGCTCTTGCAGGCGGTCATATTGGAGATACCGCTGCATGGTGTAAAGCTCGGTCATGGAGTTGCTGACAGGCGTGCCAGTGGCAAAAATAGCGCCCCGGCTGCCGGTGATCTCGTCCATGTAGCGGCACTTGGCGAACATATCCGAAGATTTCTGCGCGTCCGTGGTGGAGAGGCCCGCCACGTTGCGCATTTTTGTGTAACGGTACACATAATTCATTCCTTTCTTGGCAAGTGGTGGGTTTACGGGTGGCGGCGCTTTCTCTTCGGCTTGAAGTCTATGATGTGCCCCTCGACAACGTGGGCATGGCGCTTGATTTTGATGTCCCGGCGCTGCTGGCTGAGTAAGGCGGCCTGATAGCCGTCCTCGGTGAGAAACAGCCGCATTTCATCGCCGGGGCTGCCGTAGGAGCCGGAACGCAGGACGGAAAATTCGATCATCCAGCGGGTATTGTCCCGAAACCGCTCCACAGCCAAAATATTATGTCCTTTCAGCTCGCGGGCTGAAATATCCCTCATAGGCAACTCCTCTCTCAGCGTTCATGCTGTTGCTTGCGCTTGCGCTGCCACTGTTCCAGCAGCTTGATGATGGTCTCCTGCATCCGCTGGGGCGTGTAGCTCCGGGGGAAATATTTGCGCAGGGTGTCACTGGTGAAGGTGATCTTGTCCAGGTCGCTTTTCTTTTCCTCGCCCATTATGACCCGCATCATGTCGAGGGTCAGGTGGCCCTCCTGGCTGTACTTTTTCAGCCGCTGGGCCTGGGAGAGCGACGGTGTGGCCTGTTCGCTGTCCATCGCGTCCAGCAAATCCACCTGTTCCTCTTTTTTGAGGAAGGACAGCTCATAGGCCGGGTTGAAGGCGATTTTCTTCTCATCCACCATGTCCAGCAGTTCGGGAATCAGCTCGGTGAGGCGGATGTAACGCTGAACCTGTCGCTGACTTTCTCCTGCCTGATCTGCAACAAGGGAAATCGAAGTCTGCGACTTCTCGCCAACTTGGCGAGAAGTTAAATCCGAACGCTCCCCCTGGTGCTTGATGGCTTCCAGCTTCATCTTATAAGCAAAAGCTCGCTCGCTGGGGAGCAGGCTTTCTCGCTGCAAATTGCTGTCAACCATGATGATGGTGGTCTGATCGTCGTCCAGGTCCCGGACAATGACCGGCATGGTATCCTTGCCCGCCAGCTCGCTGGCCCGGTGACGCCGGTGCCCGGCTACCAGCTCATAGCCGCCGTTCGGGTCCGGGCGGGCAATGGCCGGGACCAGCACGCCGTACTGCCGGATGCTGTCGGCGGTCTCCATCATGGCCTCGTCGTCCTTGACCTTGAAGGGGTGGTCCTTGAACGGGTGCAGCTCGGACAAAGGGATTTCCAGAACCTTCTCCCGCTGGGCATCGGCGCGGCTTTCCTCGGTGGAGAACAGGTCATCGACTGAGGCCAGCTCTACTTTTTTCGCGCTGCTTTTCAAGTTTTATCACCTCCCGCGTCAGATTTTTATAGGCTTCCGCCACCTTGCCGCCGGGGTCATGAGCAAAAATGCTTTTCCCCTCGGCGCTGATCTCCTTTGCCCGGACCGAATGGGGTATCTCGGTGCCGAACACCTTGATTTTGCTGCCGTAGGTCTCCCGCAGCAGGGCGGCGATCTCTTTGGCAAAGTTGGTGCGATTGTCCACCATCGTCAGCAGGATGCCGTCAATCTGGAGCTTGGGGTTCAACTGCCATTTGACCTTGTTGATGGTGGACAGCAGCTGTTCCAGGCCCTTGGCGGGCAGGTACTCCGCCTGGACGGGGACTATGATCCTGCCCGCAGCGGCCAAAGCGTTGACCGTGAGCATCCCCAGGGAGGGCTGGCAGTCGATCAGGATATGGGAATACTGTCCCTTCACAATGTCCAGATATTGCCGCAGGATGGTCTCCCGGCTCATGGCATTCACCAGGGATACCTCCATGCCGGAGAGCTGGATGTCGGCGGGCATGAGGTCCACGCCCTCCAGGTGGTGCAGGATGCCCTCGCCGGGGCGCAGCGGCTCGTCCATGAGGATGCGGCCCATCGCGTCCGAGAGGGTGAAGGGCAGCTTGTCCGGTTGGGGGTTGCCCAGGCTGATGGTCAGGCTGGCCTGGGGGTCAGCATCCACCAGCAGCACCTTCTTTCCGGCCTGCGCCAGCCCGATGCCTAAGTTGGCGCAGGTGGTCGTCTTGCCGACGCCGCCCTTCTGGTTGGCGACGGCAATGATTTGTGGGTTCATCATATTTCACCTCGTTTCTGTTTGTCGTGTTTGGTTCTGGAAATAGAAAAAGCCGCCACTACTTTCTTGAAAAAAAGAGTGACGGCTTTTTCTGATCCCGGAACGTCGGTCCCCGGAAATGCAAAAAGCGCCCAGCTGGAACGCTGAACGCTTTCGCAATAAAATCATATTCATTTGTTCAGATTGGGTCAAACTCTGCCAAACCGATTTTGCATAAAATTTCAGAGGGACAAAAAAGCAAAAATGACCTCTTGGGAGAGGGCTGGGGCAAAAAAGTTGTCCTATGATTTAACCCATTAGCCCCTGTTTTGGGGGTGGTTGTCCTTAATTTAACCCATAAAAAATGGTTCAAAACGGGTCAGACTATGCCAAAACAGGGCAAACAATCTGAAAAGGAAAAACCCCGAAAACCGCATGGTTTCGGGGTTTTTGAGCTGTTTTGAACTAAAATTATCGCTTGCTGAACTGCGGAGCACGACGAGCGGCCTTGAGGCCGTATTTCTTTCTCTCTTTCATTCTCGGATCACGAGTCAGGTATCCTGCTTTCTTCAGAACTGGTCTGTAGTCAGCGTCTGCCTGAAGCAGTGCACGTGCGATTCCGTGACGGATTGCACCAGCCTGTCCTGTGTAACCGCCGCCGTGTACGTTTACGATTACGTCAAATTTATCACTTGTCTCTGTAGCTACCAGAGGCTGACGAACGATTACCTTTAAGGTCTCCAGACCCAGATACTCGTCGATATCTCTTTTATTGATTGTGATATTACCTGTACCCGGTACAAGGTATACTCTTGCGATAGATTTTTTTCTTCTTCCGGTTCCGTAGAATTTTGCGCTAGCCAATGTTTTTTACCTCCCTATTAAAATGTTAATACTTCAGGCTTCTGAGCTGCGTGCGGATGCTCTGCACCAGCGTATACATGAAGTTTGGTGTACATCTGTCTTCCCAGAGGTCCTTTTGGAAGCATGCCTTTTACTGCAAGTTCAACTACCTTCTCCGGCTTTTTCGCCATCATCTCACGAAGAGTTGTCTCTTTCATACCACCAACATATTCGGAATGTCTGTAGTAGATCTTCTGATCCAGCTTCTTGCCTGTTACGTTGATCTTGTCAGCGTTGATTACGATTACATAATCTCCGGTGTCTACGTTCGGAGTATACTGCGGTTTGTTTTTTCCGCGCAGTACGCTTGCTACTTCAGATGCCAGACGTCCCAATGTACATCCATCTGCATCTACTACATACCATTTTCTTTCAATCTTATCTGGATTTGCCATAAAGGTGTTCATGGATATAACCTCCTGTTAATTTTCACTTATTTGTTGCATATATTAGAAAAACCGCCTCACCGGGGCTAATGGTCTCGGCGTTTTCATACTATGTCACATTGAGATATTATATTATACAGAATTATCAATGTCAACTGTTTTTTCCGCATTTTGTCAAATTTCAGTAAGTATTCAACCAGGTCTGCGCATTTACTGCGCAGACCGTATGAAAACGTAGTGCCTGTGGGCATCCGCGCCATCGCGAAGCGATTTTTCATGGGCGGATGCCGTAACCGTTCAGCTAGCTGAACGGTTACAAATTTCATCTTTCCCACTCAGGGTATTCGATTTTAAGGAGTGTCAGTCCCTCCGGGCGTGCGGTAGGACCTGCCTGGGACCGGTCTTTTGCCTCCAGGATCGTCTGCATCTGTTCCGGAGGCCAGGTTCCTTTGCCGATCTCCATCAGAGTTCCGACGATGATCCGAACCATGTTGTAAAGAAACCCGTTTCCGGTAATCTGGAAGTGGATCATATCCTCTTCTTTCCACAAGCGGGTTTTATAGATGGTGCGGACGGTATCCGTGACCGCAGGATTCGCGGTGGCAAGACTTTTGAAATCATGAGTTCCTTCCAAATATGCCGCTGCTTTCTGCATCGCATCCGTATCCAGCTTTCCATACCAGAAAGTAGAATTGAGCCGGCGGCACGGGTCTGCAAATGTCCGGTTCAGGATCCGGTATTCATAAGTCTTTATGGTCTGGGTAAATCTGGGATGAAACTCCGGCGGCACTTCTTCAGACCCCTGGATCCGGATATCTTCCGGAAGACGGGTGTTCAGAGCGAAAGCTACCCGCTCCGCCGGCATCCGCGCTTCCGTGTCAAAAACCGCCACATTTCCCAGGGCATGCACGCCCGCGTCTGTACGGCTCGCTCCGATTGTAGTGACCGGTACGCCGAACAGGTCGCTCAGGGCACGGTTCAGCACTTCCTGCACGGAAAGCCCGTTGGGCTGTACCTGCCAGCCGCAGTAATTGGTTCCATCGTATGCAACGATCAGTTTTATACGTCTCATTCTTTTTCCTTTTCCGACTGTTTCCATGGCTTTTCGTGCATCAAAAGCCGAATACCGCACACAGGATGCTGATTCCAAAATACACCGCCAGAACGGCATATGCCGCATAATCTCTCTTCTGATAACGGAGCGGTTTCATCTGTGTCCGTCCATCGCCGCCGTGATAGCAGCGGGCTTCCATTGCCAGCGCCAGGTCGTTGGCACGGCGGAAAGCGGAAATGAACAGCGGCACCAGCAGCGGTATCATATTTTTCACTTTCTGGATCAGGTTTCCACTCTCAAAATCTGCTCCCCTCGCCATCTGCGCCTTCATGATCTTGTCCGTCTCCTCCAGAAGGATGGGGATAAACCGGAGCGCAATGGACATCATCATTGCCACTTCGTGTACCGGCACATGGATCTTCTTCAACGGCCCCAGCAGGCTTTCCAGTCCGTCTGTCAGCTGATTCGGTGTGGTGGTCAACGTCATGATAGAAGCTCCGATGATCAGAAAGATCAGACGGATTCCCATACGCGCCGCCAGGATCAGTCCTTCCTTGGTGATATGGATCTTCCAGATCGTCACGACCGCTTCACCCGGCGTAAACAGAATATTGAACACCAGCGTGATCATCAGAAGAACCACGATGGATTTCAGACCTCTGACCATAAATTTGAAGGGGACTTTGGAGAGTACGATCATACTGATCAGAAACACGGTTCCCAGCACATATCCCCAGCTATGAAACAGAAACAGAGAGATGATATACGCCAGCGTCCCTATAAATTTTACCCTCGGATCCATACGGTGAAGAACGGAATCCGCCGGATAGTACTGTCCTATTGTGATATCTCGTAACATGGTTCTTTATGCCTTTCTCTTTTTCAACGCTTTCAGAATGGAATCTCTTGCTTCCTCCACGGTGGTTGCCGTGACGTCCACATCCATTCCTCTTTCCTTCAGCGCATGCATAATGTAGGTCATCTGCGGCGCAGCAAGTCCCATCTCTTCCAGTTCTTTATAGTGGGAGAATACCTCTTTCGGCGTATCGTCGAACGCCACATGGCCTTTGTTCATCACGATGATCCGCTCCACATATCTGGCGATATCTTCCATACTGTGGGAAACCAGCATAATGGAGATCCCTCTGGTTTCATGCAGCAGCGCCAGCTGATCCAGAATCTCATCTCTGCCCTTCGGGTCCAGACCAGCCGTCGGCTCATCCAGAATCAGAAAGGAAGGATTCATCGCCAGGACTCCCGCGATCGCCACCCTGCGTTTCTGTCCTCCGGACAGCTCAAAAGGAGATTTTTCATAATAGCTTTCATCCAGCCCTACATGCTGCAGAGCCTCTTTCGCGCGCTCCTTACATTCTTCCGGAGAAAGTCCCTGATTCTTTGGTCCGAAACAGACGTCGGTAAGAACGTCTGTCTCAAACAGCTGATGTTCCGGATACTGAAACACCAATCCCACATGACTGCGCAGTTCCCGGAGGTTGTAGCCTTCCTGCCAGATATCCTCCCCGTTGTAATAAACGTGTCCCGAGGTCGGCCGGATCAGCCCGTTGAAATGCTGTACCAGCGTGGACTTTCCGCTGCCGGTATGACCGATCACTCCGACAAACTGACCGTCCTGGATTTCCATCGACACATGTTCCAGGGCATGCATCTCATAAGCGGTTCCCGGGCTGTAGGTATAAGTCACATCTTTTAATTCTACTGACATAATGCGTCCACCAATTCCTCTATCGTCAATATCCCGTCCGGAATCTCCACGCCCGCCTGCTTCAGCTCATGGGCGAGAAGCGTCACCTGCGGCACATCCAGCCGAAGCGCCTTTAATTCTTCCACGCGGGAAAATACTTCTCTTGGAGTTCCCTGCATCACCACGCGTCCCTGATCCATCACAAAGACGTGATCCGCAAAGACCACCTCTTCCATATAATGAGTGATCAGAATGACCGTGACTCCTTCTTTTTCGTTCAGTTCCCGGACAGCTTTCAGAACTTCTTTTCTGCCGTTGGGATCCAGCATCGCCGTCGGTTCGTCCAGTACGATACATTCCGGGCGCATCGCCATCACTCCGGCGATCGCGACCCTCTGCTTCTGTCCGCCGGACAGTTTATTGGGCGAGTGGTGGCGGTAGGCTACCATTCCCGTCGCCTGAAGGCTTTCGTCCACCCGCTTCCAGATTTCCTCTGTCGGGATTCCGATGTTCTCCGGACCGAATCCGACATCCTCCTCCACGACGCTTCCGATGATCTGGTTGTCCGGATTCTGGAAGACCATCCCGGCTTTCTGGCGGATCTTCCAGATGTCTTCTTCCTCGGAAGTATCCATGTTATCCACCCACAGCGTTCCTTCCGTCGGCACCAGCAGACCGTTGATATGTTTTGCCAGTGTGGATTTTCCGCTGCCGTTATGTCCGAGCACCGCGATAAACTGCCCTGCCTGGATGTCCAGGTTCACATCATCGATCGCCCTGGTCGCCTCCGGCTCCGCGCCTTCCTCTTCATATCTGAAATAATCAAAGCCCAGCTTTGCAGCTCTTATAATTCCCATATCCTTACTCCTGTTCCGGCGTTTCTTCCGCCGGCATAGAGATAAATTGTTCGATCAGTTTCCAGATTTCTTCCCGTCCCTGCTTCGTCTGTGCGGAAAACGGGATCACCGGTGTGCCGGGTACCACGTTCAGGGTTGTCTTCAGAAGCTTCACCTGCTTCGCCACCTGGCTCCGCTTGATCTTGTCCAGCTTTGTGGCAATGATGATCGGCTGAAATCCATTGCGGATTACCCAGTCATACATGACCACATCGTTGGCGGACGGCGCATGGCGGATATCGATCAGCAGAAAGACTGCCCGAAGGGTTGGGGAGGTATGGAGATAATTCTCAATCATCTTTCCCCATTTCGCCTTGATCTCCTCAGAAACCTTCGCGTAACCGTACCCGGGAAGATCCACCAGATACAGATCGTCGTTGATATGATAGTAATTGATCGTCTGCGTCTTGCCAGGCTGGGCGCTGGTGCGTGCCAGCGCCTTACGGTTCATCAGCGCATTGATCAGGGAGGATTTCCCCACATTCGATTTTCCCGCAAAGGCCACTTCCGGCTGGCCGGTATCCGGCAGTTTGCTGGTGATTCCGCAGACATACTGCAGTTCTACCTTTCTTAATACCATATTTTTTTACCCCTGTTCACTCTTCTTCCTTCAGAAGCGCCCGGTCAAGAACCTCTTTCATGTTGTTCACGAAACAGATGGTAAGTCCGTCTGTAATCTCATGATCCATTTCATCCACATCCAGCCGGTTTTTTTCCGGCACCAGAACCGTCGTGATCCCCGCCTTTTTCGCAGCCAGCAGTTTTTCTTTCAGACCTCCGATGGGCAGTACCCTGCCGCGCAGAGTAATCTCCCCGGTCATTGCCAGATCTGCCCGCACCGGCACATTGAGGATTGCTGAGATCATCGCGGTCGCCATCGTGATTCCCGCAGACGGACCGTCCTTCGGAACGGCGCCCTCCGGTATATGGATATGTATATCGTGTTTCTCAAAAAAGTTCTCTTCAATCTGATATTCCCCGGCAATGGAGCGGATATAACTGATTCCCGCCTGGGCAGATTCTTTCATCACATCTCCGAGCTGACCGGTCAGCATAAAATCTCCTGTTCCCGGCATCACATTGACTTCAATCTGGAGGGTATCTCCTCCCACAGAAGTCCATGCCAGGCCGCGGACAATTCCAACCTCCGGCTTATCGTTTTTCTTCACATAATCGAAGCGGCGGCGGTCCAGAAATTCTTCCAGATTATCCTTTGTCACTTCCACATGGTCCTGTTTCTCTTCCAGAAGCTTCCGTGCCGTCCTGCGGCAGATGCGTCCGATCTGGCGCTCCAGGGAACGGACGCCGGCTTCTTTGGTGTATCCGCTGATGATCTCTTCCAGAGCTTCGTCGGTGATCGTCAGCTGTGATTCCTTGATTCCGTTGTTTTTCATCTGTTTCGGGATCAGATGTTCACGGCCGATATGCTGTTTTTCATTCTCCGTATAGCTGGTGATCTCGATCAGTTCCATACGGTCCAGCAAAGGCCGCGGGATCGTCTGTACATCGTTGGCGGTTGCGATAAACAGCACTTCCGACAGATCCACCGGAATCTCCACGTAGTGGTCGGTAAATTTGTTGTTTTGCTCGGAATCCAGAACCTCCAGAAGCGCAGACGCGGTGTCCCCTTTGTAATCGGAGCTGACCTTATCGATCTCATCCAGAAGCATCAGAGGATTTTTTACTCCCGCCTGGTGCAGACTCTGAACGATCCGTCCCGGCATCGCTCCCACATAGGTTCTTCTATGACCGCGGATCTCCGCTTCATCCCGCACGCCTCCCAGAGAAATGCGGACGTATTTTTTGTTCAAGGCTTTCGCCACAGAGCGGGCGATGGATGTTTTTCCGGTTCCCGGAGGGCCGACCAGGCAAAGGATCGGGCTGTCGCCTTTTTTCGTCAGCGTACGTACAGCCAGATATTCCAGGATCCTTTCTTTTACTTTCGTCAGACCGTAATGATCCGCCTCCAGGATCTCCCGCGCTTTCGCAAGATTCTGATTGTCTCTTGAAGTCTTGTCCCACGGAAGGCCAAGCAGCGTCTCGATATATCCGCGGATTACCGCTCCTTCCGATGGATTTCCTCCCACATTTTCAAAGCGGCGGATTTCCTCATTGATCTTTTCCTTCACTTCTTTGGATGCCTTCAGTGCAGCAGCCGCTTTCCTGTAGCCCTCGATCTCCGACTGAACGTTGTCCTCTCCAAGCTCTTCCCTGATCAGTCTGAGCTGTTCTCTTAAAATATATTCCTTCTGGTTCTTGTCGATCCGCTCTTTGATCCTGCTCTGCAGTTCCAGGCGAATCTCCATGATCTCCACTTCATTGGCAAGGATCGTGCAGAGCAGTTCGTACCGCTCGGTGAGCGCCACTGCCTCCAGCAGCTTCTGCCGCTGTTCATAATCAATGGGAAGATTGATGGCAATCTGGTCCACCAGACGCTCCAGGCTCTCATTCTCCATGATCTGTACGGCAAGTTCCTGGCTGATCTTCTGTCCGGAACGGCAGTAGATCGTAAAGAGTTCCTTCAGATTCCGGCTCATAGCCTCCTGCTCGTTCTCTGTCAGCGGCTTTTCCTCCAGATGATCAAATCCTTCGATCTCAGCCTCCAGCCACTCGTCGTTCGGTTCAAAACCCAGCAGTTCCGCACGCTTTTCTCCTTCCACAAGGATGCGGAGCACGCCTTTCGGAAGCTTCACCACCTGTTTGACCGTGGCAACAGTTCCTATCTTATACACGTCAAGCAGACCCGGTACTTCCGTATCCGGGTCTTTCTGAGTCACAAGAAATACTTTCTGGTCATGCAGCATCGCCTCTTCCACAGCTTTTATCGAACGACTCCTGCTGATATCAAAGTGTACGATCATATCTGGCAGAATCGTGGTCCCGCGAAGGGCGATCGCCGGCAGAATTCTGATCAATTCACTCATGTTTTTCCTCCTGATGTATGTCCGATAACCGTTCAGCAACGGAACGGTTACTATGTCTGTACTTCTTTTTCTTCGGTTCAGGCAGTCTCAGGCCTTCCTCCTGTGCGGCGTTTCGTGGAACGTCTCGGCAGGGGCGCAGGCTCTCCGTGTACCAGTACCGGTTGCGCTTTTTTCTCCACAGCCTCTCTGGTAATGCGGCATTCCTGAATCGTATTGTCCGACGGCGCGTCAAACATGACATCCATCATCGTGGATTCCATGATCGCACGCAGACCGCGGGCGCCTGTCTTTCTCTCCAGAGATTTCTCGGCAATCGCCTTCAGAGCCTCATCATCAAACTCCAGTTTCACGCCGTCCAGCTCGAACAGCTTCTGATACTGTTTCACCAGAGAATTTTTCGGCTCTTTCAGGATCTGGATCAGGGATTCCTCATCCAGCGCATTCAGGGTCACAACCACCGGAACACGGCCGATAAACTCAGGGATCATACCGAACTTCACAAAATCCTGCGGCATGACATCCTTGAGCAGTTTGCCCACATTCTGTTCATTCTTCTCACGGATCTGTGCATTGAATCCGATGGATTTTGCATCCTGGCGTGCCTCGATGATCTTCTCCAGACCTTCAAACGCACCGCCGCAGATAAACAGAATATTGGTGGTATCAATCTGCAGGAACTCCTGATGCGGATGTTTTCTTCCTCCCTGAGGCGGAACGGATGCAACGGTTCCTTCCAGGATTTTCAGAAGCGCCTGCTGTACGCCTTCTCCCGATACATCACGGGTGATGGACGCGTTTTCTGATTTTCTTGTGATCTTATCGATCTCATCTATATAGATAATTCCGTGCTGTGCACGTTCCATATCGTAATCTGCTGCCTGGATCAGCTTCAGCAGAATATTTTCCACATCTTCACCGACATAACCGGCTTCTGTCAGCGCCGTCGCGTCTGCAATGGCAAACGGTACGTTCAAAAGCCTTGCCAGGGTCTGCGCAAGCATCGTCTTGCCGCAGCCGGTCGGCCCCAGCATCAGAATATTGCTCTTCTGCAGCTCCACATCGGAGGTGTCTCCGGAGAGCACACGTTTATAATGATTGTAAACAGCCACGGAAAGCGCTTTTTTCGCCTCATCCTGGCCGATGACGTATTCATCCAAAAATGCCTTGATTTCTTTTGGCTTCATCAGATTGATCTCATCGGAATCCACCTGTGCGTATTCTTCTTCCATCTCCTCCTGGATGATCTCAGAGCAGATTTCCACACATTCGTCGCAGATATACGCTCCATCCGGACCCGCGATCAGTTTATGCACCTGATCTTCTGTCTTACCGCAAAAGGAACAACGGATTCTCATATCATTCCCTTTTATTGCCATTTTTTTACTTCCTTTCCAATGAGATTTTCCTTTTTGGCAAAAAGGTGCCACAAAAGCCTTTGGAACACACACTTTCGGGACACCTTTTCTTATCGTTTACCGATTTATCATTTATCGTTTCTCAATTACATGGTCGATCAGGCCGTACTCTACCGCTTCCTGTGCTGACATATAGTTGTCGCGCTCCGTATCGATCTCGACGCGCTCCAGAGGCTGTCCTGTATTGGCGGACAGGATCTCGTTGAGCTTTTTCTTGGTCTTCAGGATATGGTCGGCAACGATCTTAATCTCGGTTGCCTGTCCCTGCGCGCCGCCGGACGGCTGATGGATCATGATTTCAGCGTTCGGAAGTGCAAGGCGTTTGCCTTTTGTACCTCCGGCCAGTAAGAAGGCACCCATGCTTGCCGCCATTCCCATACAGATTGTGGAAACGTCACATTTGATATACTGCATCGTGTCGTAAATCGCCATACCTGCAGTAACAGAACCACCCGGACTGTTGATATACAGATGAATATCCTTTCCCGGATCCTCTGATTCCAGAAACAGAAGCTGTGCAACGATCAGGTTGGCAGACACATCATTGACCTCTTCCCCGAGGAAAATGATACGGTCTTTCAGCAGCCTGGAATAAATGTCATAACTTCTCTCCCCTCTGCTGGTCTGTTCAATGACATAAGGTACTAAACTCATTTCAGGGCCTCCTATCTATGGTTGCGGTCTGCGCAGAAACGCGCAGACCTTCGTGAACGGTTACAAAATGTTTCAGAGCTTTACGGTTTGATCCGGAAGGATTACTCCTCCTCTGCCTTTGCCTCTACCTCTTTTGCGTTTTCCGCCATCAGAGTTACGGCTTCCTGTACAGCCAGATCTTTCTTCATCTGGTCTTTCTGATAGTCATCTACCAACTCTTTGAACTTATCAAGTTCCATCTTGTACATTTCAGCCATCTTGGTCAGTTCCTCATCCAGCTTCTCATCGGAGATCTGAATGTTCTCAACCTCTGCAACTTTCTCAAGAACCAGTCTGCTCTGAATTCTCTTCATTGCCTGCGGTCTCATCTGCTCCTGCATGGTCTCTCTGGTGGATCCTGTAAACTGCATGTACTGCTCCATGGTCAGACCCTGAGACTGGATTCTTCTTGCAAAGTCATCGATCATCTGGTTGATCTGAGTTTTTACCATCGCCTCCGGAATGTCCATCTGCGCGTTCTCGATCGCTTTGTCTACCACTGCGTTTTCTTTTTCTGTCTTTGCAGCGTCTGCTTTTCTCTTCTCGATGTTGTCTTTGATCTCTTTTTTGTACTCTTCCAGAGTATCGAACTCGGAAACGTCTTTCGCGAAATCATCATCCAGCTCCGGCAGTTCTTTTGCTTCGATCTTGTGGATCACACATTTGAATACTGCCTCTTTGCCTTTCAGCTCTTCTGCCTGATAATCTTCCGGGAAGGTTACGTTTACATCTACCGGCTGCTCCAGAGCAACGCCTACCAGCTGCTCTTCAAAGCCCGGGATGAAGGTTTTGGAGCCCAGAGTCAGCGGATAATCTTTTCCTGCTCCGCCTTCGAAAGCAACGCCGTCAACGAATCCCTCGAAATCGATGGTTACTTTGTCGCCTTCCTGTGCCGCACGATCTTCCACATGGATCGTTCTTGCGTTCTTCTCCTGCTCTTTCTTCAGTTCTGCCTCGATCTCCTCGTCAGTAACTTCCAGATCTGCCTTCGGAACTTCCAGTCCCTTGTACTCGCCCAGGGTTACTTCCGGTTTTACAGCAACTTCTGCTGTGAAGATAAACGGTTTTCCTTTTTCGATCTGTACAACATCGATTTCCGGCTGGGAAACGATATCCAGTCCGCTTTCGTCTGCCGCTTTCGCATACTCCTGCGGGATCAGGCTGTTTACTGCATCTTCATAGAATACGGCCGGGCCGTACATTTTTTCTACCATTGCTCTCGGCACTTTGCCTTTACGGAAGCCCGGGATGCTGATATTCTTTTTCTGTCTCTGGTATGCTGCATTTAAAGCTTTCTCCAGATCTTCGGCTGTAACTTCAATCGTAAGTTTTGCCATGTTCTTTTCCAGATTTTCAACCTGTACACTCATGATAAATATTTCCTCCTTGTTTATCTGAAAAGCAGCCGGTATCGAAAGCCAGCACACTTCTCCACTCTACAGTCATTATTGGAGTATATCATATTCCTGAAAAAAACGCCAGTATTTTTTTCTTTTTACCAACTTTCGGACACGCGCAGAGCGTTACCTGGCAATGATTTTCTCTGCCATCTCCTCTGCCGCCTCTTTTCCCTGCAGCTGAGTCAGCAGTTCCAGCGAAAAATCCACGGCTGCTCCCATGCCCCGTCCGGTAGTGATCGTTCCGTCTGTAACAGCAGGCACCTGGAGAACGGACGCGCCTTTTAACTGTTCCTCAAAGCCCGGGAAGCAGACCGCCTGTCTTCCTTCCAACACACCCAATTTCCCAAGAACACTGGGCGCCGCACAGATCGCAGCCAATCGTTTTCCCTCCCTGTGATAGGACAGAATCAGCTCTTTGAGCTTTTCATTTTTTCCAAGATTCAGAGTGCCTGGCATTCCGCCCGGCAGTACCAGCACGCTGCCGTCTGTAAACGTTCCGTCTTCGATCACAGTATCCGCCTGGATCGTGATCTTATGAGAACCAGTCACTTCTTTTCTTCCCATGACAGAAACAGTGACCACTTCCTCGCCTGCCCGGCGCAGGATATCCACCGGGGTCAGAGCTTCGATCTCTTCACATCCGTCTGCCAGAAATACATATATTTTTGCCATGTTCCTACCTCCTGATGGTTTCTTTTTTCCTTCGCCCATTGTATCACATTTAGAAGGAAAAGAACATAGGCTGCAGGTGGACGACTGAAATTGTTTATGCTAAAATTCAATCAATCCCGGAAAATAAAAGAAAGGAATGATTGTTTTATGGAAATTGAAAGAAAATATCTGGTCCAAACACTGCCCGACCCATTGGATTCCTATCCCTCCCACTGCATTGAGCAGGGATATCTCTGTACTGCGCCTGTCGTACGCATCCGCCGGCAGGACGAGGAATACTGGCTGACCTATAAATCCAAAGGGCTGATGGTACGTGAAGAATATAATCTGCCTCTGACCAGGGAAGCTTACGAACACCTGAAAACAAAAGTGGATGGAATCCTGATTTCCAAAACCCGGTATCTGATCCCGCTGGACAGCGGTCTCACCGCGGAACTGGATCTGTTCCATGACGACTATGAGGGGCTGCTTCTCGCTGAAGTAGAATTTCCCACCGAAGAGGCAGCAAATGCATTCTGCCCTCCGGGCTGGTTCGGGGAAGATGTCACTTTTTCTTCCACTTACCATAACAGCACTCTGAGTCAGGGCATTTTCCCTGCGGATCACAGCTGTTAAGCGTGTTTGGTCTTCATTTTCGGCGAAAAAAGGGAACCGCCTGCTACGGTTCCCTTTTTCCCTTAACACTCATTTTTCAGGCTTTTGGGAAAGAACTTATATCCCCCTTTTTGCCTTTGACGTCAGCTCCGGATGGGCCATATCCGAAGCCCGCATCTGCTCCAAACAGCAGATGGATCGCATTTTCCTAAACTGCATGCGATAAGAATCCGATACAAAACGGTGTCCGCTGATCGTTTTCTGCCTGATATACGTTCAATCCATGACCATCCGGCGTTGATAAAACGGTGCCGTTCCAGAACACGCTGAAAATCCCTTTCTACAGTCCCCACCGCTTTCGCTTATATCCTGCAGAAAGCATTTTTCAGTCAGACTCCGGGGCTCCGAGTGTAGTGTAAGAAAATAAAAAGTTTATTTTTGATAACGCCTTATGGATGTCCAATTCTCATCCGCACATCAATGCATCTGCCGTTCAGCCACCGAACATCCGACAGGATTTCCTTTTCCTGCCGGATAATTTTATTATGCACCATTTTTTCCCAGTTTGCAACCTTTTTTCGCTTACTCCTCTCCGGGAACCATTCTCTTCAGACGTTCTGTCTGGCTCCTTATATCCATCGCTTCGCCTTCCGTCAATTTTTCCGGCTTTTTGCCCCGGATCATCCTCTGAAGCGCGGACATCTGCGCCTTCAGTTCTTTTTTCTCCTCTTTTGTGATCTGTTTTTTGTTTTCTGACAGATAGCGTTCACAACGGATCAGCTGGCTCTGCGCCGCGCCAAGAGTATCCATACGCTCCATCCGGTCGGAATCCTGTGCTTCGTTCATCTGGGCTTCATGGATCGCGCGCTGGATTTCCGCCTCCGACAGATTCGAGCTGGCGCTGATGGTGATGCTCTGCTGCTTGCCGGTATCCAGATCTCTGGCGGATACATTGACGATTCCATTGGCATCAATATCAAAGGTTACCTCAATCTGCGGAACTCCCGCCGGCGCACGCTTGATTCCAGTCAGACGGAAATTGCCGAGCAGTGTATTGTCCCTTGCAAACTGACGCTCACCCTGAAGTACTTTGATTTCCACCGAAGTCTGGAAGTTTCCTGCTGTGGAGAATACCTGGCTGTGGCGCGTCGGAATGGTTGTATTCCGGTCAATGATCTTGGTCGCAACACCGCCCACTGTCTCGATGGAGAGTGACAGCGGAGTAACATCCATCAGGATCAATTCCGATGCCGTTCCGGTTGTAATCTCGCCGCCCAGTTTTCCTCCCTGGATCGCCGCTCCAATCGCGACGCATTCGTCCGGATTCATGTTTCTGGACGGTTCCTTGCCGGTAATCTGGCGTACCTTATCCTGTACGGCAGGGATTCTTGTAGAACCGCCGACCAGAAGCACCATGCCGAGCTCTGAAGCGGAAACGCCGGCATCACTCAATGCTCTTCGCACCGGCTCTTCGGTACGGTCCACCAGATCTCTGGTCAGTTCATTGAACATGGCTCTGGTGATCTCCATCTCCAGATGCTTCGGTTCATTGCGCACCGTTGTTATAAACGGAAGATTAATGGTGGTGATCATCTGGGAAGAAAGAGCTTTCTTCGCCTCCTCCGCTGCATCCCGGACTCTCTGAAGAGCCACCGGATCTTTCGCCAGATTGACCTTTTCCTGCTTTTTGTAAGTGTCTACGATATAATCCGTCAGGCGCTCGTCAAAATCATCGCCGCCCAGATGGTTGTCTCCCGCCGTAGCAAGAACTTCGATCAGGTTATCGCCGATCTCGATCAGGGAAACGTCAAACGTTCCGCCGCCCAGGTCATACACCATGATCTTCTGTGCCTGACCATGATCCAGTCCGTAAGCCAGCGCCGCAGAAGTCGGCTCATTGATGATACGCATTACCTCCAGACCGGCGATCCTTCCCGCGTCCTTGGTCGCCTGACGCTGAGCATCGTTGAAATACGCCGGAACGGTGATGACCGCCTGGCTGACACTCTCTCCAAGATAACTCTCCGCATCTTTTTTCAGCTTCATCAGAATAAAAGCGGAAATTTCCTGCGGGGAATACTCTTTTCTGTCAATCCTTACACGATAATTGGTTCCCATCTCACGTTTGATGGATGAAATCGTACGGTCCACATTGGTCGCCGCCTGGCGTTTCGCCACCGCGCCCACCAGACGCTCATTATTTTTGGAAAACGCCACAACGGACGGCGTGGTCCTTGTTCCTTCCGCATTTGTGATAACGACCGGCTCTCCGCCTTCCATGACAGCCACACAGCTGTTGGTCGTTCCAAGATCAATACCGATTACTTTACTCACTGGTTCTTTCCTCCATGATTTTCTATCTCTTCTATCTTTTCATTGCCCTTCGCCGGTACAGTGCAAGACCGGCGCACACCGGGATCGCGGCAGAATCTTTCGAATTGTTACAACTATACCTCTTTCTGCCCTTTTCGGTCAAGCAAAGTCACAGCATTTTCACATTCTTTATAGCTTTTTTAGAAATGGTTTTTTGATAAAACAGTCGAAAACGAACAGGAGCAGGCTGTCTCCGTTATTTTGCCGAAAAACACTTGCGAAAATGGCAAAGCAACAGTATACTGGAATAAGCCAAACGGGAATCTCCCGTGGAAATTTTACATAAGCGGAGGAACCATTATGAAAAAACTGGTAGTAACCGACAAATCTGCCTGCAAGGCATGTCTTCAGTGTGAAATTGCCTGCTCCACAGCTTTCTACAAAGTCTTTGATCCGGAGAAATCCTGTATCCGTATCGTGGAGAAGAACGGCGCAGTCAAAACAAATGTATGTATTCAGTGCGGCAAATGTGCCCGCGTCTGTCCGGAAGGTGCCATTTCTCAGAATGCAAAAGGCACTTACGTGATCAACAAAAAACTTTGTGTCGGCTGCGGCAAATGTGTGGAAGCCTGTCCGATGGGCGTTATGGTAAAAGTTCCGGAGTCTCCGGTTGCTTCCAAATGTATCGCATGCGGAATCTGTGCGAAAGCCTGTCCGATGGGTATCCTTGAGGTTCAGGACAAATAAGAACAACAGCGATAACCGTTCGTCTGGCTGAACAGCTGCTAAAAGAGCGTATCCGGAAACTGGTTCTCTCAATTTCCGGATACGCTCTTTTTTCAGGATCTCACGGCCCCTTAATCCTGTGCTTTTGCCGCTTTCTCTGCAAATTCCGTCGTTACCAGTTCGTCATACGGCGCACGTTCTTTCAGTTCCCCTGCACTCTCCAGAATATTCTGAAGCAGATCGAAACTGTCCTGTTCAAAGATCAGATTGCTCTTCCAGGTATCCTGCTCATAATATCTGTTTACAATGGTCGTGATCGTCTCCAGCTTTGTCTCCTCGAACTGAGGAGCGATCACTTTCGCAATCTCCTCCGGCGTATGTGTCTGCACATACTCCATTCCTCTCTGAAGCGCATTGGTAAATTTCTGGATCACCTCGGGATTTTCCTCTATATAGCTTTCCTTTGCGCTGTAGGAAGTGTACGGGACATAACCGGATTCGGTTCCGACAGATGCCACCACATAGCCCGCGCCCTCTTCTTCCAGGGCAGTCGCCGACGGTTCAAATTCGATCGTGTAATCGCCCTGGCCGCCAGAAAATGCAGCGGCAGTGGAACCGAAGTCGATGCTCTGGTTGATTTCAAGATCCGCCGTCGGATCGATGCCTTTGTCTTTCAGAACGTATTCAAAGACCATCTCCGGCATTCCGCCCTTTCTTCCTCCCAGAACCGTTTTCCCTTTCAGGTCTTCCCACTGAAAATCTTCGTCTGGCTCCCGTGCAACGACAAAGTTACCGGCGCGCTGTGTCAGCTGGGCGAAATTCACCACAGGATTGGAGGTTCCTTCCAGATACGCATAGACAGAGGCTTCCGCTCCCATAAATCCAATGTCCGCTTCCCCTGAGATCACAGCGGTCATGACTTTGTCGGCGCCAAAGCCATTGACCAGTGTCAGATCGATGCCTTCCTCCTTAAAGTACCCTTCCTCAATCGCCACATACTGAGGAGCATAGAAAATGGAATGTGCCACCTCGTTGAGTGTCACCGAAATCAGCTCTTCCTCCTGGGCAGACTGTTCTTCCGTCTGGCTGACGGCGGATACCGCCGCAGGTTCTTCCTCCTTGGTCTTATCACCGCAGCCCGCAAGCAGAACACAGAGAACTGCCGGAATAATCAGATATACCGCTTTCTTTTTCATAATTTCCTCCCTGTTACATCCGAGATTGTCAGTAACTACTTTTATAATTATGCGGCATAATGAAAAAACGTCACCGGTACATATTTTTCTGTTCCCGCAGGGTAAGCCACAGGGAAAGCAGAAGCGCGAGCGCATCACTGATCGGCTGCGCCCAGAAGATTCCGTTGATTCCCAGAACGAGGGGCAGAAGGTAAATAAACGGAATCAGAAAAACAATCTGGCGCAGAGCCGTAATGATGATGGAAGGCAATGGTTTTCCCAGGGACTGAAAGAAGGTGGTCGCCAGCATGATAAATCCCAGCGCCGGAGTGATGATAAAATTGATGCGCAGGCCTGAAACGCCGATAGCCAGCATATCCTCTCCGCCTCCGAAGACAAGGATCAGTTCTCTGGAAAACAGCATCACGCCTGCCCAGATCACACAGGTGATCCCCACCGAAAGCGCCGAAGCCTTCCACATGGTTTTCATAACTCTGTGATACTTTCCCGCTCCGTAATTATTCCCCAGGATCGGCTGGATTCCCTGGCTGATCCCGCTGGCTGGCATAATGACAAAGGTCATGACACTGGAGACAACCGCGTAGACACTGATCGCCGTATCGCCGCCGTATTTTCCAAGCTGCCCGTTATACACCAGACTGATCAGTCCCATTGCGATCTGGGAGATAAAGAAGGCAAAACCGCAGGACAGGATTTTTCCGGCAAGTTCTTTCCTGATCCGGAAAATCTGCCTTTCGATCACCACAAGGGTTCTTCCGGAAAAGATCAGGACCGAGCCAAACACCGCAGAAAGGAACTGACCTGCAACCGTCGCCAGCGCAGCGCCTTCCACACCCATGTCCAGCACAGCCACAAACAGAAAATCCAGGATAATGTTCGTCACAGCGCCTATACTGGTCACACACATTCCCAGCACCGGTTTTCCGGACACTCGGACGAAGTCGCAGCACACCTGGGAAATTCCCTGAAACACACAGCCTACCGCAACGATCCGGTAATAAGCCAATGCATAGGTGTAACAGGTATCGGTCGCGCCAAACAGCATCAGGATCGGCTCAGCAAACAGCAGAAGAATCGCAGAAAGCAAAAGCTCCAGCACCACGACCATCAGATAGGAATTTCCAAAACTCCGGCTCATATCCTTCTTTTCCCCGCGTCCGCGGAAAAGGCTGAACAGGGTCGCGCCTCCCGCCGAACAGTTCAGACCCACCGCCATCATGAGGAAAGACAGCGGAAAGCAGACCGAGAGCCCCGCCAAAGCGCTGGTACCGCAGTAATTTCCCACAAAGATACGATCAACGATATTGTAAATCGCCGTGATCAGCAGGGAGATTGCCGCCGGTACGGAGTAGCGTACAATCATCGGGAAAAGTTTTCCGTTTTCAAAGTCTTCAGAATGATCCATATTCTCTTCTCCTTTTATTGCTATTGATAATTATTAATAGCAACTATATAGGCAAAAGGATTCCTGCCATCTCTGGCAGGATCATCCATTCGGTTCAGCCAGCCATCGCCGATTTCCGGCTGAACCGTATCTGACATGCCCTATTTTTCTTTCATGCAGCCATAAACTTTGTTGATCGTCTGTACCGCTGTTTTCAGATCTGCCCGGGAAATCTCTTCCAGGCGCTGTCCAAGTTCCTGATAATAATCATGGACATAGCGCTGGTAATATTCCTGTCCCAGCGCGGTCAGCTTCAGCAGCACATTGCGCCCGTCTTCCCTGTCCGGATATTTAACGAGAACGCCCTGCTCCTCCAGCTCTCTGACCAGCCGGGTGACGCTTGGCATGGTCACGTTCAGATGCCGGCTGATATCGGAAACCTGCACTTTCCCTTTCTGTTGTTCTGTCAGCACGATCGCATCGATCACATGGATATGACGCGGCTTGATTCCTTTGGGAAGCTCCGGCATGGTCTCGACGATCCTCCTGGCTGTCGTGCAGGCATCAATAAATCGCTTCAATTCTTCCTCCGTATGCTCCATATCATGACTCCTGTTTTTCTCATTTAATTACCTTTAATAATTATCTATAGCAACTATAGTTCCTTTTCCGCGATTTGTCAATCCTTTTTTGTATTTTTCCGTCTCATGATCTCCCGGATATCTTTCAGCGCGTCCCCATATTTCTCCGAGATCATTCCCGGGTTTCTGCGCAGCTGGCGTGCCGCATGACGGTACTTCCGATTGGTGCGGGAACCGAGCTCCTGGAGTTCTTTCACCAGCATTTCCTGAAGGGAAGACAGTTCTTCCGTCTTCTGTTTTCCGGCTTCCACGGATTGTGCCAGTTTCTGTGCCAACTCTCTCAAACGCTGCTGCTGCATCTGGCGGTATTCTTCCAGATTCCGGAGAAATTCTCCTTTTCCGGCAAGTTTTTCCCGGAATTTTTTCTGCTGTTCTTCATAATCCAGTTCCGCAAAGGCGGATGCCACCTCCAGACGTTTCTGCAGACGACGGATATGTTCGTTGCTCTCGCTGAGCCTGATCAGCGTTTCTTTCAGATCGAGTGCCTCGTGGAACGACTGCGTTACATCGCCCGCCACCAGAATACTCAGCACGACCGTGACAACCTCCGCCGTCGTCGCCGGGATACTCAGCACTGCCGTTTCCACAGGCGGATGTATCACCCGCACCAGCAGGACGGAAAAGAATCCCCAAGCCAGCGACGAAGTCAGACAGATATGACCGTTTAAATTAAATTTCTGATTGCTGTAGTCCCAGTAACGTACGTGGAAAATCTTTTCCATCCCGACACCGGTGAAATACTCCAGGACTGACGCAGCAGCCATTCCAAACAGAAAGATCAGCGGCAGATTCTCCCTCACCGCCAGTGTACTTAGCAGAATGGTCAACGCACCGAAGCCATAAATCGGAAGGAACGGTCCGTTCAGGAACCCCCGGTTAACCCATCGTGCTTTTTTCAGCGACACATAGCAGGACTCCCACACCCATCCGACAAAACTATACAGATAAAAAATCAATAACCACTGTGTAAAATTATATGAATACATAACTCTCCCCTTTTTCTCTCAGTATATTTAGAGCGTTTTTGTTGGATGGAACGGCCACCTGGATTCTCAGCTTTGATAAATGGTCTTACCCGCCTTGATCGTTTGAAGGATTCTGATTTCCCGCAAAGCTTCCGGATCTGTTTTGTACGGATCACGGTCAAGGATCACAAAATCCGCAGATTTCCCCGGTGTGATGCTTCCCTTTTCTCCGTCCTCTCCATACTGCCAGGCGGCATGGATCGTCACTGCTTTCAGGGCTTCCTCCACAGGAATCCTTTCTTCTGCGCCGAGAACATAGCCGCCGGATGTTCTGCGGTTCACCGCGCACCAAACCGTTTCCATCATATTCGGAGCGATCACCGGAGTGTCCTGATGGAACGTGAAACGGATGCCCTGATTCAGAGCGCTTTTGCACGGACTGATCCTAGAGGCGCGAAGCTCGCCGAAATTCTCCCTGTGGACTTCCCCCCAGTGATAAACGTGCGCCACAAAGAAGGACGGGATCATGCCAAGTTTCTTTACCCGCTCCAGCTGATCCCGTCCCAGCAGCTGGGCATGAACCAGAACGGGATGAATCTCCTGTCCCGGAAATTCCTGTTTTACCTCCTCATAGCATCGGATATACTGTTCACAAGCCGCATCCCCATTGCAATGCGCAAGGATCTGCATATGATCCCGGAATGCCTGACGGATCGCCGCTTTTGTCTCCTCATCACTGAGGGTGCCATAGCCGCAGTATCCGTCCTCTGCTCCCTCATAGGGTGCCCGAAGCCATGCCGTCCTGCTCTGCGGTGATCCGTCCAGAAAGATTTTGTAACCGCCCAGGCGGACATGGTCACGATAGCCGTTCCGATATGGTTCCAGCGCCTTTCTCAGTCCCTCGCCCCGGCGGATATCCGCGTAAAGCACCACATCCAGGTACAGCCGGTCCTGTTCGGTCAGCATCCGGTAGAATGGAAGCAGCTCGTCGATCATCATTCCCTCCTGCACTGTTGTGATCCCATGGGCGGCATAACGTCTCTGTCCTTCCTCAAACGCACGGAGAAACTCCTCCATAGACGCCATAGGGATCTCCTTCATGTATTGGAGGAACGCATTTTCTTCCATATATCCGGTCAGTTTTCCATCCTTTTTTTCAATCATTCCGCCTTCCGGCGCCTGTGTCGTCTCTGTCACTCCCAGTGCTTCCAACCCCCGGGTATTGAAAACGCCCACATGGCCCGACTGATGTGAGATCATAACCGGATTGGAAGGCAGCGCTGCATCAAGAAGCCCCTTGTCCGGATGTCTTTTTTCTTTCAGACGATTATGATCGTATCCCTTGCCCTGGATCCACTTGCCATCGGGAATCTTGTGTTCTTCTTTATATGCACGGAGAATGTTACGGATATCCTCGAAGCTCTCCGCCTTCTCCAGATCCGCCTGCAGCATGGCGTTGGCGTAGGCGCTGAAATGACTGTGGGCATCGATGAACGCCGGCATCATCGTCCTTCCCTCCAGGGGAATCTTTTCCATTTCCGCCTCTTTCCCGGCAGCCGCTTCCACTTCTTCGTACGTCCCTACCGCCAGGATCCTGCCCTCGGACGTCAGAACCGCCTCCGCACATCTTTTCTCATCCATGGTCAGAATCGTTCCGCCATAATAAAATGTCTGCTTCATGCAATCTCCTTTCCAAAGCTTCCTGTTCTCTTTCTTTTTGACACGGGAGTTTTTCCTATTATATCATAAAATTTCTAATAAGTTATAAAATGTATATAAATTTTCATGCAATTCCCGACCTTTCCGATAACGGAACGGATAGCCGGCGCCATCTTCTGTTTCCACGCACACGAAACGCCAAACGGTTCAGCGCAGAATTGTATCTGTTTTCCGCAGTTTCGTTCTGTTTTCCCTCCGCTAAAAGCAGTATACTGTGATCACAAGGTAATTATTCAGCGGTCTGCGGATCTCGCACAAACTGCGACGCACATCTCGCAGAAAGCAATTTTCAAACACCCTCTAAACGGCTGCAAAGATTAAATTTTATTTAACATGGAGGAAACAAAAATGGAACGCAAATGGTGGCATGACAAAATTTTCTACCAGATTTACCCGAAAAGTTTTTATGATTCCAACGGGGACGGAATCGGAGATCTTCAGGGAATTATTCAGAAACTGGATTATCTGAAAGAACTGGGCGTGGATGTGCTCTGGCTTTCCCCGATCTATAAATCTCCCCTGGCAGATCAGGGCTACGACATTTCCGATTATTACGCCATCGATCCACGGTTCGGCACCATGGAAGATATGGACGAACTGATCACCGAGACAAAAAATCGCGGCATGTATCTGCTGATGGATCTGGTGGTCAACCACTGCTCCGACGAGCATCCCTGGTTTGAAGCGGCAAAAAAGGATCCGGACGGTCCTTACGGAAAGTTTTTTTACCTTGCCGACCAAAAAGACGGACGGCCCTGCAACTGGCGCTCCTGCTTCGGCGGTTCCGTATGGGAACCGCTCCCGGGCACGGACAAACAGTATCTTCATATCTTTCATAAAAAGCAACCGGATCTGAACTGGGAAAACCCACAGGTACGTCAGGAAATTTACAAAAACATCAACTGGTGGCTGGACAAAGGTCTGGGCGGTTTCCGCATCGACGCGATCATCAATATCAAAAAGCCTCTGCCGTTCTGCGACTATACACCGGATCGGGACGACGGCCTGTGCTCCGTAGGCGAAATGCTGAAACATGCCAGAGGCATCGGTGAATTTCTGGAGGAAATGAAACGGGAAACTTTCGCGAAATATGATGCGTTTACCGTCGGCGAGGTCTTCAACATGAAGGACGACGAACTGCGGGATTTCATCGGCCCGGACGGACATTTTTCCAGTATGTTCGATTTCAATGAAACCATCTTCGGCGAGAGCCCCAATGGCTGGTACGATATAAAGAAAATCACCGGGGAAGACTATAAAAACTGTTGTTTTGAAGCCCAGGAACGCACAGAGGGCATCGGCTTTCTTTCCAATATCATTGAGAATCATGATGAGCCAAGGGGTGTTTCCCGCTATCTTCCGGAGGGCGAGCACAGCCCGCGGGCGAAAAAGATGCTTGGAGGACTGAATTTCCTTCTGAAAGGACTTCCGTTTATTTACCAGGGACAGGAAATCGGCATGGAAAATACCGTCTTTTCCTCCATCAGCGAGGTAGACGATATCTCCACACTGGACCAGTACCAGGTGGCGTTGGACGCAGGTCTCTCTCCGGAGGAAGCGCTGAAAGCCGTCTCCGCCTACAGCCGCGACAACGCCAGAACCCCGGTGCAGTGGGACGATTCCCCGCAGGCGGGATTCACCACCGGCACTCCGTGGCTGAACGTCAATCCCAACTACCGCCGGATCAATGTCGCCACTCAGGAAAAGGATGAGGATTCGGTTCTCTCCTTCTACAAAAAACTGATTGCCCTGCGCAAGCATCCGGATTACAAGGACACTCTGGTATACGGCAGACTGGTCCCGTACCACAGAGAGCAGAAACATCTGATGGCGTATTATCGGAAAGATGAGAAACATACACTGCTGGTGATGGGAAATTACCAGAATGAGCCTCTGGATGTCACGCTGGAAAAAGAACCGGGAACGATCCTTCTCAACAACTGTGACGGACTTGCCGCAGACGGCAGGACACTGCACCTGGAACCGTATCAGTTTCTTGTAATGACAGTATAAAACCTATTATAATCCAGAAGTTTGGATTGATGACATTTGCCTCTTCATGGTATGATAATGGCAGAAGAAAAGAAATCTGTTTTTCCCGCTGATGATACAGAGCAACCGTTCCGTTAGCGGAACGGCTGCGATGCGGGAACGATGAATTGGAAGGGGGACTGTTATGAATACAAACAGGAAAAAACTGGTTGTCCAGATCTCTGTTGGAATCAGTGGGATTGTCTGGGTTTACCTGCTTCTGCTGTATTACACAGGGTTGGATCCGACGGATGTTATGGGGTATGGAATCCTTGCCTTTTTCCTCCTGTTGCCAGCGGCAGCTCTGTTTGCCTCACTGGCGGTTTCCGCGGTGGGATTCCGCTGGCGGTGGGTGTTTCCGCTTTGCTTCGGAGCCGCGGAAATGCTTCTGAATTTTCTGATTTCCAATACACTTTCGGGATTTCTGCTCTTTCTGCTTCCGGCTGCAGCATCCCTGATTGGAATCGGAATCGGCGCTCTGATCCGCCGGGCAGTCCTTCATCGCCGTGAACACAGTGCCGATGCGGGAGCTTCCTCTTCTTTTGACCGTTCCCTTCTGGAACCTGCGATCCGCTGCAGTATCTGTACCGGCGAACAAGTCGCCGGTTTCGTAGACCGAAAAACCGGTAAATTTCAGGAGGTAGCCATGATCGCATCCGAAGAGGATCTGGAACAGTTTCTGAAGACTTACCAGATTTCCAGGCAGGAGCTGAAAAAGATTTTCTGATCTCCTCCCATACTTTTTAAATATGTGTTGTCACATATTTCCGTGCGGCTCAGAATCCCGGACAAAACAGCCCCCACAGAAAATGCATGTTCGTTTTCTGTGGGGGCTGTTTTGTTCTTATATTCCTTCCTCTGCTGCAAGAGCGTGTTCGAAAATTGCTTTCTGCAAGATGTGCGTCACAGTTTGCGGGAAATTTGTTCCGAAATCAGGAGGCGTAGCGGGCTACGCTGACTGATTTTGGGGCGAATTTCCCGCAAAGTGGGGCGTGCAGATTGCAGGAATGAATTTTCAAACACGCTCTAGTAAAGCAAGTACTTCTTCCATCGATTTACCAGAATGTATCGCCGCCTGATACAGCGCTTCCTTTTTCTGCCCGGCAATCTGTTCCTCGATCTCTTCTTTCTTTTTCTGCAGTTCTTCCATGCGCAGTTCCAGTTCGTCGATTTCTTCTTCCGTTCTGATCAGTTGTTCATCCAGTGTAAGATTCTGCTTTCTGCGTCCTCTGCCTGCCATTGGCGGAATCCTCCTTTTTTCATTTCTTCCAGTATAGCACATGGGATTCCGGATGCATCCGCCGGATTTGGCTTTTTCAAAAAACATTCCGCGGATTTCGAGTTTTTGGAACCGTTTTCGTCAGGATTTTTTTGTTGCCGCCAGAAGCAGCATCATCGGACGGCGCATCTCATCCGCCATGCCGGGCAGATCCATCATATCCTCCGGCGGCTGCGGCTCTACCAGCGCGTCCAGCACGAATCCCTGCTTCAAAAGTGTCTGTACATAAGTCGTCACCGTTCTGTGATACTTTACCACATGTTCCCCAAGGAAAATGGCGTCCCTTTTCCCCTCATAATAGTAGTGATCCACCGGGAAGCAGAGGATCTTTCCGTCTTTGTCGTACATCCAGTCCTGGCTTCCCTCAGCGGTAAACACCGGATGTTCCGCGGAAAATACAAACTTTCCGCCCGAGGTGAGCCACCGGCTGATCTTCTCCACAAGAGCTCCGAAATCCTTCACATAATGAAATGCCAGCGAACTGATCACCACGTCAAAGCTTTCCGGCGCGTATTCCAGATCCTCCATCGCACACCGGACAAAATGTACCTGCTCCATCTGACATTTCTCTTTGGCAACCGCCAGCATCCTTTCTGAAATATCCGTTCCTTCCACTCTCTGCGCCCCGTGCTCCGCCGCGTAGATGCAGTGCCATCCATACCCGCAGCCCAGATCCAGCACCCGCTTTCCGTGGAAATCCGGCAGCAGCTTTTCCAGTTCCCGCCATTCGCCCGCGCCCGAAAGTCCTTTCACTGACCGGCTCATCTGGCTGTATTTATTAAAAAATTCTTCATCATCGTACCTGTTCTCTTTCAAAATTCCATTCCTCCTCTTACTGTCTTGCGGGGAGTCCTGTCTGACGCGCCATCTGTTCATAGTTCTGTTTTACTTTTTTCTTCATGTTTTCATTCCCCCTCTCATTTGAGTGTGTTTGAAGGTTCATTCCTGCAATCTTCAAATGCGCTCCAGAGAACAAGTAAGTTAATTTAAGTATACCATAACTGTTTCTTTCCATCTACTTATTTTCCCCTGCAGGCTGCAAAAAAGTACAGTTTCGGACAATTTCAGTTTCATAAAAGCAAAAGGGAGCATGCGCATATCCGGAATCGCTCTGCGATTGCCCGGACGGGCACATGCTCCATGTTTTCATTCACCTGTCAATGAATGCCGTTGAATTTCTCAAATACCTTTTTCATCTTTCCGCTCTGGCGGATGGTTCCCTTCGCGCTGACTGTGATCTTCTCATAATGCTCCGGATTCTCATAATCCTTGCTGTTTCCGTCATCGTCATACAGCTCGTAAACCGCCTTGTCGGTCACATAACCCAGCAGGTTCAGATGTTCGAAGTCCATATCCGACACACTCTTTGCACTTTCTGCCATCGGGATCACATGATCTTTCTTAATAAAGAAGATCAGTTCGTCCATTGCCACCGGCACATAATGATGTCCCTGTTCCACCACCTGAACCGTGTAATCCTCCGGACTTCTCATGGATACAAGCATCATATCCTCCGGCAGATAGACATAACGGCCTGTCTTGTTCTGTTCATATACCGGAGCGATCATCATACTGTCGCCGATCATCAGCTGATCCTCAACCTGATCCGCATACGGATCGTCCGGATAATCGAAAGCCAGCGGGCGGAACATCATCTCATCCCTCAGCGCCGCCTTCATATACTCGCTGTACAGATACGGCAGCAGGCTGTAACGAATCTTCACCATTCTTCCGCATGCCTCGCTGTTGGAGAACTGATACAGCTCCTGCTCACGTGTTCCAAGGGCAGCATGATTTCTCATCAGCGGCGTGAACACACCGAACTGCATCCAGCGCAGTGCCAGGTCTTCTGTTGTGTCTGCGCCGAAACCGCACAGATCCGCTCCGGTATACAGGAAGCCGCACATATTCAAGGAAGGCATCATTTTGATGTTCAGCAGCAGATGGGACCACCAGGACAGATTGTCTCCCTGCCAGATTCCGCCGTAACGATGCATTCCGATATAGGAAGAACGAGAGAACATCAGGATCCTCTTGTCCGGCTCCAGTTCCTCAAATGCATCTCCTGCCGCGCGGGTCATATTGTAGCCGTACAGATTATGTACCTTGTCATGACGAACCGGAGTGCCTTCCCCGTTAAAGTTATGATAAAAGCTTCGGTAATCCTCGGGATTGTTCGCCAACTCCATGACCAGACCCTTAAATCGGAAATGTGTCATCAGATCCTGGTTCTTTCCGCGGAAGCTTTCCAACTCATCAAAAACTTTCTCCAGACGCTTTTCGGAATAGAAGATGGACGGCTCGTTCATATCATTCCAGAATCCATCGATTCCCTGATCCAGCAGGAATTTGTACTTCAGTCCGAACCAGCGGCGCGCCTCCGGATTCAGCATATCCGGGAAATGCACTCGTCCCGGCCATACGGCTGCGACGAACTCCTTTCCATCCTCATCCTTACAGAAATATCCTTTCTCCATGCCTTCTTCGTAAACCTGGTAGCCTTCTTCGATCTTGACGCCTGCGTCAATGATCGGCACCAGATGGATATGCTTCTCCTGCATTTCCTTTACAAATTCCGGGAAATCCGGGAAGGTTTCTTCGTTCACCGTAAAGTCCTTGAACCGTTCCATATAGTCGATATCCAGATAAATGCTGTCCAGAGGAATTCCCAGTTCACGGTATCTGCGTTCCACCTCACGCACGTCATCCTCGCTTTTGTAACCCCAGCGGCTCTGTCCGAATCCAAACGCCCACTTTGGAGGAATATAGCTGCGGCCGATCATATGCCGGAACTGATGTACGATGTCTTTGAGATCTTTTCCATCGATAAAATATACGTCCATATCCCAGCTTTCCATGGTGATCACTGCAGTATCCTGCTGGGTGTAACCGATATCAAAGGTCACCTTGCCCGGATGATCCAGGAAAATTCCAAACGGTTCTTTCTCCGCAAACAGAAGAAAATTGTGGGCCGCATACAGGGAACGGGTGTCTTCCCGGTGGTTGGGGTCGTCGGTACAGTTGCTGATATAAATCCATCCCCTCTTATTGATACCGCGTACCTGTTCACCCAGGCCATACACGGGCGCGTCCTTTGTCATCATGAAGGAAATTTTTTCTCCTTCTTTCACTTCCACCCGTGGGAGTTTCCCCTGCTCAATGGGATGCTCTTCCACTACGGCCTCTGTATTCAACGGGTTTCCGAAACGATACTTACGAATCATGCTTTCTTCTCCTTTCCGCTCTCATTTTTTGACACTGCATGATGTCCTATGGTATTATTATAGCGGCAGCAGACAGGATTTTCTTGCATATTTCCAGCTTTTTATAACACAATCCTGCTGCCGAAGGAGAGTTATTATGAACCAGAACCCTGATCTTTTGGAACCGGTGCAGCATGGCTCCGCCATGTTCCCTCTGGAGTATTATCCCTGTGTATTTCCTCTCGGCACCGGCAGCCTGCCGGTACACTGGCATGAAGAATTTGAGATCACTTATGTACGGAAGGGCTCCTGCACCTATCAGATCGATCTGCAGTCTTACCATATTACTGAGGGAGATTTTCTGCTCCTTCCTCCGGAAATGCTCCATGGCACCGTGGAACAGTCTCAGGCGGAATTTATCACGGACAGCTTCGTCTTTCGCCTGGATCTGCTGGAAAGTTCGATTCCGGACTTCTGCACGACCCGTTTTTTCGTTCCTCTTGCCAGCGGAACAATCCGGTTCCCCGTGCATCTTCCCGCCTCGGACCCAGTGGTACCGCTTCTGCTGGAATCCTTTGAGACGGTCCGGAAGGCATTCCTGGAAAAACCGTTCGGCTACGAACTGGAGATCAAAGCGCAGCTTCTTCACCTGTTCTTCCTGCTGTACAGCCACGTACCCTACCAGAAAACCGACCAGACCCACACCGATATTACCGACAAACTAAAGATGGTCCTGCAGTTTATCCAGGAGCATTATCAGAGTTCCGTGACCGTACGGGAACTGGCAGACCTCTGCCACTTCAGTGAATACCATTTTATGCGTTTCTTTAAACGCCATATGAATATGACCTGCATCGAGTATCTGAACCAGTACCGCCTGGAAATGGCATCCCGCCAGCTTGCGAAGACGGAACTTCCGATCACCACCATCGCTCTTGAGTCAGGCTTTAACAATATTTCATATTTTAACCGGGTCTTTAAAAAGAAATTCGGCGTGACGCCAAAGGAATACCGCAAGCTTGATAACCGCTGAAAAAGATGCTATAGTAATAGCGAAAAAAATAGAAATGGAAAGGATTTTATGAGTGCTATGAGTCTATATTCCGTTGTAGTACCTGTTTTCAACTCTGAACACACGCTCGCGGAACTGTACCAGCGCATCCGGACAGTATTTGAAACTACGATTCACGAAGAGTTTGAACTGATTCTGGTGGATGACAGTTCCAGAGATAACTCCTATAAAATCATGAAAGAACTCCGCAATGCAGATCCCAGGGTACGGATTGTACAGATGGCGAAAAATTTCGGACAGCATCCCGCTTTGCTCTGCGGTTTTTCTTTTGCAAAAGGGGATTTCATCATAACCATGGACGACGACCTTCAGCATCCCCCTGAGGAGATTCCAAAGCTTGTGAAGGCAATCCAGGAAAATCCTGAGGTCGATGTCATCATCGCCAAATACCAGAACCGCCATCACAATCTGATCCGGAAGCTTGGAACGAAAATATCCGTTTATGCGACTTCCAAAATGCTGAAAAAGGATCCAAACCTGGAAATCACCAGCTTCCGCCTGATGCGCCGTTTCATTGTTGACGCCATCCTTGGAATGGACGTTCATCTGCCCCAGATCGGCAATCTTCTGGTGCAGACCTCCAACCGGATCATCAATGTGGAGGTGCGCCATGATGCCAGAAAATACGGAAAAAGCGGCTACAGCTACCGCCGCCTGGCTCATGACCTGTATTACGATATTATTTCCAATTCGGCTTTCCCGCTGATCGTCGTACGCGACATAGGAATCGTCAGCTTTCTTGTCAGCATTGTCCTTGGGCTGTTTTATCTGATAAAATTCCTGTGTTTCGGAAGCCCTGTGGAAGGGTGGACGACGATCGTCCTTCTGATCAGCGCCTACTCCGGTTTGCTGCTGCTTTCCGTGGGCATTGTCGGACAGTACCTGATCAATATTCTGGAAGAGACGAGGAAAATGCCAAACTATACCATCAGAGATAAGGATGTTTAACATGATAAACCAGAAAGAAATCGGCGGTTACTTTGAAATGGAAGAACTGCCCGGTGAAGAATATTATCCTGATCTGCTCCATCTGAATCTTGGCAGAACTGCGCTTCAGTACCTGCTGGACCGGCGCGGCTGCCAGGAAATCTTTTTGCCCTATTACCTGTGCGACTCAGTGATTGACGCATGCCGTAACAGCAGCGCAAAAGTTTCCTTCTACTCTGTCAATGAGGAGTTGATGCCGGAAATCGACGAACTGCCGGAGGGCGCATGGCTGTATCTGGTCAATTACTATGGACAGCTGACCGATGAACAAATCCGCTTCTTCCAGAAGAAATATCAACGGATCATCGTAGATCAGACCCATGCCTTTTATCAGCGGCCAGTGGAGCATGTGGACACGATTTATTCGCCAAGAAAATTTTTCGGCCTTCCCGACGGCGCATACCTGGCTGCGGATCTGCTCACGGAAGACGATCTGCCGATGGATTTTTCCACCGAAAGGATGGAACATGTTCTCGGGCGTTATGAAAAGGGCGGAAACGCTTATTACTCCGTCATGCTGAAAAATGCGGAGACTTTTCATTCCCGGGAAATCCGCCGGATGTCCCGCCTGACACAAAACCTTCTGCGCGGAATCGACTACTCCGGAAGCGCTCAGAGACGAAAAGAAAATTACCGGACGCTGTCTTCCTTTCTTGACACTTCCAACCCGCTTCCGTTCCGGGAACCGTCTGTTCCGCTGTGTTATCCGTATTACACGCCGAACGGGCTCGAAATCCGGAAAAAACTGGCAGAGAAAAAAATTTATGTACCTGTTAACTGGAAGAACGTTGTGAACGAAATGCCAAAAGACAGTACAGAATACCGTTACGCCGCCAATATCCTGCCTCTTCCCTGCGATCAGCGTTATACAACGTCCGACATGGAAAGGGTTGCAGCCGCGGTTCTGCGGTTATGTGGGAGGAACTTATGAATCATCGCATTTTCATCCTCGGCAGCTCCGAGGAATTTATACAACTGGTAAAACTCTCCAAAGCAAGAGGAATCTGTACGATTGTCTGCGACGGCAATCCGGACGGTCCGGCAAAAAAAGAGGCGGATATCGTCTACGATGTGGATGTCAGATCCACGGAAAAAATTGCGGAAATCTGCAGGAAGGAACGGGTGGACGGCATCCTCACTGCATTTTCCGATCTGCTCTTGGAATGTATGGTCAAAATCGCGGCAAAGGCCGGTCTGCCCTGCTATCTGATTCCGGAGCAGCTGAAATTCTACCGGGACAAATCTGTGATGAAAAAAATGTTTGCTTCCCTGGATATTCCGACGCCGCGGTACGTGGAGACCGGAGCAGACTGCTCCCCGGACCTTCTTGGCGATCTCCGTTTCCCGGTGGTAACCAAGCCTCTGGACCGATACGGTTCCCGCGGCGTCCTCGTACTGAACAGCCTGGAGGAGATCCGCAGTAGATTCCACGAAATCTGTGCCGGCTCGGAAACAGAGAAAATACTGCTTGAAGAGTACAACACGGGATATGAATTTAATCTGATGGCATGGGTAAACAACGGACAGGTTTTCGTCCTGGGAATCGCCGACCGGGAGAAAAGCCCAGGTGAAACGCACTCCATTCCGGTCTGCAGCCGCAACGTGTATCCTTCCTGCCTGATGGATCATGTATACCAGGATGCAAAACGTATCCTGGAAAAGGTGATCCGTTTTACCGGACAGCAGGACGGAGAACTTTCCATGCAGTTTTTCTGGCATCCGGACAGGGGCATTGAGGTCTGCGAAATCGCCGCGCGTTTTCTGGGCTATGAGCATGAGCTGATTGAATTCTGCAGCGGTCTCTCCATCGAAGAGCTGCTCCTCAATTCTGTCTACGCGCCGGAACGCATCCCGCTTATGCTGCAGGAGCACAATCCATTTTTCGACAAGAGCAGCGCCGTTCTCTATTTCCACGGACGCGAGAGGGAAATCGCCAGTCTGGAATCAGCCGAAAAATGTTTCCGCTCCCCGGAAATCAGCCAAAGCTGGATTTTTTACCGCCAGGGAGAACAGGTCCAGGAGTTCGCCCGCCCCTATGTGGCAAGATGCTTTCTCCATGCGGGTACCCGCGAAGAAATCGACAGAGCCACCGACAGGATCTTTGCGGAAATGAGTATTCCTGACAGCAGCGGGGAAGAAATTCTCTACCGGAATGTCAGAACACAATATCCTGATATTCTGACCAGCCACAAGGAAAAATAAAACACTTGGATAAACAAAAAAGGAGCCGTTACAAACCAGAGGATGATTTCTCTGGTCTGCAGCGGCTCCACGAAAATGGACTTCCTCAAGCAGGATTCTCACAAATTGCGGGAGGAATGGATTCCATGTTCCATCTGCTGTATCTCGACACTTTTTACAGCAATCACATCCACGCCTGTCCCCGCCACATTTTTCAGTACCGGTTCTCCTGCACGCACAGGCGCCTCAATCTCCACCTCTTTCAGTTCCCGAATACAGTCAAAAATCTTATCTTTTGGAACATCTTCCTTCGTCTTTACAGGAACCATCTGCGCAGTGCCATGAACGACACGGACCGTAGTGGTCACGATCCTGGTCGGATGAGTCACTTCTTTTTCCCCGTAGATCTTTCCCCGCTTACAGGTGTAGCCGGAAATGGAAGCAATCTGTTCTCCGTCCAGTTCCACCGTCAGCTGACATCCCATCGGACAGCCGATGCAGGTGAGTATTTTCTTTTCCATTTCCTACACCTCCTCGATCCGTATCGTTATGGTATCTGCCGGCAGCGCGGCGTTCAGATCCTCTCTTCTGATCACAGCCTCTTCCATCTCTCCCGGCACAAAAATCTGCTTTCTTCTGCGGAACAGCTGCCGGTCTCCTGCATGGACCGTGACACAGCTGTTTTT
Source organism: Lacrimispora saccharolytica (assembly GCA_016899975.1). Taxonomy (GTDB): domain Bacteria; phylum Bacillota; class Clostridia; order Lachnospirales; family Lachnospiraceae; genus Fusicatenibacter. The sequence continues at coordinate 22,279 of JACJJN010000019.1, read as the reverse complement.
ATATTCCTTTCTGACACGAAAACGGATTTTCAGCGTTTCTCCCATCTGCGCCAGATGCAGCACAGACGGCACCGTATACCGGACCCCGTCTCCGGGAAGGATATCCAAAATACCAGAAACTTCCTTTTCCGGCATTTTTGCTGTCCATTCTTCGCAAGCAGCCTGCGATTCCGGCAGATCTTTTCTGCTTTCCCCGCATTTCATCCGTTTTTCACTGCTCTCTCCGGAAGTTTCCCGGACATATTCCGCTGCACGGCGGCCGGCATTGGCGGCTTCTTCCGATACGAAATCCACCAGATCATGGACATGAAGCACATTTCCGCAGGCAAAAATCCCATTAACGCTGGTCTGAAAAGATTCATCCACGACCGGACCAGAGGTAGCAGAACTCAATGCCACACCGGCATTTTTTGACAGTTCATTTTCCGGGATCAGCCCTACGGATAACAGCAGGGTATCGCAGGAATATTCTTCCTCCGTCCTCGGAACAGGGCGTCCGTCATGATCCACTTGCGCCAGAGTCACCCCTGTAAGGCGTTCCTTCCCATGGATGGCAACGACGGTATGGCTCAGCTTCAGCGGGATGCCGAAATCTTCCAGACACTGAACGATGTTTCTCTTCAAGCCGCCGGAATAGGGCATCAACTCCGCAACCACTTTCACCTTCGCCCCTTCCAGCGTCATTCTCCGCGCCATGATCAGACCGATATCCCCGGAACCAAGGATCACCACCTCACGTCCGGGCATCCTGCCCTCCACATTGACCAGCCGCTGGGCGGTTCCTGCCGTATAGATTCCTGCCGGGCGGTATCCCGGCAGATTCAGCGCTCCCCTTGGACGCTCCCGGCAGCCCATTGCCAGGATTACAGCCTGCGCCTGAATCTGAAAAATGCCTTCCGTCGGGCTGACCGCTGTCACCACCTTTTCCGATGACAGATCCAATACCATCGTGTCCGTAAGATAAGGAATCCCCATGCGCTCCACTTTTTCTATATATCTTGCCGCATATTCCGGACCGGTCAGTTCTTCCTGAAATGTGTGAAGACCAAAACCATTATGAATACACTGGTTCAGAATTCCGCCCAGTTCCCTGTCCCGTTCCAGGATCAGGATATCTTTTTCTCCCTGTTCGGCGGCGGAGATTGCCGCTGCCAGACCGGCAGGGCCGCCGCCGATGATCACAATTGCATGTTGTTTCATCTTTGGATCCCCTCCTTGTTTCTTCCTGAGATCAGCCAGGAATCGCCCCCGGATTTCGTCAGTTCTGTCCAATCTGTTCCGCATTCCCTTACCAGCAGTTCCATGACTTTCGGAGAGCAGAAGCCCGCCTGGCACCTTCCCATTCCGGCGCGTGTCCTCCGCTTGATGCCGTCCAGTGACCGCGCGCCCAGCGGACGGCGGATGGCATCAAGAATTTCCCCTTCAGAAATCCCCTCACAGCGGCAGAGGATCCGCCCGTAGGCCGGCTCCTTTCGGATCAGTTCCTTTCGCTGTTCCAGATCCAGGTCGGACGGATTGAGAATCCCTTTTCTCCTTGGCTCAAATTCCAGATTCTTATCCAATCCCAGCCGGGAAGCAATCCGCTCTGCCAGATAGATGCCGATGGCCGGCGCGCTGGTCAGTCCCGGCGACTCGATCCCCGCACAGTCAAAGAAGCCCTCCGCGTCCTCCGGCTCTCCCAGAAGGAAATCGTCTCCGTCTTCGTGGGCCCGGAGTCCTGCGAACGAAGTGATCACCTGGCGGTAGGGAAGGTCTTTCACTGTTTCGGCAGACTTCGCCGCCACGGTTTCCAGACCTTCCCTTGTCGTGTCAGTTCCTTCCCTGTCCTCGATATCCACTGCAGTCGGACCCAGCAGAAGATTTCCATGAACCGTCGGCGAAACCAGTACGCCTTTTCCATATTTGCCCGGAAGCGCAAATACCGTACAGTGGACATGCTTGCCTGCCGTCCGGTCCAGAAGCTGATATTCTCCTTTTCTCGGTGTGATATGTATCTTTGTACCGCTTGCCATATTATGGAAAAGGTCCGCGTAAACCCCGGCGGCATTGACCACCGTACGTGTTTCGAATACACCTTTTGAAGTTTCCAGCCGATAACCCTGACCTGTTTTTTCTATTTTCTGTACTTCCGTATTAAAACGAAACTCCACACCGTTCCGGCATGCATTTTCAGCCAGAGCGATGGTAAGACCGAAGGGGCAGACGATTCCGCCGGTGGGCGCGTACAGCGCTGCAGCCACACGTTCAGACAGATTCGGTTCCATCTTCCGCAGTTCTTCCCGCTCCAGGATCCTGAGTCCCTGGACCCCGTTCTCCCTGCCCCGTTCCAACAGATCCTCCAGTCCCTGTCTCTGTTCTTCCTCCGTGCAAACCACCAGGGAACCGTTCTGTTCAAATAAAACATCCAGCTCCTCGGTCAGTTCTTTCATCCGAAGATTTCCTTCCAGATTCATTTTTGCTTTCATGGAACCGGGCACTGCGTCAAAGCCCGCATGCACGATTCCGCTGTTTGCCTTCGACGTTCCGCAGCACACATCCTCCTGCCGTTCCAGCACACAGATTTTTCCCTGAAACCGGGAAAGTTCCCGCGCGACAGCACAGCCGCAGACTCCGGCTCCGATAATGATCACATCATACATATAAAATCCCTCACAATACATGTTCCATCTGTCTTTACGGTTTCGCCCAGCCGCAGGCATAAGTCACTGCTTTCTTCCAGCCTGCAATCTTTTCTTCTCTTTTCTCCTCAGTGAGTTCCGGTTCAAAAACCTTTCCGATCACCCAGTTTTTCTTCAAAGTCTCCTGATCCGGCCAGTAGCCCACCGCCAGTCCCGCCAAATAAGCGGCTCCCATCGCGGTACTCTCCACACAGAGCGGTCTTGTGACCGTAGCTCCGACGATGTCCGCCTGGGTCTGCATCAGGAAATCATTGGCGCAGGCGCCGCCGTCTGCCTTCAGATTCTTCAGTTCCATCCCTGAGTCCGCCTCCATCGCACGAATGACATCATTGACCTGGTAGGCGATGGATTCCAGCGTCGCGCGGATGATATGATACTTATTCACTCCTCGGGTCAGTCCAAGGATCGCTCCTCTCGCATACTGATCCCAGTAGGGCGCGCCCAGCCCGGTAAATGCCGGAACCACATAACAGCCGTTGGTATCGCTGACCTTCTGCGCCATATATTCGGAATCCGCGGCGGATTCGATCAGCTTCAGTTCGTCTCTCAGCCACTGCACCGCCGCTCCTCCTACAAAGATCGAGCCCTCCAGCGCATAATTAACCTTTCCGTCAATGCCCCAGGCAATTGTCGTCACCAGGCCGTTGGTGGAAAATACCGGTGTTTCCCCGGTATTCATCAGAAGAAAGCATCCGGTACCGTAAGTGTTTTTCGCATCTCCCGGCGTAAAGCAGGTCTGTCCGAACAGGGCGGCGTGCTGGTCTCCTGCTGCGCCTGCAATGGGAATCGGACCTCCAAAGTATCCAGGATCCGTTTCCCCGTATACGCAGCTGGACGGTTTCACTTCCGGAAGCAGTTCTCTTGGAATGTCCAGTTCCCGCAGGATTTCTTCGTCCCAGTCCAATTCCCTGATATTGAACAGCATCGTTCTGGACGCGTTGGTGTAGTCCGTCACATGCACACGGCCTTTCGTCATCTTCCAGATCAGCCATGTCTCAACGGTTCCGAACAGAAGCTTTCCCTCCTGTGCCTTCTCTCTGGCTCCCTCCACGTTGTCCAGGATCCATTTCAGCTTGGTTCCGGAAAAGTAGGCATCGATCACAAGACCTGTCTTTTCCCTGAAAAAATCCACCATTCCTTTTTCTTTCAGCTGATCACAGTATTCCGCCGTCCTGCGGCACTGCCAGACGATCGCCGGACAAACCGGCTCTCCGGTGGTTTTGTCCCACACAATGGTTGTTTCTCTCTGGTTGGTGATCCCGATCGCGGCAATATCCGATGCACAGGTTCCCGCCTTTTCGATGGCTTCCACTGCCACGCCAAGCATGGTCGACCATATTTCGTTCGCGTCGTGTTCTACCCAGCCGGGTTTCGGGAAATACTGGGTGAATTCTTTCTGTGCCATGCTGACGATGGTCCCCTTTTCATCGAACAGGATGCACCGGTTGCTGGTGGTTCCCGCGTCCAATGCCATTACATATTTTGCCATAATTTTGTCCTCCTGAAAAAATAAGAGCACAGCCGCAGCCGCAGTTCTCTGCCGGCTCTGGCCATGCTCTTTGGGCGGCATGCCTTATTAATTTCATCCTACCATAACCCCTTTCACATTTCAAGTTTTTTTGGCAACGGACGGGAGAGCACGAAGCGGCGGACGGGGACGGGGTGATGGCGGGAGTGTTTCTTTAGTATTGTAGTATTTTAGTATTTTGGTGCTTTCTGTTTTAACGTTTCAGTATTTGGGGTTATAGTTTTTTGTGTTTATGTGTTTTAATAGCTTGGTTTTTTGTGTTTCACCGTTTTAAGTACGCGCAGATAATTTCCTGGATGGCTCCGCTGAGGTCTGGAGTGATTTCCATGCTCTGGAGTTCGCTGAGCAGGAGTTCCGGGGTTTCCTGGGCGTGTCTGGCTGCCTGGTAGATTTTTTCTTTGGCGATGAAGTCGATCTCCGCCTGGTTCAGGAAGTCAAAGATCTGCTGTTGTACCGGGTTGGCTGCCACCTGGGTGTTCTGGGGCAGACGGATTTCTATAGTGTCTTCCGGACGGATGTCAGCCAGGGTTATGGTCAAGGTGGTTCCGTTGTGAGTGCAGCAGTCTTTCTGTTCTGTCTGGTTGACCAGGACAACTGCCTCTTCTGCTGTCACTTTGTGCAGTTCGATCTTCCAGGTTCTCTGTTTCGGCAGAAGGGTCAGGTCTCCGGCGGACGGTTTGATGGTGAAGGTTTTTTCCTGCCAGTTCAGGTTCATTTCTGTGACTGCGCAGATTCCCTGACGGTAGCCTTCGGTTATGTTGTCGTCCTCGTACAGTGTAAAGCTGTTGTCTGCGCCCGGGTAGACGCGAACGGTCAGTTCTTCCGGATTTTTCTCTGTGTCGATGGCACGGATCTCATCCGTCATCGGGAGAATGGCTCCTGCTTTTGCCAGTACCGGAATCTGGTCAATAGAGCGGTACATATTCTGGTTTCTTCCGCCCTGGTATACGGTGTCCGTGAAGAAATCAAACCACAATCCCTCGGGAAGCCATACTTTTGTCTTTGCCACATTCAGATTCTCGATCCTCGCTGTGGTCACCGGCGCTGCGATCAGCTCGCTTCCGAAGAAATATTCATTTTTCCGTCCGTAGGCATCCCAGTTTTCCGGATATGCGTAGTACATCGGCTGGCAGATCGGCTCTCCTTCTGCCCATGCCCGGTGGTTCATGGTATACAGGTAAGGCAGCAGCCGATGGCGCAGGCGAAGAAACTCGCACATGGTGTCATGAACTTCTTTTTTGAATCTCCACGGCTCTTTTCCGTTGAATTCACTGCTGCTGCTGTGCAGACGGTTGATCGGAGAAAAGACGCCGAACTGATACCAGCGCGCTTCCATCTCATCGTTCTTGTATCCCAACATATGACCGCCGATATCATGACTCCACCATCCATAACCGATGTTGGATGCCGTGCTGGTAAAATACGGCTGGAAATCCAGAGATTCCCAGGTAATCAGCGTGTCACCGGAGAATCCTACCGGATATCGGTGAGAGCCTGGTCCGGCATAACGGGAAAAGGTCATCGGACGTTTTCCGTTTCTTGCGCTGTCCAGGAAATGGTAATGGTTCAGCATCCAAAGAGGGTCCAGCCCTTCCATTTTGCTGTTGGTTCCCTGCTGCCAGTCAACCCACCAGAAATCCACGCCTTCCTCTTCCAGCGGATGAAGGGTCTTTTCCAGATATGCCTCCAGGAAATCCGGATTGGCAATATCAAAATTGACTGGCTCTTCTTTCTCCGGATCCAGACCCATCGCCTCAGCCATCTGCGGGTAGCAGTCTTCAAAGCCGCGGATGCCGTCCGCCGGATGGAGGTTGAGAGTCGTCTTCATTCCTCTGTCATGGAGCTTTTTCAGGAACCGTTCCGGATCCGGGAAGAATTCCCGGTTCCAGGTATAGCCTGTCCATCCTGTACCGTACTTCGGATCGATATCCACCAGATGCCAGTCCATATCAATAACCGCAACGGAGAACGGGATCTGTTCCTGATCAAACCGCTCCATCAGTTCCATGTAGGACTCTTCCGTATATTTGTAATATCTGCTCCACCAGTTGCCCAGGGCGAATCTCGGCAGCATTGGTGTCTCTCCGCAGAGATGATAGAAATCTTTCAGCGCTTCCAGATAGCGGTGTCCGTAGGCAAACAGGTACAGATCCTGGATTCCCTTCTTTCTGGGTTCCACCCATCCGTCCTCACGGAGGGTCAACGTACGGGAATCATCCAGCGCCACGCAGCCGCACCATAAGGACAAAATACCATCCTCCAGCTCACAGGCTCCGTTGACATTATCCAGGGTTCTTGCTGTTCCCTTCAGATTCTCATTTTTCGCACCGTAACGCCAGGCATTTCGGTTTCCTCCCGGCATGCCCAGGGCATAGCAGGAAAGACCGTGACTGGTGAATTCTTTTTTGTCGTAATTCAACTGGAAATATTCTGTGCGGATTTCCAGTTCTTCCGGTGTTTCCCTTACCTCAAAAGAAACCTGCGGGAAATTCCGGTTCAGCACCGTCTGCGTCGGTGCATCGGTAAATATTCCATCCGGGCTGTACTCCAGGCGTACCAGGCTTTTAGTCAGTACTGTGATCCGGTAATGTTCTCCCTGAATCATATTTTCCGGGCATGCCTGCGGATATGCGTCTATTTTCAGATATTTTTTCATCTCCTGTAATCCTCCCAATTTTACTTTATAGCTGTTTGCAGCGCTTCGCGATTATGAAATTTTCAGAACCAGAGCCTCATACGGCTTCAGCATGATTTCTTTTTCTGCTTTCTCCCGATGATAACTGCTGATCAGCACTTCTCCCTTGGAAAACTCTTCCGGTACGCTGTAAGTTTCTTCCTCTTCTGTGAAATTGCAGATCACCAGCAGTTTTTCATTGTCCAGAGTTCTTGTATAAACATACAGTTTTTCGTTGTCCGGGTCCAGAAGCTGATACGTTCCGTACACCATGACCTTCTCTTTCTTTCTCAGGCCAATGATCTTCTGGTAATAACGGAATACAGAATCCGGATCCTCCATCTCGGTCTTCGCGTTGATCTCGGTATAGTTGGGGTTCACCATGATCCATGGAGTTCCCGTTGTAAATCCCGCATTTGCACCGTCATCCCACTGCATCGGTGTTCTCGCGTTGTCCCTTCCGCGGAGACGGATATAGCGCATCATATCTTCCGGATTCACTTTTCCTGCCTCTGTCAGTTCGTGGAACGCATTGATGCTTTCAATGTCCCGCAGATCCTCCAGTGTCGGAAACGGACAGTTGGTCATTCCAAGCTCTTCTCCCTGGTACACGTACGGCGTTCCCTGCATCATATGGAGACAGGTCACCAGCATCTTCGCGCTCACTGCGCGGTATTCCGGCGCATCGTTTCCAAAACGGGAGACACTTCTTGCCTGGTCATGGTTGCCAAGAAACAGGCTGTTCCATGCTTTTCCTTCCAGTTCCGTCTGCCATTTGCTCATGGTTGTCTTGAAATCTTTCAGCTGGACTCTCTCATCTGTCCATTTGCCCATCGGTCCATTGGCTTCCACATGTTCAAACTGGAAGACCATGCTCAGCTCTCTTCCGTCGGCATTGGCGTATTTTTTCGCCTCTTCAATGGTCACACCGGCGCATTCTCCCACTGTCATCAGATCATAGTGGGACAGCACTTTCTGGTTCATTTCCTGCAGATATTCATGGACATGAGGACCATTGGCACATCCCGAATCCCCATACAGAGCTCCCGGTGCCTGATAACCGTCCGGAAGCCCCGGTTTCTTGGAAATCAGGCTGATCACATCCATACGGAATCCGTCGATTCCTTTCTCACACCACCAGTTCATCATCTGGAAAACTTCGTCACGGACTTTTGGATTGTCCCAGTTCAGATCCGGCTGTTTTTTGGAAAACAGATGAAGGTAATACATATCTGTCGTCTTATCATACTCCCACGCGGAGCCGGAGAAACAACTTCCCCAGTTGTTCGGCTCTTTTCCATCTTTTCCCTCTCTCCAGATATAATAATCACGGTACGGATTGTCCTTTGATTTGCGGCTCTCCACAAACCACGGGTGCTCGTCGGAGGTATGGTTTACCACCAGGTCCATCACCAGCTTCATGCCCCTCGCGTGAATGCCTTCCAGCATACGGTCAAAATCTTCCATTGTGCCGAATTCTTCCATGATTGCCTGGTAATCGCTGATATCATAGCCATTGTCATCATTGGGCGACTGGTAGACCGGAGACAGCCACAGGACATCCACGCCGAGTTCCTTCAGATAATCCAGCCGTGAGGTAATGCCGTTGATATCTCCGATTCCATCCCCGTTGCTGTCCATGAAGCTTCTCGGATAAATCTGATAGACCACCGCTTCTTTCCACCATGCTTTTTCCATATGTTTTTCCTCGCTTTCCTATTTTTTACAGGTGCAGGCAGGCACGCATCACGTCCATCTCTGTCCTCTCGCCTGCTTTCCTGTGATCTTTTTCTCTACGAGTCCATACTATCACATCTGTCCCGTGGTTTTCAACAGTTTTGCGCAAAACTATTATTTCTATACAAGTTTATGTTTTAATTTTTATATATTTTCACTAATTTCAGACCGGTCAGTTCTGTCTGACACAGATTCTCTCTCAATCAGCAGGGTTGATACTTTGTATTCCGCTTCCGCCGGTTCCTCCCGCATCCGTTTGAGAACCGCCTGCGCCGCACGCCGCGCCTTTTCGTCCACGTTCTGGCGCACGGTGGTCAGCGCAGGTCTGGAAAGTTTCGCATAGGAAACATCATCAAAACCCGCAACCGACACTTCTTCCGGAACCCGCACCCCGTGATCCTGCAGGAAATTCAACGCTTCCACCGCATAGAGGTCCGAAGCAAAGAACAGCGCACTCTGTTTTCGCAAAAAAGGAAGCATCTCCTGATACTGTCTCTTCCGCTCCGACGGCTCCCTCGCAATCAGAATATGGCTGGAAGCAACATTCTCCACCTGCTCTTCCTCCAGTGCCGCCTGAACGCCGAGCCACCGCTCATGATCCACCGCATGATCATTGTCCGTGAGAAACAGCAGTTTTCTGTGTCCCTTTTTCAGCAGATAATTTGCCATCAGGTAACCGCCGCCCCAGTCGTCCGTGCGCACATTCACCACACCTTCCGGCAGCCGGCAGTAACCATCGATCACAGCCATCGGACCGGAAAAACGGCTTCGAATCTTGGCAATCTCCCTCTCTTCCAGTCCGATGGAAATCATCGCTTCCAGATTCCAGCCAAGGATCTGCTCCATCAAATCTCTTCCTTGGTACCGTGTCACCAGCATCATATAATATCCGTTTTCCTGAATCTGATACTCCAGGTTACCCACCAGCTCCGCGATAAATGGGTCCTCCAGCGCGTAAGACATCCCTTCCCTGGTATATCCGAGCACGACACCGATCAACCCGGAATGTTCCCTTGCCAGCATCCGCGCACTGATACTCGGCACGTAGTTCATCTCCTCCAGAATGCGGTTGATCTTCTCCACCGTTTCCCCGGAAACCCTGCCGGTCTTCCCGTGGATCACATTGGAGACTGTCGTCGGGCTCACTCCTGCTTTTTCTGCAATATCTTTAATCCTTATCATAAAACCTCCCAAAAACAGGCTCCGGCGCCGGCACAAATGCCGGGCTGCCGGAGCCTGCCTCTGTCTCATTGTTATCTCTCTGTCTGTCTTTTTACTTTTCGTTGATTCTCTTTGCTTTATCTTTTTATGATACCTGTTCCTCACCGATTGCGGTTACCGTGCATAACGGATCGCCTTCCTGATACTCCATGGTGATCCGGTCACCTTCCTGGTACGTTACGATTTCCACAAAATCCGTGATCGACACATCATAGATCCTGTCGTCCCCATCCAGTACCAGATAGAAGTGAGAATTGCCGTCGATGACACTCTGGGCGATCCGGGTAATGGTTCCTGTCACCGTCTCTGTCTCTGCTGCCACATCTGTGTCATCGGAAATGCCGCTGGTCTCCAGCAGCCGGACATATTCTTCCTGGCAGTCGGAAAGGGTGTCTCCCGTGGCAACGGTCTGATACTGCTGCACATTGACCATTGCATATTTCTTCACCAGTCCCGCGCCGTCCTTCAGCGCCATCACATACGTCGGCTCATTTGCCACATTCAAAAGCAGCGGGAACGCCGCTGTATAGCGCAGGTTCTGCACCTGTCCTTCCGCGGAAGCCATTGCCGAACGCTCCTCCGCACCGGAGATCGCATAATATCTCGTCTCCATCGTTCTCTGATTCATCAGGATAAATCCCACGTTGGACTGGTCGGAGTTCACGGATGTCACGCCTGTGTATACCCACACATCATCGTCCATCGCGATATAATTATAGCCGTCGGTGGTCTTCAGACATCCTTTCTGCCCGAACACACTGTTGAGGAATCCGTTGACCAGTGTGCCATGGTAGTTGTAAAGTTCCAGCAGAAGATCCGCCGGATACGCACGGTCCACCCACTGAGGACAGTCTTCGATCGCATAATCTTCCGTCTCGCCGGTCTGGGCATTACACAGAACCACACGTCCAATGGTCTGGCCGCCAAACAGGCCGATGTTGAACTTCTGCACCGGGCATACCCAGTACGGAACACCGTCATCATTGATCTCAAAACTGATCTGATCGAACATGTAAGTCGGATAACGGAATCTCAGATGACGGTAAATGTTGCGGTTAAACAGTTCCGACTCGGAATACCGGATCGGCTGATCCAGCATCACCAGTTCCGTCTCCTGGGTCGCCATATCGATCTGCATATATGCCGGAATACCTTCCGACTGGTTGGTGAACCATTTGATCGTGCTGGCATAAACCAGCGGGGAAACACGTACCGGTACTTCCTGATAATTGATCTGAGAATACAGGTCGCTGACTTCAAACTGGGAAACCATATCCACGATGCTTCCCATCTTCCGTTCACCGAGGATAATCGCACTGTCCCGGTCAAGGATCGGTATCTGATCAAAACTGATCTGCGGGATATCTTCCGTGAAATTTCTTTCCTCCTGCTCCACCAGGTTGTAATACTTCTTTGCATTGACGATCGGTGAGGAAAGCACCGTACCGACGATCAGAAAGACCAGCAGCAGGCCAATGATTCCCGCCCCGATCTTAAATCCCAGATAAGACTTCAATTCCCTCACATCTGTGGTTTTCTTTCTCAGCGAATAAACGATCAGAAAAACGACCACGATGCCGATCAGAAAGCCCCAAAATCCTTTGCTGTGAATGTTCACCGCAGGCAATGCCACATAATAATAGACACCGGCTGCAATGAGCGCTGCCAGAACTGCCAGCAGCTTCCATTTCAGGTTGCCACGTTTCATAAGTTCAATTTCTCCTCCTTTAAATTCGATGCCTTATCCCATCAGAAAAGCATATGGAATTGTTGAAAATCATATCATAGAAACCGGAGAATTTCAAGGTGCTGAGCAGATACCGCATTCATGACCATTCTGCATTTTTTTCTGGGTTTTTCTGCATGAAAAACTCTTGCCACTGCCCTCCACATGTGTTACACTGACTACAACCTATTGTTTATTACATCACAGTACAAAAGCAAAAAGAGGAAACCTATGAATCAGAAACCAGAAAAAAACCTTGTGCTCATCGGTTTCATGGGCTGCGGCAAAAGTTCTGTAGCAGCAGCGCTGGGCAGACATTGCCAGATGGAAGTGGTGGAGATGGATCAGATGATCGCCGGCCAGCAGGGACTCTCCATTCCGGAAATCTTTGAACGTTACGGCGAAGAATATTTCCGTGATCTGGAAACCGCCCTGCTGCGAAGTCTTCAGGGCAGAAACGGCTGTGTCGTATCCTGCGGCGGCGGTGTGCCCCTTCGCAGGGAAAACGTTACAGAAATGAAAAAAATCGGCGAGGTCATCCTTCTGACTGCTACCCCGGAAACCATCTATTCCAGAACCCGCGGCAGCGACGACCGGCCCAATCTGAAAAACCGGAAAAGCCCGGAGGCGATCGCCGAACTTCTGGAACAGCGCCGGCCGAAATATGAGGCTGCCGCCGACCGGATCATCGCCACCGACCACCGGACCATCGACAGCATCTGCGAGGAACTGAGCCGACTGGTATTGAATTAAAAATATGGAGGAAATGTGAAATGGAGAAAAAAATTCCCTACAAAATTTATCTGGAAGAAAGCGAACTTCCCAGACAGTGGTATAATGTCCGCGCCGATATGAAAAACAAACCGGCTCCACTTCTGAATCCGGCCACCTTACAGCCGGTTACCTTTGAAGAGCTTCGGACTATTTTCTGTGACGAGCTGGCGCGCCAGGAACTGAATGATACAGACGCTTACATTGATATTCCGAAAGAGATCCGGGATTTTTACAAAATGTACCGTCCGTCACCTCTCGTCCGCGCTTACTGTCTGGAAAAGGAACTGGACACTCCCGCAAAAATTTACTACAAATTTGAGGGAAACAACACTTCCGGCAGCCATAAACTGAATTCCGCGATCGCTCAGGCTTACTACGCGAAAGAACAGGGACTGACCGGTGTTACCACTGAAACCGGTGCCGGACAGTGGGGCACTGCCCTCTCCATGGCATGCGCTTACTTCCATCTGGACTGCAAAGTCTACATGGTAAAAGTCTCCTACGAGCAGAAACCGTTCCGCCGTGAAGTGATGCGTACCTACGGCGCGTCCGTAACTCCGTCCCCGTCCGAGACGACCAACGTGGGAAGAAAAATCCTTGCCGAGCATCCGGGAACCTCCGGAAGCCTTGGCTGTGCGATCTCCGAAGCGGTGGAGGCTGCTTCCGCCAACCCCAATTACCGTTACGTCCTTGGCTCGGTCCTCTCTCAGGTACTCCTCCATCAGTCCATTATCGGACTGGAGACGAAAGCCGCTCTGGATAAATATGACATTCAGCCGGATATCATCATCGGCTGTGCCGGCGGCGGTTCCAACCTTGGCGGTCTGATTTCCCCGTTTGCGGGAGAAATGCTCCGGGGCGAAAAACAGTACCAGATCATTGCCGTAGAACCGGCTTCCTGCCCGAGCCTGACCAGAGGCCGCTTTGCCTATGACTTCTGCGATACCGGAAAAGTATGCCCACTGTCGAAGATGTACACGCTGGGCTGCGACTTTATCCCATCCGCCAACCACGCAGGCGGACTGCGCTATCACGGCATGAGTTCTGTGGTTTCCCAGCTCTATGCGGACGGCCTGCTGGAAGCCCGCTCCGTAGAACAGACCTCCGTTTTTGCAGCCGCTGAACAGTTTGCCCGCATCGAAGGAATCCTGCCCGCACCGGAGAGCAGCCATGCAATCCGCGTCGCGATCGACGAAGCGCTCAAGTGCAAGGAAACCGGTGAAGAAAAGACCATCGTCTTCGGTCTGACCGGAACGGGATATTTTGATATGGTAGCTTATGAAAAATACAACAACGGCGAGATGACCGACTATATTCCAACGGACGAAGAACTGGAAGCATCCTTCGCAAAATTCCCGAAGGTTGACTGACATACGGTTGACTACATACAAAACGGTATCTTTGGAAGCTTCCCAAAACAACAAAAGACTTTGAAAAAACAAAAAAATTCCCGTAGAATCCGGAACGCGTATGTGCGCGCTCCCGGACTCTGCGGGAATTTCATTTTACTCCAATGCCTCCGCCACTTCTTTGAGCAGCTCCCGGATCGGCAGCCGCTGCGGCATCACTGATCCTCACCGGTCAGCCGCAGGATATCTTCAATCTCTTCCACGGAAAGATCCAGATAAGCAGACAGCTCCGCCACGGAGAAATCCATCTCTTCTCCGTCAGACAGCTCTTCGATTGCGTCCTTCAGACGGTTGACCTTGTGTACCACTGCCTCATCTTGGTGTTTCTGGTAATGATGCTCCTCCAGAAGCGCTTCCATTCCGGTCCGGATTTCGTCCAGAAGACTCTGCTCCGCCTCCGTCTCACTGATATGTTCCAATGCCAGAAGAAGACTTACGCTTCCCTCCTGTACAAGATCTCCGAAAAATACGCTCTGGTCATAAACACCCCGGGCAATTTCCGGAAGTTTCGGCATATAATATTCCAGCAGACGGCTTTTCGCCAGCGCGTCTCCCGCTGCCGCCGCATGGAACAACGCTTCTTTTTCTTCTTCCACAAGTTCTTCCGGAACCGTAAGCTCCTCCAGATAAAGTTTCAGAAAATGCTCTTCCTCCGGAGACAGGGGAAGTTCCTCACGCTTTTTCCGTTCTTTCTTCTCCGCCCCGACAATGTCAATCTGCTCCATCTCCAGATACTCGCGGACCATTGCCCGCTGCTCTTCGTTCAAATTCTGTTCTTCAAAAAAAGCCTCCGCCTGCTCAGCAGTGATCTGCTGTCCGCTTTCCCTGGCAGAGGTCAGAAATTCTCTCAGACTTTTTTGAAATTTTTCCTGTTCCTGATTCATAGATACCATCCTTTATCTGATTTTTCATTCCCGCGGGCAACGAGCCAAGTGGACATGCTTGCATGTCCATTTGGCGACTGCCGCGAGGGTCAGATACCCCGCAGCTCTGCCGCGGGGTATCTGACTACCTGAGAATACCATAGATTTGACAAAAAGTCTATTGCATTTTCCCTCCCGGCGCAGTAGTATTTTAGATAACAACGGATGTTCCGATATTCTTATCGGAGTTTCTGTTCAAAAATTTGCGAAAGGAGATTTTTCTCAATATGAAACAGATATTCAGAGATATTCGAAACAACTTTCTGCTCACCGCGATTGTTTCGATTCTGCTCGGACTGGTTCTTGTCCTGTTTCCGGTCAAAACCAGCTTTTTTATCTGCAACCTTGCCGGAATCCTTCTGATCCTGTGCGGCATCGTCGATATTCTCCGGTATGTCACCTCAAAAAATGAACCGTTTCTGGTGCGCTACGACCTGGTAGTCGGTGTAATCCTCTGCCTGGCGGGTGTGTTCGTGATCACACAGAGCGACCTAATCATTTCCTTTATCCCGACCATCGTCGGCATTGTACTTTTTGTCAATGGAATCGTCAATCTGAAAAAGGCGTTCCATCTGAAGAAGGCAGGGCTGGAACGCTGGTGGATCGATCTGTCTTTTGCAGTTGTTATCACCATTCTCGGTGTGATCATCTGGCTGCGTCCTTTTGACGCAGTGGCAACTACCAATATTTTTATTGGAATCTGCCTGATCCTCAATGGAATTTCCAACCTCTGCATGATGTTCGGCATCGGTACCGTCAAGCGGCGCCTGGAAATGCATTTTCCGGAGGATGACTTCGTCGATGTGGACGAGGACGAACTGCACTGAGACATTCATCTTGAAGGCAGGCGTTCAATTTCCTGCAGCAGCGCTCCCAGACTTCTTGGGAGCGGCAGTTCTTCTTTCAGGATTCCTTTCTTTTTCAGCGAATCAAACAGCTGTAAAACAGCCGGCTGTTCCAGATTGGTTTCCCGCAGGAGCTGTTTGTCTTCAAAAACCTGTTCCGGCACACCATGGGCGGCAACCGTTCCATCCCGGAAAATCATCACTTCGTCCGCCCACTCCATCGCGTAATTGACGTCATGGGTCGCCATCATTACCGTGATCCCCTCTCCGGTCATCCGGTCCACCGCCTGGTTGACCAGAACCGTATGTTTCGGATCCAGGGCAGCCGCCGGTTCATCCAGGATCACGATCTCCGGCTTCATGATCAGGATATCCGCAATGGACACCTGCTTTTTCTGTCCTCCGGAGAGGGCATGGGTGGGCCGGTCTCGATAAGGCGTAATCTCCATTTCATTCATGATCCGTTCCACTTCCTTCCGGGCTTCTTCTTCCGGAACACCCAGGTTCAAAATACCGAAAGAAATTTCCTGAAACACACTGGCTGAGAACAGCTGATTGTCCGGATCCTGAAAGACGATCCCCACTTTCTGACGCAGCTGCAGCAGGCCTTTCCGGGAATAATCCACCGGCTTTCCGTGGAAGTAAATCGTTCCCTCTGACGGTCGGTAAACTCCGTTGCAGCAGAGAAAAAAAGTGGATTTTCCGGAACCATTGGCTCCCATCACCGCAATCTTTTTCCCCCGACGGATTTCCAGGGAAAGACCATTCAGAGAATGGGTCTTCCCGTCATCATAAGAATAAAAAACATTTTCGGCCTTTAAAATAACTTCATTCATCATCCTCACCTCACAATGACAGCAATCGCAAGCAACAGTCCTTCAAAACACAGAATCATCAGAATCTCCTTCTTTTTGGGCGGATGATCTTCACACAGCACCCGAAGGTCGCCGTCATAACAACGGGACTCCATCGCATCATACAGGAAGCCGGAACGTTTCACTGCCCGGACAAACAATGCGGAAACCAGCGTCCCGAAAGATTTCAGCGATGTCCGGTAATCAATATTGCCCAGTCTTGACTTCTGTGAAATACTGATTTCATGCGCACAGTCAAGAAGCACAAAGATAAAACGGTAGATCAGCATCATCAGTTCGATCAACAGCTTCGGACATCTCAGTTTTTTCAGCACATTCAGAATATCCGTCATCGGTGTATTGCAGGACAGAAAGTACAGACAGGATACGGAAGCCATCGCAGTGACAAAAATCTGAAACGCGTAATACAGGGTTTCTTTGCTTGCCGTCAGATACCAGTTTCCAAAAGAAATCGCAAAAACCTCCAACGGCGTGCGCCGGATGGAAAGTCCCAGGATCACCACATTCAGCATCAGAAAAGTCAGCGGGATCGTCATCAGCTTCAAATAACGCCAAAGGGGGATTCCCCCTTTCCACACGGTAAGAATCCCCATCACAGCAAATACCAGAATACCAAGCAAAACGGACCGGCTGGCAACACAGAGTATCAGCGTCGCCACCGAAAATCCAAATTTCTCCCCGGCATTCACATATCGAAGTTTTGACTGATAGCTGAGTTTATCAATAATAAGCATGCCTGTCTGCCTTACTCCTCTTCATCCTTCATCCATTTTTTCCGTTCCACAAAACGCCCCATCAGAAATGCGATGATTCCGACGCCGATCCCTGTCTGCACACAGAACAGCATACTCTCCACCTCGCCCGGAAGTTCTCCGCCAAGGATCACTTCCAGAATCGGAGCCGCCCACGGTTCGTAATCCGGATCGGTCTCCTCGATCAGGGAATTGCCCTTATCGTCGGAGCCCCCGAACTCCGCATCTTTCAGCATAAAAAGAGGCGCAAAGGCAATAAATACCGCCAGAATCAGAAGCACTGCAACCAGCAATTTGTTATTTTTTTTCTTTTCCATCTTATTTGCCCTCCCTGATATAGCCGACTGCCTTCAATTCCGGTTTCGCGTAAGATTCCAGTCCGATGACGATAACTACCGTCAGGATTCCTTCCACGATTGCCAGCGGAAGCTGTGTTCCGGCAAAGATCACCAGATTTTCTTTCAGCGCCACGCTGAAGCTTGTCGCGGAATTATGTGCCAGCGCAAGCTGAAACGCGGTCACACAGTAAGTGAACAGGTCCCCGAGAAACGCCGCGAAAAACACGCTCACTTTCCGGTTTACTTTCAGTTTCTTAAACAGCTGAAACAGGCCATAGGAAACGAACGGACCTGCGATTGCCATGGAAAATGTATTTGCGCCCAGAGTTGTCAATCCTCCATGCGCCAGCAAGATTGCCTGAAAAACCAGAACGATCAGTCCAAGAATGGAAACGGCTGCAGGTCCGCGGAGCCAGGCGATACCCCTGTAACAGTTCAGTCCAGGTCTGCGCACATGCTGCGCGGACCGTAAGAACGTGATTCAGGAGTGCAAAATCCCATCGCCGAAGGCGATTTTCAATGGATTTTGCATGTAACGGTTCAGCAAGGCTGAACCGTTACATGGGCATCAATACAGGATAACTATTCAGATCTGCAGTTCCACGCTGCTTCCCGTCCGCTCCTTCTTTACCTGGATCTGCCGGCCAATCCGTTCCTTCAGTCCCGGCACATGAGAGATAATGCCGACCAGCCGATTGCCTTTGGTCAGGCTGGACAGGGCACGGATCGCCTGGTTCAGGCTTTCCTCGTCCAGACTTCCAAACCCTTCGTCCACAAACATCGCGTCCAGACGGATTCCCCCTGCCCTGGACTGGATCTCGTCGGAAAGGCCAAGCGCCAGACTCAAAGAAGCCATAAACGATTCCCCGCCGGACAGGGTCCGCACACTCCGGATCGTCCCGTTATAGTGATCCGCCACATCCAGTTCCAGACCACTCTGGCTCTTGATATTCCGGGACTGGGTGCTGCGTTTCAGCTCATACTGACCACCGCTCATCATCATAAACCGGGTATTGGCTTTCGTCAGGATCCGGTCAAAGTACAGTGCCTGCGCATAGGTTTCCAGCGTGATCTTTTCTTTCCCCGTGATCTCGCCGTTGACCGTATCGGACAGCATTTTCACGGACGCCAGTTCCTGTTCCAGACCTCCGGAAGCTTCCCTTTGCCGCTGCAGGGTCTCCCGGATCCTGCGGTTGTTCTGAAGACGGGTATAACAGTCGTTCTGCCGCTTGGTCCAGGCCTTCTGTATCTTATGCTGTTCCTCCAGCATTTTCGCCAGCTGGTCTTCCTGTTTCTGTGCCTGCTCCCGGGACATTTCTCCCATCTCTGGAGCTTCCTGTGCCTTTTCATTCCGGTTCAGCTGCTCCGCCAGCTCCCGCGCCAGATGTTCCTTCTGCTCTTTTCCTCTCTGACATTCGTCGTACTGTTTCTGTGCCTGCTGGATTTCCTGGGAAAGAAGCTTCTTTTTCCTTTCTTTCTCTTTCAGGGATGCTTCTGCCTGCGCCAGATCCTGATAAGGCAGCCGTTCCTTCGCCTGTTCCCACTGGTCCTGCCGTGTCTTTCGTTCCGCGCTGCAGGCCCCCAGACTTTTTTCCTTTTCCTGAAGGTCACGGCTCTCCTGCTCCCTGTTTTTTGCGGTTTCTTCCAGTTCCTGTGCCAGCAGCCCTTTCCGCTTCACCTGCTGCTGAGCCTCCAGTTCTTTTTTCTGAACCGCTGCAGCCTGCTCCTTCTGACGCTCCATCTGCTGTTCCAGATATTCTTCCGGATCTTTCTCCGGCAGGCTTATCCCTTTTTCCTCACACTGCTGCCGGATGTTTTTCTGCAGTTCCTGCAGACGTTCCCCTGCGCCTCTGGCGTCTCCGCTGCGGTCTGACACGGTTTTGGAAGCCTGCTCCATCTCCGCTCTCGCCTGCTCCACCTGCTCCCTTGTGACCGTATCGTCTCCAAGCTGCGCAGGCGCCGGATGGCTGCAGGAACCGCAGACCGGGCAGGGGGTTCCGTCTTTCAGATCCCTTGCCAGCAGTCCTGCCTGGGCGTCCAGATACGTCTGATAGATCAAGGTAAAAGAAACATTTTTTCTCTGGTATTCCGCCAGGGCAGCCTTATAGTTTTCCTGGGCTTCTTCCAGGACCCTGCGTCCTCTGCTCTCTTCCCTGCAAAGCCGCAGGATCTGATTCCATTCATTGTAATCGTTCCGGATCTGCTGTTTCTGTACACGCACCTGTTCCAGACGCAGTTCCGCATTCTGAAGCGTTTCCGCCTCCTCCCGAAGCTTTTCCTGCCGCTGCTGCAGCGCTTCCAGACGCTGTTTTCCGGTCTGCACTTCCTGTTCCAGATGCTCCTGCTCCAGACGCAGACGCTTCAGATGCTGTTCCTGTGCCCCCAGCTGCCGGTATTCCTCCAGACGCTGGCTCTCGGCGGCGGTTTCCTTTTCCAGACGTTCCAGTTCCGGATGTTTTTCCTGCGCCTGCTCCAGCTGCTGTCTCAGCTGTTCCATCTGCTCTTTGTCCCGTTCCAGCTCCTGCCGCACCTGCTCCAGACGCTCTCTGGTCCGCCGCTGTTCACTGACCCTGCCAAGTTCCCGGTTCCAGTGTTCTGTCCGCTGGCTGCAGGCTTCCAGTTCTTTCCGGGTATCCCTGTAATGCTCCTCGTCCTCCTGTATGATACGTTCCAGAAGTTCAAGAATTTCCCCGGCGGAGACAAGCACGTTTTTCTTCTGTTCCCGTATTCTGCGCACTTCATCGTAACAGACCGAGTTCTCATCGCACAGGATCCCGTCCGCATACTGGCGCATGCTCCGCTGGATTTCCTCATAACTTTTCCGGAGGGACGCGGCACGTTCCTTGACCTGATCCTGGAACCTTTTATAAAATCCCGTATCAAACAGTTCCCGGAAGATTGCACTTCGCTCCTGTGTGGAAGCCAGAAGAAGCCGCTGGAAATCGCCCTGAGCGATCATCGCGATCTGCACGAACTGGCTCCGGTCGATCCCCAGCAGTTCTTCCACCGCTTTCGTAACCGGACGGGCGCCTGTGGTGACCTGTCCGTCCGGCGCGGTCAGAACTGCGTCTCCTTTCTGTGTCGTCATTTTCTTTCCCCGCCGTGCCGGACGGAGATACTCCGGATTCCGGCGCACCCGATACGTTTTCGTTCCGTAGAGAAACGTCAGTTCCACATACGTCTCCGCGTCCTCCCTGGCATATTTGCTTCGGAACATGTCCGCCTGACGGACGTTTCCGCTGGCCTCTCCGTACAGGGCGAAGGTGATGGCATCGAAGATCGTCGTCTTTCCGGCGCCGGTATCCCCTGTGATCAGATACAGGCCGCTTTCCCCGAACTGCTCAAAATCAATGGTCACTTTGTCTGCATAGGGCCCAAACGCGGACATTTCCAAAAATACCGGCTTCATTCCACACCTTCCTCCTTTCGTATCGTTTCCATCAATGTCCTGGCGTATTCCGTCTGCTCCGGACTCATCTCCTGATTGTTCTGCTGCAAAAAGAACTGTCCCAGCAATTCCATCGGCGACTGCTCCACAGCCGCCTCCTCCTTCATCAGCTCCTGGTTCCTCCGGGTACGCTGATTATCATAGTCCAGCTTCATGATATTGGGATAAATGCTCCGGAGGCGTCCGATCACATCCGGAATATCGTTTTCATCCGTGAGGATCACATGAAGATAGTCCTCCAGATCCGTTCCCTGATAATTTTCTCTCAGGACCAGCTCCTCATAGCTGCCCCGGATCTCCCGCATGTCATGAAGCGGCTTCAGCGGTTCCTGATGGACGGTCAGAGAACCTTTCTCTTTCAGCTCAGCAATCGTCACAGATTTTTCATGCCGGATCTCAGAAAACGAATATTTCAGAGGCGTTCCGCTGTAACGGATCTGCTCCCCGCCGGCAGACTGCGCCCGGTGAATGTGACCCAGCGCCACGTAATCAAAATCGGCAAACACAGAAGCGTCCACATTCTCGACTCCGCCCACAAACACTTCCACCGAATCCTCCGATCCTCCCGTGACTGCCCCGGTGACGAACTGATGGGCGATCAGAAGGTTTCTCTCTTCCCTGTTCAGCTCCATATTGCCGATTAGCGTTTCCAGCGCGTCCTGGTAAGTGACGATGTCCTGCTCCGGAAAGAACCGTTTCACCATCGCAGGCTTCAGAAACGGAAGCATCCAGAGATTCACCGGTCCGTACTCATCCTCCAGCCGCACCGGAACCACCTTCCCATCGTAACTCTGTGTCAGATAAACCCCGCTTTCCTCCATGATCTGCGCGCCAAAAGACAGCCGTTCCACCGAGTCATGATTTCCTCCGATGACAAAAACAGGAAGCTTCCGGCTGTTCAACTGTGTCAGAAACCAGTCAAACAACCGGACAGCTTCCGCTGACGGCACCTGTTTATCGTAAACATCGCCTGCGATCAGAACCGCTTCCACCTGTTCCTTGTCTGCTGTCTTTAAAATCTGACGCAGAATATATTCCTGATCCTCCAGCATGGAAAACTCATTGACCCGCTTTCCGATGTGGAGATCCGCTGTATGTAAAAAACGCATGCTTTCTCCTTTCCGTTCTATGATCAGTCTGACTCCAGTATAACACATTCTCTGATTTTTAAAATGTATAATCTTCAAAAAACAATTACCGTTGTCTTCTGAAAAATACTCTTATATAATGAAAGGGAAAAAGAAATGACGCGAGACTGTACCGAAATGGAGGTGTGGTGTGGTATAAAAAAAGTTGACAGTTTATTCTCAAGGATTTCATAATAGAATCATGAGAATAAGGAGGTATTCAA
>JACJJN010000196.1 GCA_016899975.1 Lacrimispora saccharolytica | reverse complement strand
TTATATGTACAGATATGGGAACATTTCCAAATAATTTGAGCAATCTTTGGTCACATGGCGGATATTTGCCAAATGGCTGGTGGGGATTAGCACTTTCTTTAGTAGTTGTAATGTTTTCTTTCGGGGGAATTGAATTAATCGGTATTACAGCAGGTGAAGCAGACGAACCGCAAAAATCTATTCCAAAAGCAATAAATCAAGTTATTTGGCGTATATTATTATTCTATAT
>JACJJN010000195.1 GCA_016899975.1 Lacrimispora saccharolytica | reverse complement strand
CTCCTTTGTTTTTCCTATAGTTAATATTTTGGTATAATAAAATTAATACATAATTATGAATGAAAGAGGTGTTAAGCAATATGGAAATTTTTCACAATGATTGGGCGCAATATTTGAATTCAGAATTAAAAGAGCCGTATTATTTACAGTTGCGACAATTTTTGATTAATGAGTATAAAACGCAGCAAATTTTTCCGGACATGTATGATATTTTTAATGCACTACATTAC
>JACJJN010000194.1 GCA_016899975.1 Lacrimispora saccharolytica | reverse complement strand
CTGATAACTGGGGTGAAGTCGTAACAAGGTAGCCGTATCGGAAGGTGCGGCTGGATCACCTCCTTTCTAAGGAAGAACAAGTAAAAGATGTGTTTTACTGTTTAGTTATTAAGGAATACCGAAAAGAAACAAAAGCGAAAAGCAGGAAACAACGGTATAGACTTTGCAGTTTCAAGAACTGGATAACTACTGCTGGTGGCGATGCGCTTTGGGGAAACACCCGTTCCCAT
>JACJJN010000193.1 GCA_016899975.1 Lacrimispora saccharolytica | reverse complement strand
ATTTCTGCGGATAGACCTCAAAGCAAAATTGACATTGGGGATGGACAAACAATCCGACAAGAAAATGTTTTCCAAAATCATTCGTTATACAATGCTAATTTAACCGAAAAAGTATCGGTTGAAAATGATAAAGAAATTAACTATGCAATAAATAAGGCCTATATAAATAAAGGACCTGTGCATATTAATGCCCCTTTTGAAGAACCTTTATATCAAACGGTTTCTACATTAG
>JACJJN010000192.1 GCA_016899975.1 Lacrimispora saccharolytica | reverse complement strand
CCTGCGGTCAACATCACTGTGGTGAAGATAAACACGGCTGTGCTGGCAACCATTAATAAAACTTCATATACGACAAAAAACCCGTAGATTAATTTCTACGGGTTTTATTATTTCATCAATAAATAAATTTTCAATAATAAACTTTATATAAATATAATCCATTTGCCGGTGCCATTCTTCCTGCTAAAGCTCTATTTTTAGCTTCAATAATTCGAGGCATCTCATCTTTATC
>JACJJN010000191.1 GCA_016899975.1 Lacrimispora saccharolytica | reverse complement strand
CGTGCCCGCCTTCGGGTTTGACCAGCGCGTTGGGTCCGCCTCGCCGCAACGCCGACTCTGCGAAGCAGACCTTGACGCCGGCTCGCCCAGTCTGTGCAGTGTATGTAGCAGATCATTTGCTACATACTTTGCGGGAAGGTCGTCCGATGGAAACCGATGTGCCCAGCTTGTTCTGGTTCCTGGTACCGGGGTTCGTGCTGCCGGCGCTGTTCGTCGCTTTGGCGTTCCGGGCG
>JACJJN010000190.1 GCA_016899975.1 Lacrimispora saccharolytica | reverse complement strand
CTTTATTATAGCAGTACTTTTCAAATTTGGCAAATGAAAAGAGGCAAAAAAAACATGAAATTTACATTAACTAAAACAATAACACTTAATAAGGCGTTAGTAGAAAAACTGTTAGGTAGAAAAGGTTTTTTAAAGGCGAAAGAGTTCCATTTATTCTGGGATAAATTAATCATAGAGTTTTCAATAAAACGGGAGGCATAAAAAATGAAGTTGATTTCTTTGGAACTTACAAAC
>JACJJN010000189.1 GCA_016899975.1 Lacrimispora saccharolytica | reverse complement strand
TTGCCGCGTTAGCCATTGCCTCAGATTTCCCCGCACCAAAGCCAGCACAAAAAAGCCTATACTTTGCGGTTAAAGCTAAAAATCGTGCTTGTGGTTCAGTCGCTTGAATCTTTAGCGTTCGCACTAATGACCTCTATTGTAACTTTTGCAATGGGTTCGTCTGCCATTTTGACTTCTTGTACATTTGTCTCTTTCCAACCTGCCTGTGTTTTCAAAAAGAAAATCATCCCTGTCA
>JACJJN010000188.1 GCA_016899975.1 Lacrimispora saccharolytica | reverse complement strand
GGCTCGGGGTTTTACTTCACAGACAACCCAGAGTCCGCATCGGGTTACTCCGGACAAAAGGACGGCAGTGTAGTCATGCCGATCTACCTGTCTTTGCAGAACCCATTGAGCATTGATTTTGCTCTGGGCGAAATGCAGGGGGCAGACTTAAAGCTGACCAAGGCGCTGACGCGAAACGTCATCATGCAAGCGCCAAACATTCGCAACGTCGAAGAAAGCCCGCTGCTGAATTTTGG
>JACJJN010000187.1 GCA_016899975.1 Lacrimispora saccharolytica | reverse complement strand
TTATAAATTCTTTACATGGTAGGTTAAAAAAATACTTGAAGTATTTTATTTTAAGTATAAGTATGATTTTATCTTTGATGGAATTATTTATAATTAGCAAATATTATACTTTCACTACAGCAGGGATAATAAGTGTAATCATTGGTACAAATCTTCATGAAACGATAGAATTTATTACTATGTATTTTTCTTGGAGTTATTTGATTTTTATAATTGCTTTAGCTTTATGTATATATG
>JACJJN010000018.1 GCA_016899975.1 Lacrimispora saccharolytica | reverse complement strand
AGGTAGATAGGGCAGAGGTGGAAGCACAGTAATGTGTGGAGCTGACTGTTACTAATCGGTCGAGGGCTTGACCAAGAAGGCGGGAAAGAAAAAGTACTGCCAGGTCTTGTGTTCCGAAAGAAAGTGTGGTATGATAGCAGATGTACAAAATGTGTATGCGGTTTTGAAGGTATATCCTTCAAACTAATAATACGGCCCGGTGGCTCAGCTGGTTAGAGCGCCGCCCTGTCACGGCGGAGGTCGTCGGTTCGAACCCGATCCGGGTCGTCTTATTTTAACAATCTTATAGTAAATGGGATCTTAGCTCAGCTGGGAGAGCATCTGCCTTACAAGCAGAGGGTCATAGGTTCGAGCCCTATAGGTCCCATTCATTTTATGGATGGTTTCCCGAGTGGCCAAAGGGGACAGACTGTAAATCTGCTGCAAATTGCTTCGGTGGTTCGAATCCACCACCATCCATTTTGCCGATGTGGCTCAATTGGCAGAGCAGCTGATTTGTAATCAGCAGGTTATCGGTTCGAGTCCGATCATCGGCTTGACCTGATAAATACATCGGGTCAAAGAATTTCATATCGCGGGATGGAGCAGTCTGGAAGCTCGTCGGGCTCATAACCCGAAGGTCGCAGGTTCAAATCCTGCTCCCGCAATTATGCCCAGTTAGCTCAGTTGGTAGAGCAGAGGACTGAAAATCCTCGTGTCTCTGGTTCGATTCCGGAACTGGGCATTTCATTTGGAGCATTAGCTCAGTCGGTAGAGCACTTGACTTTTAATCAAGTTGTCCGGGGTTCGAATCCCCGATGCTTCATTAAGATAAGAACGTCGTAAACCTTGTATTTATGCAGGTTTGCGGCGTTTTTGTTTTAGAAAGTAAGCTGTTTTGAGTCGTTTTACGCAAAAGTAAATGTGTCATTTTGCTGTCATTGAAGACGATTCTTATCCACATTTTGAAAAGAAAACCATAGAAAATGTGGATAAAGGACGCGAAAAGGAAGAAGCATATGGAAAACTTGCCGGGTGATTGGAAATAGGGTATAATTTGCTTACAGTTTGCCGTATTTTATTCCTTTTCGGTTATTTTGATTGGTTTTAAACTGACTGGAATCAGGCGGAAAGAGTATACGGCAGAGAGTTAGAGAACAGAGAGGGTATACAGATGAGAAAAAGGAGAAAAAAGAGACAGAGGATCGCGACGGTGGTCTTATGTCTGCTTCTGTTGGTGGTTGCAGCTGGGATAGGATTTTTTGGAAAGAAGATCCTGGATGGAGAGAGTACAAGGACGCAGGCTTTTCAGGAAGGAGGATATACCGCGCAGCCTTCGACTGCCGCTGGCGCAGAACCTTCAGTGACAGCCGATACTATAGAAACAGAAAGTGTGACGGCAACACCGGAAGCAACGGAGACGCCTACGCCGACACCGGAACCGACACTGGAGGTACAGACTGTTTCCGGTGAAAATCTGCACAGTGCGCATGCGATTTTAATCCGTGCGGAGGATGGGGCAGTTATGATGGAGAAGGCAGCTTCGGAACAGACGTATCCGGCTTCCATCACAAAGGTGATGACGGCGATCCTTGCAATAGAGCAGCTGGCGGATCTGGAAGAGCAGGTAACAGTTCCGGAAGATATTTTTGAGGAACTGACAGCACAGGGGGCTTCTGTGGCGGGATTTGATCCCTATGAGCAGCTTTCTGTGAGATCTCTGCTGTATGGAGTGCTTCTGCCGTCGGGAGCGGATGCGTGTCTTACATTGGCGGAAAGGATTTCCGGTTCCGAAGAGAGCTTT
The DNA here is from genome assembly GCA_016899975.1 of Lacrimispora saccharolytica. GTDB lineage: Bacteria > Bacillota > Clostridia > Lachnospirales > Lachnospiraceae > Fusicatenibacter. The sequence continues at coordinate 71,275 of JACJJN010000018.1, read as the reverse complement.
GTACAGATGATGAATGAGAAAGCGGCAGAGCTTGGGCTGGAAGGTACGCATTTTATGAACTGTACAGGGCTTCATGATTCCCAGCATTATACGACTTGTGCGGATGTGGCGGAACTGATGAGATATTGTCTGCAGAATGAGACGTTCCGAACCATAATCTCCACCAGGTCTTATACAACGGAAGCAACTTCGGCTCATCCGTCGGGAGTTACCATGTATGATTCCATGTTTACAAAATTTGATAACAGCGGAATCTCTACTACGATGGCAAATGGACTTTCTGTACAGGGAGGCAAGACCGGATTTACCGATGAGGCTGGGCAGTGTCTGGCAAGTTTTGGAAGCCTGAACGGGATGGAATATATTCTGGTGACAACCGGGGCGCCGGCTCAGAATGGTTCTGAGATTATGAGCGTGCAGGATGCGGAAACGATTTACAGCAGGATCTCTGGCGCACAATCATAAAAGAGAATTTGTAATAAGCAAACGGAAAGTAACAGATATAGGAATACATAGATAAGGAAACGAACGATGTTATAGTAATCTGCAGTTTTGCAGAGATGCACATGATCATATAATAGAGGGAATGACAGAAGGAAAGGAACTGTTTGCCGGTCGGTCGAAAGGCTGACGGCAATTGTGTGAAGGCATGAAGCAGTCGACACAAAAGGTACTGACAGTAATCCTTGGGGTTCTGTCATTTCCTTTTTTTGCAGCAGGGATTTTCAATGGCAGGGAAGCGCTTGTACCGGAGAAGCAGCCGGAACTGGAATCTTTTCTGGCTGCTGCAGCAGCAGCGGAAATTCCGGAAGAGTATCCGTATGAAGCTGTAAAGGCACAGGTCATTCTCGTCAGAAGCCGCTGTTACGTGAAAGAAGAGCGGGGAGAATCGACAGAAACGGTGATCAGGGAGCTGGTGCAGGAAGGAAAGAACGAGGGAGCTTCCAGGGAGGAGTCTGCGCGTTGTGAGCAGGCAGTGAAGGAAACGGAAGATGTGGTTTTGAAGTGTGGAGGAAAGGTCGTGGAAGGACCTTTTTTTCGCACAGGGAATGGAATGACGAGAAGTGGGAAAGATATTTTTCAGAATGATGGGTATCCATGGCTTGTGAATGTTGAAAGTCCATGGGATATTGACTCGGAAAATTATTTGAGCAGTATTTCTTTTTCGGCGGAAGAACTGATCCGTACGTTAGACGAAAAGGAGGAGGCGATATCGGAAAAGATGTTTGGAGAAGAAGAGCGGAATGAAATTTTGTCGGGAAACGTGGGGGTTGAACAGGTGGCGGAGCAGATTCAGATTACTGCCACGGATACGGCAGGGTATGTGACGGAACTGACGGTGGGAAATCTGAAGATCGCCGGGGAAACGTTCCGGGAACTTCTGGGGCTGCCGTCCTCCTGTTTTTCTGTTCAGACACTGGATGGGAAAATTCGTTTTTTGTGCCAGGGGCTGGGACATGGCGCGGGTTTGTCGCAGACGGGTGCGGCGGCAATGGCGGAGGAAGGAAAAAGCGCTGTGGAGATTCTGCAGTATTATTTTCCGATGGCTGCGGCGGAAAGGAAATGATCCGGAAGCGGAAATTCTCTGGAAAGGGCGGCGAATATCTTGCGGAAAGCAATTTTCATTTGAAAAAAGTGTATACTTTCACAGAAAAAGGCAACCCTATTAATGTATAAAACAGCAGGGTGATACCTGCAGGAAAAGACGTTAGTAGAGGTGAAGAATATGAAAACGAGAGAAAGTAAAAGAAGAATCGCGATCGTGACAGCCGTTTTGCTTGTGGCGGTGGCGGCAGGCGGTGTAATTACCTGGCAGAATTTCGGAAAGGGAAAAGGAGATCAGACAGCATCGGAGGACAGGAGCGTGGAAACCATTTCCGAGGAAATCAGTGATGACGCGGTAGCGGATACTTCGGACGGCAACGATGCGGTACAGCCGGAGGAAACGCTGGAGCCGGACAGTGAGGAAACATCCGGAAACGCGGAAGGACAGATGGATGTAACGGGAGAAGAGACTGCGGCAGCCCAGGCAGGACAGACAGATGTGGCGCAGGAAACTTCCGGTGAGGATACGGCGGCACAGACAGCGGCAGAGCCGCAGATCACGCTGGATTTTTCGGAAGATACCGTTCTGCAGACACCGGTGAGCGGACAGATTCTGATTCCTTACAACATGGAAAATACGGTATATTTTCCGACGCTGAATGTCTATAAGTGCAATCCGTCGGTAGTGATCGCTTCAGAGGTGGGAACACAGGTGGCGGCTGTTGCCAACAGTCAGGTAAAGAGCATTTCCAATGATGCGCAGACAGGTCTGACCGTTACGATGGATATGGGAAATGGTTATGAAGCCGTTTACGGACAGTTACAGGATGTTTCCCTGGAAGAGGGTGCGATGGTGCAGGCAGGGGAAATCATCGGAACGATCGCGGAACCGACAAAATATTATACAGAGGAAGGAAGCAATCTGTATTTTGCTCTCACCAAAGACGGACAGACGATTGATCCGACCTTATATCTGCCGCCCCAGGCGGAGTAAGCGGAAAAATTTTTACACCAAATGAGAAAAAATAGCGTATACTATAGAGGATAAGAAATGTAAGATTCGCAATCGAATCATTTCACAGTGGTTTTCTGCGGCTGGTAAAGCGGCAAGTTTCCAGGTAAAGTACATTTCTTCATCGATTGCTTTTTATAGATGACAGGGCGGCTGTGGTCTTTTGGAGAACAGAGGACTGCGGCAGCCTTTACATAAATCAGGAAGGATTCCGAATCATGAATTTTACTTATATTGTCAGATGTGCGGACGGCACGTTGTATACGGGCTGGACCAACGATCTGAAACGAAGGATGAAAGCACATAATGCTGGCAAGGGGGCAAAATATACGAAGAACCGAAGGCCGGTATCTTTGGAATATTTTGAAAGTTATGAGACCAAAGAAGAAGCGATGCGGCGGGAATATGAGATCAAACAGCTGACCAGAAAAGAAAAACTGAAATTGATCAAAACTGTGATGGAGAGTGACTGAATACAGGGTTCAGTCCTTTTTTTTGTTGAAAAAAATTTCACACATCCCTTGATTTTTGATTATATTAGGAGTAGTATAGGAGAAAAGATAACGTAGTAATGAAAACTATATGTCGAAATCAAGAGGTGAGTATTATGAAATATATCAGAAAAAATGGAATTAAGGACCCTGGAAGTGCCATCACGCATGGAATCGCGTTGGTTTTGGCGATTGTCGGTGCGCTTCCGCTGATTCTGAAAGCGGCGAGGGAACCGGGATGGCTGCATATCATAGGAATGACGGTGTTTATGCTGAGTATGATCCTGCTGTATATGGCAAGTACGCTGTATCATACGTTTGATGTCAATCAGAAAGTTAACCGGAGACTGAAAAAGTTTGACCATATGATGATTTCCGTGCTGATTGCCGGAAGTTATACTCCGGTCTGCCTGATCGTCTTGAATGGAAAAGTCGGAACTACGCTGTGTATTCTCGTATGGGCGGTGGCGATTGCCGGAATTCTGATCAAGGCGTTCTGGATCAACTGTCCCAAGTGGGTTTCCTCTGTTCTGTATATCGGAATGGGATGGATGTGTGTGATGGCATTCAAGCCGTTGTTTGAAGCCCTGTCAAGGCCGGCATTCGGATGGCTGCTTGCAGGCGGCATCATTTATACGATCGGCGGCGTGATTTATTCCTTGAAGCTTCCGGCATTTAATGCAAGGCATAAAAAATTCGGGACACATGAAATCTTTCATTTGTTTGTGATGGGCGGAAGTATCTGCCATTTTATTGTAATGTACTTCTTTGTTGCTCCGATGCCGATTTAACTTAAATTGAAAAAAGAAAGATTCTGCGGTTGGAAATAAAACAACTGCAGGATCTTTCTTTTTTCATAAAGACTTTTGGTTTCTGTGTTGGAGTCAAAGAAGGGATAACAGAAGCAGAATCACTCCGATCACCGCGAAGACAATACCCATGATACGCGTATTGCGAAGATAGGAGTGGGGCGGCTTCTGGTTTGTATTTTTATTGGTTACCTTCCACCAGAGATCCGGTTTGACAGCAAGCAGAATTCCGTAAATGACAATGATTATTTCAAGCAAATAATAAAACATATACTTTTCCTCCGTCTGACTGAATATTCCTGATGCCGGAGCAGGAGGTTCCGGTATCTTTGGATTATTATAGCAGGTTCGCTTTTGGAGTTCAACTGTCTCGCTTTCTCCAGAAAAGTGGATAAAAGAATATAAAATGTGCAAAAATATGTGTAAAATGTGGAAAACTTATTTAAAATTATGGATAATAAAAAAAATAATGTGGAAAAGTTTGAGGAACAGAACGATCGTTGGAATATAAGAAGATTTCTATTGGATAAACAGAAAGAAGAACAGAAAAAACAACCCGACCAGGGGCATCCTAAGATGGAGCATCATACTCGGATACATCCCTGGACGGGTTGCTTTTGACTAATCCAGTTTGATATTGGCAAACAGAGAACCGAGGGTTGTGGTCAGTTCTTCTGATTCGGGAAGTTCGATGGTTTCCTCATGGATTTCTTCCGCGGCTACGTCGTTCAGCGCTTTCATGGAAAGACTGAGCTTTCCGTCCTTGATGGCGATGACTTTTACTTTTACTTTATCGCCCACATTCAGAACAGCGGACGGATGTTTGATCCGTTTTTCGCTGATCTGGGAAATATGCACCAGACCGGAGATTCCTTCGCCCAGATTGACGAATGCGCCGTAAGGCTGAAGACTTTCCACGGTTCCTTCGGTCACCAGTCCAACCTCCACATTGGAGATTTTGGCTTTTTTCTCTTCTTCGGCTTTTGCGCGGAGCAGTTCACGTGCAGAGAGAATCAGACGTTTCTTTTCCTTGTCAATATCGAATACCTGTACCTGGATGGGCTGATTCAGGTAGGTGTTCAGGTCTTCCACATAGGACAAAGAAAGTTTGGAAGCCGGGATGAATCCGCGGATTCCTTCCACATAGGCGATGACGCCGGCGTTGACGATGCCTTTTACCGTGACATCAAGCACAGTTCCCTCTTCTTTGTACTGTTTCAGCTTTTCCCATGCCAGCACATCGTTGGCTTCCACTTTGGACAGAAGAATATTTCCCTGCCCGTCGTCTGTGCGGATTACGGTTGCCTGTACTTCATCTCCCACATGTACCTCATTTTTCAGGGAAAATCCCGGTTCATGGCTGTAATCTTCCGCTTTGATGATGCCTTCGGCGTAATAACGGAGATCCACGGTCACTTCTGTCTCGTCCACGGCGATGACGGTTCCTGTAAGGATATCCCCCTCCTCAATTTTCTGAAACGACGCTTCCAGCTCTGCGGAATAGTCGTCCATAGTCATTTTTTCATCAGACATGTAAAACACCTCTCCCATTTTTAATTTAACCCTATCATACCACAGCAGAAAAACCGGAGCAAGACAGAAACTTTTTCTTTGACCATCACCGGAAATGATGATAAGATGTGGATATAAAGGCTGCGCAGTTAAGGTGCAGACCTGGCTGAACTGTTACAAAAAACCTGCTTTTACAAGGAGGAAAGTTGATGAAAGCAAGTTCAAAAATATATGTGATCGGACACAAAAATCCGGATACGGACTCCATTTGTTCCGCAATCGCCTATGCGGATATCAAGAACCGTTCGGAAAAAGGAACTTATGTGGCTAAACGGGCGGGACAGATCAATGAGGAAACGGAGTATGTACTCCGGCGTTTTCATGTGCGTGCGCCGGGCTATCTGCCGAACGCGGGAACTCAGGTGAAGGAGATTGAGATCCATGAAGTGCCGGGCGTGCGAGGGGCTATTTCGGTAAAGAAGGCGTGGGAGCTGATGAATAACAATAATGTGGTGACGCTTCCGATCACTTCTGAGAATAATACGCTGCAGGGACTGATCACGGTCAGTGATATTGCGGAATCCTATATGGACGCTTACGACAGCCGGGTCATGTCCACCGCGAGAACACAGTACAGAAGTATTGCGGAGACACTGGACGGAACGGTGCTTGTGGGCAATGAGCATGGATATTTTGTCAAGGGAAAGGTTGTGATCGGAACCTTTCACCCGGATATGATGGAGGATTATATCGAAAAAGACGACCTGGTGATTCTGGGAAACCGGGCGGAGGATCAGCTCTGTGCCATTGAGATGGATGCAAGCTGTATCATTGTCGGACTGGGCGCGAAAGTTTCCAGGACGATACAGAAACTGGCGGAGGAAAAAAGCTGTGTGATCATCAGCACTCCCCACGATACGTATACCATCGCACGTCTGATCAACCAGAGTATCCCGATCAAGTATCTGATGAAAAAAGAAAATCTGATCACTTTCTCGACGGAAGATTTTCTCGATGAGATCAAAGAAGTGATGAAGACTCAGCGCCACAGGGACTTTCCGGTGCTGGATAAAAAGGGAAAATACGTGGGAACCATTTCCCGCCGGAACCTGATCGGAGGCAGCCGGAAGCGGCTGATCCTTGTGGATCATAATGAGGAATCTCAGGCGGTGGACAATGTGGACCAGGCGGAGATTCTGGAGATCATCGATCATCACAGACTGGGATCTTTGCAGACGATGGCTCCGGTCTATTTCCGGAACCAGCCGGTGGGCTGTACTGCGACGATCATGTACCAGATTTACCAGGAGAAGCAGCTGGAAATTTCACCGGAAATCGCAGGTCTTCTCTGTGCAGCCATTATCTCTGACACGCTGATGTTCCGCTCTCCGACTTGCACGGCGGTGGATCAGGCAGCGGCTGAGAGCCTGGCGAAAATTGCGGGAATCGATATTCCGGAGTTTGCCTCAGAGATGTTCCGGGCGGGAAGCAATCTGAAAGACAAGACGCCGGCAGAGATTTTCCATCAGGATTTTAAAAAATTTATTATCGAGGATGTGACCTTCGGCGTCGGACAGATCAATTCGATGGATGCCAGAGAACTGGAAGAGATCAAGGAAAATCTTCTGCCAAATATGCAGAACGAGTGCGGAAAGCATGGAATGCAGATGGTATTCTTTATGCTGACCAACATTATAGAGGAATCTACCGAGCTGCTGTATTACGGTTCCGGCGCAAAGGAACTGATCGCCAGAGCTTTCGAAAAGGAGGTGCCGGAGGAAAGCTGCCGGCTCGAAGGCGTGGTTTCCAGAAAGAAACAGCTGATTCCGGCGTTTATGATGGCGCTGCAGAATCAGTAACAGGCACCGGGAGGAAAGAATGGGAAAACAGTTTTGGAAACCGGGGAATATGTTGTATCCCCTGCCGGCAGTGATGGTAAGCTGCCAGAGAGAAAATGAGAAGCCGAATATTATTACACTGGCATGGGTCGGGACGGTATGTTCCGATCCGGCGATGGTGTCGATCTCCATACGGCCGGAGCGGTATTCCTACGATATCATCAGGGAAACCGGGGAATTTGTCATCAATCTGACGACAGCTGAACTGGCGAAGGCCACCGATTACTGCGGGGTGCGTTCCGGAAGAAATGTGGATAAATTTGCGGAAATGAAGCTGACGCCCAGTCCGTCACAGAAGATCCATGCTCCTGGAATTAAGGAAAGCCCTGTGAACATAGAGTGCAGGGTGACGCAGATCATCAAGCTGGGAAGCCACGATATGTTTCTCGCAGAAGTGGTCGGCGTGGATGTGGATGAAGATTGTCTGGATCAGAATGGAAAATTCCATCTGAATGACACGGGGCTGATCGCTTATTCCCACGGGGAATATTTTTCTCTGGGAGAATATGTGGGAAAATTCGGGTATTCTGTCAGAAAGAATCCGCCGGCGGAAAAACCGCACACGGCAAAAGGAAACAGAAGAAACAGGGAATCGGAAAGAAAAAACAGAACGCCTGAGAAAAACGCTGTAAAATCCGGTAAAAGGAATAAAAGTGCGAAGCAAAGATAAAAAATTTGGGAGAACTATCACCCTGAACATGCAATTACCAGCGGAAAATCCGTATAAATTCATAAAAAAGTGAAAGTTTTTGTGTATTATCTTGTAGTTTCCGGATATTTTATGCTATAATAGTCGACGAACAACGGGTCCTGGATTGGTAAAGGACTGCGTTGAAAGTATGAACAAGGAGGAAACAGTAATGTCATATGTAGATGAGGTCATTGCATCAGTGATCGAGAAAAACCCGGCAGAACCGGAATTCCATCAGGCAGTAAGAGAGGTTCTGGAGTCTCTGCGTCCGGTAATTGACAAGAACGAAGAAAAGTACAGAAAAGAAGCTCTTCTGGAGCGTCTGGTTGAGCCGGAACGTCAGTTTAAGTTCCGTGTGCCGTGGGTAGATGACAAGGGACAGGTTCGGGTAAATACCGGATACCGTGTACAGTTCAACAGTGCGATCGGACCTTACAAAGGAGGTCTGCGTCTGCATCCGTCCGTTAACCTTGGTATCATTAAATTCCTGGGATTTGAGCAGATTTTCAAAAACTCCCTGACAGGTCTGCCGATCGGCGGCGGCAAGGGTGGTTCTGACTTTGATCCGAAAGGCAAATCAGATCGTGAGATCATGGCTTTCTGCCAGAGCTTTATGACAGAACTGTGCAAATATATCGGCGCAGATACCGACGTACCTGCAGGTGACATCGGAACAGGTGCAAGAGAGATTGGATATATGTTCGGACAGTACAAGAGAATCCGCGGCGTATATGAAGGCGTTCTGACCGGAAAAGGCCTGAGCTACGGCGGTTCTCTGGCGAGAACGGAAGCTACCGGATACGGTCTGCTGTATCTGACACAGGAGCTTTTGAAACTGAACGGAATTGATATTGCAGGAAAGACAGCGGTTGTTTCCGGTTCCGGAAACGTAGCGATCTATGCGATCGAGAAAGCGCAGCAGCTGGGCGTAAAGGTTCTGACCTGTTCTGATTCCAACGGATGGGTGTACGATCCGGAAGGAATCGATCTGGCAGCGCTGAAAGAAATCAAAGAAGTAAACCGTGCGCGTCTGACCGAGTATAAGAAATATCGTCCGAACTCTGAGTATCATGAAGGAAAAGGCGTATGGACCGTGAAAGCGGATCTTGCCCTGCCATGTGCAACTCAGAATGAGCTGGATCTGGAAGACGCGAAAGCGCTGGTTGCAAATGGCGTGACAGCAGTCTGCGAGGGAGCAAACATGCCGACCACTCTGGAAGCAACCAAATATCTGCAGGAGAACAAGGTGATCTTCGCTCCTGGAAAAGCTGCAAATGCAGGCGGTGTAGCCACATCTGCACTGGAAATGTCCCAGAACTCCGAGCGTCTGAGCTGGACCTTTGAGGAAGTGGATGCGAAACTGCAGAACATCATGATCAACATCACACACAATATGGACGAGGCTGCAAAACGTTACGGACATGAAGGTGACTATGTGATGGGTGCAAACATTGCAGGATTCGAAAAAGTCGTAGACGCAATGCTGGCGCAGGGTGTCTGCTGATAAAGGTTGCGCAAAAGAAAAAATAATGTTATACTGTTGCTGTTAAATTTGAACTATGAAGAAACTGTGCAGCCAGGTTTGCTGGCTGAACGGTTACATTACGAATGATAGACAGCCAGGCGGGGTTGCCATTTGGCAGCCCCGTTTTTGATACCATAGGAATTGCTTTCCTATGACATCAAAAACGCTCCGCGGGGATCGCACTGCGGCGGAGTGGAAGATGCCGCTTGTGCGGCCCGCCGCAGGCGGAGAATCCTGCAAAGCAGGACTCTTTTTATATATTCGGAAAGGTTGCGTCAAATCATGAAGAAAGAAAACATCATTCTGATCGGGATGCCGGGAGCAGGAAAAAGCAGTATCGGCGTCGTTCTGGCAAAGGCCATTGGATACGAATTTGTAGATACGGACCTGCTGATCCAGGCAAGGGAGGGCTGTCTGCTCTCTGAAATCATCGAAAAAGAGGGCAGAGAACGCTTTGTAGAAATAGAAAATGAAGTAAATGCAGGATTGGATGTAAAAAGGTGTGTCATTGCGCCGGGGGGCAGTGTAATCTATGGTATAGAGGCAATGAAGCACTTTCAGGAAATCGGAACGATCGTATATCTGAAACTGTCCTACGAGGATCTGGCAAAAAGACTGGGGAATCTGAAAGGCCGTGGTGTGGTCCTGAAAGAGGGACAGACACTGAAGGACTTGTACGAGGAGAGAACCAGCCTGTATGAAACGTATGCGGATCTTACGATTAGTGAGAAAAACAGAGGCATCGAAGAGACTTTACAGGCAATTCGGGATGAACTGAATATGTAACAGAATATTCAGAAGATACAATGGTCGATTCCGAGGGAAAGTGTGGCCAAAATCTTAAATTTTATTTACAAAGTATTAGAATTGAGTTAAGATAAAGCAAAGAGTTCCGTTGGAGGAACTCTTCTCAATGGAAGACCGTTTATACAGAAGAAACATACGAGACGTGCTGCTGTCTATGCAGCAGCGGACTGTTCCGGTATGGGGAGTGGGGAATTTTATTGGAATTGAGAAGACAGTGTTGACAAAATCGATGAAGAATCCCAGAGCGGACAGTGATGAGATAAATAAGGGAATCGAGTTTCCGCGGCAAGCGGAAGTATGAAAAGAAAATCATGAGGTGGACTTAATGGAACAATATGTCATCAGAGGAGGAAATCCTCTTGTAGGCGAAGTGGAGATTGGGGGAGCCAAGAACGCGGCGCTTGCAATCCTTACAGCAGCGATCATGACAGATGAAACAGTTGTGATTGAAAACCTTCCGGATGTCAGCGATATCAATGTGCTTCTTGAAGCAATCGCTGAGATCGGAGCTACGATTGATAGAACGGACCGTCATACGGTGCGCATCAATGCGTCTACCATTGGCGATTTAAGTGTAGATTACGAGTATATCAAGAAAATCCGGGCGTCTTATTATCTGCTGGGAGCGCTTCTTGGAAAATATAAGAAAGCGGAAGTGCCTCTTCCGGGAGGGTGCAATATCGGAAGCCGTCCCATCGATCAGCATATCAAGGGATTCCGTGCGCTGGGAGCAAAAGTGGAGATCAAGCATGGCGCGATCATCGCGTCCGCATCGGAACTTCGCGGCGCGCATATCTTCCTGGATGTGGTATCTGTCGGCGCGACAATCAATATCATGATGGCAGCGGCCATGGCGAAGGGAAATACCATCATCGAGAACGTAGCGAAGGAACCGCACGTCGTGGATGTCGCCAACTTCCTGAACAGCATGGGAGCCAATATCAAGGGAGCAGGTACCGACGTCATCCGGATCAAGGGCGTGGATACCCTGCACAGCACCAGTTATTCTGTGGTGCCGGACATGATAGAAGCAGGCACCTATATGTTTGCTGCAGCGGCTACCAAAGGTGACGTACTGGTGAAAAACGTAATCCCGAAACATCTGGAAGCAACGACAGCAAAGCTGGAAGAAATCGGATGCGACGTGGAAGAGTTTGACGACGCGATCCGGGTGAGCGCAACCAGAAGACTCGGCCGAACTCACGTGAAGACCCAGCCATATCCGGGATATCCCACGGATATGCAGCCGCAGATCGCGGTAACGCTGGCGCTGGCAAACGGAACCAGCATTGTGACCGAGAGTATTTTTGAAAACCGGTTCAAATATGCAGACGAACTGACCCGCATGGGAGCGAGCATCAAAGTAGAAGGAAACACAGCGATCATCGACGGCGTGGACGGACTCACCGGAGCCCGCGTATCCGCACCGGATCTGAGAGCCGGAGCCGCACTGGTTATCGCCGGGCTGGCTGCAGAAGGAATTACCATTGTAGATGACATTATTTATATCCAGAGAGGCTATGAAGATTTCGAAGGGAAACTGAGAGGACTTGGAGCTGAAATCCAGAAAGTTTCCAGTGAACGTGAAATCCAGAAATTCAAGCTGCAGATCGGGTAAGCCGCTGCGGTTGATGGAAAAAGCAGGCACAGATTGCATTGGTTTTACAGCGACAGCTATGGCTGCAATAGAATGAAACAGAATAGGGAATTTATAGAGTACAGTAAAGATATATCTGCGGAAAAAAGATATATTTTTACTGTATTTTTCATTTTGTCAAAGGGCAGAGTGCGTCTGAAATCTTTCGCCTGGAGTCTGCGACTTTGAAAAAGCCATTTGTTTGAATGCAGAAGCTCTTTGCTCTTTGATGTTAGATGTCTATGTTAGAAAAAAATCTAACATATTGATTGACACATACTAAACTTGTGTTATAATTGTTGTTAGATAAAAATCTAACAGGAGGTATAAAATATGTCTAACAATAATTTAAGCCAGGCAGAAAAACAGAGGATTTTTCAGAACAAAAATTATGTATTGCTGGTTTTGGCAAATACCGTCAACCGATTTGGGGATTCTGTAGATTCCATCGTGTTTACATGGCTGACCTATTCTCTTACCGGGAGCGCTGCGTTCAGTGCTTTGGTCTTTGCCGCAAACCGGCTGCCAACCGTATTTCTGCAGCCGGTGGCAGGCGCACTGCTTGAACGGAGAAAAAAGAAAAATGTTATGGTGGTCTCTGACCTCCTGCGGGCACTGTTGGTAGGATATCTTTTGTTCCGGCTGCTTACCGGACTTCCCGCCCCTGTGGAAATGGTGATCTTTACGCTGCTCATTTCCACGGTTGAAGCTTTCCGTCAGCCGGCGGGCGGCAGCATCCTCCCGATGATTGTTGACAAAGAACAGTATAATGAGGCTGTTTCCTATCAGTCGGGATGCAGCAGCGCGGCAGAGTTGGTGGGACTGGGCGCCGGAGCGCTGATCATCGGTACGCTTGGCAATGCCGGAGCGGTACTGGTCGATGTGCTTACTTTTGTAATCTCGGCGGCATTGTTGTCCTGCATGAAGACAAAAGAGACGAAAAAACAGGACAGAGAACAGTTTTCTGCCAGAAAACTGTTTCATGAACTGGGCGATGGCGTGGAAGTGATAAAAGAAAGTGACACCATGCGATATTTGATCCTCCTTGGAGTGATGCTGAATGCTTTGCTGGTGCCTTATAATTGTCTGGAGGCGGCTATGGCAAAAGAGGTGCTTCACGGCGGTGAGCAGATTTTATCCGTAGTCGGCGTGTCTTTGAGTCTGGGAATGATCGCAGGCGCGTTCCTGTATCCGAAGATCGTCAAGTATTTGTCGAAACAGAAAATTCTTTTGGGAAGCAGCCTGATGATAGGAGCGCTTTATCTTGGAACAGTAGCCATCGGAACATGGATCGCATCTCCGGCAGGCGTGCTGTTTGCGGAAGGAATGCTTACCTTTTTGACTGGCATAGGCGTGGCTCTGCTGAATACGTTTGCGAATGCTTCTGTCATTCAAAAATGTGACAAACGTTACCTGACACGCTTGAGCGGTCTGATGGGAAGCGCCAGTGCCGTAGCTGCTCCGGTGGCATCTGTACTTGTTTCCGCCGTGGTTGGATTTATTTCCATTGCTGTTTTCTTTATAATAAGTGGTATACTGGTAATAGCCGTATGTCTTTGGCTTTTCAGCAAGAAGACAATGCCGGAAGAGTTTACCGGAAAAGAGATCCGTAACTGTTCAGAGGTCTGAGCAGTCACGATGTATCGGATACTTAATATGCGAAGGAGTAGAAAAATATGAAGTTTCAGTCAAAAATCAATTATGTCCAGGAATGTGTTGCGGTTTTATCCAATGCGGCAGGCGGGGAGTACGATCTTGCCAGGGAATTACAGACGGATACGCTTCCGGAAGACTGCCGGAAGGATCTGGAGCTTCTGTCGCAGATCCAGCGTGAGGCGGTAGAAGGGCTTTCAAAAGAAAACATTGAATTCTATTTCAAACCGCTGGACAATGCAAGAACCTGTGTGGCGTCTCTGCTGGGGCGTTTCCATGTTATTCATGCACTGGATGAACTGGAGGAAGAAGAGGCGTTTTTTGACACGCTGACACTTTCCGAGCGTCTGAATGCGAGATGTGAAGATACGAAAGCGCCCATCGATGAAAAACTGGCGGATTTTACGGACTATATGAAATCGCTGCAGATGGAAGACGGAATGCGGTGGCAGCTCCTTTCTGCCTTGTTTCATCCACAGGAACATAAGAAAAAGATGTTCGACCTGCTTCGGCATGTGCGCAGAAACCTTGCAAGTCATGAAAAAGAACTGGAGGACATTTTCCGGCGCCGCAGGGAGGAAACTGAGGCGTATGACAGGAAAAATCCTATCGAAACAGTTATGGCTGGGGAGAGTGCCTATCAACTCAGCGGGGAAATTATACCAGAGGAAATGACTATGCTGCTGTATGATCCATTCTCTATGCGGGGACTCATAGATCAGCAAGGACAGAGCTGGTTTATCATCGGTGCATTCTTCCCGTACCATCCGGTGTCAACGCCCCGGCAGAAAATGAAGAAGGAAGATGTGATGGCATACGGAAAGATATTGGCGGATGGAAATAAACTGGAGATTCTGAGGCTTTTGTCCCACAAAGAATATATCAACCGGGAGCTGGCGGACGCACTGAAGCTGTCCACCGCCACAATCTCTTACCATATGTCTGTGCTGACGGAACTGAAACTTGTAAATACCACCGTTTCAGCCAATAAAATCATCTATTCCCTGAACCGACAAAAAATGGAAGACACGATGACCCGCCTGGAGGACTACTTCGATCATCTGGAGCAGCAATAAATTCTCGGGCCGTCCGTCTTCACCCATCTCCCGCAATAATTAGTAAAAAAAGAGCAAAAAACAAGTTGTTTCAAACCCCGACAAGTTATATGATAAGTTTGTTAAAAAACGAACAAATGATAGGAAAGGAGTCTCTTATGAGCGAATCAACAACTTGTCTTGAGAAGCAGCCATTATCTGATGAACTGCTGCAAAAGATGGATGCTTACTGGCGCGCTGCAAACTATCTGTCTGCCGGCCAGCTGTATCTGTTAGATAATCCGCTGCTGCGTGAACCGCTGACAATGGATCATGTAAAGAAAAAAATCGTAGGTCACTGGGGAACAGTACCCGGACAGAACTTTGTCTGGACACACTGCAACCGCGTGATCAAACGTTATGACCTGGATATGATCTACATTTCCGGTCCGGGACATGGCGGAAACTTCCAGATCGCAAATACTTATCTGGAAGGATCCTACAGCGAGGTATATCCGAACATCAGCCAGGATACCGAAGGAATGAAGAAAATGTTCAAGCAGTTCTCATTCCCATGCGGAGTTCCAAGCCACTGTGCGCCGGAAACACCGGGATCCATCAATGAGGGCGGTGAGCTGGGTTATTCCATCGCGCACGCATTCGGAGCGGTATTTGACAATCCGGATCTGATTGCTGTAACAGTCGTTGGTGACGGCGAGTCTGAGACCGGCCCTCTGGCTACTTCCTGGCATTCCAATAAATTCCTGAATCCGATCACTGATGGTGCGGTTCTTCCAATCCTGGACCTGAACGGATACAAGATCAGCAACCCGACCATCTTCTCACGTATTTCTCATGAGGAAGTGGAATCCTTCTTCAAGGGATGTGGATGGAAACCGTACTTCGTAGAAGGCGATGATCCGATGACCATGCACCGCAAGATGGCTGAGACGATGGATACCGTGATCGAAGAGATCAAAGCAATCCAGAAAAACGCAAGAGAAAACAACGATCCGGAAAGACCGGTATGGCCGATGATCGTTCTGCGCACACCGAAGGGATGGACTGGCCCGAAGGTAGTAGACGGACAGCAGATCGAAGGAACCTTCCGTGCACATCAGGTCCCGATGTCCATGGAAAAACCGGTACATCTTGAGCAGTTGAAAGAGTGGCTGGAAAGCTACCGTCCGGAAGAGCTGTTTGATGAGAACGGCCGTCTGAAACCGGAGATTGCAGAGCTGACTCCAAAGGGAAATGCGCGTATGGGCGCCAATCCTCATGCAAACGGCGGTCTGCTTCTGAAAGACCTGCGTCTGCCGGATTTCCGTGATTACGGAATCGAGGTAGAGGCCGGAAAGACAAAAGCGCAGGATATGATCGAGCTGGGCGGATATGTACGTGATATTTTCCGTCTGAATGAAGAAAACAAGAACTTCCGTATCTTCGGACCGGATGAGTCCATGTCCAACCGTCTGTACCGTGCTTTCGAGGCAACAAACCGTGACTGGAACGCAGACATGATCGAGAACGACGACTGTCTGGCGAGAGACGGACGTATCATGGACGGTATGCTGAGCGAGCATATGTGTGAAGGCTGGCTGGAAGGATATCTGCTGACAGGACGTCACGGATTCTTCGCAAGCTATGAAGCGTTCATCCGTATCGTGGATTCCATGGCAGCACAGCATGCGAAATGGCTGAAAGTCTGCAACCAGCTTTCCTGGAGACAGCCGATCGCGTCCCTGAACTTTATCCTGACTTCCAATGTATGGCAGCAGGACCACAACGGATTTACCCATCAGGATCCTGGATTCCTGGATCATATTGCCAATAAGAAAGCGGACGTTGTACGCATGTACCTGCCGCCGGATACGAACTGTCTGTTATCCTGCTTTGATCACTGCATCAAGAGCAAGAATTACGTCAATGCCATCGTTGCATCCAAACATCCGAGCATCCAGTGGCTGACCATGGAGCAGGCGGTAAAACACTGTACACAGGGTATCAGCATCTGGGATTGGGCAAGCAACGACGCCGGAGAAGAGCCGGACGTTGTACTGGCAGCCTGCGGTGACACACCGACCCTCGAGGTTATGGCAGCAGTTACCATCCTGCGTGAGGAAATGCCGCAGCTGAAGATCCGCGTGATCAACGTGGTAGACCTGTTCAAACTGGAATCCGACCACAAACATCCGCACGGACTGAGCGACCGCGAATACGACGCACTGTTCACCAAGGACAAACCGATCATCTTCGCATTCCACGGATATCCGACCCTGATCCACGAACTGACCTATGAGCGTCACAACCGCAACCTGTCCGTTCATGGCTATCAGGAGGAAGGAACCATCACAACTCCGTTCGATATGCGTGTACAGAATGAGATCGACCGCTTCAACCTGGTAAAAGATGTGATCATGCACCTGCCGCAGCTTGGCAACAAAGGCGCACATCTGATCCAGAAGATGAACGACAAACTCATCGAGCACAAACAGTACATTGCAGAATACGGCCAGGATCTGGAAGAAGTACGCAACTGGGAGTGGCATCTTCCGGAAGCATAAAAACGCAACAGTACAGCCAACTGAACTGTTACGCAAGAACCTCCGCTTGGCTCGTTGCCCGCGGAAATAAAAGCTAACTGTCTTGTTACACAGGAAATCATACACGGAAAAGGAACTGCATGCCCGAAAAAGGCATACGGTTCCTTTTTCTCTTTTTGCTCACAATCAAATTTTGATTATGGTCAAGCATCCAACCACCCTTCCACCATTTGAAAAACTAAAAACTCTCCACACCGCCCACCTGCCCCGGGCTGCTTTCGTCCGTTGCTTGTTCTTTTTCAAAAAACCCCTTGACGTATACGCTCTTTTGCTATACAGTATGTAAGGAACATTTTTTAATTATATAGTGATACTTGCTTTTCTCTTATTCAGAGTGGCGGAGATACATAGGATCTGTGAAACCACGGCAACCCCCGATCCGGGAAGGTGCCAGCCTGAGCGAAGATTTCGAACAATAAGGGGATTTGAACAGTAGTTTGTCAGGTCCGCTTTTTTGCGGGCTTTTTCTTATATGTTTCAAAAATCTCTGAAGAGAAGCAAACAAACAAAGAAAGGACGAGAGAATGGAAAAAAGACTTTTTACTTCCGAATCTGTTACTGAAGGACATCCGGATAAAATCTGCGATCAGATTTCCGATGCGATTCTGGACGCGCTTCTTGAGCAGGACCCGATGAGCCGTGTTGCGTGCGAAACCTGCACCACAACCGGATATGTAATGGTTCTGGGAGAGATTACCTCCAAAGCACATGTAGATTTTCAGCAGATCATCCGTGATACGGTTCGTGAGATTGGTTACGACCGTGCAAAATACGGATTTGACGCAGACACCTGTGCGGTTGTCATTGCACTGGACAAACAGTCTCCGGATATTGCGATGGGCGTTGACAAGGCGCTGGAAGCAAAAGAAAGCAATATGTCTGACGAGGAGATCGATGCCATCGGAGCAGGCGACCAGGGAATGATGTTTGGATATGCAAGCAACGAGACCGAAGAATTTATGCCGTATCCGATCGCGCTGGCACACAAACTGGCACGCCAGCTGACAAAAGTACGCAAAGACGGAACACTGTCTTACCTGCGTCCAGATGGAAAGACTCAGGTAACCGTAGAATACGACGAAAATGGAAAACCGATCCGCCTGGATGCGGTGGTACTTTCCACACAGCATGATCCGGATGTGACACAGGAGCAGATCCATGCAGACATTAAAAAGTACGTGTTTGATGCGATCCTTCCGGCAGAAATGGTAGACGAGAATACCAAGTTCTTCATCAACCCGACCGGCCGCTTTGTCATCGGCGGACCGCACGGCGATGCAGGACTGACCGGACGTAAGATTATCGTAGACAGCTACGGCGGATATGCCCGTCACGGCGGCGGAGCATTCTCCGGAAAAGACTGCACAAAGGTAGACCGTTCCGCAGCATACGCGGCACGCTACGTTGCAAAAAACATCGTCGCAGCAGGACTGGCAGATAAATGCGAGGTACAGCTTTCCTACGCGATCGGTGTAGCACACCCGACCTCCATCATGATCGACAGCTACGGTACCGGAAAACTGTCCGACAACGAACTGACAGAAATCGTACGCGAAAACTTCGACCTCCGTCCGGCAGGAATCATCAAAATGCTGGATCTGCGCCGCCCGATCTACAAACAGACTGCCGCATACGGACACTTCGGACGAAACGATCTGGATTTGCCGTGGGAAAGGCTGGACAAAGCAGAAAAACTGAAAAAATATTTGAACAAATAAAAATAGAAGGGCTGCTGCTTCGAAGAAAAGCGGAGAACAAATGTAATTGCCGCAGCCATTGATTGAAACAAGTGAAAATTGCAAGGTGCCTTAGAGCGTGTTTGTTTACAGAGACAAAAAAAGAACTGTCAAAACGGGCAGTATAAAAAAATTGGAACACGGGACAAGGCACCTTGTTTCTCTATATATGAATATAGATCTGATAAATCTGCGGATTATAAAACTTGTGGTACAAAAAAACGTAAAATAAAAAAATCAGACATAGGATGGCGGGAGTGACAGGAGCAGGCGCGTCCGGATATGTGCAGAAGTATGCGGATCCTGTGATTTTTCCGTGGAATGGAAAATATTATTTTATTTCTACCAACGACAATACGAATGATGTTGGAATCTATGTGCGGGAAGCGGAGCAGCCGGAACAATTGTTTCAGGACAGCTGCCATCAGTATCTGCTCCTGGGTTATGACAAGGAAAAAGGATTTGTCCAGACATTCTGGGCTCCGGAGTTTCATGTGATTGGAGGAAGGCTGTATATTCTGTTTGCGGTCAGCGGAGAAATATGGGGACCGCAGAGCCATCTGATGCGGCTGAAAACAGATGGACATATCCTGAATGCAGATGATTGGGAGGAACCCAGACGGATTCAGAAAAGAGACGGTCAGTGGCTTGCCGAGAAAGGTATTACGCTTGATATGACTTATCTGAAGGATAAGGAGCGGTCGTATATGATCTGGTCATACAGGGAAAACATCGGAAAACCATCCGATACCGGCTCCATGCTGTATCTTGCAGAAATTGACGACACAGCTCCCTGGAAACTGAAAAGTGATTCTGTGCTTCTGTCAAGACCGCTTTACGGGTGGGAAAATATGGAGGGCACCATCAATAATGAAGGACCGTATACGTTTATATCGGATGATACTGTGTATCTGGCATATTCTGGGGGAGCTGCAAATGGGTATACTTATACGGTGGGAATCTTGTCAGCACGGTCAGGAGCCGATCTTCTGAAACCAGAGTCCTGGCAAAAGACAAAGGCACCGGTACTTTCTCATTATTCGGTAGACGGAGTATACGGACCGGGACATAATTCGTTTTTTGTGGATCCGGAAGGGAATCTGATGACCGCATACCATGGAGAAACCACAATAGACGGACATATCCGGTGTTCCGGTATTCACAGAGTACACTTCGGAACAGATGGGGAGCCGGTTTTTGATCTGGGGGCGTCAGGAGATCTGAACCAGGAATTTAAAAATATTTTAATGGAAGTTAAGGTAAGAAAATAAAGCGGGAATTTGGTTAACTTTCCTGCGGAGAATGAAAAGCCGTTGTTCTAAAGGTGAATAAATACCTGTAGAGCAATGGCTTTTTTGAGAGCAAAATAAAAGTTACTGATCTGGGAATATGTGGAGAAGATGAAAAAATATGCTGTAAAAAAGAAGTTATAATTTATAGAAAATTTATAAATATCTCAGTTACTTAACAGGCAAAACAAATATGTGTATGCTATAATAAAAACGAATGAAATCAGCATGTCCAAAAAGAAAAAGCAACCCTTTTTTCAAAGGACGTGGTGAAAAAACAATACGGAATGGGGCGCAGTGAATATGAATCGTCGTAACAGAAGTATGAAATTGAAAACAAAAGTCATTATTTCCTTTTTCATCACTATTTTTGTGCCGATCATTCTCTGCGGAATCACGTTTTATCTCTTTTCTGAATATAAGGTCAAGGCAATCGGAGAGCAGTACGGGATTGAAAATCCAACCTATGAAATGCTTTCCAACAATGCGCTGATGCTGGATATCCTGACATCCAGGGAATACACAGAACTCTCCGGGAAAGTAGAGAATCATCCACGGGAGCTGGAAAATACCAGTTATCTGGAGAAAATAAATGCAAAACTGCTGAAAGATTCTTCTTTTCTTGCTGTGAGAAAGGATGATGAGATTTTCTTCAACGGTTCCGACCGGGTGGAGGATCATGAGCTTCTGGAGACACTTCCGGCTTATGGAAATACAGGAATTGAGGAAAACGGAGGTATTTATCTGCACAGCGACCAGAAAGAGCTGGTGAAGCAGCTGGACTTTACATTCGAGGATGGCAGTGACGGCAGTGTGTTTATTGTGACAAAGGTCGACCAGATTTTTCCGCAGATGAGAAAAATGTGGGAGGAAATGTTTTTTGCGACCGTTTTGATTCTGGTCTTTACGAGCTTTGCCCTGAGCTTCTGGATTTACCGGGGTGTGATTTCCCCGTTGGAACAGTTGAAAAAAGCGACGCAGAATATCAAGGAAGGCAACCTGGATTTCACGGTAGAGGGAAGCAGTGTCAAAGAGATCAATGACCTGTGTGATGACTTCGAGGAAATGCGCATCCGGCTGAAGGAAAATGCGGAAGAAAAGGTAGAGTTTGATAAGGAAAACAAAGAGCTGATCAGTAATATTTCTCACGATCTGAAGACACCGATCACTGCGGTGAAAGGTTATGTGGAAGGAATCATGGACGGTGTCGCAAATACGCCGGAGAAGATGGACAAATACATCCGTACCATTTATAATAAGGCAAACGAGATGGATCGTCTGATCAATGAACTGACGTTTTATTCGAAAATCGATACCAACAGGATCCCGTACACCTTTGCAAAGATTCCTATTGCGGATTACTTTGAGGACTGCGTGGAAGAGCTGAGCCTGGATCTTGAGGCGCAGGGCGTGGATCTGACGTATTTCAATTATCTTCATGATGAACCGGTGGTGATCGCGGATGCGGAGCAGCTGAAACGGGTCATCAACAACATTGTCAGCAACTCGATCAAATATATGGATAAGCCGCACAAAGTGATCAATATCCGGCTGAGAGATGTGGGAGATTTCGTTCAGGTGGAGATCGAGGACAACGGTAAGGGAATTGCGAACAAAGATCTGGTGAAGATTTTCGACCGTTTCTACCGCACAGACGCTTCCCGAAATTCCACCAGGGGCGGCAGCGGAATCGGACTTTCCATCGTAAAGAAGATCCTGGAAGACCACGGCGGAAAGGTGTGGGCGACCAGCAAGGAAGGTGTAGGAACAACCATGTACTTTGTACTTAGAAAATATCAGGAGGTACCGATTAATGAGCAAGATACTGATCGTTGAGGATGAAGAAGCGATTGCTGATCTGGAGAAAGACTATCTGGAGCTTTCCGGATTTGAAGTGGAAATTGAAAACAGGGGAGATACAGGACTGAACAAAGCGCTGAATGAGGAGTTTGACCTTCTGATCCTGGACCTTATGCTGCCGGAGGTAGACGGATTTGAGATCTGCCGCCAGGTGCGTGAGAAGAAAAACATGCCGATCATCATGGTCTCTGCAAAGAAGGACGATATCGATAAGATCCGGGGTCTTGGCCTTGGCGCGGACGATTACATTACCAAGCCGTTTTCTCCCAGCGAGATGGTAGCCCGGGTGAAGGCACATCTGGCACGGTATGACCGCCTGATCGGAAGCGGACAGAAAGTGAACGATGTGGTGGAGATCCGGGGCATTAAGATTGACAAGACTGCCCGCAGAGTCTGGGTCAACGGCGAGGAAAAACAGTTTACAACGAAAGAGTTCGATCTGCTGACATTTCTGGCGGAAAATCCAAACCGTGTGTTTACCAAGGAAGAACTGTTCCGGGAAATCTGGGATATGGAATCCATCGGAGATATCGCTACGGTTACGGTGCATATCAAGAAAATCCGTGAAAAGATCGAGTTCAATACGGCAAAACCTCAGTATATCGAGACAATCTGGGGCGTAGGATACCGCTTCAAAGCATAAAATAAAAGGGTATAAAAGATAAGAATGGAAAAAGAGGATGGGGAAAATTTTTTATCTGATAGGCAAAAGCGCGTCCGGAAAAGATCATATTTATGAATATCTGAAGCAGCAGGAAGCGCTGGAGCTTCATCCAATGGTTTTATATACGACACGTCCGATCCGGGAAGGAGAACAGGACGGAAGAGAGTACTTTTTTACGGATGAGGAAAAACTGGAAGAACTCCGGAAAAGTAATAAGATTATAGAAGAACGGATGTATCAGACGGTTCATGGACCGTGGTATTATTTTACCGCTGATGACGGACAGGTTGATCTGGAAAAGAACAATTATCTGGGAATCGGCACGCTGGAGTCTTATCTGAAGCTGAAGGAGTATTATGGAGAAGACGCTCTGTGTCCGCTGTATGTGGAGGTGGAAGACGGCATTCGCCTGGAGCGTGCCCTGAAGCGGGAGAGAAAACAGCAGCAGCCCAAATATGCGGAAATGTGCCGCAGATTTCTGGCAGACTGTGAGGATTTTTCCGAAGAGAAGATTGAACAGGCGGGAATCAGGAAAAGATTTTATAATAACGGAGCCATCGAAGACTGTTTTTCTGAAATTCAGAATTTTGTGGAACAAGTAAAAAAACTATGATATAATAATTTTACATTGAAGTTCGGACCACCGCATAAAATATGGTGTCCGGACTGCAGATGTTTTCTTGACAGCTGCGGTTTGCGGAGGAACTCTGTGGACGGCGGCTTGTTGATTCTGTCAGGAGGTGATAAGTATGCAGGGATTCAAAGATGTAGCGGGACATGAAGACATTATCTCCCATCTTCAGAATGCAGTGAAAATGAATAAGGTATCCCACGCTTATATTTTCGGCGGGGAACATGGTTCCGGAAAGAAGCTGCTGGCTTCTTTGTTTGCAATGACACTTCAGTGTGAGACACAGGGAATCGAACCGTGCATGCAGTGTACATCCTGCAAGAAAGCCCTCAGTAAGAATCATCCGGATATCATAAATATCACACATGAGAAACCGAATTCCATCGGTATTGAAGAGATCAGACAGCAGCTGATCGACGATGTTGCGATCAAGCCTTATGAGAGCCGTTATAAGATATATATCATCAACGAAGCGCAGAAAATGACGCTTCAGGCGCAGAATGCTCTTCTGAAAACCATCGAGGAGCCTCCGGCGTACGCAGTCATTCTTCTGCTTGCGGACAATCCGGATTCTCTGCTTCCGACGATTTCTTCCCGGTGTGTGATCCTGAATCTGAAACCGGTCAGCGATAATCTGGTAAAAAGTTACCTGATGGAACGGATGCATATTCCGGATTATCAGGCGGAGGTAGACGCTTCTTTCGCCCAGGGAAATATCGGAAAGGCGGAGAGGATCGCCACTTCCGAAGAGTATGCGGAAGTGATGGAAAATTCGCTGCGGCTTGTAAAATATGCACAGAATATGGAACTGTATGAACTGGTAGAGGCGATTAAGGGAATGACGGCAGACAAGGATAATATCCAGGATTATCTGGATATCTTTTCCATGTGGTTCCGTGATGTGCTTTTATTTAAGGCGACCCGGGAGGTCGATACACTGGTATTCCGCCAGGAAATCAATTATATCAAGGAGCGGGCACAGAAGAGCTCCTATGAGGGACTGGAGCGTATCATCGACGCAATACAGACCGCGGGAGTACGTCTGAAAGCGAATGTAAATTTCGAGCTGACGATGGAGCTTCTGTTCCTGACGATCAAGGAGAATTAAGGAATGACAAAAATTATCGGAGTACGGTTCCGTAATGTGGGAAAAGTATATTATTTTTCGCCGAAGGATTTTGATATTTGTGTCGGCGATCATGTCATCGTGGAAACAGCCAGAGGCGTGGAGTATGGCGATGTCGTTCTCGGACCGAAGGAGGTCGAGGATGAAAAGGTGATCCAGCCGCTGAGAGAGGTGATTCGCCTGGCGACGCCGAAGGATGACGCCAAGGAAGAGGCAAACCGCAGAAAAGAAAAGGAAGCCTTTGAAATCTGCCAGAAAAAAATCCGTGCCCATGAGCTGGAGATGAAGCTGATCGATGCGGAGTATACCTTTGACAATAACAAGGTGCTCTTTTATTTTACGGCAGACGGAAGAATCGATTTTCGTGAGCTGGTCAAGGATCTGGCGGCTGTGTTTAAGACGCGTATCGAACTACGCCAGATTGGTGTGCGTGATGAGACAAAGATCCTCGGCGGAATGGGAATCTGCGGACGGCCGCTGTGCTGCCACACCTATCTGTCGGAGTTTGCGCCGGTTTCCATCAAAATGGCGAAGGAACAGAATCTGTCTCTGAATCCTACCAAGATTTCAGGTGTGTGCGGACGACTGATGTGCTGCCTGAAAAATGAGCAGGAAACCTACGAGTATCTGAACAAAAAGCTTCCGAATGTGGGAGATCATGTGATAACACCGGAAGATCTGAAAGGCGAGGTGGCGGGAGTCAATGTGCTGCGCCAGCTGGTCAAGGTCCTGGTGGATGTGAACGATGAGAAAGAGCTTCGGGAATATCCGGTCAGCGAACTGAAGTTCCGGCCGAAACACAAAAAGGACAAGGCGAAAGACAGAAAGAAAGATAAGACGGACAAGACAGCAGACGGACAGCTTTCTGCAGAAGAGATGAAGGAACTGGAGAAGCTGCAGGAAGAATCGTTTGAAAGAAAGTAATGTTCAGACGTGCTGTTTCTATGGCTGCCGCAAAAGCAGAGTTCACACGGAGGGATGCCGGAACTGTTCCGGTGTCGGAATCTGTCGGAAACGAACCTTTTGCGGCAGCTTTTCTGATTGGTTGAAACCGTTGCAGAAGAAAGAGAGGAAGGGACTGCGGTGGAGGAGAAAATAACAAAAGCATCAGAACTGCTCCGTCCGGGAGAGCGTTTGGACGATCTGCAGAATGGCTACTGGATGATACAGAATCCGGAACAGTTCTGTTATGGGATCGATGCGGTGCTGCTCGCCTCTTATGCGAAGGTGAAGGAACGGGAGCGGGCGCTGGATTTCTGTACGGGCTCCGGGATCGTTCCGATCCTGCTGAAGGCGAAGACGAAAGGACAGCATTTCACCGGCCTGGAAATCCAGCATGAAAGCGCGGATATGGCAAAGCGAAGTGTGAAATATAACCGGATGGAGGAATGGATCGAGATCATAGAGGGTGACGTCTGCCGCACCGAAGAGTATTTCCCGGCGGCATCTTTCGATGTGGTCACCTGCAATCCGCCTTACATGACGGGCAGCCATGGGCTGACCAACGCCAGCCAGGCGAAAACGATTGCGAGACATGAGGTGCTGTGCAGTTTTGAAGATATTGCGAAGGCAGCGGCGCGGGTACTGAGACCCGGCGGCAGATTTTATCTGGTGCATCGTCCGTTCCGGCTGGCAGAGATTCTGTTTGTGCTGAAGCAGTATCAGCTGGAGCCGAAGAGGATGCAGCTGGTCTATCCGTTTGTGGACAAGAAGCCCAATCTTGTGCTTCTGGAAGCGGCGAAAGGCGGACGGCCGAGGATCACGGTGGAAAAGCCGTTGATCGTATACGAAAAACCGGGAGTTTATACAGAGGATATCCGCATCCTTTACGGGGACGGAAGATGATGAAACCCGTATATGGAAGACGGAGGATAATGAAACTGGTATATGGAATCAGGAAGATTTCGTAAATGCTAGTATAAGTCACAGGAGGGAAACATGGCAGGCAAATTATATCTGTGCGCGACACCGATCGGAAATCTGGAGGATATGACGTTCCGGGTGATCCGGACACTGAAAGAGGTGGACCTGATCGCGGCGGAGGATACCAGAAACAGCATCAAGCTGCTGAATTATTTTGAGATCCATACGCCGATGACAAGTTATCATGAATACAACAAGATTGAAAAAGGAAGGTATCTGATCAGTCAGCTGCAGGAGGGAAAGAAGATTGCGCTGATCACTGACGCCGGTATGCCGGGGATCTCCGATCCCGGAGAGGAGCTGGTCCGGATGGCATATGAGGCTGGAATTGAAGTGACATCTCTGCCGGGAGCCTGTGCCTGCGTGACGGCGCTGACATTGTCGGGACTCTCCACGAGAAGATTTTGTTTTGAGGCATTTCTGCCGCCGGACAAAAAAGAACGGCAGCAGGTATTGAAGGAACTCCAGACGGAAACCCGGACGATCATTCTGTATGAGGCGCCTCACCGGCTGGTGCGGACGCTGGAAGAACTGCTGGAAGTGTTGGAAAACCGCAGGCTGACCGTCTGCCGGGAACTGACCAAGAAACATGAGACGGCGTTTGTCACAACGATCGCCGAAGCACTGGAACATTACCGGGAGAACGATCCGAAGGGAGAGTGTGTCCTCGTGCTGGAGGGCAGGAGCCGGAAAGAAATGGAAGAGGAGGCGCAGGCGGCGTGGGAGCAGATTTCCATCGAAGATCACATGAAACGGTATGAGGATCAGGGAATCGACCGGAAAGAGGCGATGAAGCTGGTGGCGAAAGACCGGGGAATGAAAAAACGGGAGGTCTATCAGTATCTGGTGAATCATTCGTAACAGTTCAATCCAGGTCTGCGCACATGCTGCGCAGACCGTGACAGCGCATCAGAGCGTGTTTGAAAATTCAGGGGAATGAGTGAAATCTTTCGTTCATAGGATGAAACAAAGACTGTTTCTGTATGGCGGAAGGGAAGAACGATGAATTATCTCTGGGGTGGAATGCTGATTGTCGGAATTATTTACGGTGCGCTGACCGGGAATCTCAATGAAGTGACCAATGGGGCGATCAATGCCTCAAAGGAAGCGGTGAGCCTTGCGATCGCGCTGCTCGGGGTAACCGCTATGTGGTCCGGGCTGATGGAGATTGCCTCGGGGGCAGGGATCATAGACTGGATGACCAGGAAGATCCGTCCGATCCTTCGATTTTTGTTTCCGCGAATAACCGACGGGCATCCGGCTCTGGAAGCGATCTCTGTGAATATGATCGCGAATTTCTTCGGACTGGGGGCAGCAGCAACCCCCGCCGGACTGCGGGCAATGGAGGAACTGGAAGGGCTGGAGGAAGAACGCCGGAAGAAAGGCTGCGGCGTGCCCAGGGGAACGGCGAATCGTGAGATGTGTACGTTTCTGATCGTCAACATTTCCTCCCTGCAGCTGATCCCGGTAAATGTGATCGCTTACCGGGGGCAGTATGGAAGCGTCAATCCAACGGCGATCGTGGGGCCTGCCATCGCGGCGACGGCGGTGAGCACACTGGCGGGCGTGGTATTTTGCAAGGTGATGGATAAACGGCGGGAAGTATGATAGAATAGAAAACAAACATGCAGAAAAGAGGATTCAGACATGGAATGGAAAAAAATATCAGTAAAAGACCTGACACAGAATGTCTTTCAGATGATCGGTGACGAGTGGATGCTGGTCACTGCTGAAAAAGATGGAAAAGTCAACACAATGACTGCTTCCTGGGGCGCCCTTGGCATCATGTGGGGAAAAACAGTGGCGACTGCTTATCTCCGTCCGCAGAGATACACGAAAGAATTTGTCGATGCATCGGAAACGTTTACCCTTTCGTTCTTCGGCGGAGCCCAGAAGAAGGCAATGGGGCTGTTGGGATCTGTTTCCGGAAGGGACGAAGCGGACAAGATCGAAAAGTCAGGCCTTCATGTGACGAAGATTGACGGACATCCGACGTTTGAGGAGGCATCGCTTGTTCTGGTATGCAGGAAACTGTACGTGCAGGAAATGAAGCCGGAATGTTTCCTTCATCAGGAGGAAATTGAAAAATGGTATCCGGACAGTGATTTCCATTGGATGTATATGGCGGAGATTACGGATGCATATGTGACAGAAAGATAAAGGAGAAAGAAAATGACGTTTATTTATCCGGCGGTATTTTCACCGAAAAAAGACGGAAAAGGATATCATGTGGAATTTCCGGATCTTGCCTGCTGTGAGGCGGACGGTCCGGATCTGGAGGACGCGCTGGAAAATGCTTCCGATGCCGCGTACAACTGGATCTGGTCAGAGTTGGAGGAGGAAGAAGACTGTGAGATTCCCGCAGCCAGCCCGATGGATGAGCTGGAACAGAAGCTGAAGGAAGGGGAGTTTATCCGCAACATTATGGTGCGGATCAAATTGCTTCCGGATAATGATTAATAAAATCAAGAAAGAAGAGAACTGCCGCAGGGTTGGAAAAGCCGCGGCAGTTCTTTTTTTAAGCGGATGTGCCGGAAAATGATTTCAGGATGGCTTCCGTCATCTGGCTGAGATTTTTTTCCAGTGTGTCCAGCGGGATCACCATATCTTCCTCGAACCACTTGCGGATCAGATAGATAAACCCTCCCAGGATGTACTCGAAAATATACTCGGCGTCCTTTCGGTTCAGGTGCGGGCAGCGGGAATTCAGCATGTCCAGGAGAGAATCTTTCTGCCGCAGCAGCAGTTTTTCGATGATGTGAGACGTACTGTTGCTTGCCAGGATGAACCGGATCAGCGCGCTGTTTTCCCGGATGGAAATAAGGATGGAACGGTAGTAGGAGGACATATCGGTGGATGACAGGATTTCCCGGAAGTTCTCGAGAAAATGATCTTCAATATGGGAAAACAGATCGGGAACATCCTTGAAGTAACGGTAAAAAGTCCCGCGATTCACATCGGCGAGGCGGCAGATATCCGTAACTGTAACTGCCGACAGATCTTTTTCTTCCAGCAAAGTGAACAGAGCGTTCTGGATCGCGTCGACAGAATATTGGGATCTGCGGTCCAGGGTTTTGGTTTCAGTCATAGAAATTCCCCTCTCATTTCAAGCAGTCCAGGAGCAGCCTTCGTCAAAAAGGAGGTTCCATTTGTGTTCCTGGACAATTATCAGGTACAGTGTACAGAAAAAAACAAATGCATGGAGATTTAGCCATTGTATTTTGTACGATTTTATTATAATATACAAGTGTCAGATATTCAACAAGTGTTTAAGAAATGTCAATAAATCACAGGGGCTCAGTAAAAATTCAGCTAGAAAAACAACAGGACAACGGAGGGATTTTATGGCTGGTTATGTTGAAATGAAGGATGTCACAAAGGTTTATCAGATGGGAGAAGTCTCCATCAAGGCCGTGGACGGCATCGATTTTGAGATACAGAAAGGTGAATTCGTAGTGATCGTAGGTCCCAGCGGAGCCGGAAAAACGACCGTTTTGAATATCCTTGGCGGAATGGACACCGCCACGTCCGGCAAGGTAACGGTGGACGGGCAGAATATCAGCAAACTGAAAGGGAAAAAGCTGGTGCAGTACCGAAGGGAGGATATCGGATTTGTCTTCCAGTTCTATAACCTGATGCAGAACCTGACGGCTCAGGAAAATGTGGAACTTGCGCTTCAGATCTGTAAAGATCCGCTGGACGCAGAAAAGGTGCTGAAGGAAGTAGGGTTGGGGGAAAGAATGCGAAACTTTCCGGCACAGATTTCCGGCGGTGAGCAGCAGCGTGTCGCCATAGCCAGAGCACTGGCAAAGAACCCAAAGCTGCTCCTTTGTGATGAGCCGACAGGAGCCCTGGATTATGTGACCGGAAAAGCGATCCTGAAGCTGCTTCAGGATACCTGCAGGGAGAAGGGCATGACGGTGATCGTCATTACCCATAACACAGCCTTGACGCCCATGGCGGACAGAGTCATACATATCAGAAATGGAAAAGTATCCGGCATGGAGCTGAACGAGCATCCGACACCGGTAGAGCAGATTGAATGGTAAAGGTGATAGAGGATGAAGGCATTTCAACGTGATTTTTTTCGTGAGATCGGGAGAAACAAAGGAAGGTTTTTCTCCGTGATGTTTATTGTTATGCTGGGTGCAGCGTTTTTTTCCGGAATACGTTCCACGAAAAATGATATGCACGTGTCGGCAGACAGCTATTATGACCGTGTGAATTTTATGGATATCCGTGTCGTCAGCACTTTGGGTCTCACAGAGGACGACCTGGAAGATATGAGAAATACGGAAGGGGTGGCGGCGGTTACCGGAGGTTATACGGCGGAAGTGCTCAACGAACAGAGCGACATGGAGTTCGCCCTGAAAGTGATCGCATGGACGGAAGACGTAAATCAGGTAACGCTTACGGACGGAAGACTTCCGGAAAAGGCAAATGAATGTCTTGCCGATGACATTTATCTCCAGCAGACGGGGTGTGAGATCGGAGATCAGATTACCCTTGAATCGGGAAGTCCGGAGGATCTGTCGGACACCCTGAAGGAAGAGACGTACACCATCGTGGGAAGCGGAACCCTGCCGTACTATATGGAGATGGACCGTGGTTCCGGTACGGTGGGAGACGGCAGCCTGGACGCTTTTCTTGTGGTGCTTCCGGAGGTCTTTGAACAGCAGGACGTTTATACAGAAGCTTATGTTCAGGCAGAAGGCGCGGAAGCGGAAAACAGCTTCGATGGAGCGTACGAGACGAAGGTAGCGGAGGTTGTTGCAGGTCTGGAAGAGATTGCGGACGGAGCCTGTGACCGCCGGTATGAGACCATTTACCAGGATGGAATGGAAGAGATTGAAGACGCAAAGCAGGAAGTGGCGGATGCGGAGCAGGAGCTTGCCGATGCCAAGGCTCAGATCGACGACGGTGAACAGCAGATCACGGACGCGAAGGAAACGCTTGCCGACGGTGAGAAAGAACTTGAGGACGGCGAGTCTGAGCTGGCTTCCAGGGAGCAGCAGCTGGCGGAGGCAAGAGAACTGCTGGAGTCTAAAGAAGCGGAACTGAACAGCGGAAAATCTCAGCTTGCCGACGGTGAGCAGCAGATTGCTGACGCGGAGGCGGTGCTGAGCGCAAAGGAGAAAGAGCTGGCGGACGGCAAAGCGCAGCTGGAGGCAGAGGCACAGCAGCTGGAAGCCGGCAAAGCGGAGATTGAAGAACAGTCAGAATCTTTGGAAAGCGGCAAGGCACAGGTTGAAGAGAAGGCCCGGGAACTGGAAGAGGCGAAAGCGCAGGTAGAGGCAAAAGCCCAGGAACTGGAGAACGGCAGAGTCCAGCTGGAAGCCGGCCGTGCCGAGCTGGAAAGCGGCAAGGCGGAACTGGAGCAGAACCGTCAGACTGTGACGGCGGCGCGACAGGAGCTGGAAGCAAAGCGGGCGGATTATGAGACAGCGAAAACAGCCTTACAGCAGATTGAAGCTCAGCTGGGAGAACTGCAGCAGCAGTTAACACAGACAGAGGAACAGATCCGTCAGATGGAAGAAGCTCTGGCAGATGCCGGACTGGATACTTCTCCGGAATATGAAGCGCTCCTGGCTGTTAAGACCCAGTTGGAAACGACGATCGCAGGTCTGCAGACACAGAAAGAAACGATGCAGGCGGGAATCACAGAGTTCGAGGCCGGTGAAAAGAGCGTACAGGACGGTGAGGCACAGCTTGCGGCGGCAGAACAGCAGATCGCCCAGTCAGAGCAGCAGCTGAACGCGACGGAAGAAGTTCTGAAAGAGGGTGAGGTACAGCTGGAAGCAGCCCGTCAGCAGATCACGGACGGCGAGGCGCAGCTGGAAGCTTCCCGCCAGCAGCTCGCGGCGGCGGAGACCCAGCTGAATGCGTACCGTCAGCAAATGGCGGACGGCGAGGCACAGCTGAACGCAGCCCGCCAGCAGATTACGGACGGCGAGACGCAGCTCAGCCAGGGAAGGCAGGAGCTGGAGCAGCAGAAAAGTGTCCTGGAGCAGTCCAAAGCGCAGATGGAAAGCGGAGAACAGCAGATTGCCCAGACGAGACAGCAGCTGACCGAAGGTGAAGCCCAGATCGCGGAGGCGAGGCAGACACTGGCAGATGCAAGAGCGGAGCTGGAAGACGGGAAGGCGGAACTGGCGGAGAAAGAGCAGGAGCTTGCCGATGCCAAACAGGAGTATGAAGACGGTTACGCGGAAGCGCAGCCGGAGCTGGCGGACGCAAGGCAGCAGATTGCAGATGGTGAGCAGGAATTGAAAGACCTGGAAAGACCGGAATGGTATGTGATGGACCGGGAGGATGTGACATCCGCCAAAGGATTTGCTGATGATGCAGAGCGGATCGATAACATCGGACAGGTCTTTCCATGGATTTTCTTTCTGGTGGCAGCGCTGATCAGTCTGACAACCATGACGCGAATGGTGGAAGAACAGCGCCAGCAGATCGGAACTTTGAAGGCGCTGGGTTACCGGGACGGCGCGATCGCTGTGAAGTATCTGTGCTATGCGATGCTGGCGACGGTGACGGGAGCAGTGATCGGTGTGGTGATCGGTGAGAAGCTGTTCCCATGGGTGATCATGAACGCATACGGTATGCTGTATCTCGGGCTGCCGGAGTATCTGACGCCTCTCAATTGGGAGCAGGGACTTCTGGCAATCCTGACAAGCATTGCTTGTACCGGGCTTGCGACACTCTTCTCCTGCTGGCGGGAGATGAGGGCGAAACCATCCGAACTGATGCGTCCGGAACCGCCGAAGAATGGACGCAGGGTTTTGCTGGAAAGGGTAACGATTCTGTGGAAGCACCTGAGCTTTACACAGAAATCGACGGTCCGGAATCTGTTCCGGTATAAAAAACGTTTCTTTATGACCGTTATCGGAATCGGAGGCTGTATGGGTCTGATGCTGGTAGGTTTCGGACTGCAGGATTCTATCACTGCAATCGCAAAAAATCAGTTTGTGGAACTGTTTACTTATCAGGCGGCAGTTGTGGTCAATTCGGAATCCAAGGAACAAAAGGATGCGCTCCGTGAGCAGGCTGAGATGTTTGACGGAATGGGCAGCACTCTGGAAATGTTTGCGCAGAATGTGGAACTGACTGCCGGGGATGAGAGTATGAGCGCCATTATGGAAGTTCCCCAGGATCCTTCCGTGGTGGATCAGTTCTTCACGTTCCGGGACAGAAGATCAAAGGAATCTTATGAATTTCCGGAAGACGGCATTGCAATCAGTGAAAAGACGGCAAAGATGCTGGGAGTTTCCGTGGGAGATACGATCAAAGTCGGCGAGGAAAACAAAGAAGGACGGGAAGTAACGATTTCAATTATCATAGAAAACTATGTGGAGCATTATATCTTTATGGCCCCGTCCCTGTACGAGAGCGTATGGCAGGAAACTCCGGATTATAATCAGATTTTAATGAAATACGAGGATACCTCCGACCGTTACGAGGAAAATCTGGGACAGATGATGATCGAACAGGATGGTGTTGTGGGCGTAACATTTGTTTCTGACCTGGAAGCGGAAATTGACGATATGCTGCAGGCGCTGAACATTGTAATTGTCGTGCTGATCGTTTCGGCGGGACTGCTGGCGTTTGTGGTACTTTATAACCTGAACAATATCAATATCACTGAGCGGAAGAGAGAACTGGCGACGCTGAAGGTTCTTGGCTTCTACGATATGGAAGTTGCGGAATATGTATACCGGGAAAATGTGATTCTGACAATCCTCGGTATTCTCGCCGGCGCCGGAATTGGACTTGCGCTGCATCAGTATATTATCCACACTGTAGAGGTGGATATGATGATGTTCGGTCGGACCGTTTTTCCCAGAAGCTATCTGTTCAGCGGTCTGCTGACTTTGGTGTTTTCATTGTTTGTAAATTACATGATGTATTATCGGCTGAAAAAGATCGATATGATCGAGTCACTGAAGAGTGTGGAATAATGGAACAATTCAGCTGGCGGAACGGTTGCGGAATAAGATGACCGTTCCGCCGGCTGTTTGCGTTTTCTGACGAAATCGTTACGAATAGAAAGATATTTTCTGCATAGAATGGTAAAAAAAGACAGGCGGTCCGAAGTGCAGATTCTTTATGTTGTGTCAGATTTGGTGATACCGCTTCTGATCTTTTCCATCGTGGGAATGGGCCTACTGATGAAGCGGGATATTTACGGGGATTTTATCAAAGGAGCAAAAGATGGGATGAGGAGCATCGTTTCGATTCTGCCGACTCTGGTCGGGCTGATGGTCGGCGTGGGTGTGCTGCGTTCCTCAGGATTTCTGGATAAGCTCGGAGAGATTCTCGGGACATGGATGCAGCCGCTGGGATTTCCGCCGGAACTGGTGCCGCTTGGTGTTGTCCGCCTGTTTTCCAACAGCGCCGCAACCGGGCTGCTGCTGGATCTGTATAAGGAGTATGGAACCGATTCGGCGATCGGTTTTGCCGCGTCACTGATGGCAAGCAGTACGGAAACGGTTTTTTACACGATGTCCGTCTATTTTCTTGCCGTGAAAGTTACGAAGACCAGGTATACGCTGGCGGGGGCGCTGACAGCAACGATTGCGGGGATTATTGCCAGCGTGTTATTGGCGCATATTTGAAAAAACAGCTGCCATTTGACTTGTCTGTTTTCCTGACAGTACCTATCAAATGGCAGCTGTTTTTAGGTTTTGGCCTTTATGTTTCTATAGGATGCATGATTGAAAGCTGCTGCAATCCGTCACAATGTCCTCAGCGGGAACGATGGAAACGGCGGCTTTTGCTTTCTCTGATCAGTGTCAGAATCAGTTTTGCCAGAAGAAGGATCAGGACGATCAGGATCAATACGGCAAGTACCAGATTGACTTTTCGGACAATTTCTGACATATGGATGCGGCTGGTCTGTCCTGTGGTTTCCGCAGCTGGTGAAACAACGCTGCCGGCAGGTTCGGAGCTTCCTTCGGTCATGCCGTTTCCGGCGGGATAGGATTCCGCCGCGTTATTTTCGGTGTTTGGAACTGCCGTTCCGGTATTGGGAACAGCGGCTGTCTGGTTTTCTGTAATCGGAGTCGTTGTCAGAGGCTCCGGGGTCTGGATACTGTTCTCCTGCAGCGGCTGTGTCGGCAGAACGGAATTTTCCGCAGCGGGGAACGTTTCCGTTACGGTGCTTTCCGGTACGGCGGGCGTTTCCGGTTCCGCAGAAGTTTCCGGCTGAGCGGGTGTCTCCGGCTGAGCAGGTGTTTCTGGTTCTACAGGAGTTTCCGGCTCAACGGGTGTCTCAGGCTCTGCAGGAGTTTCTGGTTCTGCTGGTGTCTCCGGTTCGGCAGGAGTTTCCGGTTCGACGGGTGTCTCCGGTTCGGCAGGAGTTTCCGGTTCTGCTGGTGTCTCAGGCTCCACAGGAGTTTCCGGTTCCGCTGGAGTTTCCGGGGTCGCCATTTCCTGGCAGGTTACCGAGGAACTCACGGAAGAACTGGAGGAATGGATCGTAACGGTTTCTCCGTCGCTGTAGGTCTTGCCATCAATGGTAAATGAGGTATCTGCAAGATCCAGTTCGTATCCCGGCTCTGTGATCATGGAAATACTCAGGGTGCCGGTCAGTTCCTCCACGGGGACTTCCAGATCATAAAGGGTGTATTCGGAACTTCCGGGAGAAGCCAGAAGAGAAATGGCCAGCGGTTCTCCGGTTGTGGAATCCACACAGTTGAGTGTGACGTCCTGATGTGCCAGATGGTCGGTGTTTAACTGCAGGGTAAGGGACTGCGCCTGATGGTGTACGATATTCAGCGAGATACTTCCGCCGTCCGTGTTCTCCCCGGAGGGAGTTTCTTCCGCATAAACTGCGCGCGGTCCGGCGGTCATTGCGGATACCGCAAACAAAAATAAAATGGAAAAGAAAAATCTGCTGCCGCGTTTCATAAAACTTCCCTCCTTTTGAAAAAAAGTATAATATTCTGAAAAATATAAAATATAGTAAATATTATTTGCATATTATATTATAACATCTAAATTTACTAAAATCTACAGAAAAGGGGAATCTTAAAAGAAAGTTTAAAGTATTGTTATATTTTTGGAGTGTGTCTGGAAATTATTCTCCGTAAGAGGCGTGGTAATTTTCGAAGGGGTATAAAATTTAAAACGGGTGTCTCCCGGTTGCTTTCTGCAGGATGTATTCATGACCTGCGGGAAATGACCGGGGACACCCGTTTCTGTGTCTGTATTGCTTTTGATTATTTATAAGAATAGAAAAATTTCTTCAGATTCATCAGAGATTTCACAAGAACCTGAATCTGGTCTTCGTCCAGTTCATCCAGAACAGCCTCCACCATTTTTTTGTGGAAATCTTCATGGTGGAAATAGGCGCTGCGTCCTTTTTCTGTCAGGGAGATCAGGACAACCCTGCGGTCCTCCTGGCTTCTGGCGCGGGAGACGTATCCTTTTTTGACAAGGTTGTTGATGGCAATCGTGAGCGTGCCTACCGTGACAGACATGGATTTTGCCACAGCCGTCATGTTTCTGGGCTCATCAATCCCGATCGCGGCGATGATGTGCATATCATTATTGGTTATATCCTGAAATTCTTTTGTAATGATTGCTTTTTCTTCGATATCCATAATTTCGTTGAAAAGATTTACCAGAAGATCAGAAATGGTATTGTAGCTGTCCACGTCAGACACCTCTCTTTCTGATGTGAAATCGTTTATGGTTTTAGTATACACGATTCCCGGGAATTCTACAATCCTGAAAACAGATATTTCCGGACGACGGGGAACGGCGCAGGTCCGATTTCCAGAAGCTGTTTATGAAAATCTTTCAGGGAAAAATCTTCCTGCTGTATCTGCTGCATCTCCTGTTTCAGATCCTCGAAATTCAGATAGCCCAGATAGTATTTCAGGTAATTGGCTGGTGTTTCCACGATATACTGGAAAATTTCGTCCGCCAGCGCCGTATCGGTGACGCCGAAGGCGGAGAGAAAATGCTCCGTCTGAGCCTGGTTCCAGCCGTGGTAATGGATGCCGATGTCCATCAGGGAATACAGACACAGGTTGATGGAACGGTTCAGCCACATCAGCCGGGCGGCGTCCGCCTGTTCGGGATTATTGCGGACCGCATAGCTGTACGCATAAGATTCCACATAGGTTGCCCAGCCTTCTATGTAACCTCAGGTCGTGTAGAGATGGCGGATATAGGGCGCGTCGGTGAGGGAAAAGCAGACCGTCTGGTAGAGATGGCCTGGAAAGCCTTCATGTGCCAGGGTGGTATACAGTTCCAGAGAAGACATGTCGGCGCTGTTGTTGATGTAAATGGAGTTGGGAGCGTTGGTATCCGCAGGAGGCGTCAGATAAAACGCGGGGCTGAGAAATTCTTCCATAGCTTCATCCACGGTTTTAATTTCCCAGGTCACATCGTCCAGCGCTGGAAAATCCTCTGTGATCGCGGTTTCCAGATCTTCCAGCATAGTTTCCGGTGAGGAAAAATTCAGTTCCGGTGAAGACAGGGACAGAAGAAGCGCCGGATCCCTGGCGGCAATCTCACTGACCTCTTTGGAATCCTGGTTCAGCTGCCGGTAGAGGCGCTGTTCGATCTCCTCCGGGGAAGCGTCGGTTCCCACCTGGCTGCGGAGCAGGTAACGGTAGTAATCGGTTCCGTTTTCAAATCCTGCAAGGCCCGCCGGATTGGTTCCGGTGCCTCTGAGAGCGGCAAGACCGTCGGACAGCTGCTGGTAGGCAGGGAGGACACAGGTCTGCATCAGATTTTTGTGGGCTTCCAGACACGCGGTCCGCTCTTCCTGGCTCAGATCCTCAAAATCCGCCAGTTTTTCTTCAAAGACAGTCTGGAGATAGTGCGGTTCGGAGTCGTTGATAAAAGAGGCACACTGCTCGATGATTCCGTCCACACAGGCGTTATTCATGAAGACACCCTGTCTGGCTTTTTCCTGTTCAAATGCCAGGATTTCCTGGAAATACCGGGGCAGATCGTTGAGAAGCTTCAGATAGTCGGTGATATCCTGGGGAGTGCGGAAGGTATATTCCGCCAGAAGGATGGGGAGCTGCGCCTGTGTGCCAAGAGAGGGACCGAGGACTTCCTGGAGCATACAGCAGGAGTCCAGCAGCTTCTGATCCTCCAGGTTCCGGCGGAGGGTATCCAGGGTGATGCGGTTCTGGGTATTCAGGGCATTTTCATTGAAGTCGTTGAGAGCTGTCTCTTCTTCCTGTCTCACGGTCTGCTGTTTCTGCGGATCAGGCACGGCGACCGTGCCGAAGGAAACCTCGTAGTCATCGATGCCCGCCAGGGAAGGATCCGACAGCGTGTAATGGAGATTGATGGCGGAAGAACAGGCTTCCCGGCGGAAACGTTCGTTGATATACTTTTCGAATCTGAGATTTTCAAAGATATTTCCGGCAGGGGTCAGCCAGAGGAGAAGGAACGTGAAAAAAGGTATGAAAAGGAGCAGGAGCAGAAAGAGGAGACGTTTTTTTGATGGTTTATTGGGCATAATCCCGTGATAACCCTTTTCTTTTTCTTCTATTTTATGAAACCACAGCAGGGACTATGTAAGGGGGGGGCGAAAAAATCCCGGAGCGATTCGTCAGGAATTGTTGATCAATTCCCGACTCAGCGCTCCTCAGGCTTAGAGCGTGTTTGAAAATTCATTCCTGCAATCTGCACGCCCCACTTTGCGGGAAATTCGCCCCAAAATCAGTCAGCGTAGCCCGCTACGCTGACTGATTTCGGAACAAATTTCCCACAAACTGTGACGCACATCTCGCAGAAAGCAATTTTCAAACATGCTCTAGTGCGTGAAGCCCTGCGCCTGACCCGTCCTCCGGGGCTTCGGAGCGTTAAGATTTTCTCACCTCTTTGCAGATGCCCGCCGCACACGGATGCCACACGCTCAGGGATTTTTTCTTCTTGTGGTATGGAGGGAAAAGCCTGTAAAAAAGATGTTGTGTATGGTATAATAGCGGAAGCTGGATGTCTGCGCACGGTATGGCAAAGTGTGTGTCCATAAGGGAGGAGAGGCAATGAGAGGATTTAAAACTGGCCTTATGATTCTGATGGCGGCGGGTGTTCTGTGGATGCTTCCGGGATGCCGGGATCAGAAGCAGGAGATTCCTATTTCGACTGTCAGCCAGAGTACAGAGGATGATGACCCTGAAGATACGATGCAGGAGCAGCTGCCGGGAGAGGGTATCCCTGTCTATGAGGTGGAACTTCCGGATGAACTGTATGATTTTGAGTACGCAGTCTGGGGAGTCTCTTATCAGCTTCCTATGACATATGAGAGCTTTACCGCAAACGGATGGAGCTACGACGGCGATGAACAGGAAATGGTCAGCGCTCAGTCTTATCTGGCAGGAGAGATTTTTACGGTGGAAGACTGTGCAGTGACGGTGGATATTATGAATCCGGAGGCGTCGGAACTTCCGGTCAGCCAGTGTTATGTGGCGGGCTTTCATGTGGATGCCGGGGAGGACAGCGGCAAAAGGGTCTATGTAAACCTTCCGGGAAATATTGTATTTCAGAAGTCTGTGGCGGAGGAAGTGATTCAGGCATATGGCGCTCCCAAGGACCGGTATGAGCAGGAAGAGTATCTGTTCCTTACGTATGAATTTGGTCTGAACCGGAGTGTCCAGTTTGGGTTTGACAACGAGACGGGACTTCTGATGCGGCTGGATCTTCAGAATCTGCAGAATTCCAACGGTGAGGAAGAGCTGGAACATGCCTTGAGTGAGGAAACGCCGGAGGTAAAAGCCTATCAGGCGCCGGAGGCGCCGGGAACGGCATTGGATCAGTTCGTCGTTTCTTATGACGGAACGCTTTATCAGCTTCCGGTTCCCACAGCGGAACTGCTGAAACATGGATGGGAGATCAACGACAAAGAATCCGATGAGGCGGTAAAAGGCCTTCAGTATGGTTATGTGACATTGGAAAAGAATGGAGAGCGGCTCTTCGGAAATGTAAGGAATGATTCGGAGGAAGCGGTAACCGTGGAAAACTGTTTTATCACCGCGCTGTATGGGGATATGGATACGACCAAGGTTCCTATTGCGGTGGCAGGCGGTATTACGCTCGGTACGCCGGAGGAAACATTTCTTGCCGCGGTTTCGGAGGACTATGAGAAGACCGAGGACACCGAAAACGGAACGGAGATCTATACCTTCTATGCCGATGAGACAAAGGAAAGCTACACGGAGATCACCGTAGATCAGGCTCTTCACCTGGTAAGGGGCATCAAGGTTGTAAAGCAGTAGCAGGGTGACAGAGATGGAAAGAATAAGAGAGTGCAGAAACAGAAGCGCAGAAAAGCAAATGTGTAAAAGGCTGCAGAAACTGAAACACAGGAAAGTAAAAGAGTAGAAAAGCAGAAAATCAAATACCCCGCAGCAAGCTACGGGGCATCAAACTTGCAGCGCAGCAAAGCTGCGGGGTATTTGACCCTCGCGGCAGTCGCCAAATGGACATGCAAGCATGTCCGCTTGGCTCGTTGCCCGCGGGAATAAAAGAAAGAGGTAAGAAAAATATGGAAAAACAGTATGATCTGATTATTATCGGTTCCGGTCCGGCGGGGCTTGCCGCAGCAATTTATGCCCAGAGAGCAAAGCTGGATACGATTATTATTGAAGAAAATTTTGTCAGCGGCGGACAGGTCGTGACGACTTATGAGGTAGACAATTATCCGGGACTTCCCGGAATCAGCGGCATGGATCTGGGAACCACACTGAGAGACCATGCAGAGAAAATGGGCGCTGAATTTGTCCGGGACAAAGTGCTGGAGCTGAAGCTGGACGGAGAGGACAAGGTCGTTGTGGCGAAAAAAGGTGAGTATCATACGAAGACTGTCATCGTTGCAACAGGTGCAAAGCACAGGATGCTCGATGTTCCGGGAGAGAA
Source organism: Lacrimispora saccharolytica (assembly GCA_016899975.1). Classification (GTDB taxonomy): domain Bacteria; phylum Bacillota; class Clostridia; order Lachnospirales; family Lachnospiraceae; genus Fusicatenibacter. Next base: position 29,941 of record JACJJN010000018.1, on the reverse strand, counting down.
GGAACTCGCCGGTATGGGCGTTTCCTACTGTGCGACCTGTGACGGCGCGTTTTTCCGGGGAAAGACGGTTGCAGTGGTCGGAGGCGGCGATGTGGCGGTGGAAGACGCGATCTTCCTGGCGAGAGCCTGTGAGAAAGTCTATGTGATCCACAGAAGAGATGAACTGCGCGCGGCGAAGATCCTGCAGGAACGTCTGCTGGCGCTGGAAAATGTGGAAATGGTATGGGATACGGTAGTGGACGAAATCAAAGGGGAAAACCAGGTCGAGGCAGTGTCCGTCACCAACCGAAAGACGGGAGAGAAGAAAGATCTGGCGGTAAACGGAATCTTTATCGCGGTCGGCATCACGCCGAATTCTGAACTGGTGAGTGGAAAACTGGAAATGGATGCGCAGGGATACATCAAGGCACAGGAAGATGGAGTCACAAGCGTGGAAGGTGTTTATGCGGCGGGAGATGTAAGGACAAAACAGCTCCGCCAGATTCTTACGGCAGCATCCGACGGCGCGAACTGCGTGACGTCCGTTCAGAACCATCTGCTCTATTCCTGACAGGGGTACTCCTGAATCACGTTTTTACGGTCTGCGCAGCATGTGCGCAGGCCTGGGCGGAACAGTAACTTATTCAAAATGCACAAAGAATGCTGGAAAAAATTGGAGTGTCAGATGCCGTCGAAAATTGCCCACAATTTTCCCACATATTATGAACAAGTTATCCACAGTGGAAACTCATGGAAATCATTGAAAAGTAAAGTTATACACGGAGTTATCCACATTGTCCACCGAAAAACGCTCGTTTTTCACAGATTTACATAAGAAAAATCAGAACACGCGTTTTGTTCACAATGGAGAAATGAAGATTTTGGAAAAATAAATGGGGAAATCTATTGACATTTTTATAGTCAATAAGCGACAAAAACTGACTACAAAAGTCAGAAAATTACACACAATTCAACGCCACAAGATATAGAAAGAACGAATCTAAATATAGAAAAGCGGATGAAAAAAGACTTATGTTTTCGTTCCTCTCCATCAAAATAAGAAACAAATTTCTTTTGCTTGTATTTTTTGTACAAATAGAGTAGAATAAAATCATAAGTTTCAGCAAATTAAACAAAAAGGAGAGTGGATGTTTTGAAGTTTGGAGTATTTTCAGTAAGTATGCCGGAATACAGTCCGGAGAAATCCGTAGAACTCTTAAAAGAACTGGGTTATACGGGCGTGGAATGGCGTGTAGCGGAGATCAAGAAACCGTATGAGCGCTGGGATACCTGTTTCAAGGAGGAAATCCCGGCTCCGTCCGAGGATGATCCGAAGATTCCGTACGAGCAGAGATACTGGGGAAATAACAAAAGTACCCTGTCTCTGGAAAACATCAAGGAGGAAGCGCTGAAGGCGAAAGAACTCTGTGATGCAGCGGGAATTGAGATTTTCGGACTTACGACTTATCTGGCAGTAGGCGATACCGAGAAGCTGGTGAATGTGATGGAAGCAGCGAACGCTATCGGATGCGGACAGGTCCGCGCAGGACTGGTTCCGTATGATCCGGCAAAGGCAGAGGCGCCGTATCCGGTACTGTTCGACCGTATGCGTGAGGATCTGAAGAAACTGGATCCGTATGCACGCAAATACAATGTAAAAGTTGTTCTTGAAATCCATATGGATACCATGATCGCCAGCCCGAGCGCAGCATACCGCGCGCTGGAAGGATTTGATCCGGAATATTTCGGACTGATCTTCGATCCGGGCAATATGGTAAATGAAGGATTTGAGGAATACCAGAAGAGCTTCGAGCTGCTGGGCGATTATATTGCGCATATCCATATTAAAAACGGCGTGCTCGTTCCGGACGGAGAGGACAATCTGGGCGCGGCAAAATGGAAACGTCAGTGGTGCCCGCTGAAAAAAGGTATGGCGGATCTGAAACGTCTGTTTTCCGTTATGAACAAATTCGGATACGACGGAACGGTTTCCATCGAGGATTTCTCCAACGAGGAAGAGACGAAAGTGAAACTGGAGAATAACCTGGCGTACATGAAAGGCATGGCAGAGGCTGTGAAGAAAGAAGCAGGGGAAGCCAAAGAAAAAGCTGAATAATCATTAAAAAACAAACTGAGATACCGGCAATGGAGAGAGTCATCTGCATTGCCGGTATTTTGCTGTGCAAAATCTGGAAAAAACCATTAAAGATTTCTGCATTATGGGGAAAAACGCGGACGGATGTTATTGACAAATATTTTCTTAATGTCTAAAATGAAGTAAATATAATGGTTTTTCAATTACCAGAAAAGACCTGAAGGCAGCAGAAAACGAATCATATAGGGAAAATCTGGTTCTTTTTTGGTATAAACAGGGAGAGAAGGATATGGAAAAGGAGTTGCCTGAATTAAAGGTATCTATGTTGGGGCGGTTTTCCATGACGTATGGAGAACAGACGGTTTCTTTTAAACGCAATACGGCTACCAAGGCGGTAAAACTGCTGCAGATCCTGCTGCACGAAAGCTTCTGCGGAAGCGGGGAACAGGCGGGGATTCCACGCACCGAGCTGCTGGAAGATCTGTTTGGCAGAGAGGAACTTTCAAATGTCGCCAATAATCTTCGGGTTACTGTACATAGATTGAAAAAGATGCTGGTAGAAGCGGGGCTGCCGGAATACGATTACATTAAGATTGAAAATGGAATCTACCGATGGGACAGCCCGATGAAGGTCCGTATCGATGTGGCGGACTTTTTGGATCTGCTGCAGAAGGCGGAGAAGGAAACAGAGGAACGGAAGAAGATGGACTTCCTTTCCCGTGCCTGCCGTCTTTACCGCGGGGAATTTCTTCCGTCATTGTCGGGGGAGGATTGGGTGATCGTCAACAGCGTGCGGTATAAAGAACGGTACGGGGAGGCGATGATCCAGGTATGTGAATATCTGAAGCGGCAGCGGGAGTATGAGCAGATTGTTGAACTGACCTCGACAGCGTCAGAAATTTATCCGTTTGACGAATGGCAGTCGCTGAAGATCGATGCGCTGATGTGCATGAATCATTATAAAGAGGCGTATCAGTTTTATGAGGAAACTTCCAGGATGTTTTTTGAGGAACTTGGGATCAGTCCTTCCGAAAAAATGATGGATCAGTTTAAAGAGATGAGCGCCAAGATGAGCAGAAAATATCAGGCGGCCGGGGAGATTAAGGAAGGTCTGAAGGAAGCGGAGTATGAGAACGGCGCTTTTTACTGCACGCTGCCAAGTTTCCGGGACGGCTACCGGCTGATCCGGAGGATCATCGAGAGAAACGGGCAGTCAGTCTTTCTGATGGTATGCTCACTGACCGACGGAAAGGGACGGCCACTGGAGAGCAGAGAAAAGCTGGAAGTACTGTCCGAGAACCTGCATCTCGCCATCAAAGGAAGCCTGCGGCGCGGCGATTCCTTTACCAAATACAGCCCGTCCCAGTTTCTGATCCTGCTGGTGGGAACCAATCAGGAAAACTGCGATATTATTTTCCGGAGGATCCTGGATAAATTTTCAAGCAAACATAAATCATGGAAGCAGAACCTGGAATACTACGTTTCCTCTGTGGCAGATGTGGAAAATGATAATTCGAGACTGCATTTTCACAGGAATGAATTCCACTGGAACTGATGAGGGACGGGAGCGTGGAAGAGTTTGGAAGTAAACTTTCAAATCTACCTTGATGACGCAGCAAGTGCGTCAGGAAAGAGGAAAAAATGAAGGATGTTCGGATGGAATCCAAAGCAGCGATTCCGAATCTGATCAATATATGTGTAGACCGGAGCGTCCAGGGGGAGATCGGAGGCAGAATCTACCATTACTATCAGCGGGAACCGTGGAAATTTGAGAATGTGGTGCAGCTGCTGCGGTATATGGAAGAGTTTTATGACGGTATCCGCTTCCCGGAGGCGGCGGTGATGCTGCGGAATTTTTCCGAAACAGAAAAAGAAGACAGGGAAAAAACGTGGCAGATCCTTTCGACCAAAGAGGAAGTACTGAACCATCAGGGAAAGTGCGCGACTTTTTACACCTATGTTCAGTACCGGCAGAACGCCACCTGGCAGGGACGATTGGTCTGGAAAGAGGCGGAGAAAGAAGTGGAATTCCGCAGCGCACTGGAACTGATCATTCTGGTGGATAACGCATTGAATGAGGATTGTAAATAGAGGACGCTGAGAAAAGGGCGCGAAGATTGCGGGAATGATTTTTTATGCGGTTTGGCATCGTTCAGCAGTTCTGGAATGCCGTCGGTGACGGGGACAGGCTGCTGAACTCTTTCGTTTACAGGTATGATAACGCATGTTAAAATAGGATAAGACCGGGAAACAGCGCGGGAAATTTTTCATTTTTTCCTTTTCTGCAGAATACTTCCTTATAATAACGAGAAAGAATGAGAAAATCATTCGAAAGCATTTTTTGATCATTCATTTCAAGAATCAAATCTGAAAATAGTTCCAAAAGGTTCCATCGAACCGATAATCCCAAAACAACAAAAAATAAAAGAAAAATCAGGCGATGCTGTTGTTCGGTCGTAAAAAAAGATTTATAATTGCGGTAAAGAGAAGAGAGAAAAAAGAACCGCCAGCCGGAACAGGAGGAATGGTTGGAGAAAAACAGAAAAGTTCCTGTTGCTGAGAGAATTTGCCGTGGGCTGGAACTTTTACGCAGTGAGGAGGCAGGAATCGACAAAGAGACCCGGCAAAAAATGGAAACCATATTGTATGCACTCGCAGTTAAATTGCTGGATGCAAAAGTGTTGGAACAGGTAAAGGAGAAGATGGGTATGACGTTATTAGGAGAAATGTTGGTTGAGGATGGAATGCAGAAGGGGCGACTGGAGGGCCGATTGGAGGGCCGACGTGAAGGACGATTGGAAGGTCTCCGTGAAGGCATGCTGTACACTTTGGTTTCTCAGGTCCGAAAGAAGTTGCCCCGCGGATATTCGAAAGAGCAGATTGCGGATTTGTTAGAAGAAGACATTCAAACGGTGGAGAAAATCTGCCGGACTGTATCTGCACATCCGGAGAAAGACGACCAGGGAATCTGCCAGTTATTGATGGAGAGTGAAAAAATTGACGTTTGAAACTTCGTGCACCAAAAGCTGAAAAAGCAAAACGTAATCGGAAATGGAGGCATGAGTATATGACATTGTTGATGCGTGATCAAGAAAATCAGGAAATTGGAGAAGAAAGAGGCCGTAGGGAAGGTAAGCAAGAAGAAGCAGAACGTTATAGTCAATTGATTCTGAAGTTGGTAGAAGAACATAAGGAATCCATGATAACAGAGATAGCGGAAAACTCTGAATTGAGAGAAAAATTATACCGTCAATATGACCTATAATAAGGAAAAAATTGCTGCATTCCGCTTTGCTCAGAACCAAAGCGGAATGCCATTTTAGTATAATGGGATAAGAGAATATCCTAATCCTAAATCTTGAAAATCTATAAAATCAAAAAATCTATAAAATCCGGAAAACCGGAAAATCCAAGGCTTTATTCAAGCCAATAATCCTTAAATAAATTTTTTTATTAAAGTGATCGTTAACGAATCAAACCAGCTACCAATGAATGACAAAGTCCGGCACCAGTACATTGTCTTTGTGTCGGAGTTTGTGTATAATTAAAATAACAGGAGAAGAGAATGAAATATGCAACAGACTGGGAAGAAATAGGTCTCTCCAACGATTTTATCTTTGGAAAGGTAATGAGTGATCCCGAATTATGTAAGGAACTGTTGGAACGGATTCTGCCGGGGATAGAGATCGATCATATCGAGTATCCGGAGCTGCAGAAACCGATTAAGGAAGATGTCGATGCGCGGAGTGTGCGTCTGGATGTTTATGTAAAAGACGGAAAGAATACGGTATATGATATCGAGATGCAGAAGGTGAATACGAGGGAATTGCCGAAAAGAAGCCGTTACTATCAGGGAATGATGGATCTGCAGCTGATTGATAGTGGTCAGCCGTATAAAAAACTAAACCAGAGTTATGTCATCTTCATCTGCCTGGAAGATGTTTTTGGAAAAAACCGACATATCTATACGTTTGAGAACATTTGCCGGGAAGATCCAGAGATAAAGCTTCGGGATGGAGCAATTAAGATCTTTCTCAATGCGAAGAGCAATCTTAATGATGTAAGTTCAGAATTAAGAGCTTTTCTGGATTATTTGAGCGGAAAAAAATCAGAAGATGAATATGTACAGAAGCTTGAAAAAGCAGTAAGGGAAGCAAAACGTAATCGGAAATGGAGGCATGAGTATATGACATTGTTGATGCGCGATCAGGAAAATCAGGAGATTGGAGAAGAAAGAGGCCGTCGTGAAGGAAGGTTGGAGGGTCGTCGTGAAGGTCAATTGGAAGGCGAATTACGGAAATTAGTTTCTCAGATTCGAAAGAAACAACTCCGCGGATATCAAAAAGAGCAGATTGCGGACTTGTTAGAGGAAGACATTCAAACAGTAGAGAAAATTATCCGGATGATATCCGCGCATCCAGAAGAGGATGACCAGGGGATCTGCCAGCTATTGATGGAGAGTGAAAAAACTGACGTTTGAAACTTCGTGCACCAAAAACTGAAAAAGCAAAACGTAATCGAAAATGGAGGCATGAGTACATGACATTGTTGATGCGTGATCAGGAAAATCAAGAGATTGGAGAAGAAAGAGGTCGCCGGGAAGGCATTCGAGAAGGCATGCTGTACACTTTGGTTTCTCAGGTCCGAAAGAAGTTGCTCCGCGGATATTCGAAAGAGCAGATTGCGGATTTGTTAGAAGAGGATATTCAAACGGTAGAAAATATCTGTCGGATGATATCTGCACATCCAGAGGAAGATAATCGGGAAATTTGTCGATTGTTGATGGAGGATGGTTTTCAATAAATCGGTTAAAAATTAAAATTACTGCATTCCGCTTTGCACTGAACCAAAGCGGAATGCCATCTTTGGTATAAGTTCTACAAAATCAAAAATCTATAAAATCCGGAAAACCGGAAAATCCAGGGCTTTATTCAAGCCAATAATCCTCAAAGAAATTTTTCTATTAAAGTGATCGTTAACGAATCAAAACAGTTACCAATGAATGGCAAAGTCCGGCACCAGTACATTGTCTTTACGTCGGAGTTTGTGTATAATTAAAATAACAGGAGAAGAAAATGAAGTATACAACAGACTGGGAAGAAATAGGACTTTCCAACGATTTTATCTTTGGAAAGGTAATGAGTGATCCCGAATTATGTAAGGAACTGTTGGAACGGATTCTGCCGGGGATAGAGATCGATCATATCGAGTATCCGGAGCTGCAGAAACCGATTAAGGAAGATGTCGACGCACGGAGTGTGCGTCTGGACGTTTATGTAAAAGACGGAAAGAATACGGTATATGATATCGAGATGCAGAAGGTGAATACGAGGGAATTGCCGAAGAGAAGCCGCTATTATCAGGGAATGATGGATCTGCAGCTGATTGATAGTGGTCAACCGTATAAAAAACTGAACCAGAGTTATGTCATCTTCATCTGCCTGGAAGATGTTTTTGGAAAAAACCGACATATCTATACGTTTGAGAACATTTGCCGGGAAGATCCAGGGATAAAGCTTCGGGATGGAGCAATTAAGATCTTTCTCAATGCGAAGGGCAATCTTAATGATGTGAGTTCAGAATTAAGAGCTTTTCTGGATTATTTAGGCGGAAAAAAATCAGAAGATGAATATGTACAGAAGCTTGAAAGAGCAGTAAAGGAAGCAAAACGTAATCGGAAATGGAGGCATGAGTATATGACATTGTTGATGCGTGACCAGGAAAATCAGGAAATTGGAGAAGAAAGAGGCCGCCGTGAAGGTCGGCTGGAGGGAATGCGTGAAGGACGATTGGAAGGTCAATTGGAAGGCGAATTACGGAAATTAGTTTCACTGATTCGAAAGAAACAACTCCGCGGATACCAAAAAGAGCAGATTGCAGACCTGTTAGAGGAAGATATTCAAACAGTAGAGCAGATCAGCCGGATGATATCCGCACATCCGGAGGAAGATGATCAGGGAATCTGCCGGTTACTGATGGAGAGTGAAACGTCTGTAAAGCGATTGTAGAGATCGAAGCATCTGTAAAAGCTTCACAGAAAGCAAACTATCGAAAAAAGTTTTAAGAAGAAAAAGCGAATGAAATTATTTGACGCTGCGGATGAATACTGCTGTAGCAGCTGGGAGACCCTTGCGCTGTTGAAATTCTGCCTGTTTGCTATCGGTGTAATGGTCGGCATGTGCGTGCCGAAGGAAAAAAAGAAAATCGCATATGGCATAAGCGGAGTGGTATTTCTCGGGACGTATGTTCCGTTCATGAAGAGATTCTTCCATATTATATTAAAGCAATCTTCAAACGCGCCAGAGCGTGTTTGAAAATTCATGATCAGAAATATAGGAAATTTACGCCGGACACCGGGTTCCGAAAGCGAAAGCTGCCGGGACCTGTTGTCCGGCTTTTTTGCTGCCTGAAAACTGTTTTCGGACAACTTTCACACTCCACAGGAACCTCAACCATTACAAAAATGAAAAAAATATTTAAAAACACAAATTATGTTAATAGTTGTAATGCTTTTTGTAACGCCCGATCTTATAAACTATACCTATCACGATGATACAAAGGAAGGAGGCACGGAGGGTTGTGAAGGATCCCATCAGAAGGAGGCGCGGAACGTTCCTGCTGAATATCTACGACCGGCAGAATTCCACCTGGCAGGGAAGCATCTCCTGGGTGGATAAAAATGAGAAGCAGCAATTCCGAAGTGCCCTGGAATTGATTAAACTGATAGAAAGTGCTTTGGACGAAGCAGAAGGAGGAAGCCATGAAAAGTAAAATGAAGAGGAGAATGTTGGCGATCGTGCTTTGCATGGTGATTGCGCTGAGCAACAGCAGTTTTATTTTTGCATCGTCAGGAACGGAAGAGCCGGCAGCCGTTGCGCAGGAAGGCGATCCGCAGAATGTACAGGAGACACAGACGGAAGCTGCCGTGCAGGATACGCCTGCGGTTCTGTCTGAGACAACGCCAGAGGCAACTCCGGAAGCGACACCGGAACCCACGCAGGTTCCTGAAGTGACCGCAGCGCCGACGGAAGCACCGCAGGCAACGGTGGAACCGACACAGGTGCCGGAAGTGACTGCAGCACCGGAAGCGACACCGGCTCCGACCGAGACGCCGGCGGTAACCGCAGAGCCGACACAGGCACCGGAAGTGACTGCAGCACCGGAGACAACGCCGGAAGCAACACCGGTTCCGACCGAAGCACCGGTAACATACAACGAAGCAGTGGAACTGAAGCATGAGTTCAAGGATGAAAACGGAAACGTTACGGCAACCGTAACCGCACAGATTCCGGCAGGCGCTTTCCAGGCGGATGCATCCGAACTTACCATGGAAGTAACTGTTCCGGATCAGGCAACTACAGAACATGTAAAGAAACTGATGGAAGAAAGTCTTCCGGAACATTACATGCTGGGCGATACCGTTCTTTATGATATCCGGTTCAAGGTAAACGGAACGGAGACAGAGTCTCAGCAACCGATCGTAATTACCTTTGAAAACCAGAACGGCATTACTGTTAAGGACGTGAAAAAAGCCGTAGTCTTCCAGCTGGATCCGGCAGATCCTGCAGTGGAAGGAGATAAGGACGAACTGGTTACGATCACTCAGAGAAATGATATGATCGAGTCCCTTCAGAATTCCGGACAGAGCACAGACAATGTTGATGACTACGATCTGTCGGAAATCACACTGAAAGAAGACGGAACATCCAATAAGATTCAGATGGAAGGAAGAACTTCTACGATCTACGGATGCTATGCATATTACGAACCGGTGCAGGTTCTTACATACGAAGATGATCAGGTAACCGTTACCGTCAGTGCAGCAGAAAACGGAGTCATTCCTGCTAATGCGGAACTGAAAGTGGTACCGATCACAGAAGACAAGGAAACCGAAGATCAGTACAAGGACGTTGAGAAGAAGCTTCAGGAAAAGGCAGAGGAAGAGGAATATGAGATTGCCGGATTCCTGGCTTACGATATCACCTTTGTGGATCCGGACGGAAACGAGACAGAACCAAACGGCGAAGTTAAGGTTTCCATGGATTATAAGAAAGCGGCAATCCCGGAAAGCGTTTCCGAAGAAGATGCACAGAATGCGGAAGTCACAGTAATGCATCTGGAAGAGAATGAGAAAGGTGAGGTGAAGGAAGTCGTTGATATGGCACAGAACGAACAGGTAGATGTGCTGGCGACGACGGAAGAGAATAAGGTTGAGAAAGCTGAAGTAAGGACAGAGAGTTTTTCAAAGTTTGTTATTCAGTGGGAACGTTATTATAAAGTGACGGTAAAATATGTAAAAGAAAATGGGGACGAATTAACAAGCGAAAAATTTTGGGATGAAGATATTTCGCTTAATATTGAAGAAGGTTTTGTTTTTGAGGACTATGCAAAATCACCGGTAACAGTTGATGGTAAAACTTATCAATATCAAGCAGCTCGTATTAATAGCGTAAATGGCACAAAAATTACAAAGGTAAGAGTAACTAGATACAATTATCAATATCAATATTATGATGGTGAAGAATGGAAAAATTGGAGTTCTTATACAGATAGGGTAGTTTGTCTTGTGTATAAAGAGGTGGAACCGTTAACGACCATAGAAACCGTTGATAGCTCTGAAAAAGGTATCACTATGAAGATGATAGATCTTTTGGGTGGTAATCAAATTACTAATAATAACGGACAGACTAAGCTGAAAAATGGCAGTCAGGTAGTGGATTTTGGAAGCGGTAGCGGTTATGGAGAAGGTACCATAAAAGACGGATTATTAGAAGATGTTATTACAAATTCCAATGGATTTCCAAATTTAAAAAATGGAGTTACTAATCTTGGAACGTTGTTTAACGGAGCTAAAGATGTAGATCAATTGTTCAGCTTGGAAACTTATCAGGAAACAGGATATTTTGAGTATAGTAGTTTCCAAAATTATGCATATCTGGGAGAAAATAATACTTTTACCGTATATAATCAGATTGGAACTCCCAGTAATGAAGATAAGTATTTTTATCAGCGCGGAAATTTCATGCCGTATAATACAATAGCAGAAGGAAAAGTGTCTGAAAATCATAACTGGTATGATGAAGACGGAAAAAGATTATCTGCTGATAATCCTAGATATAATGAGGACTTGTATTTAACTCAGGGGACTAACAATTTTTATTTTGGCATGATGATCGAAGCTGAATTTACACAGCAGAGAGATGGTAAGTCAACTTATACAAAGCCAGACGGAACAACTGTTACGGATGATATGGTTTATGAGTTTAACGGCGATGATGACATGTGGGTATACATCGATGATGTTCTGGTTTTGGATATTGGAGGCGTTCACGATGCTCATTCCGGTAAAATTAATTTTCACACGGGGGTTGTGGAATGGACAGATTGTAAAACAAATAATGAGCCGAAAACATATTCTACGACTTTACGAAAAATTTTTGAAAATGCAGGTATTTTGCCGAGTGGTGCTACATGGACAGAAGCGGGTGCAGAAAAAGAATTCAAAGGAGATACATTTGCTGACTATACCACGGATCACAGCTTTAAAATGTATTATCTGGAACGTGGTGCAGGGGCATCAAATCTGCATGTAAAATTTAATCTGCCAACAGTACCGAAAAATACGGTTAATGTACAAAAGGTTGTTCAGACAGAGGAGGAAGAGGATGTAAATTATACAGAGGATGTTGATTTCCTTTTCCAAATAGAGGTTGATAATGCCCTGTATACAAATCAAGCATATGATATTATTGAAAATAATAAGGTAGTTGGCAAAGGAGTTACTGATGAGAATGCTCAGTTTACTTTAAAACATAATCAGACAGCACGGTTCTATAATATTTCAGAGAATCTGTATTATTGTGTAAAAGAAATGGGAGCATATCTTAATGGCTATGAAGTAGAAGTGGACGGAACCATAATCTGGACTCCTGATGAAGATGGAAGCGGAACTTCTTTACCATCGGCAGATTCTGGAAACCTTAATGTAGGAGAAAAATCCACAGTAATATTTATCAATACAGTAAAACATGTTGCTACATTAAGTATAACCAAAAAGATGGCAGATGGAACGGCAACAGAAGAAGGAAAGAAATATCAGATTCTTTTGCAGGTGAAGGGAAAACCGTTTTCTGGTTCTTATCAAATTGGAAGCACCAGTTACACAGTTAATGATGGTATTATTGAATTAGAAGCAAATCAGACAGCAACTATAACAGGATTACCTTACGGTATTGTATTTGAAGCGAAAGAAATACAGGATGGTTCTTATCTTCCAACATATAACATTACCGGAAATGTATCCGACGTCAAACTTCCAAGTACTGATGAGGATGGAGTATCAAATGGTATTTACACCGCATCGGCTCAGGTGAATGGTAATTGTCAGCTTATAGTTACTAATTCTAAAATCGAAACAGGAACAGGAACAACAAAAGTTTTTGTAGATAAGGATTGGAAAGATAGCGATACGTATGAGCTGCCGGAATATGTAAAAGTTACGTTGTACAAGGATACAACAGCACCAACGGGTGAATATAACGAAGGAGATGAGATAGTAGCTGGTGTAGAATCCAAGAAACTGACAGCAGAAAATAACTGGCATGCGGAGTGGGATGGACTTCAAGGGGATATAGAATATGTTGTAAAAGAGGAATATCCGGTAGGATATGAGCTTGTTAAAACTACATCGAATAGTACTTTTACCGATATAACAAAAATTGGAGACAGAAACACCCCAAACAGTGAACTGGTGTATAACCTTGGGCGAAATAATATTCTTCTTGTAAAAGAGACTGGAAATAAATATTTCCTTTGGACGCCTGTAGATATAGGGTTAGATTTGAGCGATATTCAAAACATTGTAGAAGATATAGTCTCGTTGGGTTTGAATGGAGCAGGCAATCTCGATTCTGCCAAAGTGGAATATAAATGTGGAGATACTTCGGGACAGGGAATTGGCTTGACTCAAAATGAAAATGGTTGGACATTAAGGTTTTCTGCAACGAGTCAATGGGCTATGTTCTGGAATTTTAGTTATAAAAAGATTCAGAATATTACTCTCACCAATACTTTGGATCAAGATGGATTCACTTCGGTTCTGGTAAAAAAATCCTGGTATGGTGATTCTGAGGAGACCAGACCTGAAACCATTACGGTTGGACTTTATCAGAATGATACTTTATATGAAGAAAAAATTATCAATGCAGATGATGAATGGCAATGTGTTTTTTCAGAATTACCAATTTATACTCAAAATTCAGATGGAACGTTTACAAAAAATGTGTATACTGTCAAGGAAACTAAGATAGGTGATAATGTTGTAGATGAATACGGAAGAGCTAATGGGTATCAGTCTTCTGTGGTAAGTAAAAATGAACAGGATGGAACAGTAACAGTTAATATTACCAATAGTAAGGATTGGCAGATTGTTAAAATCAGTGAAAGCTCTGAAAGTGTTAAGCTGGAAGGGGCGGTATTTAAACTGGTAAATAGCGATAAAACAGTTATCATTTATGGTCAATCTGATGAGGATGGCGTAGTAAAATGGTTTAAGGATGAAAGTTGTACTCAAGAATATAATGAAGTGATAGAAGATGATAGTTATAGTCTTGAAGAAATGAAAGCACCATCTGGTTATAGTAAGAGTACGGAAACATGGCAGATTCAAATAAGTAACGGGAATGTCACAATTGAATCTTCTAAAAATGGATCACTTACTAGCGTGGAATTGAACGGAAAAGATACTTTCTATTTTAAAAACACCCCGCTCTACGATCTTCCATCCGCCGGTGGATCTGGAATCTTCTGGTATCTGATAAGCGGCACAGCCTTTCTGATGGCTGCATCCCTTATCTTATATAGAATGAAACGTAAGGAGGTACTGGGAAAATAGAGCATGAAAAAACATGAGCGGTCCCGGTACCGCCACTGAAAAAAACGACAGCGCGTAATGGCTTGAATTAAAAAATGGGGAAACCAAAAAAGAAAAGGAGAAAATGAGTATGAAGGCAAAAAAAGTTTTAGCAATGTTAATGGCATCAGCAATGATTATGGGAACAAGTGTAACGGCGTTTGCAGCAGGTGCAACAGCTAATATCCAAGTAAATGGGGTAAATGATGATACCAAAATTACATATGTGCAGGTAGTAGAACCTGATACGAAGTCTCCATTGGGATGGAAGTTTGTTGATGAAGAAGAGACTGAATCTCCGATTGCAGATGCATTTGTAGCGAATTTGAATGCTACGGATGAAGATGATGCGATACAGAAACTGATTGCTTTAGGTAAGTTAGAAACAACAGCTAATCAATATGCATCCGCAGGAACAATAAATTCATCATCAGATTTGGGAGCGGCTTTGACTGCTGTTGAAAATTACGCAACCCAAACTAGTGGAGTAAACAGAAGCACAATTACAGGTATTGATAGTGCAGGTTTATATGTAATTAAGGTAACATCTGAAGATCCGGATTTCACATATATTCCGATGCTTGCTTATGTAGAGGATACCGGATCTGGTAATTTACAGGATGTAAATGTTACAGCTAAAGGTTCTAATAATGTTATCTTAAAAGATCTTGTTAATCCAGATGTAGATGGATCAGTATCTGAAGGAGATGAGGTTCCATATACAGCAAGTGTGGTATATCCTTACTATAGTGCCGATGATACAGAAAAGGAATTTAGTATTACAGATACCTTAGATAATGGTACATTTAAAGCAGGAACACTTGTAGTTAGAATTGAGGGAGAATCTGATCCACTGGTAGCAGGAACGGATTATATTGTTACGGATTATGCAGATCAGAGTGAATTAACGATTGACTTTTCTGGTACAAAATATAATGCAGATTATGCTGGAAAAAAGGTGACTATTGAATATACAGCTATTGTAGGAAGTGGTAATGAGCATTTGAAAAATGACATTGAAACAAATTTGGATCCAGATGGTGACAGTGTAACATCTGATGAAGTCGCAGTAAAAGTAATAAAAACTGAAGACGATGCAGAAACTGTTATTTCCGGTGCTGAGTTTACAATTTATGAGGCAGTGGATCAGGCTACAGAAGGATATACAACAACTGAAGATGTTAGTGTAGTTACAAGAGATGGTCAGGCAGTAAATAATATGACTCTTTATCTTAAAGTGGCAGATGATGTTAGAACAACAGGCAACGATGGAACAGTAACATTTGTAGGCTTAGATGCTGATAAAACGTATTATGTAAAAGAAACAAATGCGCCAACTGGATATCAGTTAAGTGAATATTATTATGCGGTAGGAACAACAACAGAAGCTGCTACGTCTACAGATAAAGTCAATGTATATAATGATTTTGCGGATCTTACTGTGATTAATGAGAACCTTTCCTCACTTCCATCTACAGGTGGTATCGGTACTACAATCTTCACCATCGGCGGTTGTGCAATCATGGTAACAGCAGCTGGTCTGTACTTTGCAACACGCAAAAAAACTGAGAAATAATCGGACAGATACATAAGAGCGGCGCTGCCGCAGAAGTAGTCTGAACGACAGAAAAGAAACCCAGTAAAAACGGGGCGGTTCGCCCGCCCCGTTTTTCAAACAAAAATACAACCGTAAGGAGAGACCGGATGAAAAAAAAGTTATTGACTACCATATTGATCGCACTGTTCTTTTTAGCCGGTTTGTCCTTGCTGCTGTATCCATTCGTTTCCAATCAGTGGAACAATTACCGGCAGTCAAAGCTGATTTCCAGCTATGACGCAGCCGTATCGGAACAGGAAGCCTCCGGCGAGATTGATTATTCCGCCGCAAAGGAAGAAGCCGTTGCCTATAATGAGGCGTTGCTTCCGAGCATCCTTCCGGACTCCTTCGCAGTGGCAGCCGCCGCGGACGAAGATTCCGAGGAACATCAGCAGTACATGTCTTGCCTGAACCTTCTGGGAGATGGTATGATGGGATACGTGCAGATCCCCAAGATCAACATCAAGATCCCGATTTACCACACCACGGACGAGGATGTCCTGGAACAGGCAGCAGGCCATCTGGAGGGAAGTTCCCTTCCGGTGGGTGGTGAGAATACACATGCAGTCATTTCCGCACACCGCGGACTGCCGAGTGCCTCACTGTTTACGGATCTTGACAAACTCGAAGAAGGAGATCACTTCCTTCTCTACATACTGGATGACATTCTCTGTTACGAGGTCGATCAGATCCTCGTGGTGGAACCGGACGAGACGGAAAGTCTTGCGGTGCAGGAAGGGCAGGATCTGGTGACTCTGCTGACCTGTACCCCCTACGGAGTCAACAGCCACCGGCTTCTGGTCAGAGGCCACCGGGTGGACTACGTACCGGAAGTGATTGAGGATGAGGAAGAGACGCCGCTGGCCGGCATCAGTCTTCACACCAATTATCTTCTTTGGGTTGTGGTAGGACTCCTGGTAACCGCAGCGTTTGTGTTCCTTCTGGCCTTCCTGGACAGAAGAAAACAGAAAGCAAAAGCGGCGGCAGCCGTAGAAGTTCCGGAAGCAGCACAGCCGGAACAGATATCCGATACGGATCCGGAGCCGGTACAGGAACCACAGAGTTCCGAAGTGGGAGAAACTCCTTCGGATTCTCAGGACGGTCCGCAGGAACCGCCGGTCACAGAGAATGAGGAGACAGGGGAAAACGAAAGCACATCAAAGGAGCAGACATGAAACGCAAACTTTCAGGTATCCTGTTCGGTCTTCTGTTTCTGATCGGTTTTGGCATTCTTGCCTATCCGACGATCTCGGATCAGTGGAATACCTACCGGCAGAGCCGTCTGATCAGCAGCTATGAATCGACGGTGCAGGAGATGACGCCGGAGGATTTCACCCAGGAATGGGAAGCCGCACGGCAGTTTAACAGTACATTGACACAGAATAATATTTACGGGGATGTGTTCTCCACCGATGAGGAGGATCTCAAAAACACCGAGTACTGGAAGGTACTCAATATCGGCGGAGACGGAGTCATGGGTTACCTTTCCATCCCGAAGATCAACGTGAAGATTTCCATTTATCATGGAACAGGTGATGAAGTGCTCCAGACAGGGGCCGGTCATCTGGACGGCACGGGACTTCCGATCGGAGGAGAGAATACCCACAGCGTTCTGGCGGCGCACCGGGGACTTCCCAGCGCCCGGCTGTTTACCGATATCGACCAGCTGCACAAGGGTGACATGTTTTACATCCATGTGCTGGATGAGACCCTGGCCTATCAGGTGGATCAGATTCTGGACATGGTAGACAAAGATGACATGGAAACTCTGGAGGAAGCCCTTCAGGTGGTTCCGGGAGAGGATCATGTGACGCTGTTTACCTGCACCCCCTACGGAGTGAATTCCCACCGCCTTCTGGTGCGCGGCACCCGCGTTCCGTATGAAGGAGAGGAAGAAATAGAAAGTACCCCGGTAGACACCATGCTGCGGGCGGTACAGAATTACTATATGCTGTATCTGATTCTGGGATTGTCGGTAACACTGCTTGTGATACTGATTATGAAATTCCTGTTCGGAAGGAGAAGAAAATCTGACGGCTCCGGACGGACAGATCACAGTTCAAAGGAGGGTAAAAAGTGAAAATGACAGGAAAGATAAAAAAGAGAGGCGCGGCGGCGCTGGCATGCCTGCTGGTGGTTTCAGTGGCGGGAATTTCCAGTGTATACGGAGCGCCCGGAGTGGAGCCGGATCGAAGCTGCTCACTGTCCTTTGAACTGGACGGACAGTATCAGGAGCTCAATGAGATCGCGATCCCGGTCAATCTGTATAAGGTGGCGGATGTGGAGGTCACCGGGGAATATACTTCCCTCGCCGGATATGAGGAGCTGGAGCTTGGCACGGTCAGCGACAGCACCACGGCGGAGCAGTGGGAGGCGCTCTCCCAGGAAGCGGTTTCCCTGAAGAATGAACTTGGCGCGGAGCCCACAGCGGTCCTGGAGATCACTCCGAACGAGGAAGGTCAGCCCGGCGGTTCTGTGGGAGATCTTTCCACCGGTATGTATCTGGTGGAGGCGGAAACCGTACAGACCCCGGAATATACCTATGACTTTACTCCGTATCTGATCTCTCTGCCGAACAATTACTATTATTCCACAGGAGACGATACCTGGGTTTACGACGTGACCACCGGGCTGAAACCGGAGCAGACGCCGCGGCTTGGATCTTTGACGATCCAGAAGACCCTGATGTCCTACAATGCCACCCTTGGAAATGCAGCCTTTGTCTTCCAGGTGGAGGGTATCCGGGATCATGAGCAGGTGCTCAGCGATGTGGTATCCCTGAATTTTGACAGCACCGGAACGAAGAGTGTGGAACTCACCGACATTCCGGCAGGAACCGTTGTGACGGTGACCGAGATTTACGGAGGTTCCAATTATGATGCGGTTTCCGGCGGAACACAGACAGCCGTGATCGTGGCGGACGGATCGGAAGAAGTTCCGGCAGCCGTTTCCTTTACCAACGAGTACAACGGCGGCATGAACGGCAGCGCAAGTGTGGTAAACCATTTTGAATACACCGACGGAGTCTGGGACTGGCAGCAGCAGGCAGACAGTTCCGCACCACAGGAGTAAGGGAGGAAGACAGGAATGATGAAAAATGTGAAAAAGAAAAATCTTTGCCTGGCAGCAGCAGCCCTTACGCTTACCGCCGGCCTGAGCGTGGGAACAGCGATGGCGTACTTCACCACCTATGCCACAGCTTCCGGCGGAGTGAGCCTGAGCCTTGACAATGCGGTGACGGTTCCGGAGGAAGAGGTCAGCAACTGGACGAAACATATCACGGTTCAGAATACCGGCGATATCGACTGCTTCGTCCGTGTGAAGGTATTCGCGGGCGATAAGTATCAGGACGGTCTGACTTACGCCGATGACGAGGGCAAATGGACGCCGGGCGCGGATGATTATTACTATTACAGTGATATCGTTCCGGCAGGCGGCGCGTCGCAGGAGCTGCGGGTCGGCATCGATCCGATGGACAGCGAAGAGAGCTTCAATGTCATTGTCGTACAGGAATGTACGCCGGTGCTTTACGATGAAGAAGGTAATCCGTATGCGGACTGGAACCGTGTGATGGATTCCGATCAGACAGTATATGCAGAGGAGGGTGAAGAGTGATGAAAAAGAAAAAATTTCCCTTCCGTGCAACCACAGCCGTTCTCCTTTCGGCTTCCGCAGTTCTGCTGATCGGAAGTACCGTGGGAAGTACCCGGGCGGCGCTTACGTATTACAGTGAAAATTATGGGGCGGAGGTTACGGTTTCCAATATCGGCGTCAGCCTTCTGGAAAACGGCGAGACCGTCAGCCGCAGGGATTACGATTCCAACGGCGAATGGAACGAGACCATCGGAACACTTCTGGCGGATCTGCAGGAGGAAACCATCGTTCCGGGTAAGGAATATGACGAAGCCCTTGCGGTTTCCAACAGCGGCTCCATTGACAGTTATGTGCGGGTGATCCTCAATAAGAGCTGGACGGACAGCGAGGGCAGCACAGATCCGAACCTTTCTCCGGATCTGATCGACCTGAACCTGCTGACCGATAATGGCTGGATCATCGATGAGGGCGCATCCACAGCGGAGCGGACGATCCTGTATTACACGAATATCCTTCCGGCGGGAGATACGACCCCGGCGCTGTCCGATACGGTGCGGATCGATCCGGCGGTTGCGGATAAGGTGACGGAAGAAGTTACTACCGATGAAAACGGATACAAGACCATTACATTTACTTATGCTTATGACGGTTATACCTTTGAACTGGAAGCGGAAGTCAACGCGGTGCAGACCCACAATGCGCAGGACGCGATCAAGAGCGCCTGGGGCGTGGATGTAGACGTGGCGGACGACGGTACCATAAGCTTACGATAGGAGGGTGCGGAGTATGAAAAGGAAAATCATGTGCCTTGTCATGGCCGCAGCCATGACCGTGGGCATGAGTACAACAGTATTTGCAGAGGATTTTCAGGGTGAAAAATCCTGGAATGTAACATTTAACGGGGAGGGCATGGAGAGCAATTTCCAGTCTTCCGAAATGACCGAGGAGATTTACCGGATCCAGCCGGGCGACACCATCGAGCTTCAGGTGGGCGTCGGAAACTCCAGCGGCAGTGAGACCGACTGGTATATGACCAACGAGGTGCTGCAGTCTCTGGAAGATACCCAGAGCGTGGCGGAGGGCGGCGCATATGCCTATGAACTGACTTATGTGGACCCGGACGGAGAGGAGACGGTGCTGTTCAGCAGCGAGACCGTCGGAGGAGAATCCAGCGCAGGAGGAGAAGGCCTCCATCAGGCGACCGGTTCTCTGGAGGATTACTTCTACCTGGGACGTCTGGACAGCCGGGAAACGGGCAGCGTTCATCTGAGGGTTCAGCTGGACGGCGAGACACAGGGAAATGATTATCAGGACACGCTGGCACGGCTGCAGATGAATTTCGCCGTGGAGGAAGTGGAAGCCAACACGGTGGTGGAAAAAGGTGAAGACAACGTGATCAACCGGGTGGTCAAAAAGGTTGTCACCACAGCTCCGAAGACCGGAGATCCGACACAGATGCTTGGACTTTGCGCCGCGGCTCTGGCGAGCGGGATTGTCCTGTTGATTCTGGCGGTGGTATCCATGAAGAAACGCCGCAATGACCGGAAAGGAGACTTGAGATCATGAAAAAGATCGTAAAAGGCTGGAGAGTGGTTTTCACATCTCTGATGACGCTCTGCCTGGTTCTGGGACTTTTTCCGGTAAAGACACTGGCGGAGGAATACACCTATCAGGTTACTTTTTACAGCGGAAACCAGGGGACTTTCAACGGAACGGAAGGACTTTCCGTAGACAATCATTCCAGCGGTTCTCAGTATGCGGTGGAAGAAAACGGAGATGAGATCACAGTCAGCGGACTGAAACAGGGAGATATCGTGTCTTTCGACGTTCAGGCGGGCGCTGTGCAGATGGCGGACGACAGCAAGTATTATCTCAGGGGAATCCGCCAGAGCGGACGCGACAACGATACGGTACAGACTTCCGCGTTCCGTGTGGACGGCGACGCAGAGTATGTGCTGGCTTACGGAATCCGCGGAAACCAGACAGGCTATACGGTAAATTATCAGGATGCCCAGGGCAATGAGCTGGCGCCGAGCCGTACTTATTACGGAAATGTAGGCGACAAGCCGGTGGTTGCATACCTGTACATCGAGGACTATAATCCGCAGACACTGGCGCTGACCAGAACATTGTCCGAAAACGAGGCGGAAAACGTGTTTACTTTCGTGTACACACCGGTACCAACCGAGGTGATCACAGAGCCGGGTGACACGATCACAAATACAACGACTGTAACGGAGACCGTGCCGGGAACCACAGACGAGGGCACCGCAGCGGGAACCGGAACAGGAACCGCAGGAACGGGAACGGCAGGTACCGGAACAGGCACAGCCGGAACCGCGGGCGAGGGTGCCGGAGCGGCTGGAACCGCCGGTGAAGGTACCGGAGCTGCCGGCGAAGGCACCGGGGCAGCCGGAACCGATGAAACCGGTACCGCAGGTACGGATGGAACCGCAGCGGGTGAAACCGACGCGGCAGCGGATGAGGGAACTACCGATATTCAGGATGAGGAAGTTCCGCAGGACAATCAGGATCTGACCGATCTGGATGAGGAAGAAGTTCCGCAGAGCAATATCAACATCGATGAGGAAGAAGTGAAAAAAGGTCTTCCGATGGTTGCAGGAGTTGCAATCGGTGTGCTGGCAGTGGCAGCGCTTGGTGTGATCATTGTACTTGTAAGAAAGCGTATGAAATGATACAATAAATAACAGGACGCCGGGGGCGGAAGCGTGAGAATGGACGGATACGTTCCACACGCTTTGGTTCCCGGCATTTTTTGATATACGGCACATCGCTTGCGGCAGTGGAGTGAATCTATTGGCGCAAATGAGAACCGGGCAGTGTGTCGGATCGGAACAGCAGCTGTACAGGATTGACAGAGAATACAGGGTGGATAAGGAGATAAGAGTCAGATGACGGGGAAGCCAGACAGAAAGAAAAAAAAGGAAGGGAAACGGAGAAGTTCCGCGGCATTGTTCTGCAATATTTTCGGAACCGTGATGCTTGTGGCGCTGGTGCTGGTGTGCCTGCCGCTGACGGTGCCGAGACTGTTCGGGTATCATATTTATACGGTCATCAGCGGAAGTATGGAGCCCGCGATCCCCACCGGAAGTCTGGTGTATATTCAGGAGATGGAGCCGGAGGATGTGGAGGCGGATGATGTGATCGCTTTTTACGGGGCGAAGGATTCCGCCAGCATTATCACCCACCGTGTCGTGGAGAACCGGGTGCTGATGGGTGAATTTATCACCAAGGGAGACGCCAACCAGACCGAGGATATGAATCCGGCGTCCTATGAGAATTTTATCGGAAAGGTTGTGAAGTCTTATCCGGAGATCGGAGAGATTGCCCAGATACTCACCGGGCCGGAAGGCAAGGTCATCGCCGGGGGCGTGATCGCGGCGGCGGTGGTACTGCAGATCCTGGCTTCGATGTTTGAGAGGCGGTATGAGAAGAGGCGGAAGGGGAAAATGGAGGAAGCGGAGTAGAGTTTGATCTTTCGATTGTAATTGTTAATAAAATGGGATAGAATAAAAATAGTCGCAGTAATAGCTCAGTCAGCTGAACTGTTATCAGTTATGACGCTGCAGAAATACCTGCGTATTTTCTGTATGGGCTGGAAGAATTGATTTTTGTCAGTGCGTGAAATGGAAAGGGATACTGTATGAAATTAAATATAAAAAATTTTGCAAAAATCAACGAGGCCAATATTATTATTGATGGTATCACTGTAATAGCTGGTGAGAATAATACGGGCAAAAGTACAATCGGAAAAATCTTATTTACGTTGTTTAATGCATGGTCTGATATTGAAGAAAGAATTTGGAACGAACGTTTTAATGAGATCGAAAATACAAACAGAATTATTTTACAAAAACACTTGACTGATGCAGGATTTTCTAAATCGAAAGTATTTGTTAATGCCAGGAATACGGCACGTAGAATAACTTTGAATTTACGACATAAGTTGAAGAGAATGTCTTTTTCTGAAGAATATATTCGTGATAGTATAGAGCGTGCAATTGAAGGTTTGGAGAATGTACATCGTCCAGAAGAACCTGAAGATTGGAAAGATCTGATTGATGAACTTTCATTGAATACAATAGAGATTTTATTCATTCCGGAAGAAGTTATTGCCCGAGAAACTATTTCCCGATATTTTGATGATGTTTTTCATGGACAGATTAATTCTCTCACGCAGGGTTGTGATGAGGATACGGTATTGAGTTTGGAAATCCGCGGAAAAAGAAATCAGGTTCTTTTTCGTGAAAATCAGTGTGCGGAATTTACAGATGAAATTGGTATTTCTCATCAGGCTATTTATATCGACAATCCGTTTCTTATCGATGAATTGTCAAAATACAATGATTTGAATCCCATGAATCAGCTGCTGAAAAACATGCTGACAAATGATCGTAAAGAATATGGCATGGACGGCGTGATTGAGACCGTGCGTGCAAAAGAAAAGTTAAACGATATCTTTCGAACACTGGAAAATGTTGTAGACGGAGAAATTATAACCGGTCGAAACGGAGATGATTTTTATTTAAAGGGTCATCAATTTAATGAACCAATTTCATTTTACAATCTTTCCACCGGAATGAAATCCTTTGTGATATTAAAGATGTTGATTGAAAAAGGATGTATAAGAGAGAAAGATGTTGTTATCTTGGATGAGCCTGAAATTCATCTGCATCCGCAATGGCAGATTGCTTATGCGGAGCTGATTGTATTGCTGCAGAAACATTTCGATCTTTCGGTAGTAGTGACTACCCACAGCCCGTATTTTGTTGATGCAATTAATTTGTTTTCATGCAAATATGAAATTGACAGCAAGGTTCATTACTATTTATCATCCAATGTCGGAAATACAGTAAAAATGGATGACGTCACCAGAAAAATAGATTTGATTTATCAAAAAATGGCTTCGCCAATTCAAATGTTGAATACGTTAAGATACGAGTTGAACAACCAATAAGGGGTAATGTGTAAATGACAGAAGAAGTAATGGAAAGCCTTCCTGAAAAACTAAAACCACATATCTGTACCTTGAAACGTGCTTCTATGGATACTACAAAAAACATTCCAATGTGCGAAAGTGGTATCGAGGTTGTAAATTTTGATAAAATACCAAATGAGTTTGCCCGAGGAAGAGGCTGGAGCAGTGTTCCAAAATCTAATGATGCATTATATAAAGATGTTGATGGCAAATGGTTTTTTGTTGAATTTAAAAATGGAACGATCAAAACGCATGAAATCTATAGAAAGTTGTATGACAGCTTGATTATGTTGCTGGAATGGGGTATTTTTCCAAGTTTTGATTTTATCAGAAATCATGTAAATTATATTTTGGTGTATAATGGAGAAAAAACAGAAAGGATTCAGCCATCCGTAAACCGGGATGCAACTTATGAGTACATTACGCAGTTGGCCAAGCAGGAAGAAAAATTGTTTGGGATAGAGAAATTTGAAAAGTATTTGTTCAATGAAACACATACATATACACCAGACTTGTTTGAAAAAAATTTTATCCGTCCGAAAGAGGAGGAAGAACGTCGTAATTCTTAGGTGTATCAAACGAGTATATGCCACGTGAATGCGTAACGTGTAAATTTGAGCTATATCAAGTAGTTTTGCTAAAGTCCTGATATGCAGGGAGCGGTTGTATCTTACGTTCAACCGCTCCCTGTCATCCGTTTCGGGTAAATTTTTATTCTGTCTGACTGGATCAAAAAGAAACAGATCAAATTTTATCCTTGAAATAAGCAACTGTCAGTTCTACCATCATGTCGTAACTCTGCACCCCGCTGTCCTGCCCGTTGATCTTCAGGTAGGTGTCGTTGACCTGGGTGGAGATTTCTTCCAGTATTCCGTCGTAGGACGCCCAGAACTCCCGGTTGGCGGTCAGATCTGCTTCGACGGAAGGCGCCAGCTGGCTTCTTATGGTGCTCCAGGTGTCGTAATCCGTATCGTACAGTGCGTTCATGCAGTAGATCCACGCGGACAGATAACCGCTGTACTGAAAGGCTGTCTGTTCGGACTGGATGCATGCCAGGAATGCGATGAAATTCGCCTCTTCTTCCTGCATAAATCCCCTCAGGTGGGAAAGTTCATGGCAGACGGTGAAAGGGATGTTGTAGGCGGTCATATCCCGGTTGTAGTTGGCCTCGATGGTGAAAGCGGAAAAGATTCCTGTCAGGCCAAGGCGTGAAAGGATCTGGGAACACAGGACTTTTTTCGGCATCGGATAGCTGCCGGACAGATCCGGAAAGGTTTCTCCGAGGGATTCCATGGCGGCGGCTGCGTCCGGACCTTCCGGGCGGGACAGGATCATGACGCCGTTTTCATCTCTGGAGACCTGGGCGCTTCTGGCGTTGACCTCTTCGGTCAGCCAGGAGCAGATCCGGGAGAGATCCTCCGCCGTGCATGGTTCTGCGGAAATCCCGGTCTTTTCCGAGAAGGAGACCCTGTGGTAATTGATCCCGCCGCCGAGCATGAAGAAGAAGGCAAGCAGGGAAGCCGCCAGAAGGATTCCGGACAGCCAGGAGAGCAGCCGCTGACCGGCGTTTCCTTTTTTGATGATCCGGCGGATGGTGTACGCCGCAGAAAGCAGAAATCCGAGAATCAGCAGATAGAGCCCGATTTCCGCCAGGGAAAATGGCACGCGTCCGGTCAGCCCTGAGAT
Source organism: Lacrimispora saccharolytica (assembly GCA_016899975.1). GTDB lineage: Bacteria > Bacillota > Clostridia > Lachnospirales > Lachnospiraceae > Fusicatenibacter. The sequence continues at coordinate 4,080 of JACJJN010000018.1, read as the reverse complement.
GGCAGCGGCGGCTGGCTGGTAGATCTGGCTGGAATACCATTCTGCGGCGGCTGGGACCAGCGTGGAGACCAGAAGCAGCGCGGCGCTGAGCAGAAAGAGGATCAGGGCAGTGGTGAAGCGGTGTCTGGCAGGGGAATGGGATGGTTTCGTTTTTTGAGATTTTTTCATTGGTATACCTCCGGTGTATTTATTTTAACATGGGGAGGAGGGGAGGGCAACGGCGTTTGAAAGTGTTGATTGGCACAAGAAGCATCATTTTCTTGCGTATCTGGTTAAGAAAATCGAAAAAAGATAAAATATTGGCAAAATAAAAAATGGGGAGAATAAAATATAGAGAGTATATTTCTTTCTGTAAGAGGGAAATATGAATGATAAAGAAAGTACACTACACGAGCAATACTGAACGTTTAATTTAAGTTTTTGCGGAAAAAACACAAATTCAATTGATAAACGGTTGTTTGTATGATATACTTTTTTTAGGAAGGAGGGTATGTAATGTTATTAGAGTTCAGCTGTTCTAATCACAGATCAATTAGAGATGAAATTCTTTTTTCCGCAATAGCAGGGTCAGACAAAACTCATGCAGAAAACATAGAAAAAGCAGCAGATGTTGAGGTTCTGAAATCATCTGTTATCTATGGCGCAAACGGCTCTGGAAAAAGCAACTTTATCGATGCGATAGCATTTGTAAAAAATCTTGTTTCAAATAGCATTAACCATCAACCTGGACAAGGAATTCTGCAAGTACCTCATAAACTGGAAGGCTACGAACGAAAAAGTAATTATAAGATTCAATTTGTAGTTGATGGAATTCGATATGCATTCGGGTTTTCATTAAGAAATATGCTCGTGGTAGAGGAATATCTTTATTATTTTCCCAATGGTCGTCAAACAAAGATTTTTGAGCGTGATGGTGAAGAGTATTCAGCGGGTCGTAACTTTCGCAATCGCTTTAATAGCTGTAAAGATGTCCTCAAGCCTAATCGCTTAATGTTGTCCTGTGCTGCAAATTTTAGTTCTGTTGATGAAGTAACTGCCGCATATCGCTTTTTCAATGACGAGTTAGTAATTTACAATTCGGGTAACCAAGAAAATTGGATGAATTACTCACTGCACCAAATTAACACTAACGAAAAAGTAAAGGCAACTGTTCTAAAGTTTTTGGACGCACTTGGCACTGGAATTAAAGATATCTATGTTGATATTAAGAAAGAGGATTTAGATGTTTCGCATTTACCTCCCTTTTTATCGGACGAATTTAAGAAGATTCTTTTACAGGAGAAAATAGATGCGATCTCTGCTAAGGTTTTGTATGAAGGATTTGAAACGGATTTGATTTCAGAGGAATCCACAGGAATAAAAAAACTTTTTGGAATATTGTGTCCTTTTATCGATATTATAGCTAATGGAAAAGTGTTGGTTTGTGATGAACTTGAATCTAACTTACATGAATCGCTTCTTTTTGGATTGGTAAAGCAGTTTGTCAATACACGCGGAAGTAAACCTGCACAGCTGATTTTTACAACTCATGAAACAGGATTATTAAATTTGGATTTGTTCAGACGAGATCAGATTTGGTTTACAGAAAACAAATCTGCAGATCGTTCTACAGATTTGTTTTCGCTTACAGAGATTAGAAATGTTCGCAAAGACGAGAACTTTGGGAAAGGTTACATTGCAGGAAAATATGGAGCAATTCCAATGCTAAATCTTAATTTTGCCAATGTAATCTCTTCTGATATGTAAGTGGGGTGATGATATGGCGTCTAGAGAGATTTCACTCGCTCCACGTGTGGAAAACACACGCGATGCACATCCTGTGTTAACACCTATCCAGTTTTCTCTGTCTGAGATTAAACAACATTTTACAGAAAGTATGGGTGAGGTTAAGGCACAGTTTACTGTCGCAGATAAGTTAAACGCTGATGGAAATGAGAGTGCTTGTAAAATGGTTTGGCGATCACAAGTCGTTTTGGCGGAGGGATTACTTGACTTTTACATTCACGAAATAAGTAAATACTGTTTAGTCAGAATGTTTTCAGGAACATGGCCAAAAACAGAGAAGTATAAGATTTTTCAGATCCCTATGGAAAAAGTAGAGAGTGCCATAGCTGCTTTGGAATCAAATGACTGGCTTTTTGAATATTTGAACAAGCGATTTAGCAGGGATGTATTTTTATCGTGTGAAAGTATGAGAGACCAGTTAAATCTTATTGGCATACCATTTAACAAAGCTATGGAAAAAGCTTTTCCTAGCGGAAATGCGCAAGAATCGATAAGGATCGGAAAAGAAACTATAGCAATGTTATTTCAGCGAAGAAATGAAATAGCTCATCAAAATGATAGAAGTCACGCCTCTGCTGAACAAACAGATATTACCAAAGACTTTGTTGAAGATTATATCTCAAAGATTGAATCCATCGTAAACGCTATACAAGAAATTGCAGAGGAAACAGATACATAAAGAAATTCAAGCAGATCAGAATTTTGGCGAAGTGTTGTGATAGACATTTCGCCATTTTTTATTTGTAGAGTACGTTTATACCTGAAAATTGGATGAATGCAAAAGTTCTGAATGAAAGAATTAAAGTTGAAAAGAATAGATAGAAAATGATATAATACAACCAGCAAAACAAGGAGGTACCCTGTCGTGGAATATAGAGTCAGAGAACTTCTGGAAAAGTTTTTAAAAGCCTACATGAGCGAAAGAGATCTGGAAAAAACGCTGGAATTTGTATCCGATGAGATCATCAGTATTGGTACCGGAGTACAGGAAACAGCAGGGAGCAAACATGAGCTGGAACAGCTTCTGCAAAAGGAATTTTCTGTTAATCCGACACCTATTTTTTATACCATAGAAGATTATCACGAAACATCCATGCATTCGGAGGTGTGCTGCGCATTCTGCAACGTGACGGCGCGTGTGGAAGGAAAAAGCGGAGAATTTTTTACTTTAAAAACGAGACTTACAGCAGCCTGCTGCCGGGAGGACGGACAGTGGAAGATCCTGAATCTCCATATGTCTATAGCGACTTCGCTGCAGAGCGAAGAGGAATTTTTCCCGCTGAAATATGGACATGAAGTCATCAAAAAGCTCAGCATGGAATCACATAGAGAGCTGATCAAGCTGATGACGAATACCTTTCCCGGAGGCATTATCGGAGCCTATCTGGAAAAGGGTTTTCCTCTGTACATTATTAATGATGAAATGCTGGATTACCTGGGCTATACTTATGAAGAACTGCGCGCCAATACCGGCGAGATGGTGATCGAAACGATCGCTCCGGAGGACAGGGAACGGGTGGAACAAAAAGTACTGCACGATGTTCAGGAAAAAGGAGAGTATGAAATTCAGTACCGTGTGCTGAAAAAGAACGGTGAGAAAAAATGGGTGTATGACAAAGGACGAAAGATCGTCACAGAAGAGGGCCGCAGCGCGATCATCGGTGTCGTGATCGACATTTCAAAGTCTATGGAACGTCAGGAGATGCTGCAGAAGGAGGCGGAGCAGGATTCTCTGACTGGAATTCTCAACCGGAAGGCGGCAGTGCGGCTGATAAAAAAATCTTTTCAGGAAAAAGAAGACGGCGTGCTGTTTATGATGGATATTGACAATTTTAAGAAGCTGAACGATACCTATGGGCATCTGGCAGGAGATGAAGTACTGATCGGATTTGCCGATATTCTTCGCCGGAACAGCCGGAGTGATGATATCTGTGCGCGGCTGGGCGGCGATGAGTTTCTTGTCTATTTTCCAGGGCTGAAAAAGAAAGAGACTGCAGTGGAACGCGCGGAGATGATCGCTCGCCAGTTTCTGGAAAAGAACGGAAAAAATTATGAAGATGTGGAAATTTCTGTCAGCATCGGCATTGTAATGCGCAGCGGTGAACGGGAGTTTGGCAGCCTTTACGAAGCTGCAGACAGAGCGCTGTATCAGGTAAAGAACCGGGGCAAAGGCGGATATATGTTTGCCGACTATAGTGGCTCAGTTGTCAAGACAAAAATCTAAGATTTTTATAATGAACTGATACGGTGGATAAGTTACAGGGATGAGGTATAGGACGGTGGAATACTCCCATT
>JACJJN010000186.1 GCA_016899975.1 Lacrimispora saccharolytica | reverse complement strand
GTTGTAGCCATAGTAATACCAGCAGATGGGCCATCTTTTGGTACTGCTCCTTCTGGAAAATGAATGTGTATATCGTCTTCTTCATAGAATTTTTCTGGCAAATTAAGTTCTTGGCTTCTGCTTCTAATATAAGTGATAGCTGCTCTTGCAGACTCTTTCATTACATCACCAAGTTGACCTGTTAAGATTATATTGCCCTTGCCTTTTAATACTGCTACTTCTACTGGCAAGATAACAC
>JACJJN010000185.1 GCA_016899975.1 Lacrimispora saccharolytica | reverse complement strand
GGTGTGGGTTATAGTCAAATGGCGGGTAATGGTGGATTAGGTGGTGGTGGAGGAGGTGGAAATCCTAATAATAACGCGTACATAGGTATAGGTGATACTAACGGTTTTAATTCGGGAAGTAATGGTATAATGTCGGCAAATGCTTCGTGTGCTTATGGTGCTGCGTGTGCGAATACAGGTTCAGGCGGTGGTGGTGCTAATAATGCCCAAAATGGTGGTCTTGGTGGTTCAGGTATAGT
>JACJJN010000184.1 GCA_016899975.1 Lacrimispora saccharolytica | reverse complement strand
ATATTATAGACTAGGCGATTTTCTTTATCGATACGTCTACTCCAGACATTTTTATATTTTAAAGGTTCTGGTTTTCCTATTCCTTCAGACAATCCATTTCGTTCTATATCTTTAATTAAATCATTTATTTTCTTTAAAGTTTTTTTGTCTTGAAATTGCCAGTACAAATAATCATCCCACGCTCGGTCAGACCAAAGTTTATTCATCTAAATCAACCTCAATTAAGTCATGTTTTTGAC
>JACJJN010000183.1 GCA_016899975.1 Lacrimispora saccharolytica | reverse complement strand
TTATTAAACCTGTTCCATTTTTTTATCAGATTTACTTTGACCCGTTCTTCCCATTCGGATAAATCCATAGCTGCGCGCCAATATCCCTCATGTGTCTTCACTATCAGAGGAGTAAGCGTGTACACCGTTTCCAGCATTTTCTTCGGCAAAATCCTGATATCTGCTATCAAACCTTTAATTTCTGTGGTATAATTATTGACACATACAGTTTTAAAATACTTGGCCAGTTCTATATCAATC
>JACJJN010000182.1 GCA_016899975.1 Lacrimispora saccharolytica | reverse complement strand
GACATTGAATGACATTGGTCTGGTTGTCACTGCAGGAGGAGCCACGGTGTCTGCAGATGGAATGAGTGTTGAAGGAGGTCTGACAGTGAGCACCACAGGTCTCGCGATCGGGGCTGGCGGTGCGTTGATAACAGGCGGTCTTACGGTTGAGAACTTGGGTTTGGTTGTTACATTGGGCGGAGCGACTGTTTCCGCGTCTGGAATATCTGTTGCCGGAGGACTTACAGTAGTGGACACTGG
>JACJJN010000181.1 GCA_016899975.1 Lacrimispora saccharolytica | reverse complement strand
CGTAACAAGGTAGCCGTATCGGAAGGTGCGGCTGGATCACCTCCTTTCTAAGGAAGAACAAGTAAAAGATGTGTTTTGCTGTTTAGTTATTAAGGAATACCAGAAAGAAACAAAGCTGAAAAGCAGGAAACGAAAAGCCGGAGACAGAAGAAACGGAAGGCAGATGGTATAGACTTTGCAGTTTCAAGAACTGGATAACTACTGCTGGTGGCGATGCGCTTTGGGGAAACACCCGTTCCCAT
>JACJJN010000180.1 GCA_016899975.1 Lacrimispora saccharolytica | reverse complement strand
GTATCAGTCATACCATAGGAAGCAGGACCTGCTGCCATGTTATCTGGATGAAGTGTTCTACCAGTACCGCCGCCGGATGCAACGGAGAAGTATTTTTTACCCTTTTCAATGCATTCTTTTTTGTAGCAGCCTGCTACTGGATGCTGGAAACGGGTTGGGTTTGTAGAGTTACCAGTAATAGAGATGTCAACATCTTCTTTATGCATGATGGCAACACCTTCTTGAACGCTATCTGCACCATAG
>JACJJN010000179.1 GCA_016899975.1 Lacrimispora saccharolytica | reverse complement strand
GGTCAGGTAGGGGACCACGTCCTTGGGCGCCATCAGCGCCGCGGCGCTGGCAATCTGATAACTGACACCCAAATCTCGCGGGATCACGGTGGCAAAGGTGGTCTTGCCCAGGCCGGGGGGGCCATCGAACAGAATGTGCCCCAGGGTCTCGCCCCGTTTTTTGGTGGCGTCGACGGCGATGCCGAGCCGCTCGCAGACTTCGCGCTGGCCGACCATATCGCGCATCCGCGTGGGGCGCAGGGCG
>JACJJN010000178.1 GCA_016899975.1 Lacrimispora saccharolytica | reverse complement strand
GCGTAAGACTGTCCTTGGCACGTACGTCCGCCGTAATGACACGAGTGTATTGTGTGCTTGCAGCTTCCTCCCCCGACATTTGCGCATGAATCTATTTTCGCGAGGTCAGTGCCGACAAAAGTGTCAGTGATATCGGAAATTTGCCCGACGCCCTGCGGTACTTTCGATGCGATGCACCCCATAAGGGATTTCAATGCCGGAGACGCGGCTGGAAGCTGGTTGGCTATGTTTTGCGTCTGGAAAATAA
>JACJJN010000017.1 GCA_016899975.1 Lacrimispora saccharolytica | reverse complement strand
TGAATTTAACTTTCAGAACTTTCGAGGATGTGTTTCACTGTTCAGTTATCAAGGTCCGTTCCGTTTCCGGAACTCTTTGTTCCTGCCTCAGCAGCAACTCGTTCATTCTATCATAACGTTTTGCGCTTGTCAAGAACTTTTTTTCAAAAGTTTTTCGGTTTTTGTTCTTCCTCAGACCGATCATTTCTGATCTTCTTTGGAGCTCCAGGAACCGAAGCCTGTCGCTTTCTGACCTCTTGTCTTCAGCGAACTTTTATATTTTATCTCAGTTTTCTGACTTTGTCAAGAACTTTCTGAAATAAATTTTCCGGATTTTCTCCGGAACTCTGTTGAATTATCTTCAACAAACGGAGAAGGAGGGATTTGAACCCTCGCGCCGCTATTAACGACCTACTCCCTTTCCAGGGGAGCCCCTTCAGCCAGCTTGGGTACTTCTCCACATTTGCCTGAATCATTCTCTGTATTCAGTTATTTCGAAAAGATTTTCAGATAACGGAGAGGGTGGGATTCGAACCCACGCGCCCTTTCGGACAAACGGTTTTCAAGACCGCCTCGTTATGACCGCTTCGATACCTCTCCATGCATGAATTCAAACCTCGGCAACGCCGAAATCCATCTTTTCTTTTCCTTCACAACAAGTATCTCGCGTGAAGACAATGAGTATTATAACTGCTTTATTTCCATATGTCAACCATAAATTTCATTTTTTTTCAATTTTCTGTAAAACAGAAATAATCGTTCAATCCTGTGAACCATTGCAGTCAGAAAACAGTCAGAAAACTGTGGCAGCAGAGCTGCGGGGTCGCATCATCTGCCCGTTTGCGCCCGCTGCTCTCTTTCCGTAAGATACCGGTCATATTTCTGGGTTTTCAGGATACTCTCCGCAATTCCCAGATCCTCCGGTGTTGTGATCTTGATATTCTGATAGCTGCCCTCGACCATGCGCACCGTAACGCCCATCTGGCTCTCCACTACCATGGCGTCATCCGTAATCCCCGACGGATCCTTCTGCATCAGTCTGCGGAACGCCTCAGCGATCAGAGGAACCGAGAATACCTGCGGTGTCTGCGCCTGCCATACCAGACTCCGGTCAGGACTCTGGACGATATTCCCTTCCCGGTCTGTCAGTTTGATCGTATCCTTCACCGGCATTCCTGCGACACATGCCTGGTATTTTTCAACCGCCTGCCAGGTACGCCCGATGATCTCTTCCGTCAGAAACGGGCGCGCGCCGTCATGAATAAAAACATATCCGTCCCGGTTGCCGATCTCGCTGTCCTTCTGAAGGATTTCAATCGCTTTCCAGACACTCTCATACCGTTCCCTGCCTCCGACGCAGATTTTCTTTACCTTTTTCCATCCATAGTGCTGCACCAGCTCCCTCTCACAGTATTCCTGCTGGCCTTCCCCGGTCATCAGCACAATATCGTCGATCAGCGGCGACCGTTCGAAGGCTTCCAGCGCGTAGGCCGCCACCGGATGTCCTCCGATCTTCAGATACTGCTTTGCCACGGAAGTCCCCATGCGGGTCCCTTTTCCTGCCGCAAGCACAACGGCTGTACAATGTTTTTTCTCCATTTTCTCCGCTCCTCGTATCATAAGTTTATAGTTACTTTGTAATATTTAAACCAGGTCTGTACATTAGAGCGTGCAGATTGCAGGAATGAATTTTCAAACACGCTCCAGAGCGTGTTTGAAAATTACTTTCTGTTACCGCTCTCCCAGCCGCAGATTCGGCACTGCATTGAGATCCCATCCGTGGCGTGTTCCCTTCTGGTATTCATAATACGCCGCCACTCCGATCATGGCTGCATTGTCCGTACAGTAAACCGGTGACGGATAATAGAATTTAATATCCTCTCTCCGGCATGCCTCTTCCATCGCCGCGCGCAGTCCACGGTTGGACGCAACGCCGCCTGCGATCGCCAGACGGTCCATATGATGATCCTTCGCCGCCCGGATCGCATTGTCCACCAGAACATCGATCACCGCCTGCTGGAAGGATGCCGCCACGTCCGCTTCGTTCACCGGTACGCCGCTCATCCTGCATTTATTCAGGTAATTGAGAACGGCGGATTTCAGGCCGCTGAAACTGAAGTCATACGGCGCTTCTTCGATATGCGCTCTCGGAAATTCAATGGCATGGGGATTTCCCTCTTTTGCCAGCCGGTCGATCTTCGGACCGCCCGGATAGCCAAGGCCGATGGCACGGGCAACCTTGTCGAACGCCTCGCCCGCCGCGTCGTCCCTGGTCCTTCCGAGGATCTCAAACACCCCGTAGTCCTTGACGATAACCAGATGCGTATGGCCTCCGGATATGATCTCGCATAAAAACGGGGGCTCCAGATCCGGATGTTCAATATAATTTGCCGATACATGGCCTTCAATGTGGTGAACGCCGACCAGCGGAAGTCCCGCCGCATAGGCGATCGCCTTCGCCTCCGCAACCCCCACCAGAAGTGCTCCCACCAGGCCGGGACCGTAGGTCACGCCGATCGCATCCAGATCCTGCAGCGTGACGCCTGCCTCATCCAGCGCCGCCTGCACCACCTGATTGATCTTTTCAATATGCTTCCGGGACGCGATTTCCGGCACTACGCCCCCGTACAGCGTATGAAGGGCGATCTGTGAAGAAATAATGTTGGAACGGACCGTGCGCCCGTCCTCGATCACTGCCGCGGCAGTCTCGTCACAGGAGCTCTCGATTGCAAGGATTTTACAGGTTTTCTTTTCTTCACTCATTGTTCTCTCCCTCCTGCTCCTCAAATTTCAGTTCCACCGTCTTTCCGTCTTTCCCCGCCTCGATCTTTGGAAAAATCTTCTGTGCGTCCGCAAGATACTGCTCCGGATGTACCAGCGACGGAGAAAAATGCGTCAGCCACATGGCTTTCGGCTGTGCTTTTTTTCCAAGCTGCGCCGCTTCCATGAAAGTCATATGGCGGTACTCTTTCGCTTTGTCCGCTTTTTCCGGTTCTCCGTACATACCCTCGCAGATAAACAGATCGGAATCTGCCGCATGTTCGGCAATCCGTTCCACCGGCCGGGTATCCGTACAGTAAGTCACCTTGATGCCTTTCCGGTCCGGGCCAAGCACCATATCCGGCGTCAAGATGCCGTCCGGCGTCTCCACAGTTTCCCCTTTCTGCAGGGGATTCCAGTAGCGCACCGGTATCTGCTGTGCTTTCGCACGCTCCACATCAAATTTTCCTTTTCTCGGAATCTCTATGGTATAACCGTAACAGATGACGTTGTGCTGTACACGGAATGCAGTGATCTGATATCCGTTCAGCTCCACCTTCATCTCCGGTTCTGTAATCTCAAGAAAACGGATGGGAAACGGAAGTTCCGGACAGATAACGCGCAGCGCGTTGACCACACGCTCCAGCCCTTTGGGGCCGATCATCGTAAGCGGCTCCCTGCGGTCCGCATTTCCCATCGTAAGAAGCAGCCCCGGAAGGCCGCTGATATGATCTGCGTGATAATGGGTAAAGCAGATGGTATCAATCGGCTTGAAGGTCCAGCCGCGTTCTTTGACTGCCACCTGGGTGCCCTCTCCGCAGTCGATCAGGAGACTGCTGCCGTTGTAACGGGTCAGCAGAGAGGTCAGACGGCGTCTGGGCAGCGGCATCATGCCGCCTGTTCCCAACAAACATACATCTAACATGTTTTTCCTCTTTTCTATTCGAATATTAACGTTCCGCCGCGCGGACTGCTTCCTTCATCATCCGCGCATAGGTATAGATATGCGGCGCCGCATGGCTCCCATATCTTGCGATCAGATTCGCAAAAATGCTTCCAACGACGATCCCGTCGGAACACCGCGCCGCCAGCGTCGCCTGATCCGTCGTATGGATCCCAAAGCCGACAACCGCGGGGGTATCCGTGATCAGCCGGATCTCCCGGACCACCGCCGTAAGCTCTGTATTTTCTTTTCTCATGCCGCCCTGGTCATTTCCTGCCGAAGTCAGATAGATAAATCCATCCGCCTTTGCCGCAGTCCCATGGATGTCCTCACCGACACCCGCAGGCAGCATAGGAATCCAGGACACTTCATTTTGCCGCGCCAGAATACGCAGTTTCTCCTCCTGTTCCCCGGAAACATCCGGGATCAGGATCCCGTCGATCCCCGACCGGCGGCAGGCATGGAAAAATTTTTCCTCTCCATAACACCGGATCGGATCCTGGCAAGTCATAAATGCCAGCGGCGTTTTCCGTCTTGCCCGGAAAGAAGCACAGATTTCAAAGACTTCTTCCATCTGTGAACTGCTCCCGGCATCCGCCTCGTTGTCGCCCGGATCCGTCCCACATCGAAAAGACGGCAGGACAAGCCCGATAATATCAGCGCCCGCCCTGTCCAGTTCCGTCGTATATTCTCTCGTTCTTGCCAGACTCGGATCGCCGACAGGCAAAAACGAGATCATTGCCTTTCCGCGCGCAAATGCTTCGCTTATTCTGCTCATCTTGTCTCTTCCTTTGCTGTTTTCCGGATCAAAGCCCTGTATTTCGATGATAATCTCTTGTCCACGCCGTCAGCGCACTGTCCAGATCTTTCGGCAGCTCCACCTTCATGGCCTCCGCCATCTGGGCATCCATTTCCTTTCTCGTCTCCGCATCCACATCCAGTTCACGGGCCAGCTGCTCATAGGCTTCCCTGCCGTTGTTCATATGCACGGCAAACAGGTAGCTCTTCAAGGCCGCTCTGGAATGGAGGGACTCATAAGATTTCCGGAAGCACTCCAGCGCTTCCTCCATCTGGAACAGACTGGCGTAGGCGCATCCCATGTTGTTATAAACACTTCCGATAAACTGTTCCCCAAGGTTGGTGTCTTTGACATCCTCCAGGGCAGACTGATAGACCCGGATGGCGTTGATATATTTCTCATGTTCCACCAGATAGTCCCCCTTCAGTTTCCGGCGGACTGCCTCCGGCTGCTCCTCAAACTGCTTCAGCCGTTCATTCATCTCCTTGAACTGATCGTGGGACAGATAGTTAATCTCCTTGAAAATCGGAAGAATAAATTCCCCGATATTGCTGCGCTCATCCAGCCGCGGATAAAGTTTCTGGTAGAGTCTCCGCAGATGAAGCTCGTCCCGGATCCACACGCAGAGCTGTTCGTTGATGATCGTATCGTCCAGAAGATAAATATTGTGGTACATATAATAACACAATTCCTCGATGGAATAGATGTTGGTGCTGATATTTACAATGTAATATGGAATTTTTGCCCGCTTGATCTGACAAAGAATATATCCGCTCATTTTGACGCCTCCCCCATAGTCTCATGCCAGATTTTGCCGCTCTTCGGGAACATTTCTCCAAACCCAAGATCTTCCACTGTGATCCTGCAGCTTTTCGGGGCATCGTATTCCAGTCTCAGGCGCAGGCGCGTGGTTCTGGACGGACGCTTTGGCAGTCCCGGCAGATGCATGGTATAACGGTTCTTCTTCCCACTCTCCATGTCGCTTACCACAAAGACCAGTTCCTCGGTATCGTCCAGGATCAGTTCACATTCCTTCTCCGCTTCGTACCAGTTCACGCCCGCCTGGATCATCGGATAATACGCCGGAGAACCGGAGATCACCATCTCCATGCCGACGTTATTCCGCACCAGGTCATTGCCAAGGAACAGATAGCCCTTCAGGCTGCGCTCCTCCACTTTTTCCCGGGCCGTAAAGCACGCTCCCCGCGCGAAGAGATTGTTTCCGCCGAAGACATGGCGCTGATTCCTGCACAGAAGCTTGATGGAGCCTTCCGCCCAGGAACGTTCAAAACCATCTCCCACCAGATAGATACTGGAATAAATCTCATTTTCAAAAGATTCGCTGATCAGACGGCTGAAATCCCTGTCACGGTCCTGCGCCGCCTCGTGGAGCTTCATATGCTTTCCTTCTTTTACCGTCACCGTCGCGGGTCTGGTCCTGCGGTTTACTGACAGGGAATAGAACGTCACGTCATTCCCCTCGAAGCGGAACATGCCGACCTTACGGCTCCACAGCTCCGGTTTCTGATACAGCGTATGGTAATAAAAACTTTCCGTATATTCCTGCAGGTACGCACGTCCCCGCGGAATTCCCAGCAGCTCATAGGCACATCTCAGATTTTTCACAAACGCACGGGTCAGCTTCGGGGTCGTCACTGTGATCCCCGCAATCTGAAGTCCCGGCTCTATCACGCCTGCCGCCTGGAGCGCCGCCTTCAGAAATACGGCAAGCAGCTCTCCCGGCGCATAGGCGGTATCTTCGATCATATACGGACGTTCATTCATGCAGACCTCATAGAGATGTTCCACCTCCAGAAACTCTGCCTCCTCTCCGTCCTCCTGACTTCCTCTCACGGCTGCATACCACTTGTCCTCGCCCGGTTTCTTGAACAGGGCCGTCGGAAACGCCTCCTCGATGGAGCCCTTCCGGATGGGTATCGACACCGCGTCCCTGTCCGCACGGTCATAACAGCAGATCTGTGATTCTTTTTCGCCAAAATCAAATCCAAGTATCAAATTTTTCAGTTCCATGTTCTGTCACCTCCTGCCGCTTATTCCAGAATGGAAAAGCATGATTTCACCAGTGCTTCTTTCTCCAGGTACTGCCTCAGCGCCTTCTTTGTCTCTTCTTCATTGCCCATCGTCTTTGCCGCCAGGATCCGGTTGAGCATCTGATAACGGCTCTTTCCGTCACTCTGGCTCTGGGTCATATGAATAGTTTTCAGCTGGGACTTTTCGGTTTTTCCCTTCTGCTCGCAGGTCAGGTAGTACTCCAGCTTTTCCCCGTAGAACAGCAGAAATTCCTTGACAAAAATTCCCTGGTACATATTGCGCATCGGCTCGCACTTCCACTCCTCCATACCGGAAAGACGGTAGTAGATCATCACCTGACTGTCCGCCGGGTATTTTTCTTCCACAAATACCCGGTCCTCCACCTGATACATCTGCGTCAGTTCCTGCGGGAATTTCTGATAGAACGCGAACCGCAGGCCCTCCTGCTGAAAACGATAGAGCAGCCGGCGTACATGCTCCGTCTGATCCCCGGTCAGTCTGGTCTGTTCCGAATAGTATTTCAAAAGTGCAAGCGCACAGATTTCCTCCATCTCCCAGCCACGATCGAAAACCGTTTCCAGGCACTCAAAGATCCTGTTCTCCACCGCCCGGTTCTCCATAAAATAGCCGATGGAAAGATAGGTCAGATATGCCGTCACCACAAGTTCCCGTCCGGTCTGGGAAATATAACTCTCCAGAATGCGGCAGCCCGCCTCCGGCCACGCGCGTACAAACATGGCGGTGGTCAGGATCCTCTCTTCCAGCCGATAGCTTTCCACCTGGAAGCCTTTTACCTTTTCCCACAGCGCACACATCGCATCGACGCTTCCGCGATACTGCTGCTCCAGATAACGCAGCACCACTTCATCATAAAGACCGCCTCGGAAAGTATGATCCGCCAGGTACACCAGACTTTCATCCGGCTGGAATTCCCTGTTCAGGATCATATGGCTCGCCAGGCGCAGCACGCAGGAATCCGAGAGCTCCTCATATCCGTATTTCTGCACCAGAGCAAATGCTCTTTCATATTTTCCGTCCGCTGTCAGAAGTTCGATCACGGAAGATTTATTCACACAGACGTATTCTTCATCGCTGAGTTCCTGCAGCGCCTCTTCCACCGGAGCTTCTCCCAGATGCTCCCAGTAATAGTCCAGAAGCTTCTGACGGATCAGGCGGCGGTATTTTTCGGTAAAGGACGGCGAATGTGCTGCCTGCTGGTACCATCCCAGCTTCTGCTCGCAGACATCCATTTCTTCCTCTGTCTCTCCGCACAGATAAAGCAGCAATCCGGGATTGTCCACATCGAACGCTCCGCAGGCGCGCGCCAGCACCTCGTCCTCAAACAGCGGCTTGTCTTCGTAGCCGATGGTCGTGGCGAAGCGGCGCTTCTTTTCATCCTCCAGGAAGATCCTCGCTTTCTGCCCGTACACACGGATATAAGCGGCGTGATCGGACACCGGGTACGTCATCTCATGCCGCAGTGCAGGATGGCATACGACGACTCTGCGGATCTTGCTGTTTTCACAGGAAATCTTATGGGTAAACAGAACATCCGCCAGAGCTCTCGCGCTGACATTGTCCTTGGGCATCGGAAGAAATTCATCGTAGATCCGGGCATAATCCTCGTTGATCCTGCCCTTCTGCACTTCAATGCGTGCAAAGTCTTCCATCGCCTTTTTGTAACTCTGCCAGGTGTTCCTGTCTTTTTCCTTGTTTTTGATCACATTCGCATAGACGAATGCTTTTTTCTGCCCGCTGAGGGCATTGTTGTATGTGAAGTATACACGGATCACCTGCGGAAGCATTCCGTCAAATCCTGCTCCCATGGTCTCAATGTAATACTCGTAAAGCCGTGTGATGCGCAGTTCATGCTCCACCGCAAGGGCATACCACCGGAAATATTCCGGCCGCGTCGGCTGTCCCTTCATGATCAGCTGGCAGATTGCCTCCAGCACCTCGTCGGACGGGTACTGATCATAGCCTTTGGTCAAAAAGCTGTAAACGCCGGGATCAAAATTTTTCAGATGGCCGCTCAGATAAGCGGCACGTTTCAGGATTTCCTCCGTCATTATGCCGTAACGCTGTGCAAAGCGCAGCACCTGGATCATAAATCCCGACATCTTGCGAAGCTGTCCCTCCTGGCGCAGAAGCACTTTGAAAGCTTCCAGATACAGAAACGGGCTTGTGCAGCCCATCCGGTAAATCTGTTCCATGGAATACAGCTGCTTTGCCAGAGAAACACGGTAAGTGTCATCCTCACGCATCAGCAGCAGAAGCAGGATCAGGTTCTCCGGTTCCTGGCGGTAAAATCCAGCCAGCCGCGCGAGGATCGACCGATGCTCCGGCGCGATCAGATTCAGTTTCTTCTGATAGTACAGAAACAGCGCCTGCTCCTGGAGTGTTGTCAGGGGATATTTGCCGTTCTGCATTCCCCAGAGCAGTTCCATCGCCAGAGCGTTTTCTTCGTTGGTATCATATAAAAAGATCTGGCAGAAGACCAGCATCGTGCTGTTGTCTCCGGCTCCCTGCATGGCTCTCACATGATTCCACGCGCTGTCATACCAGGTGCGGTAATCCATCTGATGGGTCTGCAGCGCCAGATATTCTTTCATCAGCGCTGCCTGATGGTGCATCAGCTCCGGATTTTTCCGACGCACCCGGGCGCCCGCCGCCGAAGCCTCCACCTCAAACACAAGGGTCTGGTGGACATTCCGGATAATAATCCTTCCGAAACGGCGGCCGTTTGCCAGCCGATCCTTATGGATAATAAAATCCAGGCCGTAAACACTGCCGATGAAATTCTCGGAGGTCACCGTCTGCTTGTCCACCTCCAGAAAGTCTCCTTCCACTTCGATTTCCATGCGGACATATCCCCATGTATTCTTATAAATATACACCGTATCCTTCACGGACTTTTCCAGATTCCAGAACTCCTTCTTCGCTTCATTCAGAGAGAGCCGGATCTGTTCTTTCTTTCCCGCCGTGACCAGAAATTCTTCCAGATGCTGATACGTAACGGGATTGCGTGACATCCCCTGGTACAGAGAACGCAGGCTGTCATCCTCCCGCTGCATCATCAGGTCAAAGGAATCTCTGGTAAATACAGAGAAAGCCTCCCGGAAATCCTTCGATGCCAGCCGGGCGAAGTCGTCCAGGGTACGGATATACCCTTTGGTGCTCCGGATCTGACGGTGTTCTATCGTTACAGTTACAGGTATTTTCTTTTCTTCTATTCCAGTGCTCAGCACGATCGTACCGCGGATTTCATCACCGCCGCCAAGGCCTTCCGTATCGATCCCGTAAACAATCGTACACGCACTCCCCGAAAAACGCTCCTGCGCCAGCACGATCCTCGGATGGTCAGATACCGCAAATCCTTTGATCCTGCGTCCATCCGCCGCGCCTGCGTGAAGCTCCCCGCGGTAATTTTTCCCCTCATCAAGCGTTAAGGTGACTTCCGGCTCCGTAACCACAAGGGGCGGTACTTCATATTCAAATCTGCCGTTCACCAGTTGTTCCATTCTTCTTTTCAACGTTTCTCACCCTATTGCCTCTTCATTTGTTAATAGATTCTCTCCCCGATTATAAACCACATTGCGTCTCATTGCAATGTACTACACCTATTTCGCAACCGTTCAGTTAACATCTCAGTTGACGAACGGTTCCTTTATTTCTCGATAATCTGTCCGCTGCGGTAGGCTGCAAGCAGCTGCATCAGCTCCCCGATGCGTTCCTTCAGTTCCCTGCCCGTATCGCTGTCCCCGACCAGCATCCTGCGCGGCGCCATCTTGACCATGATCCGGTCGGAGTGGATGTCGGTCTCCTTCTCGATCGCATCTTCCATGGAGGAAAACGGCTCGTGGGCTACCAGCATCATTCCATAAGAATTATAGATCAGCGTGTAGCCTGCGATGCCTGTCTTTGCCTGGTAGGCTTTGGAAAATCCCCCGTCGATGACCAGCACTTTTCCGTTACATTTCACGGGGCTTTCCCCGGAAATCTGCAGCACCGGCACATGACCGTTGACGATGTGCGAATCCTCCGACAGGCCAAATTCCTTCAGGATCCTGTTCATCACCTGTTCATCGTCCAAAAAGCGGTAATACGGATTTTTCTTCTCTTTATGCACCGCACTGTCCTCGACAAAATATCGCTCAAAGGTTGTCATACGCTCCTTGCCGAACAGCGGAGAATTCCGGCTGGCCCAGATGAACCACATGATATCCCTGCCTCTCTCCCGCTCCTCTTCGTCCACCTCAAAATATGCCTTGCGCACATAGGATTCCAGCACATCGTACAGTGCTTTGCCGCTGTAAGTCTTTCCGAAGATCTCCACTTTCTGGAACTCTCCGTTCTCATCCAGCAGCACACAGCCATGGTACAGGAGATTGTTGTTGAACGCCTTATACATGGAGCCTTTGTTCAGGAGAAGAAGCATATGCTGCTGCAGCCTGTCACAGTTTTCAAAAGCTCCCACCAGGCGCTCCATCACGTTCTGCTCCGCCTCACTGAGCGCATAGGGATCCTTCGGATCAACCGTGGGGAAATTCTTGTCCAGCAGCGGGTAAACCGTTCCGTCGATCTCGATGGTCCCCTCCTCATAATTGATCTTCTCAAGAACCCTGCGGTCGTCCGCCTGGAACCAGGGGTATTTCTGCACCAGCTGCCCCTCCAGCTTGAACTGGATGATAGAGATGGCTTTGTGCAGCTTCATGTTCAGCGCCTTCTCACTGGTATCGTATCCGTGATTTCCGCCCCGGATCCGGAATACCTCACAGTCGTCATCCTGGTACGTCTCCAGGGCAAACGTTGCCAGCGGCAGCAGATTGATACCGTAGCCGTCCTCCAGGATATCCAGATTTCCGTAGCGGACACTGTTGCGGATCACGGTGGCAATGCATGCCATCTGTCCCGCCGCAGCCCCCATCCAGACAATATCGTGATTGCCCCACTGGATGTCCAGGGAGTGATAATCCATCAGTTTATCCATGATCTTATGGGGCGCCGGTCCTCTGTCATAGATATCCCCCAATACATGGAGATGGTCGATCACCAGCCGCTGGATCAGTTCGCTGAGCGCCGCGATAAATTTTTCTGCTCTGCCCACGGAAATAATCGTATTCACGATCGCGTCATAATATGCCTCTTTGTCCAGTACCTCCGGCTTTTCCGTGATCAGCTCCTCGATCACATAGGCAAAATCCTTCGGCAGGGCTTTCCGAACTTTGGAGCGGGTGTACTTGGAAGCCACACACTTGCACACCTCGATCAGACGGTACAGAGTGATCCGGTACCAGTCGTCCATGTGCTTTTCGCTCTTTGCCACCAGTTTCATCTTCTCTTTCGGATAATAGATCAGGGTTGCCAGCGCCTTTTTGTCCCGGTAAGACAGTGTGTGCCCGAATACGTCGTCGATCTTTTTCCGCACCGTTCCCGATCCGTTCTTCAGCACATGAGAAAACGCCTCATATTCCCCGTGGATATCCGTGATAAAATGTTCCGTTCCTTTGGGCAGATTCAGGATCGACTGGAGGTTGATGATCTCCGTCGAAGCCTTCGCGATGGTCGGATACAGTTCTGCCAGCCTTTGCAGATAATGGAGATCCAGGGTTGGTTTGCTTTTTTCCGTCATATTTCCGTTTTTCCTCCTCTTTTCTCTTTCCAGAATTTTCATCGTTGCTCTGTATCATTGAAAATCAAACAGGGAAATCTGATTCGTCTCAGGAAGATCCCCGAAAATTCCCAGATCATCCATGAAATCGATCACCGTCTTGCTGACCTTCGTTCTCTGGCGGAAATCATCCTTGGACAGGAACTTTCCATCGCGGGCCGCCAGCACAACCGCGTCCGCCGCCTTGTCCCCCAGTCCTTCGATGGTATCCAGCGCAGGCATCAGTTTTCCGTCCACGATCTGGAACCGGTGCGCCTGAGCCTTGTACAGATCCACGGGAACAAACTCAAAGCCGCGGGCATACATTTCCTGCACGTTCTTCATATCTTTATAGGTATCCTGTTCCTTCTTGGTCAGCGTGTCGGCGCGCTTCTGATAATCCTCCATATAATACTCCAGCCTTTCCTTTCCCATGCACATCAGCTCATAGGAGAAGGCGGACGCGCGGATGGAAAAATAAGCCGCGTAATAAGCCAGCGGATAGAAAATCTTATAATAAGCGATCCGGTAAGCCATCATAACATAAGCCGCTGCATGCGCCTTCGGGAACATGTATTTGATCTTTTTACAGGACCAGATGTACCAGTCGGGAACTCCGTGGTCCGTCATTTCCTTTTCCCACTCCGGTTTCAGGCCTTTTCCTTTACGAACGCTTTCCATGATCGTAAAGGAAAGCTCACTCTCCAGCCCCTTGTCGATCAGGTAGATCATAATATCGTCACGGGTACAGATTGCCGTGGAAATGGTCGCTTTGCCTTCCTCGATCAGTGTCTGGGCATTTCCCAGCCATACGTCCGTACCATGGGACAGCCCGGAAATACGGATCAGGTCAGAGAAAGACTGCGGTTTTGTATCCAGAAGCATCTGGATAACGAAATCGGTGCCGAACTCCGGAATCCCCAGGCAGCCAAGGGGGCAGCCTCCGATATCCTCCGGCCGGATCCCCAGCGCTTCCGTACTCTTGAACAGAGACATCACCTCCGGATTGTCCAGCGGGATCGTCTGGGCGTCCAGACCGGTCAGATCTTCCAGCATACGGATCATGGTCGGATCATCGTGCCCCAGAATGTCCAGCTTCAGAAGGTTGGCGTCGATGGAATGGTAATCAAAATGTGTCGTGATAATATCCGTATTCATATCGTTGGCAGGGTGCTGCACCGGGGTAAAGGAGTTGATATCCTCTCCGATGGGAAGTACGATGATACCGCCCGGGTGCTGTCCGGTGGTCCGGCGGATGCCGGTACAGCCTTCCACGATCCGGTCGATCTCACAGTTTCTCTTGTGCTGTCCCCGCTCTTCGTAATAATTTTTCACGTAGCCAAACGCCGTCTTGTCCGCCAGTGTACCGATGGTTCCTGCACGGAACGTCTGGCCGGCGCCGAAGATTACCTCCGTGTATTTATGTGCCTTACTCTGATAATCTCCGGAAAAGTTCAGGTCGATATCCGGCTCTTTGTTTCCCTTGAATCCCAGGAACGTCTCAAAAGGAATATCGAACCCCGCCTTTTTCAGCGGCGCCCCGCACTTCGGGCACACCGCATCCGGCATATCGCAGCCCGCCCGTCCCACATAGTCCTTGACTCTCGGGGAATCAAACTCGCTGTAGTGGCATTTCTCACAGTAATAATGGGGACTGAGAGGATTTACTTCCGTGATTCCCGACATGGTTGCGACGAAAGACGAACCTACCGAACCACGGGAACCTACCAGATACCCGTCCTCATTGGATTTCCACACCAGCTTCTGGGCAATGATGTACATGACCGCATAACCGTTGGAAATAATAGAATTCAGCTCTCTTTCCAGACGGGAGGACACGATCTCCGGAAGATCCTCGCCGTAAATCTCATGGGCGCGGTCGTAACAGATCTTTCGCAGTGTCTTGTCGGAATCCTCGATGATCGGCGGGAATTTCCCCGCGCGGATAGGCGAGATCTTCTCCACCTGATCGGCGATCTTCTGGGGATTGGTAATGACTACCTCCTCCGCCTTTTCGCTTCCAAGGTAGGAAAATTCCTCCAGCATCTCCTCGGTGGTCCGAAGGTACAGCGGCGCCTGATTGTCCGCATCGTCAAATCCTTTTCCGCTCATGATGATCCGACGGTAAACTTCGTCACCGGGATCCATAAAATGCACGTCGCAGGTCGCCACCACCGGCTTTTTGAACTGTTCACCCAGCCGTACGATCTTCCGGTTCAGCTCCTTCAGATCCTCTGCACTGCTCACCGCCGACACATCGTCACTGTTGATCATAAACGCATTGTTGCCCAGGGGCTGGATCTCCAGATAATCATAAAACTCCACCAGACGGGCAATTTCCGCGTCCGGAGCCCCGCGCAGCAGCGCCTGATAAAGTTCTCCCGCCTCGCAGGCGGAGCCGACCATCATGCCTTCCTGATATTTCAGATACACGCTCTTTGGCAGCCGCGGACGGCGGTTGTAGTATTTCAGGTGAGACTCCGAAACCATGCGGTACAGATTGACACGGCCCGTCTCGTTCTTTGCCAGCACGATCGCATGGTAGGTGGGCATTTTCCGCACCATATTTTCCGATACTTTTCCCTGTTCATTCAGCTGATCCAGGTTCACAATATCCCGTTCCTTCATCATCTCCAGGAATTTCACGAAGATATGTGCCGTACACTCCGCGTCATCCACCGCGCGGTGGTGATTGTCCAGTGGAACGCCCACCGCCTTTGCCACCGTATCCAGCTTGAAACGGTTCAGGCCCGGCAGAAGAAAACGTGCCATCGCCACGGTATCGGCAACGGTAAACTCCCTGCCGATTCCCTGAAGTTCACAGTTCCGCTCGATAAAGCTCATATCGAACCCTGCGTTGTGCGCCACCATGACGGCCCCCTCACAGAACTTCATAAACTCCGGCAGCACCGTCTCGATCACCGGAGCGTCAAGCACCATACTGTCGTTGATGTGGGTCAGCTGTTCGATCCGGAACGGGATCGGCGTCTTCGGGTTGACGAAGGTGGAAAACCGGTCCACGATTTTTCCCGCCTCCACACGGACGGCTCCGATCTCGATGATCTTGTCCACCACCGGCGAGAAACCGGTGGTCTCAATATCAAAGACCACATAGGAAGCATCCAGATCCTGACCGTGACTGTTGGTCACCAGATCCTTCAGATCATCCACCAGATACGCTTCCATTCCATAGATGACCTTGAACGGCGCGGAGATCTTTTTCAGTTCGTCCTTGGTGACTTCCGGGTGCTCTTCCTGATATTTCTTCCGGTAGGCGCCGTCAATGTCTTCCATCGCATGGTTTGCCTCCGGAAAAGACTGAACTACGCCGTGGTCTGTGATGGCAATGGCGGGATGCCCCCACTCGTAGGCGCGTTTTACCAGCTTCGCTGCGTCGGTGACGCCATCCATATCGCTCATCTTCGTATGGCAGTGCAGCTCCACACGTTTCTGCGGGCTGGTATCCCGGCGGCCTTCGCGGAAATCACTGCTCTTTTTGATCCCGAGCACGGACATGATCGTCAGCTCCCGGTCAAAGGAATCCACCGTCGTGCGTCCTTTCAGCTTCACAAAAGCGCCCGGCTTCACCGCCGCCGCAAGTTCCGGTACTTCTTCGTTTTTCAGGAAGATCTTGACGCCGATGGTATCTGTGAAATCTGTGATCGTAAACATAAAGATCGTACGCTCATTCCGGATCTCCCGTTTGTCCACGCTCTGGATTCTTCCGCGGATCACCACATCGCCGATCTCATCACCGATCCCGGCGATCTCCACGCTTTCCTCATCGAAATCCCTGCCATAGAGGACGTCCGGGTTGGAAGAGCGGTGACTCCTGCTGTCGTCGAATTTCCGCCTTTTGGCGCCTCCGGAAAATCCTTTTCTGCCCTGTCCCTGGAATTCTCTGTTCGCCGCCTGGGGCGTTTTGTTCCTGGAGTTTTCGGCACTTTTTCCGGATTTTTCCGTCCGGCTCTCCGGATCTTCTCCGGCTGTTCCGCCGTTCTGTTCCACGCCGGCGGCATCCTGCCCCTGTCCGGTGAGCCTCTGGCCGATCCTGGTACGCGCAAGGACACTGCGGACTTCTTCCTCGATCTTCCGCTCGGAATTTTTCAGCGCCCTGCTCTCTCCCTCTGGAGCCGCCAGTTCCGGATATATTTTCAGATCCAGGCCGCAGCGCTCACAGAAAATCTTCTCCAGGATCCGCACCAGTTCCTCTTCTCTTTCCCTTGCCACCACAGAATCTACCAGCTCCAGACGCATCGTATCCGGCTCCGGAAAAGAAATCTTCGCCGTATAAAAGATATTGAACAGAAAAACGCTGTGGCGTTTCAGCTCCATCTGAATACTGGAACGGTACACCTCCAGCAGATTTTCCGGCGTATACTGGGCGGAGAGCCGGAACCGTTCGATGATCTTCACCTGCATCGGCACATCTGCGAACAGCTGCTTTTTGATCAGATCTTCCAGCTGGTAAATATACCGTTTGTGGATCCACTGGGGGCTCAGCAGATAAATTCTCAGAAGGTCCTTTTTTTTATTCAGAGAAACTCTCTGCACCTGCACCCCCTGCAGCAGTTCCGCCAGTCCGCTCTCCACCTGTACACCGGGAAATACTTCCCGAAATCCTTTGTTCATATATCCTCTTCCTTTACTTTTCCCAATGTTCCAGTTCCTCCCGGAGCGCCTGCAGCAATTCTCCCTCCGGAACCTTTCTCACAATTTCACCTTTCTTGATCAGCAGGCCTTCTCCCTTGCCGCCTGCGATTCCGATATCTGCTTCCTTCGCCTCTCCCGGTCCGTTGACGACGCATCCCATCACAGCCACTGTCAGATCCAGCGGAAATTCCTGTACCATGGTCTCCACCTGATTCGCCAGTCCGATCAGGTCGATGCGGGTGCGCCCGCAGGTCGGACAGGATACCACTTCGATCCCGCCTTTGCGCAGGCCCAGCACCTTCAGGATCTGCTTTGCGGACTTGATCTCTTCCACCGGATCGCCGGTCAGGGAGACACGGATCGTATCGCCGATTCCCTGATACAGAATAATTCCAAGGCCCACCGCGGATTTGATGTTGCCGGAGAAAACAGTTCCCGCCTCTGTGATTCCCACATGGAACGGATGATCCGTCTGATCCGCCAGGGCAAGATGCGCCTGTACGCACATGGGCACGTTGGAGGATTTGATGCTGATCACCAGATTGTCGTATCCCATGTCCTCGATGATCTTTACCTTATCCAAAGCGCTCTCCGCAAGTCCCTGCGCCGTGACGCCGTGGTATTTTTCCACAAGTTCCTTTTCCAGGGAGCCGCTGTTGACACCGACACGGATCGGAATCTGCCGCTCTTTTGCCGCATCCACCACGGCACGGATCCTGTCCTTTGATCCGATGTTGCCTGGATTGATCCGGATCTTGTCGGCTCCATGTTCAATCGCCGCGATCGCCAGCCGGTAATCAAAGTGGATATCCGCAACCAGCGGGATTGAAATTTCTTTTTTGATCTGAGAAAACGCCTCTGCCGCCTCCATGGTTGGAACGGCACAGCGGATGATCTCGCAGCCTGCCGCTTCCAGCCTGTGAATCTGCTCCACAGTTGCCTTTACATCCTCTGTTTTTGTATTCGTCATCGACTGGATCAGGATCGGATGATCCCCGCCGATCACACGGTCTCCGATCCGCACTTCTCTCGCTTTTCTTCTCTCCATAGCTTTCGCTTCCTTTCCAAAACAGATTTCCCGTATCTATCTTTCCCATTTTCTATAATAAACTATTGTAGCACATGAAACCCTTTATTGTAAAACTTATCTTTTCCTTGTGAAAAATCAAAAGGCACAGTATAATAGTGCCAAAGGCATGAAATGCCCGCCGAAGGATTTTGACCGGACGGGCATGCCAAAAGAATCGAGGACTGCATTCTATGAAGGATCAACAAAAGAAAACTTCTTCCAGACCCTGGCACACCGTACCGGGAGCCCTGGCATTTCTGTATCTGACAACCTTTGCACTCCTTTTGATCCTCGGTCTTGTGATCGTATTTCTGACAGGATATTCCGCCTGGAAACTGGCGGTCCTGCTGGTGCTCCTCGGCGTTTATCTGATTGCTCTTGTATTCGCCGTTCTGCTTTCCAGAAACGTGCCAAAAAAGCACAGGATCAAAAAATACCGGAAACTTCTGAAAGGACAGGCCTTTGTGGAAATCTCATCGCTTGCAGAACGGACAGGGCTGGATCCCGAAGAAGTCCTTCAGGATCTGCAGCTGTTCATCGACCGTGGAATTTATCCCGACGGAAAGATTTCAGAAGACAGAAAAATCTTTTATCCGGAACATTCTAATACTGAACCGCATGGAAAGGATACATTATGAGTTTTGAAGACGACTTAAAGAAACTGGGGGACGACGTCTCCAACCTGGTAGACAATGCCATCAACTCCCAGAATTTTCAGCAATTAAATCAGAAAATCACCGACTCCATCAACCAGCTGGTCTATCCGAGAAAAAACGGAGCTCATCCGGATACTCCGCCGGACGAAGGACCCTACCAGCAGCAGGAGCGGCGCTATCGGAAACCAGGTTCTGAAGACCGCGGAGATTACCAGCCGCAGCGTTATCAATGGCAGCCTCCGTCCCGGATGCTGCGCAGGCATCTGTTCATGTCCACCGCCGATGTCGCATTTCTCGGCGGATTTCAGACAACCATAGGAGCGATTCTGGCAGTTATTTTTGGATTTTCGTCTCTTTCCATCCTTGCCGCCCTTTTCAGCGGAAGTTTTAACTCTTCCATCGCAGGCGCAGTTTTTTCCCTTCTCGTCTGCCTGCTCCCGACAGCCGCAGGAGGCTATCTGATCCACCGCGGCAAAACCAACCGGCGGCTGTGCAAACACTTCCGCCTGAGTCAGAATTTTATCGGACCGCGGGATTATATCACCATCGAGGAATTGTCGGAACGGCTGGATCTTTCCCGGGAGGACACGCTGGACGAGGTGCACGCGATGCTGGAAAAGCGCATGTTCCGCCAGGGACATCTGGACCGCCAGGAGACCTGCCTGATGATCACGGATCAAATGTACCAGAAATATCTGGATCTGGAAAAAGAACAGGCAGCCAAGCAGCGGGAAGAAATGGAACGGGAACAGGAGCTGGCGGAAAAAGGACTTTCCCCCGAATACCTGGAGATGGTAAAAGAGTGCGAAACTTACCTGTCCAACATCCATCAATGTGCCTGCGATCTGTCGGGAGCCGCGATTGCCTCCAAGATCCAGCGGCTGGAACTGGTGGTTTCCCGAATCCTGGAAGCTGTGAAAAAACAGCCGAAAAAAGCACAGGACCTCCAGAAGTTCATGAATTACTACATGCCGACCACCTGGAAACTTCTGGACTCCTACCGGAATTTTGAAAAGGAACCGATCCAGAGCGAAAATATCCTCAAGACAAAAAAAGAAATCGAGGAAACCCTTGATACCATCAACAACGCGTTTGAAACACTGCTGAACGACCTGTTCCAGAGTACCGCCTGGGATATCTCTTCCGATATCTCCGTGCTGGAGACCATGCTGGCACAGGAAGGCCTGACAGGAAATAAAATGAAGTTCTAAAAGGAGAAGCATCATGAGTGAAGAAGTAAAAGATTTTACCGCAGCCCCGACGCTCAGCTTCGGCGCTCCGGAACCGGAAGCCCCCGCCGTACAGGAGGAAAAAAAGCAGGAGATCATGGACGAATCCGTCCTCTCCCAGGAAGAACGCAGCATTGTGGACAGCTTTGTCTCACAGATCGATCTGAATAACACCAACGGCATCCTCCAGTATGGAGCCGGCGCCCAGAAAAAGATGGCGGATTTTTCCGAAAAGACACTGGAAAATGTCCGCAGCAAGGATCTCGGCGAGGTCGGCGACCTTCTGGCAGGCGTTGTCACAGAGCTCCGCGCTTTTGACGCCGCGGAGGAAGAGAAGGGTCCATTCTCCTTCTTCAAACGCAGCAGCAACAAACTTGCCGCGATGAAGGCAAAATACGAAAAAGCTGAGGTCAATGTCAATAAGATCTGCGACACCCTGGAGGGACATCAGCGTCAGCTGCTCAAGGACATCGCCGTACTGGATCAGATGTACCAGCAGAATCTGGCTTATTTCAAAGAACTTACCATGTACATCATGGCAGGCAAGAAAAAGCTGGAACTGGTAAGATCCACAGACCTTCAGCAAAAGAAAAACAAGGCACAGCTCTCCGGCCTTGCAGAAGACGCTCAGGCTGCAAAAGATCTGGAAGACCTCTGCATCCGTTTTGAGAAAAAACTGTACGATCTGGAGCTGACCCGTATGGTTTCCATCCAGACTGCCCCACAGATCCGCATGATCCAGAACAACGATTCCGTGATGGCGGAGAAGATCCAGTCCACCATCGTCAATACGATCCCGCTCTGGAAAAACCAGATGGTCATCGCCCTTGGCATTCATCATTCCACAGAAGCGGCAAAGGCACAGCGCCAGGTGACGGATATGACCAACGAGCTTCTGAAGAAAAATGCCGAGAATCTCAAGATGGCTACCATCGAAACCGCAAAGGAATCCGAGCGCGGCATTGTCGATCTGGAAACGCTGAAGCAGACCAACATGACGCTGATCTCCACCCTGGATGAAGTGATGAAGATCCAGGAGGACGGACGGCAGAAACGAAGAGCCGCCGAAGCTGAACTGACGCAGCTGGAACAGGATATCAAAAATAAGATGCTGGAAATGGCACGATAAAAAAGCGCCCCGAAAGTCTTCCTCAAAAGACTTCCGGGGCGTTTTCTCAAACCGCATAAAATTTAGTTCTTCTGTTTTCTCCTGTAAACGGTGAAAGTAAATTCGATGTCGAAACAGGTCTGTTCGTCACTTTCCTCGGTCAGTTCCCATTCCGGATCCTGATCCAGATCCGGGAAAAAGGTATCTGCCTGATACTCCATATCAATTCTTGTCACATAGGCGGTATCACAGTAAGGAAGCAGCAGCTCATAGACAGAACCGCCTCCAACCACAAAAATATCCTCCTGATATTTTTTCAGCTCTTCCAGCAATTCTTCCTTATCGTGGACGATCACCGCATCTTTGACCTGATAGCTTCTGTCGTGAGTCAAAACAACATTGATACGTTTTTTCAGCGGCAGGCCATTGGGAAAGCTCTCCAGGGTCTTCCTACCCATCACAATGACCTTTCCCTCTGTCATTTCACGAAAAAATCTCATATCGGAGGGGATACTCACCAGCAGTTTGTTCTGATATCCGATTCCCCAGTTTCTATCAGCGCTTAAAATTGCCTTCATCTGTTTACTCCTGTTCTTTTTCCTTACCGATCTTTCTGTCCATACTGCCGGAGCGGAAGCCTTCCAGATCCAGTGTGACGTAGGAAAATCCCAGTTCCTGCAGCTTCTGCACTGCTTCCTCCCGCCATCTCAGCAGTTCCGGCATTGCTTTTTCATCCGTCTCGATCCGCGCAATATCCTGATGCACCCGCAGCCGGATATTCGTCTGGGCGCCCAGACGGTCTCTCAGCCATTCCTCGCCTTCCGCGATTCTGTCCAGCAGTTCATAGGACAGCCAGCTTCCGTAGGGCAGACGGGTTGCCATACACGGGGTGGACGGACGGCTGGCCGCTGAGATACCACAGGCAGCCGCCAGTTCCCGCACTTCCTGCTTTGTCACGCCGCAGCGGGCAAGAGGGCTCTGCACTCCGTATTCCTCCAGCGCCCTGCGCCCCGGACGGTAAACATGAAGATCGTCTTCGTTTGTTCCGTCCATCAGGCATGGAATCCCTCTCTCATCGGCAAACGCTTTCAGCCGCCCGAAAAGATTCTTTTTGCACAGATAACAGCGGTTTTCCGGATTCTGGCGGATCTCCTCCATCTCCAGTTCATCCACCTGAAGCACCACATGCTCCGCGCCCATTTCTCTTGCCGTCTGTACCGCCGCCTCCATATCGCATGGGGGATGCAGCCTGGTCTGGAAAGTCACCGCGATCACTCTCGTACCCTTCTGTTCCGCGCAGTCACTGGCGATCTTCAGAAGCAGACTGGAATCCACTCCGCCGGAAAATGCCAGCGCCACATCGGTTTCGGCACATTGATTCAAATACGCAAGAAGCTGCTGTCTCTTCTGTTCCAGTTTCATCCTCACTTCTCCTTCCTGTTTTCCAAACGCGGTTCTGTCCGCTGTTCCGGACGGTTGTCCGAATTTTCATTCAGATCCGCCGTGACCTCCTGACGCACCTGCTCATAGCCCAAACCGGCGGCTTCGCAGACTCTGCGGATCTCCTCATGCTCCGGATAGATTCGCAGCCTTCCCTCCAGTTCGCAGACCTTCGCCTGCACCGAACCGTAGCGGGTCGGCCGCTGTTCCAGACGGCGCTGCAGGGTATCCCGCCATACCGGCTGATACCGGATCCCGATGGTTGTAGTGTTCTCAAAAATGATCCGTTCGAGACATTCCTTCTGTTCCAGGCGGCAGAGCACACAGAGCATCACTGCCGGACGATTTTTCTTCATATAAATCGGCTGATACCAGACATCTGCCGCACCCGCTTCCAGCAGTTTCTCCATCGTATATCCAAGCGCTTCTCCGGTGCAGTCATCCAGATTTGTCTCAAGTTTCCACATCTGCGGCACTCCGGGCCACTGGTTTTCCACAGCGGATGCGCTTTTTTCACATATTTTCTCCATCTCCGCCTCCTTATATCTTCTCTGCAATCGCTTTTATGCTGCCGGATGTCTCTTTCGTACATGTCTTACTTGCTGCGTCAGCCATCAAAAACATTTGCTCCATCCGCAGCTCTTGCAGACATTGCAGCCGCCCTCAAATACCAGCGGCTCACCGCATTCCGGGCAGATCATTTTGTCCCTGGGGCTCGCCTGAACCGCCTTTGGCTTCGGGATCTTCTTTGCCGGCTCTTTGGCGCTCTTCTGCGCAATCTCCTGCTGCACCTCATTGTACATATCCAGCAGGGCATTTCCCACCGCCATCGGACAGCAGCTTCCCTTGCTGGTGTCTTTGTGGGTCGCGCGTCTCACAGAGTAGGACGGACAGGAACCGGTGGAATTCAGCTGGTCGATGATCGTATAAATATCAATACCTCCCCGGGCGCTGATAGAGATCATTCGGGACAGTCCGATCATAAAGTTGTTGCATCCGCCAGTGGAACCTTTGCTCAGATAAGTTTCCAGCAAAGCGCCGGTATGAGGATCAAACAGCGCAATACAGTGCAGGCTTCCGCAGCCGGTGATCAGCTTTCTCTTTTTGCCCAGGACATCGTCTGTCACCAAAACGATCTCTCCTCTCTTCAGGCCGTCTCCTGCCACCGGACCCGATTTTTTCGTTTCTTCCGTGCTGAGTACTCCCAGTCTCCGGCATCCGTCCCGGAAGATCGTGATTCCCTTCAGTCCTTTTTCATAGGCATACAGATACAGGTTCTCCGTCTCTTCCACTGTAAAGCGGTTCGGAACGTTGACTGTGGAACTGATGGACGCATCGATATGACGCTGCCATACCGACTGCATATCGATCCTCTGATGGTATTCCAGAGCCATCGCCGTGACAAAATATTCCGGCAGATTGGAATCGTCCGTAATCTTGAAATCTTTCATATAATTTTCCACGATCTTTGTATACACCTTGTAATATACATCGGTGCCGTGGAGAGATTCCGTTTTTCTCTCATAATAATTCGCATATACCGGCTCAATACCTCCGGAAATCCCCAGCATCGTGGACAGGGTTCCCGTCGGAGCGATCGTCAGGAGCTGTGAATTGCGCATGCCGTATTTCTTCACCAGCTCTACGGTTCCCTCAGAAGTATTTGCCTGGAAGTATGGAGTACTGAGAATATTTTCCTGTTTATATTTCGGGAAAGGACCTTTTTCCTTCGCCAGCATCGCGGAAGCCGCAATCGCTGTATCCGCCATCAGGAATCCGATCTGATCGCACAGTTCCAGCGCCTCCGATTCCCCGTAAGTGATACCCATCTTGATCAGCATGTCCGCCAGACCCATGATTCCAAGCCCGATCTGCCGCCAGTCATTGACGCTTTCCCGCTGTTCCGGCAGCGGATGCATCGGCAGTCCCTCTTCCAGCACCTCATTCAGGGCACGGACCGAGACTTTCACTGCATGTTTCAGACCGTCAAAATCAAAGGATGCATGGTCCGTAAACGCATCCCGCACAAACTCGGACAGGTTCAGACTTCCCAGCAGACAGCTTCCTCCTGCCGGAAGAGGCTCTTCCGCACACGGATTGACCCCGGCAAACTGGAACTCCTTCGTATTGCTCAGAAGGTTCCACTCACAGACACGGTCCCAGAACAATGCCCCCGGCTCTCCGTAATCCCAGTTAACCTCGGCGATATGTCGGAACAGCTCCCTTGCATTGATCTCTTTTTCAATCGTTTCCCCGGTAGCCTCCCGGGTATAATGCAGACGGTACATCTGATTGTTTTTTACGGCTTCCATGAATTCCCGATTGATGCGGACGGAAATATTGGCTTTTGTCACCTTGTTCAGATCTGTCTTCAGATCCACAAAAGCTTCCACATCCGGATGGGAACAGTCGATGGAGATCATCAGCGCGCCCCTGCGTCCGTTCTGTCCGATCAGCTCCGTTACCAGAGAATACAGCTCCATAAAGGATACGGCGCCGCTGGTTTCCTTTGCCGCATTATTGATCTTCGCTCCCCGCGGCGCAAGACCAGAAATATCCACCCCGCAGCCGCCGCCATAACTGTAAGTGCGCGCCAGTTTCTTCGCGCATTCAAAAATGCTCTCAATATTATCCTCCGGAGGCGTCACCACATAACAGTTGGACAGACTGACTTTCCGTCCCTGGTTCTCCAGTCCCCGGTTGGAAAGAATTCTGCCTCCGAACAGAAATTTTTTCTCACGGATCAACTGGGCAATCTCCCGGTTTCCCCCGCTGATCCTCTCCAGCCATTGTTCAAAATCTTCCCCATCCTGGCAGTATTTATTTTTCCAGATATCCATCCCCAACTGGTTATCCTGCCCCAACCATTCTTCGATCTTCATGTTTTTTCCTTCTTTCTGCTACAAATTGTTTCTATCGTAAAGCGTATTGCCGTTCACGCAGTGAACCGTAATACCTTAATGTTACCACACGAGACGATTGAAAGCAACGTGACTTTTTGGGGTTTAAACGGACGAAAACAAAAAAATACTGCTGCACCGCTGATTTTCATCAGCTGGTGCAGCAGCTCCGCTTGAATACATATTAATACTTAAATTTATCAGCTGTATGTCGGATCCGGGCCGTAAGCTCCGCCAGTCCACTGATAACGAACCGGGTTGCTCATCGGGCATCCAAAGTTGTCGCCGATCTGTACGGTGGTTCCGCCTTTTACATTTTCATAAATCCATTTTGCATCACACGCTGCC
The DNA here is from genome assembly GCA_016899975.1 of Lacrimispora saccharolytica. GTDB lineage: Bacteria > Bacillota > Clostridia > Lachnospirales > Lachnospiraceae > Fusicatenibacter. The sequence continues at coordinate 51,275 of JACJJN010000017.1, read as the reverse complement.
AGACGGATACATCCGTGAGACATCGGTCTTCCGAGTGCTTCAAAATCGGATTTTGCTACAGAGTTCAGATCCGGGCTTCCGCTCGCAACTCCGTGGAAATAAACCGCTCCGTAAATCTGGGATACATAAGATGCCCAGCATACATAAGAGTTTCCTGCGCCAACCATCTTCTTGCTCCGCAGCTGCCAGCCAATGTTATAGGTTCCGGCAGCGGAAAGAGTGATCGGATTACCAACGGAACACCACATGGATTTGATCGGTGTATCGTATTTTCCGGTCTCACTGTTGTAACCATAGATTGTGGTGATGCCACGAATACGGTCTACAGTGATATATTTTGAACTCGGGTTGAAAATCGCGCTTACATCATTGCTCAGACTTCCGTCTGCATTGCGGTAACGACGGTAACCGTCTATATAAGTCCATCCGGCGTCCACACGGCATCCGTTTGCATCGAAGGTATAGCTCTTTCCGTCAATAACAAAGGTTCCGTTCTGGTAACGTACGCCTGAACTCTGGAAATAGTAAGTTTTTCCATCTTTCGTAAACCACTGATCATGCAGTCTTCCGCCCCAGCCTCTCAGGTAATACCAGTTATTTCCCTGCTGCAGCCACTGATCATGCAGCATTTTTCCATCGCTTCCGAAATAATACCAGTCATTTCCTACCTTATACCACTGGTCGTGAAGTCTTCCGCCCCAGTCTCTCAGGTAGTACCAGTCATTTCCCTGCTGCAGCCACTGATCGCTGCCCATCTTGCAGTCACTGTTGAACCAGTACCAGTCATTTCCAATCTTGCTCCAGCCATTGTTCAATGCTGCGCCCCAGCCGCGGAAGTAATACCAAACGCCGTTTTCCTGACGCCACTGGTCATGGAGCATTCCGCCCCAGTCTCTCACGTAGTAGAGGTTTCCTCCCTCTTCGATCCACTGGGCGCTTGCCATGGTACAGTCACTGTTGAACCAGTACCAGTCATTTCCAATCTTGCTCCAGCCATTATTTAATGCTGCGCCCCAGCCGCGGAAATAATACCAGATTCCGTTTTCCTGACGCCACTGGTCATGGAGCATTCCGCCCCAGTCTCTCACGTAGTAGAGGTTTTCTCCATCATCAATCCACTCAGCACTTCCCATCGAGCAGTCTTCATGGAACCAGTACCAGTCGTTTCCAAGCTTGTTCCAGCCGTTGTTCAGCGCACCGCCCCAGCCGCGGAAGAAGTACCAGGTGCCGTCAAGGTTCAGCCAGCCATCTTCCTGATTGGTACTCGTGAACATCTTTCCTTCCTGTGCCGGATCCAGATAATAAAGGTCATTCTCATTTTTCTGAAGTCCGGTCAGGCGATGTCCGTCTGCGCGATCCAGCAGATACCAACTGCCGTCAAGCTTCAGCCAGCTGGTTTTCTCATCCGTAGATTCCTCATTACCGTCCTTGCAGACTACACTTTCCTGATTATTGTCTTTTACAATATAGTAAGTCTGATCCTGAACGGTGATCCAGCCTTCACCTGTAAACAGCTTTCCTTCTTTGTCGAAGTAATAGGTCTTTTCGCCTACAGTACCAAAACCGTCCTTTACGAATGTTCCGTCCGCTCCAGCGTAATATGTACCCCCGTTCACCTGAACAAGTTTATTTACTGCCAGATCCGGTCCGTAATATTTTCCATCCGCCGCAAGGCCGGTAACCCGTGTACCGTAAGCACTGTCTGTACCTGGCTGTCCACCTTCCTCGGAGAAGTAATACGTATGTACTGTACCATTCTCTTCGATGGACTGTACGCCGGTCAGAAGATATCCGGTGTCTGCTGCTGCCAGATAAGTCTTATCCCCTTCTGTAAACAGCCCGGTCTTTGGAGCTTTCGCCTCTGCATCATAGAAGAACCACTGCTTTTTGCCTTCCACATCAACAGAATTCCATCCCGCCTTATACTCAGGCTGCTCCGGTGTCTCAGTCGGCGTTGTCGTTGGAGCCTCGGTCGGAGACTGACTTGGAGTCTCAGCAGAAGCCGGAACTTCCGTTGCCGCCGGCGTTTCCGTCGGAGCCGGAGTCACTGTCGTCGTGGGATTAGGTGATGTTTCCGGTTCCACCGTCGTACTCGGTTCCGGCGTTGGAGTAGATGCATCGCCTGAAGCCGGCGTCGGAGTCGCTACAGAATCCTGCGATTCACTATTCACCTGAGATTCTGTATTTACAGATGTGGAATCGGAAACAGTTGCAGATGCATAAGCTGTCAACGGCACGGCACTGATGGTTACAGCGAGAGCCATAGCCGCCAAAACTTTTCTCTTCATCATAGCTTCCTCCCATTATTCACTTTTTTACAACTATTACCTTACTACATTTTACCAATGTTTTCAATAGATGAACGTCCAAAATACCTTACAATTTTCTTAGCTTGACACAGGGAATCTTATACAATACAATGAAAACAAGCCGCAGCAGCAAGTTTGCGGCAACAGTTTGCGAACATGATTCGGAGCCTGCCTGCAGATTACCAAAAGGAATCTGCAGGCAGGCTCCGAATCGAAGAAAGGAGCTTTCGCCACATGAATGAGAATACATTTCTGGAACACCTGAAAAAGAAAGAATACGATAAAATTTCCGAATACCGGGTGGAAAATGCCATCATCCTGGCTGCGGGATTCGCCTCCCGGTTTGCTCCGCTGTCCTACACCACGCCCAAGGCGCTGCTGAATGTGCGCGGCGAAATCCTGATCGAACGGCAGATTTCCCAGCTCCTGGAGGCAGGGATCCCTGAAATCTATGTGGTCACCGGATATCTGCAGGAAAAATTCCGCTATCTTGCCGACAAATATCCGGTCCGGCTGATCTACAATCCGGAATACCAGACACGGAACAACCATTCGTCCGTGTACGCTGCCCGGAAATACCTGGGAAACAGCTATATCTGTTCCGCCGACAATTACTTTACGGAAAATGTTTTTGAGCCCTATCAGTACCATGCCTGCTATTCCGCACTGTATGCAGACGGTCCCACAGAAGAATACTGTCTGACCACCGATGAAAACGGAAAGATCACCGATGTGGTGATCGGCGGCCGCGATTCCTGGTATATGCTGGGACACGTCTATTTCGACCGGGAATTTTCCCGAAAGTTTCTTGCAATTCTTGAACAGGAATACGATCTTCCTGAAACCCGTGACCTTCTGTGGGAAAAAATATATATGAAACACTTATCCGAACTATCCATGTATATCCGAAAATACCCTTCCGGCGTCATCCATGAATTTGACACGCTGGAAGATCTGCGTCAGTTTGATCCTTCCTGGAATACCTGACGAGTCTTTTCTTTTATTTCCATTCGCGGTACAGCTCCCCGATGGATGCAAAAATATAATCCGGCGCAGTCTCTGCTTTTTTGGCTTCCTCCGCCGTTGCCTCTCCAGTCAGGACCAGCGCCGTCTCCACACCTGCGTTGTGTCCGCAGAGGATATCCGTATACAGCCGATCCCCGACCACAAGCGTTTCTTCCCTGGTAAAGTGATTCTGCCGCAGTGCAAACTCCACCATTGCCGTCTCCGGCTTACCGATGAAATAAGGCGTCCTCTTTACCGCATGTCCCAGCATTTCACAGATCGATCCGCAGTCCGGTACATAGCCGAACTCCACCGGGCAGACATAATCCGGATTGGTCGCGAGATAATCCACCTCCGGACTCATCAGGATCCGGCAGGTGTCCTCCAGCTTTTCATAAGTCAGCTGATTGTCATAAGACACCAGCACGCAGGTAATCCCTTCATCCTCCCAGTCCGTCGTCACACGGATCCCGCTGCGCTTCAGTTCCCGCAAAAAGGAACGGGTTCCCAGTACATAAATCAATTCTCCGCTGTGATGCTGCTTCAGATACTGAACCGTCGCATAGGAGGCAGTGATAAAATTTGAGTAGTCCGACGGGATTCCCATCTTCTGAAAAGAGGCAATGTAGTCCGAAATACTTTTTGTCGCATTGTTGGTGATAAACACATACTGCCCGCCGCTCTCTTTGAGATCCTCCAGAAATTCCCGGGTTCCGCTGATCAGCTGTTCTCCTTTGCAGACGGTTCCGTCGATGTCCAGCAGAAACAGTTTCTTGTCCTTCAGCATTCCTCGTTCTCCGCCTCTGCCTCTTTTCTCGCTTCCAGGCCACGATCCGGATAATTGGTGATCACAGCATCCACTCCCTCGTCGATCAGCCAGCGGATCTGATCCTTGTCATTGACGGTCCAGACGCGCAGGGCAATACCGCTTTCTTTGTATTCTTTCAGGAAATCCGCCATTTTCACATGAAAAATTGCCGGATGGAGCCCTTTGATCCCTGTATTTCTGGTATAATCCGCCACATCCAGCATCACATCTCCAATCAGATAGGCAGTCTCCGCTTCCGGGGAGAGTTCTCTGATCTTCTGCACACTGTAATGATTGAACGACGAATAGATGATCCGTTCTTCCATTCCTTCTTCTTTTACCAGTTCGAGAACCTTCTGCTCAATCTGAGGATACCAGTAGATTCCTGTTTTTAATTCGATGTTGATCTCCATCGTCCCCGGCTTTACCAGTTCCAGGACTTCCCGCAGCGTCGGGATCTTGACATCCGGATACTGTTCAAAGTGATTGGATACCGAAAATTGTTTCAGTTCCTCCAGGGTGTAATCACGTACCGCGCCATTTCCATTGCTGACGCGGTCGATGGTCTCGTCATGAATCACCACCAATTCCCCGTCTTTCGTCATCTGGACGTCCAGTTCAATGCCGTCCGCTCCCTGCTCCATCGCCAGCCGGAATGCCTCCAGGGTATTTTCCGGGGCGTATGCGCTTGCTCCCCGGTGAGCAAAAATTTTCACTTTGTTCATTTTCTTCTTCCTCCTACCTGTATGAAAAGATCATCTGATCTTTCTCTATTATAAACCAAATGCCGTAACAATTCAGCATGCTGAACTGTTGTCAAAAATACCCCACAGCCTGCTGCGGGGTATTTGATTTATGAAATGTCAGAAATACAATTTATCAGCCGTTTACAAGATTATACTCTTCAATCGTCTTGTTGATCTCGTCTGCCATGTTTGTCACTGCCTCTTCCGGCGTCACATTTCCATTGAGCATATCTTCGATCTGGGTCTCAACGATCTGACGGGATTCCGGGAAGACGCTCAGCAGCGCGCCGGCATATTCCGGTGCGGAATCATGCAGCTGATCCAGTGCGGTCTGGAACTGCGGATACTGTGCGATATTGTCCTTAAATACCTGCTCGTCCTGTGCCGCGGTAACGATCGGGAAGTAACCGGTCTGTGCGTTCCAGTATGCCTGAGATTCCGGAGAAATCAGGAACTTGATAAATTTCCAGGTAGCTGCCGCCTGCTTCTCATCGTTGTTGTTCAGTGCCCACAGAGATGCTCCTCCGATGGAAACACCGCCCTGGTCGTCCGGGCTGACTGCCGGATAATATGCGGTTCCAACCTCAAAGTTTCCGCCGCTGTCTTCCAGAACCTGTTTCAGAGAAGCGGTGGATCCCAGCATCATCGCCGCTTTTCCTGAGGTAAAGTCTGTAGTCGCAGTATCACTTCCGGAACGTCCCACATTTGGAGCATATCCCTGCTCATACAAGTCATACCATGCATTCAGGATATTCAGCGCGCCGCCGTTCTCATCAAATACGACTTTGGTCGCCGCCTCTTCACGTCCGTTGCCGTTGTCTACCATCTCCAGTCCCTGTTTGCAGAGGAACTGCTCAAAATACCATCCGTAAATACTGATTGCAAGCACTTCCTGAGCGCCGCCCTGATTCATAAGGGCATCGCCGATCTCTGCGATTTCCGGAAGACTGGCCGGCACCTCTGTGATGCCTGCCGCTTCAAACATATCCTTGTTATAATACAGCAGCGGTGTGGAGGAATTGAACGGCATGGAATACATATTGCCGTCCTTCGTCGTGTAGTAAGCCGCTACGTTCGGCTCAATCTGTGAGATATCATAGCCGTCCGCATCGATCATTTCCTGCATCGGGATGATCCATCCGGAATCGATCATGAAACGGGTTCCCAGGTCATAAATCTGAACCAGATCCGCTCCCATATTTCCAATCTGAGCGCTTTTCAGCTTATTGATCGTATCGTCGTACTCGCCCTGATAAACTGCCTCGACCGTAATTCCGTCTGTATTTTCTTCATTGAATTTGTTTACCAGATAATCCATTGCCTCGCCGTTGACGCCGCCCATGGAATGCCAGAAAGTTACGGTTGTTCCATTGGTGTCCACATTTGCAAAGTTATCCGTGATCACTCCGGATCCCTCGGAGGATCCGCTTTCAGATGACGCGCTGGAAGTGCCGGACACGGAACTTCCGCTCGCCGCAGCGGAATCGTTGTTGCCGCAGGCTGCGAGGGAAGACATCACCATCGCCGCCGCAAGAATTGATGCGATTACTCTTTTTTTCATACATTTTCTCCTCTTCTTTTTTCATATATCAATCAACAGGTCAGCCTTTGACTGCGCCTGAAAACATTCCGCTGATCAGCTGTTTCTGTCCGACGATAAAGATGACCATGGACGGAATGATGATTGCCACAACACCTGCCATCATCAGAGTGATGGACTGTGCGTCTACACTGTTCAGCATACTGATACCGATCTGTACGGTACGCATTTCCTCGGAACCCGTAACCAGCAAAGGCCACATATACATGTTCCATGCATTGATGAAGGTATACACCGCCATAGCTCCGATCGCGGATTTTGTAAGCGGTATCAGAATCTTGACAATAAATCTCAGATTGCCGCAGCCGTCCAGCTTCGCCGACTCATACAGAGAGATCGGGAACGTCATATAGAACTGACGGAACAGGAAGATTCCCATTGCGGAAGTCAGAGACGGCAGAATCAGTACAATGTAGGTATCCAGAAGATTCAGACTGCTGACTGTCAGGTAGTTGGAAATGATAACCGCTTCGCCGGGAACCATCATCGTCGCCATCACCAGCATAAACAGCACATTCTTTCCCTTGAAATTGAGAAATGAGAATGCGAATGCTGCCAGGGAACAGGTAATGATCTGTCCCAGGGTGATACATCCCGCCACCAGAAAAGAGTTCAGGATAAACCGTACCAGCGGAACCTGTGTAAAAGCCCGGACGTAGTTGTCAAAGGTCGGGTGGGACGGGATCAGATTCATTTCCATTGTGAAAAGTTCATCGGAAGGCATGATCGAAACGCTGACAGAATACAGCAGCGGAAACAGCATGAATAATGCAAAAATAATATTCACACTTACCAGAACAGCCTTACGGATTCGTTTCTTTCTCAGAGCACGGGCATTCATCAAACTGTGAAGCTTTGCAACTTCCTCCTCATTATAAGTACCCTGCTCCATTGTAATTGAATGATTGATCGCAGCCATTTTAATACTTGACTCCTTTCTTTTCGATCTTGAACATAACAAGCGTAAGCGCCATAATGATCAGAAACAGTATGACAGACTGTGCAGCCGCGCTTCCAAACCGGTAGTTAAAAAATGCATCCCGGTAGATCGAGTACACAATCACGTTCGTGGATTCTCCCGGTCCGCCCGCAGTCAAAATCTTAATCTGTCCGAAGGACTGGAACGCCTGAATGATATTTACCACCAGTGTATAGAACATGATGGGGCTCAGACCCGGCAGAGTCAGGCGGAAAAACTTCTGAATTCCGTTTGCTCCGTCCACCGAAGCACGCTCATAAATGGATTCATCGATATTGCCCAGTCCAGCAGAAAAATACAGGAAGTTGATGCCGCTGTTCAGCCATGCCGTGAGAACCGCCACACAGATCAGCGCATATTTCGGATCGGCAATCCAGTTAATGTCAAGTCCTGTCAACTTATTGAGAATACCGATCGTAGGGTTCAGGATAATCTTGAAGATCATAGCAGCGCCGCTGGATGCGATAGCCATCGGAAGCGCATAGGAAGTACTGAAGACGCGAATGCCGGGGAATGCTTTGCTGCAAAGAACCGCGCCAATCAGTCCGATCAGCATGCTTCCGATTACTACGATCACCACAAAAATCACTGTCACCAGAAGACTGTTATAAAAAGAATCTGAGGTAAGCAGTTCCGTATAGTTATCCAGACCCACAAAGATTTTCGCCTGTCCCAGCTTATCCGTCAGAAACAAACTCAGATAAATTGTTTTCACAAAAGGATAAAACAAGAAGACTGCAAAAACAAGGAAACAGGGAATCAAATAAAGATAAGCGCTTCCTCCTTTTAATTTTTCCGTAAACTGTTTCATTGCTGACCTCCACGATAAAAAATATTTTTTTCTGTATCCGCATCAAAGAAATGCACCCGGTCCATATCCACAAACAGCGCCATCTCTTCGCCGACCCGTCCCTTTGTTTCCACCGGGAGGCGTACGGCAAACTCGCCTGCGAATGTTTCCTCCAGATAAAACATGGATTCTGCTCCCAGCATCTCTCTTGCCACGATCTTTCCGCTCAGGGTACGCTTAGTGTAATCCGCTTTCGGATCTTTCTGAACCACTTCCGCAAAGAAATGTTCCGGCCGCACACCGAGGATCACGTTTTTGTTTCTGTATTCATTTGCCAGTGCAAATGCCTTATTTTCCGGAATTTCCAGCCTCAGGCCGTTGGTGAATTCAAAGTCTGCGCCTTTGTCCGTCGGCCGGATCTTTCCTTCAAAGAAATTCATCGACGGGGAACCGATAAAACCTGCCACAAACCGGTTTGCCGGATTGTCGTAAACCTCCTTCGGTGTGTCCGCCTGCTGAATATAGCCGTCCTTCATGACAACGATCCTTGTCCCCAGCGTCATCGCCTCCGTCTGGTCGTGGGTCACATATATCATCGTTGCGCCCAGTCTTTTATGTAACTCTGAAAGTTCCACACGCATCTGTGCTCTCAGTTTTGCGTCCAGATTGGAGAGCGGTTCATCCATCAAAAAGGCTTTCGGCTCTCTCATGATCGCGCTTCCGATCGCAACTCTCTGTTTCTGTCCGCCGGAAAGCGCTCCCGGACGTTGTTTCAGCAAATGCTCGATACCGAGAATCGATGCCGCCTCATGCACCTTTTTATCAATTTCCTTTTTCGGAACTTTCCGGATCTGCAGAGCAAACGCCATATTATCGTATACGGTCATCTGCGGATACAACGCATAATTCTGAAATACCATGGACAAATCTCTGTCCTTCGTTTCCACGTAATTACAAAGCTGTTTGTCAATCCACAGTTCCCCGCTGGTGATATCCTCAAGGCCTGCGATCATCCGGAGCGTCGTTGATTTTCCACATCCCGACGGCCCTACAAAAATCACAAATTCTCCGTCTTCGATTTTCAGCGAGAAGTCACGGACCGCATACTGTTTCCTGTCATACATCTTACATACATTCTTCAGAAGCAATTCTGACATTTCTTTTTCCTCCATCCTTTCCACGCTCTTTCCGCTGTGGCTGTTATTATTCTACAAAACAAATGTAAATTGCTCCCGGCAGGCTTTGTAAAAATTGAGTAAATCCACGGATTTTGTCCTTATTTCTATGTTTTTTACAAAGATAGCCCGGATTTTCCTCCTCTTTCATCTATTTTTCATCATAATAATCTTGTAGAAAACATACATAAGCTTTCTTTTTCCTGACACCGTCAAAATGTTTTCTCAACATTCAAAATCTTATTGTTAAGTCTTTTAAAAAAGAAAGCGAAGAAAACGTTAGAAAACAGACCGGTATATACGAAGCCTGGCAAAACTTCCGAACATTGCACGCGTATCCAAACACTCAGGGCAAAAGAAAAAAGGCTGTGAAAAAATGATTTCCCATTTTTTCACAGCCCTTTTTCTTGAAAAGCAACGATGATTTTTACTGTCCTACGGTAGAACTTCCGTATATCTCTGTCTGCAGCCGCTGGATCGTAGCACTGAAATCCGGAACCAGCATTTCACCCCGGCTGCTGTATAATCCGTCATACGGAACACGGCTCTGAACGACCTCATAAGAAAGGATCGTCGGGAGCTGACCGATCAGTGACAGCAGGGTACTCTGATCGATGTTATGCGTTACTTTCGGCAGAACCGCGTCCGCAAGAGAATTCAGTTCCGTCACGCCGAGACTGCCGCATTTCTGCATGATTTTTTCCAGAACCTCTCTCTGCCGCTCGGTTCTCTCGTAATCCGCATTTCCCACGTAACGGATGCGGGCGTAGGCAACCGCCTGGTAACCATCCATCAGCTGAGGACCGCTGCTGGTCAGGCGATGTGCGCTTACGCTCTCTCCCTGCAGATTGCACATTTCATTGATATAATTATTCGCCACCCGCATTTCTTCTTCACTGATATCGATCTCAACGCCGCCAACCAGATCTACAATATCGATCATGGCGTCAAAATCTACGCTCGCATAGTTGTCGATCGGTATCTTGTAATTGTCCTCGATGGTCCTTACTACCAGCGGACCGCCGCCGTATGCACACGCGGCATTGAGTTTTTTCACGCCGACACCCGGGATATTTGCATACAAATCACGCATAAACGATGTCATATGGATTTGTTTGGTATCTTTATTGATGGACATCAGGATCATGGAGTCCGAATTTCCATACCAGGAAGTGTCCCTGCGGTCCACGCCGATCAGGAGCATATTGTAGACATTTTCATCGTTTGGCAGCGTGATATCCTCGGTCTGCTCGATGATCTCCGTCTGCAGCTGCTCGGCCTCCTCATCGGTAATTCCTGTGCTCTCCGTCTCCACATCACTGTTGATCTGGATGCTGCTGTCATTCACATAATTACTCTTTCCATAATAATGGTTGATCACCGCGTAAACCCCCAGAAGAAGCAGTACGATCACGATCATAATGATCGTCAGTACATTGACCCATTTTTTTCTCTTCTTCCGTTTCTTACCGGATTTTTTCTTTCCGGAGGAATTTTTCTTCGGCTTCACATGAAGCTCTTCTTCATCCTCCCAGTCTTCATAGTTTTTCTTCATACAAACCTTCTTTCGTATTCAGAGCCTGTTGAAAATCCATTCCTATTAGCGGCAGCACATGTCCCGCGAATAACAATTTCCAATCACACTCCGGCAACCTTTCTTTTTTATATCTTTTATACTATAGACAAAATCCGCACCTCTGTCAAGGTTCTGCAACTTGTAAAATTTCTTTTCCCTGCCTATAATAAAAATCATCAGAACCTTATGCAGGATCCGGTATTTTCCGGCTCTTTCCCGCATACACCTGAAATATACTCCGGAGAAAAGAGGTACCTCATGAAAAACATAACCGTCACCGACTGGTGCCGCCAGTTTATCCGCTCTCAGATACAGCCGGGCGATCTCTGTATCGACGCTACCATGGGCAATGGCAACGATACCGCCCTGCTCTGCCAGCTGACCGGGCCTCAGGGACATGTTCTTGCCTTTGATATTCAAGAACAGGCGCTCGCCAACACAAGAAAACGTCTGGAAGCCGTCTGCCCCTGGCAAAATTACCGGCTGCTCCTGGCTTCCCACGAAACCATGGGCGACTACGCGGCTCCCGGCAGCGTAAGCTGCATTACCTTCAATCTTGGCTATCTTCCCGGCGGCGATCACAGCAAATGCACCCATGCCGCTTCCAGTATCTCAGCCATAACCACCGGTCTTTCCCTTCTGCAAAAGGGAGGACTGATGACCGTATGTATCTACAGCGGACAGGATACGGGATTCGAAGAGCGGGACACGGTACTGGCATTTCTCAGATCCCTGGACAGCAAAAACTATCTGGTAATCCAGTCCCAGTACGTCAACCGTCCGAACCATCCGCCGATTCCCGTACTGGTGATCAAATTTTAATACCGCTGTATTTTTGACTTGTTTTCCTGCAAAAACATGATAAACTATTAACTATAGCATCTTTTGCTTTATCAGGGTAACTTGATAAAATATAAGAATCATTCTAAGAGAAGAGGGCACATAATATGGGAGAAATCATCATTCCGCAGGGCTACGTCTCTGCACTGAACCTGCATGACACACAGGTCGCCATCAAAACCGTAAAAGACTTTTTTCAGCAGGAGCTGACCAAACGGCTGAATCTGCTCCGCGTTACCGCTCCTTTGTTCGTAAATCCAGAAACCGGTCTGAATGACAACCTGAACGGTGTGGAACGGCCGGTTTCTTTCGAGCTGAAGGATATGGACCACACCCCGGCAGAAATCGTACATTCCCTGGCAAAATGGAAACGCTACGCACTGCAGAAGTATGGCTTTGGCCCGGGCGAGGGAATTTATACCGATATGAACGCCATCCGCCGGGATGAAGAGACCGACAACATCCATTCTATCTATGTGGATCAGTGGGACTGGGAAAAAATCATTACCAGAGAAGAACGCAACGAAGAGACACTCCGCAGCGTGGTAAAAGCCATTTACAAAACCCTGAAACATACCGAAAAATATATGTCTATCCAATACGACTATATCCATGAAATCCTTCCGGCAGACATCTATTTTATCACTTCTCAGGAACTGGAAGACCTTTACCCGAATCTGACGCCGAAGGAACGGGAATATGAGATCGTCCGTGAGAAGGGCGCCGTATTCCTGATGCAGATCGGAGACCTGCTGAAATCCGGCGAGCCCCACGACGGACGCGCTCCGGATTACGACGACTGGAAGCTGAACGGTGATATTATCGTCTATTATCCGGTCCTTGACATTGCGCTGGAGCTTTCCTCCATGGGAATCCGTGTGGACGCGGAAAGCCTCGCAGTCCAGCTGAAAAAGAGCCGCTGCGAAGAACGGGCGCGCCTTCCATTCCAGAAGAGTGTCCTTGACGGCACGCTTCCGCTGACCATCGGAGGCGGCATCGGCCAGTCCCGCCTGTGTATGTTCTTTCTCCGCAAAGCCCATATCGGTGAAGTACAGTGTTCCATCTGGCCCAAAGAATCGTTGGAAGTGACGGACGCTGTAGGCATCCAGCTTCTGTAAAATTGGCAGCAAAATCCCCGCACCGGAGTCTCCTGATCCAGGGCTCCGGCGCGGGGATTTGTCTTCTGTCTTCAGTTCCATTTCAGCAGTTCCAGCAGTTCTTCTTTTGTAAACGAAGCATTTTTCAATTCATCACCGGAGAGTACCTGCTCCGCCAGTTCTTTCTTCGCCTCCTGCAGTTTCAGAATTCTTTCCTCTATGGTATCTTTCGCGATCAGGCGGTAGACGTTCACCACGTGCTTCTGTCCGATCCGGTGGGCGCGGTCGGTCGCCTGATTCTCCACCGCGGCATTCCACCAGGGATCAAAGTGTATCACAATATCCGCCGCCGTCAGATTGAGCCCGGTACCTCCCGCTTTCAGAGAAATACAGAACACCGGCACCTCTTCTTTCTGGAAACGTTCCACCAGCCGTGCCCGTTCCTCCTTGCTGGTGGCTCCGGTGAGCATACAGCAGGAAATTTTCTCTTTTTTCATCCGCTGTTCCAGCAGCTCCAGCATGGAGGTAAACTGGGAAAACAGCAGGATCCTGTGACCTCCCTCCAGGGCATTCTGGATCAGGTCCATACAAAGCTCCACCTTCGCCGATGAAGAATGATACCCCTCATACAAAAGCCCCGGGTCACAGCAAAGCTGCCGCAGCCGTGTGATTTCCGCCAATACCTGGAATCTGCTGTTCCGGAACTCATCGTCCGACTGCCCCTGAAGCTCCATCGCCAGCCGCTGTGCTCTCGCCCGGTACAGTTCGCTCTGTTCGCCTTCCAGCTTCGCAAATACGTTCTTCTCGATCTTGTCCGGCAGATCTTTCAGCACATCCTTCTTCAGACGGCGCAGCACAAACGGGCGGATCATCTTCTGAAGCCGTTCCAGCGCCTCCTTGTCCTGTTCCCGGACGATTGGGCTCTCGATCTCCTCCCGGAACTGCTGGTAGCTGTACAGAAATCCCGGCATCAGGTAGTCAAAAATGCTCCACAGTTCACTGAGGCGGTTCTCCACCGGCGTTCCTGTCAGCGCAATATGAAAGCCCGCCTGTATCTGCTTGACTGCTTTGGCTCCCTGGGTCAAAGGATTCTTGATAAACTGCGCTTCATCGATCACCTCACAGAAAAACGGCACTTCCCTGTATTCCTCCACATCCCTCTTCAGCAGATCGTAGGAAGTAACCGCAATCTCCTGTTCACCCAGCCCATAAATCTTTTCCTTTCGCTCTTCCACGTTTCCAGTAATCATGCAGACCTGAAGCTCCGGCGCAAATCGTTCGATCTCGCTTTTCCAGTTGTATACCAATGACGCCGGCGCGACGATCAAGGTCCGTTTCCGCTCTCCCGGCTGTGCCTCGGAAATCTCGGACAACAGGAACGTGATCACCTGCAGTGTTTTTCCAAGTCCCATATCGTCCGCCAGGATTCCTCCAAAACCATTTTTGCACAGGGTTTTCAGCCAGCCAAATCCAAGTTTCTGGTACGCTCTCAGTTCCGCATTCAGCCCCTTTGGAAGTTCAAAATCGTTCTCCTCTATGGTCTTCATATTGCGGATCAGTCCACGGAATTCCCTGTTTTTCTCCAGAAGGAACGCCTCCTCCTCACGAAAACAGCCATCCACATAGAGCGCGCGGTATTTTGGCAGAAGCACGGTTCCGCTTTTCAGCTCTTTTTCTGTCAGCTTCAGCTGCTCCCTCATACTTGCCAGTACCCGGATGCCATCATCATCCATATGAAGAAAGTCACCGTTTTTCATCCGGTAATATTTCTTCTTCCGGTCATACCGGGAAAGGATCTTCGCCAGTTCTTCCATGGAAAAATCACCGGCATGCAGCGTCAGTTCCAGGAGATTTCCCTCCAGAGACACCCCGGCGAAAACCCTCGGCGCAGGCAGTACGTGAATGGTCTTCAATGCATCGGAGACAAACACTTCCCCCAGCTCCTGGATTTCTTCCATCCCTTTTGTCAAAAACTCGTAAACTGCGTCCTCCCCCTGGATCACCATCTCTTCCCGGATTCCATCATAGGCGGTGCAGTACGGCATGATCCTGGAATACACAGCCATCTCCTTTTGGACATCCCTGCCCCTGGACATCTGCCAGATACTGTTGATGTCCTTGAAAACATTGAATTTCTGTTCACCGTATACCGAATATAGACCGCAGGTGACGGTTCCTTTCTCGGGAAGATCCAGATAAATATGGAACTTCACCTCAGGAGGCAGGTATTGCGCCAGTTCCGGCAATGTCTTCTTCACCTTGAACAGCCGTTCCAGCGCCGGAAGCAGGTTCTGGCAGAATACCGGGTAATCTTCCTCGGCAATAGTACAGGAATTTTCCCTGCGTTCCTGAAGATAACGGAAAAACACCATGATCCCGGACAGTTCTTCATTCTTTGCTCTGTAAATCGTCGCTCCCTTGAAAAAATATGTGCAGTCACGACCTTCAAAAAAGGTAAACTCGGGAACTTTCAGCTGCATAGCGTTCTGATCCCCGCTAAGCTGGAGTCCAAGAGGCGGCGTACCATCCTGCAGCTGTCCTTTCTTTGCCTTCCTCGACATGGTTTCCAATGTGAATTCTACCTGCTCCAGCGCTTCCATAAAAGAGTCTATGGTCCAGCTCTCAATAGCAAGATAGCGGTCTGACTCATAAGAGTACCATTTTCCATAAGGCGTCTGATACATCCTGTTCTTTTCCCTGGACTGCTCGATCAGATGACGGACCAGCGGACGGCACTCCGGCGTAAACGCTTCCATACAGTGAAGAAACGACAGATTCACCCCATAGGAGACCTGATCCAGATTCAGGACCGCGGCGGCAAACTGTGAAATGCTTTTCAGTACATACATTCTCCCGATTCCAATCCGGAACTCCGCCTGAATACCCTGATACTGCAGCTGAATATTTGCTTCCAGCTTTACCTGCCCGTTCTTCGCATCCGGAAGATACAACGCTTTA
Organism: Lacrimispora saccharolytica; assembly: GCA_016899975.1. Classification (GTDB taxonomy): domain Bacteria; phylum Bacillota; class Clostridia; order Lachnospirales; family Lachnospiraceae; genus Fusicatenibacter. The sequence goes on along the minus strand of JACJJN010000017.1, from coordinate 35,392 downwards.
TCCCGCATCGCATAGCTTGCCATCAGTTCCGCCAGACCGGGACTCGTTTTGACACTGCGTGGTTTTACTTTCTTTTCAGGTGCCGGAGCGATAATTTCTCCTGTCCCCTTTTTCACTCCCATCTCCCCCAGCAGGCTCTCCAGGTTTTTTAGTCCTTCCGCATCGTCTTTTCCAGCTTTCTGTTCCTTCTCCGCTCTTCGAGCCTTCCGCCAATCGATATATTCCATCATAACGGCGACGCAATGTTTGCACAGTCCCCAGTATTTCTCATGAGCCGGACAGTTACACATATCCGAGAGGATTTCTCCTCCCTTTTCATCCACAGCAATCTGTACCTGATAGAAATTTCCGGTGCTTCCCAGGACTTCCGCCCGGATCTCCATCTCCGTTTCCCCGGGAATCTGTTCTTTTTCCTCCACATCCATTTTTCTGACACTCCCGCTGCGCCATAGCTGAAGTCCCCGGCTGTAACTGGCTGAATTTGTCTCCTGTCTGATATCCGCTCGCGTAATCATTGTTTTGCTCCTGCTTCTTCTGAAATTTATCGTATCTGATATGCCCAACAAAATCCTGCCCGCTGAACCCTCTCCGCTGGGCAGGAATATATTTTTATTTTACCGCAGATACTGTTACCATGTAAAGCCGTCTTTGATTTTTCTCAGTGTAACAATCGTCGTTTCGTTGGCTGAACAGTTACAATGTGACCTGCTCACAGAACTTTTCTCTGTTTCATGATAAATTAAACTCATGAAAGCAAACAAACACAAATCAATATAAATTTTATGGAGGTATTCATTATGGCAATTGAAAAAGTAAATGCTCAGAACTTCGAAGAAAAAGTAATCAACAACTCCGGCCTGACCGTTGTAGACTTCTTTGCAACCTGGTGCGGACCGTGCAAAATGCTGGCGCCGATCCTGGACGAAACCGCAGCAGATCATCCGGACGTAACCTTCTGCAAAGTAGATATCGATGAGGAAATGTCTCTTGCCACCCAGTATCAGATCATGAGTGTACCGACTCTGCTCTTTATCAAGAATGGGGAAGTTGTTAAAAAATCCATCGGTCTGATCTCCCAGGATGACCTGGAAGACTTTATCGCCGCATGTAACTAAAAAGGGATTGTAAAATTTCTCATTTTCGATTACACTGGTTATAGAAACTTATAAAAAATTTGAAGCAGCCGTTCCGACAGCCGCTAAAAAGCGGACGCCGGGACGGCTGCTACTGTAAAACGCCGGTGTCCTGCTCTTTGACAGAACACTGACCCGAAAAATTTCTATGCCGGAGGTGTGAAATGAGAGAACAATCTTTCCCTATGCAATCTTATCTTGAACAATATTATCCCTTCTGGCCGCATCTGAATCCAAAAGAACAGGAACAGCTCTGCTCCTGCTCCCAGCTTCAGACCTGCCAAAAGGGAGATTTTTTATATTCCCATGACGATGACTGTCTCGGCATCCTGCTGGTTCTGAAAGGACAGCTACGTATTTTTATCCAGTCCGGGGACACGCGGGAAATCACCCTCTTCCGTGTGGGAGACGGGCAGGTATGTACCCTCTCCGCTTCCTGTATCATCCAGGAGATCAACTTTGATATCCAGATCGAAGCCGACGAGGACACCGAGCTGATCGTGACGAATGTCTCCTGTTTCCGTACTTTAATGAACCAGAATATTTATGTCGAGAACTATATTTATAAGGAAACGACGGAACATTTTTCCGATGTGATGTGGGCGATGAACCAGATTCTTTTTTCCAGTTTTGACAAACGCCTTGCCGGTTATCTGTTGGACGAAGCGCTCCGCACCAAATCCAATGTTCTGCACACGACCCACGAGCAGATCGCCCGAAATCTGGGGAGCGCTCGGGAAGTGGTTTCCCGGATGCTGAAATATTTCGAAAAAGAAAACATCGTGACTCTTTCCCGTGGAATTGTGACGATCACAGATGAAAAACGTTTGAGATCCTGCATTTACGGAGAGAAACGATGCAAATGCCAGGAACAGCGCGAATAGTGTTCCGCGGCATTTTCTTCCGTTGAAAAGTCCAAAGGACTTTTCTGTAAAAATAAAAAAGCTCTGTCAGTTTCCGATCCGGAGGGTCTGACAGAGTTTTTTTACTGGAACGCTCAAATCTCACTAAAAGTATACTTGCTCTTAAGTCCGCTGGTAACTACCTCATAGCATATACTGCCGTCATCCAGCTCCGCTTTTGAGTATTCGCTGAGTTTTGTAATATACTTTTTCATATACTCATCGAGATCTTCCGTCTCAATCTCTTCCACGTAACTGTTGGATTTTCCGTGGCAGCTGTCATACAGTTCTTTGATCATCTCATATCTTTTCATGCTCCTCTTGCCTCCTCTGAATTTTCACTTTTTTCAGCGCTAACACCTTCTGTTATCTTCATCATATACCTTTTCCCGCCCATCGTCCAGCGATTTTTTGCCGCAGGGGTGTAAAAAACCCCGAAAGCTTTACGACTTTCGGGGTTTCTGCGCTTGGATACAATCTATTTTATTTAGATATTAAAATTCAACTAAAATTAGTCTAATACGGATGCAACACGGCCTGATCCTACAGTACGTCCACCCTCACGGATAGCGAATGTAAGACCCTGATCCATAGCAATCGGATGGATCAGCTCGATGGTCATCTCTACGTTGTCACCAGGCATGCACATTTCTGTACCTTCCGGCAGAGAGATAACGCCTGTTACGTCAGTTGTACGGAAGTAGAACTGCGGACGGTAGTTGTTGAAGAACGGAGTATGACGTCCACCCTCGTCCTTTGTCAGAACGTAAACCTGAGCTGTGAATTTTGTATGGCAGTGTACAGTGCCCGGTTTAGCCAGAACCTGTCCTCTTTCGATTTCAGTTCTCTGAACACCACGAAGCAGAGCACCGATGTTATCACCAGCCTGAGCCTCATCCAGCAGCTTACGGAACATCTCGATACCAGTTACAACAGTTTTTCTGGTCTCTTCTTTCAGACCTGCGATCTCAACTTCCTCGTTCAGATGCAGAACACCAGCCTCAACACGGCCTGTTGCTACAGTACCACGTCCTGTGATGGTGAATACATCCTCTACAGGCATGATGAAGTCTTTATCTGTATCACGCTGCGGATCCGGAATCCAGCTGTCAACTGCATCCATCAGCTCCATGATCTTGTCGCCCCACTCGCCGTTCGGATCTTCCAGAGCTTTCAGAGCAGAACCCTGAATGATCGGAGTGTCATCGCCCGGGAAATCGTACTCGTTCAGCAGCTCACGGATCTCCATGTCTACCAGCTCAAGCAGCTCCGGATCGTCAACCATATCACATTTGTTCATAAATACTACGATGTAAGGTACACCTACCTGACGGGACAGCAGGATGTGCTCTTTTGTCTGAGCCATAACACCGTCTGTAGCAGCTACAACCAGGATAGCGCCATCCATCTGAGCTGCACCAGTGATCATGTTCTTAACGTAGTCAGCATGGCCTGGGCAGTCAACGTGTGCGTAATGTCTCTTCTCAGTCTCATACTCAACGTGTGCAGTAGAAATTGTGATACCACGCTCTCTCTCTTCCGGAGCTTTATCGATGTTCTCGAAATCTACAGCTGCGTTACCAGCAACACGCTCGGACAGAGTCTTTGTGATAGCTGCTGTCAGGGTTGTTTTACCATGGTCAACGTGGCCAATGGTACCAATGTTACAATGGGGTTTTGTTCTTTCAAATTTAGCTTTAGCCATTTTAAAATGTCCTCCTTAAAATCTTCGCTCAAAACAGAGCTTTTTGAGACTAAATCGTCAGGTAAGCAGGCGGGAAAAACCCCGCCGTTTTACCCCGAACCTGCTATTGTTGATTATATTGCATTTCACCTGTATTTGCAAGTGAAAATTGCACCAACCATTTTATTTTGCCTTTGCAGACAGTACCTTTTCCTGTACAGACTTCGGAACCGGCTCGTATCTGTCAAAGAACATGGAGTAGTTACCACGGCCCTGAGTTCTGGAACGCAGGTCTGTTGCATAACCGAACATCTCAGCCAGCGGAACGAAACCGCGGATCATCTTACCGCCGCCGATATCGTCCATACCTTCGATACGTCCACGACGGGAGTTGATATCACCGATAACATCACCCATGTAGTCTTCCGGTGTGGAAACTTCGACCTTCATGATCGGCTCAAGCAGTACCGGTGCGGCTTTCTGCATAGCTTCCTTGAACGCCAGAGAACCAGCGATGTGGAATGCCATCTCAGAAGAGTCGACCTCATGATAAGAACCATCGTATACGTTTGCATGAACGCCTACTACCGGGAATCCGCCAAGGATACCAGCTCTCATAGCCTCTTCGATACCCTCGCCGACTGCCGGGATATACTCCTTCGGAATAGCACCGCCGACAACGGTAGATTCGAACTTGTAGGTTTCCTCTGCATTCGCATCCATCGGCTCAAATTTAACTTTACAGTGACCGTACTGTCCACGTCCACCGGACTGTTTTGCGTACTTGCTGTCAACGTCAGCCGGCTTTGTGATGGTCTCTTTGTAAGCAACCTGAGGAGCACCAACGTTTGCCTCTACCTTGAACTCACGAAGCAGACGGTCAACGATGATCTCCAGATGAAGCTCACCCATACCAGCGATGATGGTCTGTCCAGTCTCCTGGTTGGTATGTGCACGGAAGGTCGGATCCTCCTCTGCAAGTTTTGCAAGGGACTCACCCAGTTTGCCCTGTCCTGCTTTTGTCTTAGGCTCGATTGCCAGCTCGATAACCGGCTCCGGGAACTCCATAGACTCAAGGATTACCGGATGCTGCTCATCACAGATGGTATCACCTGTTGTGGAGAACTTGAATCCGATTGCTGCGGCGATATCACCGGAGTAAACTTTGTCAAGCTCCATACGCTTGTTGGCATGCATCTGAAGGATACGTCCAACACGCTCTTTTTTATCTTTTGTCGCGTTCAGTACGTAAGAACCGGAGTTCATGGTACCGGAGTAAACGCGGAAATATGCCAGCTTACCAACAAATGGGTCTGTCATGATCTTGAATACCAGCGCGGAGAACGGCTCTTCATCGGAAGAGTGTCTTACCACGTCGTTTCCGTCCAGGTCAACGCCTGCGATCGGAGGAATGTCGGTCGGAGCCGGCATATACTCAAGAATGGCATCCAGAAGTTTCTGAACACCTTTGTTTCTGTATGCGGAACCGCAGCATACCGGAACTGCTGTACACTCACAGGTAGCTTTACGCAGAACGGCTTTCAGTTCGTCTACAGACGGAATGTCATCGTCCAGATAACGCATCATCAGCTCGTCATCCAGCTCGCAGATTTTCTCAACCAGCTCTGTATGATACAGCTCAGCTTCATCCTGCATATCTTCCGGGATATCTGTGATGGTGATATCATCGCCTTTGTCATCATTATAAATGTAAGCTTTCATCTCGAACAGGTCGATGATTCCCTTGAATTCATCTTCCTTTCCGATCGGAAGCTGCAGACAGATCGCGTTTTTGCCCAGACGGGTCTTGATCTGATCTACAGCATTGTAGAAGTTTGCGCCAAGAATGTCCATCTTGTTGATGAAAGCCATACGAGGTACGTTGTAGGTATCTGCCTGACGCCATACATTTTCAGACTGAGGTTCTACACCACCCTTTGCGCAGAAAACGCCGACAGCGCCATCCAGTACACGCAGGGAACGCTCAACTTCTACGGTGAAGTCAACGTGGCCCGGGGTATCGATGATGTTGATGCGGTGTTCCAGAGCGCCTGGTTTTACCTTGCAGTTTTCCTGCAGAGTCCAGTGGCAGGTAGTAGCGGCTGAAGTGATAGTAATACCACGTTCCTGCTCCTGTTCCATCCAGTCCATGGTAGCAGTTCCTTCGTGAGTATCACCAATTTTATAGTTAACACCGGTATAGTACAGAATACGCTCGGTAAGAGTAGTCTTACCAGCATCGATATGTGCCATAATACCAATGTTTCTGGTTCTCTCTAATGGATATTCTCTTCCAGCCAATGGATTTTCCTCCTTTAGAATCTGTAATGAGCAAATGCCTTGTTAGCCTCTGCCATCTTATGCATATCTTCTTTTCTCTTCACGGCTGCACCAGTGTTGTTTGCTGCATCCATGATCTCGTTTGCCAGTCTGTCTTCCATGGTCTTCTCGCCTCTTTTGCGGGAGAACATGGTCAGCCAGCGAAGCGCCAGAGCCTGGCGTCTTTCCGGTCTTACCTCGATCGGCACCTGGTAGGTAGCACCACCGATACGTCTTGCTTTTACCTCAAGAACCGGCATGATATTGTTCATTGCTTCTTCAAATACTTCGATTGCTGGTTTTCCAGCTTTTGCTTCGACTTTAGCAAATGCGCCGTATACGATTTTCTGAGCGACACCCTTCTTACCGTCTAACATGATGTTATTGATAAGCTTGGTTACCACTTTGTTGTTGTATAACGGATCTGCTAAAACATCTCTTTTCTGAGTATGTCCTTTACGTGGCACGTTACTTCCCTCCTTAATCATAATTCGATTAAATCATCGGTACTCACACTTAACTGCAGTATGTCCGTACGAGTAAATTCCTCTATAGGCCCGCAACCGTTTGGGATTATGGAATGACCGTACAACATAGTTTTGGTGATACTAGATCATCGAACGAAATTTAATTATTTCTGTTTTGGTCTCTTTGCTCCGTATTTGGAACGAGCCTGTTTTCTGTTAGCAACTCCTGCTGTATCCAGTGTTCCACGGATGATGTGGTAACGGGTACCTGGCAGGTCCTTTACTCTTCCTCCACGAATCAGAACAACGCTGTGCTCCTGAAGGTTGTGTCCCTCTCCTGGAATATAGCTTGTTACTTCGATACCGTTGGAAAGACGAACTCTGGCGATTTTACGAAGAGCTGAGTTAGGTTTTTTCGGTGTAGCGGTTTTAACTGCTGTACACACACCTCTCTTCTGAGGAGAAGACATATCACTTGTTTTCTTTTTCAGAGAATTGTAGCTTTTCTGCAGCGCCGGAGCGGTAGACTTCTTTACAGATGTCTGACGGCCTTTTCTTACTAACTGATTAAATGTTGGCATTCCATTTCACCTCCTGATTGATTTCTCCAAATGTGTTTGGTTTTTACGGCTGCTATTATTCATAGTAAATGTGCGCACAAAAATAACTGCATTTTCATGCACGCCTGTTCATTATAACTTTGTCTTTTTTCAAAGTCAAGGGGTTTTGGTATTTTTTTATCACCGGTGAATATAAAAAATCCCCAGATAGCTTTCCACTATTCGGGGATTTCAAGATAAGGACATGTTCCGCACAATTCCGGCTGTTCTGTCCGCTCGGCGTTGCACCATTTCAGGCGCTCCGCCTGTTCCGGACACTGCCCGCACCGCTCATACATAACAACGTCACTGAGCAGCAGCCCTTTGAATGTGTAGGAATCATCCTTATTGATATAATACTGCTGGCGGCGGCTGATCATATCCTGATTATGTTCCAGCCATTCTTCCTGCTCCGGCGTCAGAGTATGTCCGTGGGAACACAGCACATAATCCAGATCCGGCTGCAGACTCTCTTTTGCCAGCGGATTCCGAAATTCGATAAATGCGATATAACCCTGCCGCAGAAGCTCCTGGATCGGTTCCAGAACATCCTTTCCTGCATTCAGGATCCTGCGGGCGGTCTCTGCGTGATAAGTCTCTTCTTTGGAGTAAAAAACTCCGTCCGGCGACAAAAAGCCATCTGCCATCGTTTCTCCCCTCGCTTGATACCGGCGGTATCCGGGCGTGTCCAGACCGAACATCTTCGTTTCGCTACCGCCTGCCGCAGTTATGGGCAGCGGAAGATTCGGACACGCTCATCATACCGTCTTTGTCTTTCTTTTTCCCGGGATTTACTCCCGCTTTTTCAGTGAAGATTATTCTTCCGGCTGGAACTCTTCTTTGCCTACGCCGCAGATCGGGCATACCCAGTCTTCCGGCAGATCTTCAAATGCTGTTCCCGGCTCGATTCCGTTATCCGGATCGCCGATTTCCGGATCATATACATATCCACATGGTTCGCAAACATATTTCTTCATTGTTTTCTTTTCCTTTCTGCTGAAATATTTTTATCAGTCAGATTTCACCCGACTGTCCGCACTCATTATAGCAGATAACCTCACAGATTACAACGTAAGAAGTTTCCTTCGTTTTGCCGTCTGTAACAGTTCAGCCTTGCTGAACCGTTACATGCAAAATCCATTTAAAATCGCCTTCGGCGATGGGATTTTGCACTCCTGAATCACATTCTTACGGTCTGCGCAGACCTGGGCTGAACTGTAACTGCCATCTGTACACTTCAGCCGACGGAACGGTTGCTGCCGCCCTTTTATTTCTTTTTGCCCAGATTTTCTCCCTCTTTGGCTCTGTCGATCACCTGCTGGCGGAAATTGATGACCTGATGTTCATATTCTTCCTCCATAAAGCGGGAAGTAATCATGAAATCCGCAGTCGCCTTATTATTTGCGATGGGAATATCATACACCTGGGCAATACGAAGCAGGGCTTTTACATCGGGATCATGGGGCTGCGCCTCCAGCGGGTCGGAAAAGAATACCACAAAATTGATGGATCCTTCCACGATCTTTGCGCCGATCTGCTGGTCTCCGCCCAGCGGGCCGCTGTTGTAGCCTTTCACCGGAAGGCCTGTCGCCTCTGTGATCATCCTTGCCGTCGTTCCGGTTCCGCACAGAAAATGACGCATCAGAATGTCTTTATGTTCCTCACACCATTTGATCATTTCCTGCTTTTTGCCGTCATGGGCGATCAGGGCGATGCTTTTCTGTTTTCCTATTGTAAAGCTGATACGTTCGCTGCTCATTCAACTTCCTCCTTCTTTTCCTGCAGACGGTACAGGTTCGGACGCCTGCCCCTCTTCTCAACTCATTTTTCTCCTGTAAAGAAGCGTGCCTGAGTGCCCGCAGCAACTCCGATGTCCTGCTGTCACAGCACTCAGGCACGCTCCGGGTTCAAGATTAATATTCCTGAACGTATGCGGCAACCTGTTTGTCCCAGATCTGAATGTGGTTCAGAAGCCATTCCACAACATTTTTCTTCACTGCTTCCACGAATGCTTCTGTCGGACCTTCCTCCTCTTCAAGCATCTCCCGCAGTTCTTCCACTGCCTTCACAAATTTCGCATGCTGGTCCTTATGCGCCTGCAGCAGCGGATAATTATGTGTCTCCTGAAGCTTCTCTTCATCATTAAAGTGAAACTCTGTGTAATCCATCAGGAAATCCAGAGTCTGCACCGCTACATTTTTCTCTTTTCCCGGCTGGCATTCTTCAGTCAGCTTGTTGACTCTCGCGATCAGTTCTTTGTGCTGCCCGTCAATCTCCTGATTTCCTGTTTCCAGATATTTGTCAAATGTGATGCTCATGTCCTTCGTCCTCCTTACTCTTCCGGCTGGAACTCATCTTTGCCCACGCCGCAGATTGGACATACCCAGTCTTCCGGAAGATCCTCAAATGCTGTTCCCGGCTCGATTCCGCTGTCCGGATCGCCGATCTCCGGGTCATAAACATATCCACATGGTTCACAAACGTATTTTTTCATTGTTTTCCCTGCCTTTCTTGGTTCTGTTTTCCGTTTTTTGTTCCTTTCGAACGGTCACTCCCATTATATCAGATAACTTCCCGGATGACAACGCAAGAAGTAACGGTTCAGCAAGGCTGAACTGTTACTTCTTGCGTTTTTTCCCCGCTTCCATTATAATCATGCTGAATGCGGCCTGTGCCTTTGATTCCCTGCCGTCACGGTATGACCGGCAGCGCCCTTTGGGGAGGCAGACTGTCATCAATTTTCACCTGTACAAGGAGGCTTTATGCGTATCCGAGAAAACTACAATCATACCCTTTATGCCTGCTATACCGGATATATCACACAGGCAATCGTCAACAACTTCATCCCTCTGCTGTTTCTGACGTTTCAGGATACTTACGGGATCCCTCTCTCCCAGATCACTCTGCTGATCACCGTGAACTTTATCGTACAGCTGCTGGTGGATCTTGCAGCGACCCGGTTTGTGGACCGGATCGGCTACCGTGCTTCCGCAGTGACGGCACATGTTTTCGCTGCGCTGGGACTGATCGGCATAGGCGTCCTGCCGGATATTTTCCCATCGCCGTTCGCCGGGCTTCTTGTTTCCGTTGCCTTTTACGCTGTCGGCGGCGGACTGATCGAAGTGATCGTAAGCCCGATCGTCGAAGCCTGCCCTACCACCCGGAAAGCTGCCGCTATGAGCCTGCTCCATTCCTTTTACTGCTGGGGCTCCGTGTTCGTTGTGCTTCTTTCCACACTGTTCTTTGCCGCAGCCGGCATTGAAAACTGGAAGATCATGGCTTTGCTTTGGGCTCTCATCCCGATCGCCAATACCATCTATTTCACTCAGGTTCCGGTTTCCGCCCTCGTGGAGGACGGACAGGGAATGAGCATCCGGCAGCTGTTCAGCACAAAACTCTTCTGGATCTTCTGTCTGCTGATGATGTGTGCAGGCGCGTCGGAGCAGTCCATGAGCCAGTGGGCTTCCGCCTTCGCCGAAAGCGGACTGAAAGTCTCCAAGACACTGGGCGATCTTGCCGGTCCCTGCCTCTTCTCAGTACTGATGGGAATTTCCCGCGTGTTCTACGCGAAATTCAGTGAGAAAATCAGACTGCCAAAATTTATGGCTGCCAGCGGCGTCCTGTGTGTCGCCAGCTACCTGGTGGCGGTCTTCGCTCCGGTTCCCGTCCTTGGACTGATGGGCTGCGCACTGTGCGGACTTTCCGTAGGCATCATGTGGCCAGGCACGTTCAGCCTTGCCGCAGAAGCCTGTCCGAAAGGCGGAACTGCAATGTTTGCCCTGTTTGCCCTTGCAGGTGACCTGGGCTGTTCCACCGGTCCCTCCCTGGTAGGGTTCGTTTCCGGACAGTTCAACGGGGTTCTGCAGACCGGACTGGCTGCCGCAATCCTGTTCCCGCTGGCTTTCCTTGTGGGACTGCTGCTGTTTCGAAGAAACCACCGTGCGAAAATGTAAAACAGCTGTGACAGCTGATATTCCTTTCTTTGGGAATATCAGCCGCCACAGCTGCTTTTTTATTCTTCCGCTTTATGCCGGAACGATCATCACTCTCTGCCGCCAGCTCAACGCAAACGGTATGTGTACCAGTTCCAGACTGGCACAAATCTTATCCGCACAGGTCACCACCCAGGCTTCTTTGCACGTTGGCATCGGTCCAAGAGGGAACATATGCGTCAAAATGATTCCGCGTACTTTCTCGTCGATTCCAAACTGTTCCTCACTCGCCCAGGCTGCTGCTTTCGGATGGTAAAATGCCTGATGCAGCTCCCCTTCCGGCAGCTGATCCTTAAAGTCATAAACGCAGAAATCATGGAGCAGCCCCGCGATCGCCGCAATTCTCTCGTCACAATCCCTGTTTTTTGCCATCTTCCACGCGATATAAGATACATTAATGCTGTGTTCCAGCCGCGAGGTCTTCTGATGCTGCAGATAATTTCCAAGTTTCAGAAATTCTTTGTTCCTGAGAATCGGTTTTACAATTTCCAGAAACTCAGAATCGATCTCCTCCGATACAATAAGCTCCATGGGTACCACCTCCTGCACACTGCCCAAACTGTTGCTTCTGATTTTATTATGAATATATCCTCCGGACAAGTCAAGGGTTACAGAAAAATCCTAAAAAACTTTTCAAAGAATTGCAGGCAGGCGACTTTTTTACATATCCAGCACTTTTATCTCAAAACCGCTCACTTCGGCATCTGCCCGTTCCGCAAACATCGCCAGATATGTACCCGTGAAAGTCATGGTCCTGGTACTCTCCGTGCAGAGTCCTACGGTCAGTCCTGTGCCCAGTTTCACATAATTTTCTCCGTCCGTGCTGAACAGGAACGTATAATTTTCCCTGTCCGTCACGATCCGCAGCCAGAGACTGCCGTCCGCGGAAAGTTCTGTTTCCATCTGTGAGGTAACCGCAAAAATATCGTGTACATGCTTTGCCAGACATACCTTCCACCGGTCCAGTTCCCTGGTCAGATAAATCTCATAGTGGTAATCATGGTTGTAATAAGCGCTCAGTCCGACGCGCATACCCTGTACCTGTCCCAACGGACGCAGGCGCAGCGTTGTGATGGTATCAAAGCCTTTCTGCCGGACGCCGACCCATGTGGGCGAATCCTGATCATTCAGTGTAATCTGCGTTCCTTTCAGCAGCAGCTTCTTTTCTTCCGGCATCCGCACATAATTCTTCCGATCCGGGTTACGGAGGAAATTGTAATGTGTGGAAAATGCATCACCGGAAAAATCTTCTGTGAAATCTCTGCATACCGGCTCTGCCTTTCCCGGCAGCGGTCCTTCCATCTCAAGATCGATCAGGCCGTGATCTCCAACGACCGGCCATCCATCCTCTGTCCATACCACCGGTGCCAGGTAGGTTTCCCTGCCCAGATTGTGCAGCAGGACACGGTTGTTTTCCCCTCCGCACGGACGGATCGCCAGACATACCATCCACCAGTTTCCGTTGGCGTCTTCCATCAGATCCGCATGGCCGGTGCAGTAGATCTTTTCCCTCATATCTTCCTTATGAGAAAGAATCGGATTATGCGGACACGGCTCATACGGTCCATAGGGATGATCCGCCCTCTGGATAGTTTCCATATGTCCGTATTCTGTACCGCCTTCCGCGAGCATCAGGTAATACTTTCCATTGACCTTATACAGATGCGGTCCTTCCGGATAACGTCCTCCGCAGCCATAACTGAGTACCTTGCTCTCAGTAAATTTCTCTCCGGTAAACGGATCCAGCTCACAGATCAGAATACAGGAACGGCCTTCCTCATCGTCTGCGGCAGAGGTAAAATAAACCTTTCCGTCATCGTCAAACAGCAGGGAGGGATCGATGCCCCCCTGGTCGATCCGCACGGGATCCGACCATCCCTTATCCGGTTCCTTGCTGTGAACAATGAAATTTCCACCGCTGCTGACATTGGTGGTCGTCATAAAAAACCAGCCGTCATGGTAACGCAGGGTCGGCGCAAAAATTCCTCCCGACGGACGGCATTTTTCCAGCGGAAGCTGCTCGTCGGTGGTCAGACAGTGACCCAGCAGTTCCCAGTTGACCAGGTTCCTGCTGTGATAAACCGGCACTCCCGGAAAATACTCAAAAGATGAATTTACAATATAATAATCATCGCCCACACGACAGATGGACGGATCCGGATTATATCCGGAAATAATTGGATTTCTATAAGACTGATTCTGCATACTGCGATGTCCCCCTTTCACGATTCTTTGGATCTCTCCTCTTTGCCCTGCAGATATTGCGCTGGGCAGAAATCCGCTCACCATTTGTTTTATGCCGCTATTTTTTCAGCACAAATACTTTCTTATTTTCTGTTTCACTGCTTTCGCCGATCATAACCTCAAAACTTCCCGGTTCGCTGTCCCAGCTGCCGTCGGCGGTATAGAACCGGAGCATCTCTTCACGGATTTCAAAGGAAACTTCCTTTTCTTCTCCCGGCTCCAACGTAACCCTCTGATAACCTTTCAGCTGTTTCACAGGACGCACCACGCTCGCCGCCACATCGTGCAGATAGAGCTGGATCACATCCGTTCCCGTTCTGCTGCAGGTATTTTTCACTGTGACGCTGGCGGTAATCGTCCCTTCCCTGGTCATCTCTTCCCTGTCAAGGCGCACTTCCGAAACAGAAAATGTCGTGTATCCAAGTCCATAGCCAAAAGGATACAACGGCTTATTGGGAATGTCAAGATATTTTGAGAGAAAACGGTTGGTATCCTCCGCTCCTGAATAAGGCCTTCCTGTCGGAAATTCATCGTAATGTACCGGAACCTGCCCGACACAATATGGAAAACTCATCGGCAGCCTTCCCGTCGGCTCACAGGCCCCTGTCAGTGTACGGATCAACGCAGGACCGCCTTCCGTTCCCGGCATCCATGCCTCCAGGATCGCGCAGGCATTGTCCCGTACAAGGCGAAGATCCAGCGGACGCCCGTTAAACAGGACAACGGCGGTCTTTGGATTGATGGATGTAATTTCTTTCAGCAGTTTCTGCTGCACTTCCGGAAGCTCCAGTACCCCTCGGCTGGTAGCCTCTCCGGTCTGAAGATAATGTTCACCCAAAAGCAGCACAACCTTGTCCGCCTGCCGCGCCGTCTCGCAGGCTTCCTTCCACATGGCTTCCCGCTCCTGCTCCGTATAGCTTTCCTGACTGTCCTTGCCGAACCCTACCAGTCTGGTCTCCGGATCCAGTACCGGACATCCTTTGGCAAAGGTAAAATTCCAGCCAGCCGCCAATGTCTCCGCTGCTTCTTTTACCGTCACTGTATCCGCCGGATCGCCGAGGAACGACCAGCCGCCAAGCATCTGTTTCCGGTCCGCGTAAGGGCCGATGAACGCAACCGTTTCCTGCCGTTTCAAAGGCAGAAAATCTCCGTCATTTTTCAAAAGTACAAAGGAACGCTCCGCCGCCTCCTGTGCCAGCGCACGGTTTTCCCCGCACAGGATCACTCGGTTTTCCTTCTCCGCATCCGCGCCTTTGAATGGGTTTTCAAAAAGTCCCAGTTTGTTTTTTAATTCCAGGATTCGCAGAACAGCTTCGTCCAGCAGCTCTTCCTTTACGCTTCCTTCCCGGATCAGATGCTCCAGTTTTTCCGGGTAAACGCCGGACATCATATCGATATCCACTCCCGCCTCCAGGGCACGTCTCGCCGCATCTGCACGGTCACTGGACAATCCATGGGCAACGGTCTCTCCGATCGCTCCAAAATCACTGATCAGCACGCCGTCAAATCCCATCTCTCCACGAAGAATGTCGCGCATCAGCGTTTTGTTTACTGTCGCAGGTATGTCATTGACTGTGTTGAACGAAGTCATGACCAGGGCTGCACCGGCATCCACCGCCGCCTGATACGCCGGAAGATAGTATTCCCGGAAGGTCCGTTCTGTCAACTGCACCGTATTGTAATCCCGTCCGCCGTCCGGCGCGCCGTAACCAGCAAAATGTTTTACGCAGGCCGCCAGAGTCTCATCTCCCGCCAGGTCATCTCCCTGGTAACCGCGGGTCATCGCCTCCGCAAACCGGCCGTTCAGCCACACATCCTCACCGGTAGACTCCATCACACGGCCCCAGCGGGCGTCGCGTACCAGATCCGTCATCGGCGAAAAAGTGACATGCAGACCTGCGGCTGCCGCCTCTCTTGCCGCCATCTTTGCGCACGCTCCGGAAAGCTCCGGACGGAACGACGCGCCCTGCGCCAGCGGGATCGGATAGACTGTGCGGTATCCGTTGATCACATCCAGCATAAAGATCAGCGGAATATGATGGGGATGGTGTTCCATATATTCTTTCTGTATCTTTTTGATTTTTTCCGCGCCGTAAACGCCGAGAACGGTTCCCGCCAGGGAAATATCCTCCCTTGTCACACCCATGTCCTGCATTGGTCCCATCGCCGCGGAATCCTCCGCCAGGAGCTGTCCGGAAATCTGGAACAGCTGTCCGATTTTTTCATTCAAGCTCATATCGTGAAGCAATGCTTCCAGCTCTGTATGCTGCATTTTTCTTCCTCCTAGTCTGCTAGTTATCTTTCTGCTTTATACCTGAACCGGAGAATCTCCGGCACACTTCCCAATCTCTTATGATACCGTTCGTCTCCATTTAGCATCCTGCCCCTTCGCCATTGACCATTCTCAAAACTTCCTTCTTCCATTGAAAGCACCGTCAAATGTTTCTGTCCGCTTCCTCTCCGCGGAAGCAGGCGAATGTCTGTATTGCATCCTGCGATAAAGAAAGACTCTTCACTGTCTTCAATGATCATTCCGGCACATCCAGGCTCAGAAAGAGAATGTTTTCGATATGACAATTCCAATTCACAACCGGCCAACCGAAGAATAGTTCCCTTTTCATGTTCATTTTTCTGTAAGTATCCATGCATGGAATCTGTTCCTCGGTACTGAAAATAAATTTTTTTCATACTGTCCATCAGCTCGTAGGAACGCGCCAAAAATCGTCCGGTTCCATTATAGACGAAAGCCAGTTCATCAATCTGAAGTTTCTCCAGTACTTCCTGATCCGTTGCGGATAATTCTTCCTCCTCTTTGTCTGCCCGAAAGTCTTCAATGCCAAACGGTGAAAAGCCAAGTGTATGATAAATTGCAAAAGCCGGAAATACATTGGAAGCCGTCACTGCATCCCGGCGTGCCTCAGGAATCAAAAGCGGGGCTCCGCCTGCAGTATACTCTCTGCATACACCGTCAAAATCTGACAGATAAATATCCGGTGCAAAAATATCAATACTTTCTGCAGCAATTCTCCAAATCGAAAGATTACGAGCGATCGGTCCTCCGCTTGGATAATTACCCGGTCGGTCCGGAAACTGATTCAGCCATGCATTGACATACATTGGAAGCGGATACTCCTCTTTTCCCGCGGATGCGATTTCCTCCACGGCACAGGCATAATGCCATGCCATAAACATTTCCGGCGCTGTTTCCTGATAAAGCTGTTCCCAGGAAATTCCCGCAAATTCAGAATTCAGCTTCTGAGGAACCGGTTTTGCAAATGCCTCCTCTGCCGGCACAGAATAATCTCTGTCCGCTCCAAGAAATCCAATCTCATTTTCCACCTGCACCATCAACACAGTATGCTGCTCTCCATCCTTTTCTTTCAGGAATTTCATCAGCCGACGGAACGCTTTCTGATCAGCCCGAACGGCCTCCTGGCAAAGCGGCGTCACGGTATCCGAAAGGATTCCTCCGGGATAACACGCACGCTGAAACCTGTCTGTATCCCTTTTCACCCATTCCGGAACGTAACTGCTCTCACCGTTCTTCCAGAGACCGAACCACAGAAATACAAGCCGCATCTTCTCTTCTCGCGCCTGCTCCAGAATGCCTTCCGTAAGCGAGAAATCAAAACAATCTTCCTCGGGTTCTACAGTTTCCCAGGTAACCGGCACGATTAAAGTATTCAGATGAAGTCCTCGAATGCCGGGCCATACTTTCTTTTTCATATATTCCAGACTGGATGCACTGGAATTATGAATTTCTCCAGCCAGCATAAGATAAGGTTCACCGTCCACATACAGAGTCGGAACCCCCTTTCTGTCCTCTGCCACATAAGGCAATATACTCATCTGCCACACCTCCATTTCTCTTACACAACATTATAGCAGGTCTCCGAGTACAGAAAAATGTCATATCCTGACCTGTTTCCTGTCGTATTCAGACATTTTGCTGTCCGCACCGCAAATATATCTTAACTTTTTTATCCCTTCAATCCGGACATTTTAATACCCTGGATAAAATATTTCTGACAGGTTGCAAAAATTACAAGCACAGGAAGCAGAGCTACCAGTGACATTGCCATCATCTGTCCCATCTGCACATTTCCCTGTGATCCTTTAAAGAACTGCAGACCGATCGCAATCGTAAATTTCGCAAAAAATAGATTGTTAGACCCCCCTGAATTAGCAATTCTGTTATTGGAATAATCAAAAGAACATGATAAACTTATCAGAAAGAAATTTAGATACATCCGCATTCTGCCTCCTGCAGAATTACCGGTTTTTGATCAATTTTGATTTAGAAAGGATTTATATGACAACCGATTTTTACGCAAGCAGTAAAGTAAAGTACATACGTCCCATGAACTCTTGTGACGCCTCCCGTGTCGCTGAAATCCTGATTTTTGCCAAGCGAGCCGCCTATCGTCCCATTTTCCGTGATGACTATGTCTCTTTTCAAAAAATGTCTGTACTGGATCTCGCACTGTCCTACCGGGACAACCAAGACCTGCAAAAAGATGTATTCGTCTATGACGACGGAATCGTCCGGGGAATGATTTCCATTGACCCAAATTTTGCCCCCAGGGAATGGCATCTGAAGGAATTATATATCGACCCGTTCTTTCAGCACCAAGGGATCGGCAGCGCTCTGATGTCAGAATTTCTTTCTATGGCTGCCGATGCCGGTAGCAGACAGGTATCCCTCTGGGTTCTGGAGGCAAATACCGCTGCTCGCCGATTTTATGAATCTTTCGGCTGGCTCCCATCCGGCGAACGTAAGCTTGAGCCAGGCACCGACCAGTTTTTGCTGATGTATCGATCCGGCCAATGCCGCGGAAATGAATCTAAGAAAGGAGAACATTCCTATGGGAAATCGACATAACATGCCAAGAAAACACAAGAGAACCTCCCGTCTTCTGTTCCTTTCTGTCCTGATCCTGCAGATTCTTTTTGCAGTCTTCTGGTCCAGCCAAAAAGCGGGATTCTGGGTGGATGAACTATGGTCCTACGGACTGGCAAATTCCTACTATCATCCCTATGTATATATCGAAGGTCCTGTGGAAGAAGGCTGGGTGCCGGGAGAATATTTCGGGGATTACGTGACAGCAGACACAGAGCATCGTTTTGATTACGGTTCCGTCTTTTACAATCAGGAACAGGATACGCACCCTCCTTTGTTTTACATGGTGCTCCATACGATATCCTCATTTTTTCCGGAAACCTTCAGCAAATGGTATGGCCTTTTCCCCAATATCATTTACTTTTCCATAACTTCCATTCTGGTTTACTTATGGTGTTCGAAGCTCTCCGGCGGAAACCGAAATTTTGCACTGCTCGCCATGATCTTCTGGGGGTTCAGTATTGCCGCAATGAGCTGCGTGATCTATATCCGGATGTATATGCTCCTGACTATGTGGTTCGTCGCGACACTCTATCTGCACAGCTGCATGCTCATGGAAAACAGGCAGTCTTTCCGGCAACTGGCGGCACTTTTACTGATCACTTTTTCAGGATTCTTTACTCATTATTATTTTTCCATCTTGGGCGCCTTCCTCTCGGCAGGATACATATGCTGGCTGATGCTCCACAAACACTGGAAACGTTTATGGCAGTATGTTGTTACGATGCTTCTGTCTCTGGGACTTGTCTGGATCGTATTCCCGGATACCTTTGTCAAAATTTTCGGCAGGGATTCCAACCGGGGCGTACAGGCATACCAGAATCTGAAGAATGCCTCCAGTCTCCTGCCGCATTTAAACACCTATCTCGGAATCATCAACACAGAAATGTTTGCGGGGCATCTGGTACTCTTCCTTCTTGCTGCAGCGGCAGCCGCATTCTTTCTGAGACAGCTGCACATACGCCGCGCCGAAAACTCCATCCGGACCAGGCGCTTGTCTGACGCTTCCAGAAGGGAACAGAGAAAAGAAAAAAGAACAGAGCATTTGCTCGCCAGTCAAAGCGCCTGCGCAGCCCTGGGAATCGCAGCCGTTGACATCTGCATCTATACCATACTGATCGCATTGATCGCCCCTTATCAGGCAGACAGGTATATTTTCTGTATCTTTCCTGTCATTGCGATCGGGTTTACTATTTTGATCTGTAAGATTTTCTCTCTGACCAAAGAGAAAAAGAAGGGATTTCAGGCAGCCTGTATCCTGCTGCTGGTTCTTGTGGCGGGACAATGGATCCAGAGAACTCCCGGTTATCTGTACACAGAGAAGAAAAATAACGTTGCCCTCAGCCAGCAGTATTCGGACAAAGACTGCCTGTATATTACCTATGACTATAATCGCTATTTGCCCACAAACAATGTACTGGAACTGCAGAACTATCAGCGCGTCCTGACCGTAAAAGTCTCCGGCGAAGACTATATGCCGATAGATTCTGCCCTGCAGGAGACCATGACTTCACCGGTCGTTTATATTGACGGGATGATGAATGTCTCTGACGTGATCCAGTACATCACGAATGCGGGCGGCTACACAAAATCCACCGAGATATATCCCGATGATAAAACATATGTGATATATTTTGAAAAATAGCGCGTGCTTAAAAAATTCAAACAGACTCCGACAGCCCTTCATAGGCAAACCATCCAAAGTCCGCATATCCGCTGCTCTTTGCTCCTTCTGCCGATGCGTACATCCCGACCGTACATCCGGTAAACCCTCCGGCAATTTCGGTACTCAGCGGACGGATATCAACATCCCGGGCCATACAGTGTTTTACACCGTTTTGCTCGTAATAAAGATCCACGTTCAATCCATGGCAGACCATCCTGAGCACACAGACCCCATCCAGGACTTCCGCTACCGCAATCTTCTGATCCGCTCCATTTTCACAGCGGCGAATCCTGATACACGGGGTTCCCCGCTCATTGCGGACTTTTTCAAAGCGCAGATGATATCCATTGCTCTGCACCAGCGCAAGCCCTGCCGCTTCTTCCTCCTGCTCCGGGCAGAAATCCAACAGTGCGCTTGCCTGCCAGGAGAAATGCCGCTGACGTACTCCCAGATAAGCCGGACTTGCCTCATCCCGCAGAGTTTCCGTTCTCAGCCGCAGCCGCAGCCATCCCTGCCGCTCTGTCAGCGAATACAAATTCTTCGCCGGATTCCTCAGCATCACAAAATCCATCGGCAGCCTGTCCTGCCAGAAATGATAAACGGTATCTTTCGGTTCAAAAGGATATTCTTCCATCGGAAGCTCGATGTGTTCCTCCAGTTTGCCGATTCCCGGATTCACCACGGGCCAGCCGTTTTCCCAGACGACTTTCGCAAGAAACGTTTCCCTTCCCATCAGCGTAAATCCCTGCTCCCGTCTTGACGCCAGCATGACCATATACCAACTGCCATCCGCAGCTTCCACCAGATCTCCGTGACCCACATAAACCACCGGATAATTCTTTCCAAGATGGCGGTGGGTCAGAATCGGATTGTCGGGATTTCCTTCATAAGGACCGCCAATCTGCCGGCTCCTTGCCACGGTGACACTATGATCCGGTCCGGTGCCTCCCTCTGCAATCATCAGATAATAATAACCTTCCTTCTTGTAGAGATGAGGTCCTTCCGGCCAGATCACGCCGTTCATCGCGCCTTTCCAGATTTTTGTGCTCTCTCCGGTGAGACATCCTTTCTCCAGATCCAGTTCCTGAACCCAGATTTCCCAGTCTCCATTATAGCGAACGCCCTCCGGATTCGGTCTGGTACCCACATAATAGCAGGTTCCGTCCTCATCAAAGAACAGGCTCGGGTCAATGCCCGGCGCCTCCTCGCCCAGCCACACCGGATCTGACCATGGCCCCTTTGGATCCTGTGCCGTTACATAGAAGTTTCCGCCGCCGGACACATTCGTTGTGATCATGTAAAAGGTTCCGTCGTGATACCGGATTGTCGGCGCATAGATACCCTGAGAATGTCCGCAGCCCTCCAATGGAATTTGAGAAGGCCGTTCCAGCACATGACCGATCTGCTCCCAGTTCTTCAGATCTTTGCTGTGAAAGATTGGCACGCCGGGAAAGTAGGCAAATGTTGAATTCACCAGATAAAAGTCCTCTCCCACCGCACAGATCGAGGGATCCGGATAGAAACCGCTCAAAATTGGATTTTGTACTGTTATCATAAAATTTTCTCCTTTGCATCACACTGCCCCGCAGAGAATCATCTGCATGGCAATTTTTTTTCACCACTCTTTTTCCGATACCGATCCGTTATTTTCCATCCCAAATCCGATAGTTACCGCTCAGCGCCAGAAGCGCAAAGAAATACAGACAGTTGTCATAGTATCTTCTGTCTCCCTGCCGCAGCGGAGTTTCAAAGAATTTCTTCACACATACCGATGCCCATTTTCCTTTCGCCGCCAGGGACGCCTGCGCATTGGTTGCGGTGATTGCAACCGGATGCAACGCTTTCATTCCTTCCACCGGTGTTCCGTCGATCAGATAGACCCCATCGTTCCGTCCGCCTTCCGTCTCGCAGAAAAACTGCTGGAGCCTGTCCGCAATCTCACATTCCCACTCATCCGCAGCAAACCATGCATAATCCAGTCCGATATTGGCAATCGTACGGTAGGCGTCGCTGTAATACCAGTCATGACGTCCGCCGAACTGCTCCTGATGTCCTGTATGCGGACTTCCATCGTAATTGGCATACTCTGCGCACAGTCCCGTCTTCGGATGGCAGGCTTTTTTCAGATATTCCCTGCTGGCTTTTGCCGCCTCTTTCCAGAACAGACGGTCCTCCTCATCTGCCCAAAGAGCAAACAGCTCATAGAAATGAGGCAGATGATAAGACGGATCCGACCAGTCACATTCTGTAACAAACTTGATCAGATGGTTGCTTTTTTCCCACATAGGAGCGCCGCCCTTGCCGTCTTCGCCCTGGTGAAGACACTCTCTGAGGATGGCCCTGGCTTCTTTAGAATAATTGAAAATTCCCTCGCCGTCACCCCAGCGTTTCGATGCAAAAAACAACGCCATCGCAAAAAATTCCTCACCGTCCGGCGCCGGTCCATACGCATTCTTCGTTCCATCCGGCTGACAGGACCACGCAAAATATCCCGCATTTTCTCCCTCTTCCATATACATATAGGTCTTGGTCCACTTCCACAGACGGTCGAACTCTTCTTTTTTGTCCATCTGTACGCACATCATCATTCCGTAGGACATTCCCTCCGTGCGCGCGTCATGATTTCCGGTATCTTCCATGTATCCCATGTCCTCGCCTACCGGATGGTAAATGCGTTCCTCCTCTGATCCATAGAACATGGTCTGGAAACTGTCCTCAATCTTTTTGTCAATTTCTTCCTGTGTGTATCCGTTTTCCAGAAATACATTGCGGTACACGCCTGTCTCAAATGCTCCCTTCATTTTTGCTCCTTCTCTTATCTGTCTACTGACACTTTCTGTACTCATTCAAATTTTCCCAAAACAGATACAGGCATCCTCCTCAAAAACACTTCGCGACAGGAGAGATGCCCGCAACTGCTGGGTTTTTTTTCAGTCTGAGTGAAACATGCCTGAACCCATCTGAAATTTTATCGTTTTTTCACGGTCATCAAGGTAATTCCGGACAGCGCCACAAGCAACAGAAATACATACAATACTGCCTGCGTTTCATCCCCTTACTCTTTCACGCCTCCAATCGTAAGACCTGCAACAAAGTATCTCTGCAGAAACGGATAGAGGCAAACAATCGGAAGCATTGTAATGATCGTTGCCGCTGCACGAATGGAAGTCGGCGTAACCGCTCCGGCAGCTTCCACCGCGTTCTGCATCGTCTCCGCCGTCGCTCCCTGGTTGGTGACAGAAGAAAGCAGCTTCATCAACTCGTACTGCATTGTCGTATACTGATCGCTCATACGGTTGTACAGCATCGCGTCAAACCAGGAGTTCCACTGTCCGACCGCGATAAACAGCGCTACCGTCGCGTATACCGGCTTGCACAGCGGAGAAATGATCTTGATGAAAATCGTCATATAGCCTGCTCCGTCCAACTGCGCGGATTCCTCCAGGCTGTCGGAAATTCCAAGCATATAGGTTCTCATGACCAGCATGTTAAACGCGCCGAGCATCCCTGGGATCACATAAACCCAGAAGCTGTTCGTCAGGCCCAGTCCCTTGTAAACCAGGAAGACCGGAATCATACCACCGTTGACGTACATGGTGATGACCCAGAACAGAGAAAGCTGGCTCTTAAACAAGAATTTCTTTCTGCTGACGATAAACGCCAGGAGCGCGTTCGCCGCCAGGCCGAACACGGTTCCAAGAACGGTTCTGGCAACGCTGATATATGCTCCTGTAATCAGGTTATCCTTCTGAAGAACGGTAGAGTAGTTCTGCAGGGACCATTTTCTCGGCCACAGATAAATTCCGCCGCGCAGCGCATCGGTTCCGTCGTTGAAGGATACCGCCAGTGTGTTCAGTACCGGATACAGCGTGATTACCACAAACGCGATCATAAAAATCGCATTAATGATCGTAAATAACTCACCGCCTACGGTTCTCTTATATTTCGGCATGGATGCCGAATAATCCTGTTCCTTTGCTTTTGCCCGTTTCATTTCTTCGCACCTCCTAAAACAGCCGCTCGTCGCCGGTTCTCTTCGCAAACTGGTTGGCAAGCACAATCAGCACGATGCTGACGAAACTCTTGAAAATACCGGCAGCAGTACCGATTGCATAGTCTCCCTGGCTGATGCCCCATTTCAAGACGTAGATGTCGATGGTCTGGGATACGCTTTGCACCAGGCCGTTGCCCAGCAGGTACTGAATCTCAAAGCCTGCGTTGAGGACATTTCCCACATTCATCAGAAGCAGGATCATCACCGTCGGACGGATGCCAGGCAGAATAATATGACGGATCTTCGCCCATCTTCCGGCGCCGTCGATCGCGGCAGCCTCGTAAAGCGACGGGTCAATCGCCGTAATTGCCGCCAGATAGATAATCGCGTTCCATCCAGTTTCCTTCCATACATTTGAGAAACCGACGATCCACCAGAAGTAATCCGGATTCGCAAAGAAATTGATCGCCTGATCGGTCGCTCCTGCCTTCATCAGCAGTTCGTTGACGATACCTGTTCCGGAAAGAATGTCTCTCAGGATACCGGTAACAACGATCCAGGAAAGAAAGTGCGGCAGATAGGAAATCGTCTGCACTGCTTTTTTCGCGAATTTCATCCGAATCTCATTCAGCAGAATCGCAAACACAATCGCCGCCACAAAGGTCAGCACCAGGTTGATAACGCCCATTGCCAGCGTGTTGCGGATGACCTCCAAAAAGGAGGAGTCGGAAAACAACTGCTGGAATTTCTGAAATCCCACAAACTCGGATTTAAACATGCCGAGCGCCGGTTTGTAATTCTGAAACGCAATCACCCAGCCGCCGAGCGGCAGATAGTAAAAGATCACTCCGTAGATCACGAAGATCGCTGCCCAGAACATCAGAACCTTCTGACGTTTAAATTCCTTCCAGTCGAATTTTGTTTTCACCCTTTTCTTTTTCGACGCCATAATTTTTTCTCCTTTTCTATAGCTCAAAACCCCGACAGGCGACTATGGATCGTTTCCACAGCCGCCTGTCCTTCAACCGTTCGCTTTATTCTGCGTATTTTGCAGCTTCTTCGATTCTGCGGTCAAGCTCTTCCTGCATCTCATCCAGGAAGTCCTGTGGATTACATGCATTGTAAGCTTCCATATATTCTTCCCAGCCCTGCTCAAAATCGTCAGCCATTACAACCTTGGGCAGCCACTCGTGCTTGCACTCACCCATCTTGGTCCATGCGGTTCCGCCCGGTGTCGCGGTCGTCATACTGTTTGAATAGGTATACATCGCATACCACGGTCCCGGCTGCGGTGTTCCCTCGCCCAGCATTTCCGCATAAGTCTGACATCCGTATGCCTCCAGACATCTCTGTACGTCAGACGGAAGTGTCTGCTCAAACATACTCGGCTGCTCTCCCGGGTTTGCCGCGTTCAGCTTGTCGTCCAGCATACCGGTATAGTTCGGCAGGTAAGAATAGCCACAGAACTCGGACGCCTTGTAAGCGGTATCTGCTGCCTGCGCGTTCTGCTCTTCTGTTCTGTAATACAGTCCATCGTCTCCTACCTCATAGTCGACTCCTTCCACGCCCCATCCGCGGAGAATTCTGACCTCCGGGCTGAGCAGGTCGTTCAGGAACTGAAGAACACCTTCCACATCTTCACAGCTTACAGTAATGCCGACGCCATTGGACGGGTCAATCATCTTTCCAGTCGTTCTCCACTGATTCGGCGTATCCTCATCAATACCAATCGCCAGCGGTACATAGTTGCAGCCCTGTGCGTCCAGTCCCTGCTGCTTCATTGTGTCATAGACCTGTGAAAACTGCCACTGCTGGTCAACCATTCCAAGCACCCGTCCGGTGGACAGCTTCGCGATGTACTCATCATAGCTCTGTGTAAAGCACTCCGGATCAACGATTCCCTTCTTATACTCCTCATTCAGCTTCTGGAAATAGCGCACCGCAGTGTCTGTTGTGTTGTAATCCACGATCGTCTCTGTCTCCGGGTCTACGATAACAGAACCGTCGTTCGGATATCCGGCAAGAAACTGCGGCGGATTCTCCAGACAGAAGTAACGCCAGTCATCACAGAGAATGGTATAAGGAATGTTTGGCGTTCCGTCCTCCATCGTCGGGTTGGCTGCGTTGTAATCCTCGAGAAGCTGGAAATACTGATCCAGTGTCTTTACCTCCGGATATCCTGCCCACTCCAAAACTCTCGTCTGAATCCAGAAAGCCTCTGCCGGCTGTGTCGCCATATCCTTCTCATACGGGTTTCCGAACTGTGGAATAATGTAAATATGACCGTCTTCCTGACGTACCTTTTCCCAATCCTGCTCTGACCAGAAGTTGGTCAGATTTGGATAATCTCCGGACTCCAGATAATCCTCCAGAGGAATCAACGCTCCCGCGTCGATCAGCTGCTGTCTTCCATCGCTTCCGTCAATAATATCCGGATACTCGCCTCCGGCGATCATCGTTCCCACTGCCTCGGAAGCGGTCTGGCCAGTCAGCCAGGTTTCCTTTACCTTAGCGCCTGTAATTTCTGCGATCTTCTGCTGTACCACGTTGTCATCGTTGATTTCCGTTCCGGGTACTGCGAAGAATGCTGTGTACTCTCTGATTCCTCCGTCTTCTCCTGCGGAAGATGTTCCTGTGCTTCCTTCGCTGTTGCCTCCGCCGCCACAGCCGGCCAGCATCCCTGCAGCAAAGACAGATGTCATCAGGATTGCCGTCAACTTCTTCAATTTCATCTTCTTTCCTCCTTCTTTTTTGTACAAGATCGTCTTGTTTTATGATTATATTTTACATTTTTTGTGCATTTTCACAACCAGACAAACCATGTATTTTATCCTGACAAATTATATGTCTTTTTCCCGGGATTTTTTTCTGAATTTTGACGGCGTACATCCCTTTACCGCAATAAAGCGGTTGATAAAATAATCCAAATCATGATACCCTACTTCTTCCGCAATCTCATATATTTTCTTATCCGTTCGCAGCAGCAGCTCTGCCGCCTGCTCCACCCGGTAATTGTTCAGATATTCCTTAAACGAAATCCCATGCTTTTTCTTAAAGATCTGTCCCAGATAAGCGCTGTTTACATAAAACTTCCGACTCATTTCCTTGAGTGTGAGATTTTCCGGATATCGCCGGCTGACCTCCCGCTCCACTTCTGCCAAAACACCCCTGGATCCCTTTCTTCTGAGCTGTACAAGATACTCCGCATATTCACGGACAAATTGTTCCAGATGTGACCGGCTTCCCCGCATGGTATGGAGATCAAACGCATTGTTCCGTATCATGGAAAACACTTCTTCCTGAGAAACCTTATCATCCTGCTGAACAGCCAGATGCACCAGTCCAAACAGAAGATAATGCAGATTCATATCGATCATCTGACTGTTCATCCCCATATTGCCCATCCGGCGGTATAATTCCGCCACCTTCTGTGCAATCGTCTCGGTTTCATTTGCTTCCACCGCATGGATCAGCGCATCCAGAACGTCCTTGCAAAGAACCGCTTCCTCCGGCTGATATTTCTCCTGCTCTCTTTCATACCAAAGAATCTTCTGGGGTTCCCGGAATACACTCAGAGACTTCACCATCACTGCGGTGCGCCTGGATTTCGCAAGTTCTTCCATCTCCCTGGCTTCACATCCCACATAAACAGCCGCCTGCAGCCCATACGTTTCTTTCAGCTCCCTCAGCATATCCCGAAGATATTCTTGTTCCGTCTTTCCATGTTCTTTGACCATTTCCGAGGACAAAAGGATCCCCACGCCGTTCGTTCCTGTATCCGGGGACACGTCCACAAAACAACATTTCTTCCATTTGTCTCCTGCAATTTCCTGACAGGCTTTGCACAGACTCTTTCGCCATTCCGGCTTTTCTCTGTTTTCAGGAGCTTCTGCCTCTATCTCCACATAACGGAATGCTCCGGAAAACGGAAGACTGTCTCTCAGATATTGTAAAACACCGCTGTCCGTTTCGCCGGACAGTACCGTAAGGATATTCCTCAAAAATACCGCCTGTTCCCAGTGCTGCTCTTTTTCCTCCTGCTCTTCTTTTTCTCTGTTCAGTTTCTCAACCTGCTCAAGAATCCGTTCCAGCTCTTCATGTTTCACTGGTTTCAGAACATAATCCATGCAATCGTACCTGAGCGCCTGCTGCGCATACTGAAAATCGCTGTATCCGCTGAGGATTACAAAATACGCATCTGATATCTTCTCAGTTCTTATCGTTTCCAACAGTTCCAGACCAGTCATTACAGGCATTTTGATATCCGCAAAAACAAGATCCACTTCCCTTTGCTTCAAAAATTCCAATGCTTCTTTCCCATTGGATGCCTCGCCAACCACCTCACAGTTCACGCTCTGCCCTTCCAGCATCACCTTTAATCCCTGAACGATAAATGGTTCATCATCCACCAGTAATACCCTGACCATAGCCCCCTCCTCCTTCTTCGCATCATCGTATTTACTTCTTTTTTCTACCGGATCGTTCAATCTTCCTCAGTTTTTCCGCAGGAATCTGCACTGTCACACTGCTGCCGACACCCTCCTCGCTTTCAAACAAGAATTTTGCTGTATTTTGACTGCTCATCTTCAGCCTGAGACATGCGTTGCTGACACCGATATGCTCCATCTCACGGATTTTTTCGATATTCAGATCCTCCACATCCTTCTGCATCTGTTTCAAAAATTTCTCCGGCATTCCAATACCGGTATCTTCTACTTCCAGACAGACCTGTCCCTGTTTCTCATATACTCTTACAAACACCCAGCCCGGCGACGGTTTCCTTTCGATTCCATGTACACAGGCATTCTCCACAAAAGTCACCAGACTGAGCTTTGGAATCAGATACATCCTGCATGTATCATCCAACTCAATCTGATAAGAAAGTCTTTCTCCAAAACGATACTTCTGAAGTTCCAGATAAGCCTGAACAAATCCTACTTCCTCACTCACGCTCACATCATCGTTTCCCCATTCCACATTCTGCCGTTCCATAACAGCCAGCATCTCCACCATATGCGCCGTTTCATACTCTTTCTTTATAAAACTGTGCATACGAATGCTCTCCAGCGCGTTAAACAGGAAATGAGGATTGATCTGGCTGTGAAGCGCAAGCAATTCTGCGTTCTGACGGGCGATATTGATTTCCTGTTCCTTCAGTTTTTCCTTATAAACCGTCTGTACCAGTTCATTCTGCCGGGAAGCCATCCAGTTATAATTCCGGATCAGAACCGCGATCTCATCGTTTCCGGCTGCTTCCTCCACGATGGAAAGTTCTTCCGCCTCGCAGCCTCCGGAAAACACCTCGCTAAGACGACAAATCCGTTCTGTCAAAGACCGATTGATATTTCTGACAAGTATCCATGGAAGGAGAATATTAATACAGAGCAGCGGGATCAGAACAGGAATATTTTTCTGCGCATAAAACAGAAAATCCTCATTTCCCCGAAGGATACACACCTTCAATTCTTGTCCATAAAGTTGAAAACTGTGCGTATAATCTGCTTTCGGTATACTGTCCGCCGTTTCGAACGGCTTTAAAATTCCCTGATCGTTTCGATTGGAAAGAACAACCTGATTTCCATTGTAGATATAAACCGGAAAATCATAATTCATATTGACAAGATCACGGATAAGTCCGCTATAGTCCAGATCGATCTTTACCACCTTCTCACAGCCATCTCTCTGATAGAGATTCAACCGCTGGATCAGGGAAATCTTTCTGGTCGGCCATACTTCCGATCCTATGGAAATGTCAAACGAACAGAACAGCAGCGTATCCTGTTCTGTCTGCTGAAGAGCCTGATACCATTGCGACCCTTTTTCCTTCTGAAGCTGCTGAAATTCACTGCCGTTAACGATTGTGGAATTGTCCGCATACATGGTTATCCTTGTCTGATTACTGCTGATACTGCTCTCAAACAGCGTATCTTCCATAAATGCCAGATAAGCAATATAAAAATCCAGCTCCGATTCATATTGATGGGTCAGAAAATCATTGATATACCGGTTCATATATATATTTTTTCCGATCGTAGCTGCACGTTCTGCCTCCGTTTTCATATTATATTCCACAGCATTGACTACGTTTTCTATTTCATGCCGCATATTTTCTCTTTCTGAATGTACGATCATAAATAAAATGAAAGTATCCGTAAATATCAGCGGAACCAGCACGCAGCCAAGATACAGAATGGTCATCTTCCATTTCAGATTCAGCTTTTCCAGACTTTTCTGCAGCAATTGGTCCACTTTGTTCAAAATCCTTTTGATTCTATTCATCTCATAATCTCCTGTCTCTTCTCTCGATGCAAAAAACATCTGGTTGCTTCTGACTGCTGTTCCTGACATTCATAAGAAACTTAGATTATATCATAATACATTATTGCATACTGTCTCTCATATTACATCCCTGCAAAACACATTGCTCCTTCTGATGACATCTGTTTTCTCTCTTTAAAGGAATTTTCGGATTGGAACCGTGATGACCCGAAAAATCCCATAATAAATCTTTTTCTTCCACGACATCTCTCTTGGCTCATAATTTTCTCCATACTCATACATGCCGCCGGAAGTCATAACACGGCTGTAAGTTTTGTCATGTTCCGCTTCTTTCCGGATCACCTGATTCAGTTCAGGAGAATCGACTACCAACATCAGTTCCGTATCCTGATACGTACTGCGCATATCCATATTATATGACCCGACTACACTGATCGTATCGTCCACCAGTACAGCCTTTGTATGGGAAGAATGAGCCCCCAAATATTCATACACGGTTACCCCGGTAGCCCAGATATTTTCTTTCTGATTCATATAATCCGTGCATCCCCAGGGATTGGCGCCGCTGGTCACATCGTTGGTGATAATCTCCACCTGTTCCGTCTCCTGGCAGAGCTGTTCCAGATCCTGGTACATTTCCTCTCCGCAGATAATATAAGGGGTATAAACCGTCACCTGTTCCCCGGTCTTCATCAGCTGATTCAGGGCATACCACATATTGGGTGCCTTGTTCTCCGGTTCAATCGGATTGGACAGCAAGGTTACTTTATCCGTCTCCATCGTCCTTGCCTCCCAGTCCTGGGGAACCAACATCTCCGGATAGAGCTCCGGCAGTTTTTCATATCGCTTTTCCAGCGCTGTTCGGGCGTCTGCTATTTTTTTTGTTTCTTTTTCACAGACATAATCCCTGCTGCATTCCAGTTCCCATATCTGTTGGAAATATTCCCTGACCTGCATCAGCGAGGAAGCTTCAGACGGCTCCTGCTCATAAACCAACAGCTCCCGGTCAATATTCTTGGAAGAAGAATAATCACCCAGGAACAGATCCGTCGTATTGCGCCCTCCCAACAGATAAGCGGTATCATCTACAATCAGGTATTTATCGTGAAGCCGCGCCTGAAGCTGCCATGGTTTCAGAAGATTGACCGGATTGTAAATTCGGATTTCCACGCCTTCCTCCAGTGCAAGCGCCTGAAACCATTCATTCCCCCTCAGGTCAAGAAACCCGCTGAGACCGTCCACGATAACCTTGACTTTTACACCTCTGTGTGCCGCATGCATCAGCGCGCTCATCATATCTTTTCCGCTCTCATCTCCATTGAAATCAAAGGTGGATAAAATAATCTCCTCCTGTGCCATCTCGATCATCTGCAGGCGCAGAATCAGCGCCTCCGTATTGTCGTCCACATAAGCCACACGCTCGCTGCCCTGATGTTCCTCATAAAAGTCAATCATATTTATCTGGTTTTTGTACTCCTGACTGACTTCCTTATGGTTCAGGTAAGGGCAGACCGCCGCCATGAGATACACCGCCAGAAAAAATAAAAACCCTGCCACAATGACAAAACTACGTTTTTTAGCTGTCATACGGTCCCTCCGCTTCACGCATGGGGAATATCTGTAAATTCACTGATCTCTCTGCTTACAGTACACAGATCCTCCACACTCAGATCATGCAGATTCTCATGTCCCGTGATACGCGCAAACATTTTCAACTCTTCCAAAGAAACTTTCAGGAAGTTTGCCACCCGCTCCGCGGCCGCATCGGGCTGCAACCGTTTTCTCAGCTCAGGATCCTGTGTCGCGACTCCCACCGGACACATACCAGTTCCGCAGATCCTGTACTGCTGGCATGCCATGGCGATCAATGCTGAGGATGCGACAGCCACCGCGTCAGCTCCCATTGCGATCGCCTTTGCAAAATCAGAAGACACGCGCAGGCCTCCCGTGATCACAAGACTGATATCCGAATGAATACTGTCCAGATACTTTCTGGCACGGTGCAGCGCATAGATCGTAGGCACACTGGAAGCTTCCCGAAGCAGCAGCGGCGAAGAACCTGTCGCACCTCCCCTGCCGTCAATGGTAATAAAATCCGGCTTTCCATAGACACAGAAAGCCAAATCTTTTTCAATTCTGCCTGCCGCAATCTTGACTCCGACCGGACGTCCCCCCGATGCCAGTTTCAACTGACTGATCAGAGCTTTCAGATCCTCCCTGGAATCAATTCCCGGAAATCTGGACGGCGCGATAATATCCTTTCCCACCGGTTTGTTCCGGATCTTCGCAATCTCCGGCGTCACTTTTTCCCCCGGAAGATGACCGCCCATACCCGGCTTCGTTCCCTGTCCGATCTTGATCTCGATGGCGTCCGCGTTCTGCAGATTTTCCGGCGTTACGCTGTATCCATTCGCCACATACTCAAAGATATATGTTTTTGCCGCCTCCATCTCTTCCGGCAGAATTCCCCCTTCTCCGGAACACATAGCCGCCTCTGCCATCGCCGCTCCCTTTGCCAGAGAAATCTTCGCCTCCCGGGAAAGCGCGCCAAAAGACATATGAGAAATGTAAATAGGGTTTTCCAGAACCATCGGTCGTTTTGCATGTTTTCCGATCACCGTTCTGGTGTTGACCGGAGCTGTTTCCTCCAGCGGCATGGGATCCAGCTGCGCCCCAAGAATCAGAATATCATCCCAGGACGGCATAGCCATCCTGGTTCCCATAGCCGCAGAAATGGATTTCCCTGTAACCGCCATCTGGTGGATTTCCTTCATATAACGACAGTTCTCATCTGTCCGCGCGTACTCCCTGGGGTAATCCAGTGTTCTCTCCTTTTCCGGCTCCTCTGCCTGTTCCACATGTTCGTAAAGGACAAACGAACTTTTCGGCTGGTGACAGACCGGGCATTCTTTCAGTTCTGCAAATGTCAGCCCCTCTTTCTCTTCATCAAAAATGTATCCGCAGACACTGCACCTGTACTTTGCCATAAAAAAGTACCTCCTCTCCTTTTGTATCTATGAAAATTACATTCTTAAGATGTACCTTTTCAATTACCCTTTCATCATAACATCAAACAGGAAAATACTCCATATTTTTCGCATATTTTTCACTAAATACTCTGAATTCCATATGTAATTAAGTAAAAAATCCACAAAAAGCAGACGAAACCAGTGGTGCATCCATGATAAAATTCGAAAAAACTCGAATTTTAATTTTTTTTAATTTAGGTATTGACTTTTTCTTTCTTATCACGTATAATAGCTACTGTTGACGGGTTGAACAACTCGGTAAACAAATCGAAGCGTGGCTCAGTTTGGTAGAGCGCTGCGTTCGGGACGCAGAGGTCGTGGGTTCGAATCCCGTCGCTTCGATTCAAGGTAAATGCTGTTGGCTGCATGCTGACAGCATTTTTGTTTTCTATAGAAAGCTCCTCCGATCTCTTTTAGGCAAGAACGTGTTTGAAAATTCATTCCCGCAATCTGCATTCCTTGCTGACCCGCTGCCGCCGAAAGAAGAGGAACGCAAAAAGCTCTATTCTTAAAACAACTGCTTGCCCTGCAGTCTTTCAGGAATAGAGCTTTTTAAATTCAAGATTTTTTATTTACAGGTGTTGTCCGAAAGATCTGTGTCTGATACTTTCCAAGTACCGCTGCAAGCAGAAGTCCCAGAACCCCACAGGAAATCACCTCTCCGATTCCTACCGTGAGCATCAGGAACGGGATTGGAAGCGTTACGCCATAAGCATATCTCAATACAAACGGAACAATCAGTACATTGGAAATGATCGGCGGCATCGGAGCCAGGAAACGGCTTTTCTTTCCAATCAGATAAGTAAATACCGCTCCGATCAAAGTCGCGATACTTCCGAAAATAACGTCCGGAAGAAGTGCGCCTCCAAGAAAATTACCCAGAAGGCATCCGACAAACAAGCCCGGAATTGCCGCCGGAGTAAAAATAGGAAGAATTGTCAAAGCTTCAGAAATACGGATCTGAATCTCCCCAAAACTAATCGGGGCAAAAAGAAATGTCAGTACGACATAGACAGCCCCGATCATCGCGGCCTGGATCATAAATAATACACCTTTGTTTTTCATTTTTTCTCTCCTTTAGTTTTGTTTTACGAGTGGAAGGTCTCGAACACTCGATTCATTTTCGCGGAGCCGTGAGCCAGGCGGACGCGCTGGCGTGTCCATCTGGCGAGCGCCGTGAGATCGGATGCCGGAGGCATCCGGTCTACGCCGGGAATCGGCGGCAAGCCCGAAATGACCTTATTTTTAAGGGCTTTGCAACGGGTTAGAGTATAGCATGGCACAGCAGAAAAAGCAAGCCTCTTATCTTACAGTGTTTTTTCCATGATAGAAGCCCTCGGGCTCATACCCATCTTCTGATAAAAGTTTTCTGCGCTGTCATTAAAGGCCCATACCATCAATTCTATCTTTTCCGCGCCCCTTTGTTTCGCCTCACATTCCGCTGCTTTCATCAGGATCTCTCCAATTCCACGCCTTCTGTAACCGGCAGCTACACACAGTTCCTCCATCCATGCAATTCTCCGCGGCTGCAGGACCGGATTCGCTGACGGCTCCCTCATCGTCACCGTACAATAACCGGCAACCTTTCCGTCCTCCTCTGCCTCTTTCCTCTCTTTCAATTCCTGCCAGTCCCGCCAGTTTTTCATAGGTAAAATGATTAAATACAGCAATTACCCGGCCCACGCCAAGCATCGCCAGAATGGTTCCCACTCCGATTCCTACCAGATGTCCTGTCAAAAACAGACTGAGACAGGATGTAATACAAATAAATTCTCACAGCCATTGATCGGAGAAGTACCAAGACCGGTTTTGGTATTTAGTGTCAGCCCTAAAGCCAGGATCAGAAGCCCGGCTACATATAGAATTCCACGGTATACACGGCATTGTCTCATAATTATCCCCCACTCTCTTATCAATCTCCTGAGTTGGCCACAAGCTCTCCATAAAAAATGGAAAAGCTTTCAAATATTTCTGATATAGCAAAAAAATCCTGATCCACTGATCAGGATTTTTACTATACCCTCAAAACCGCACACACAATCATTCATCTATCTTACCTTATCTCTTTCAGAACACAAGACCTGGCAGTACTTTTTCTTTCCCGCCTTCTTGGTCAAGCCCTCGACCGATTAGTAACAGTCAGCTCCACACATTGCTGTGCTTCCACCCCTGCCCTATCTACCT
>JACJJN010000177.1 GCA_016899975.1 Lacrimispora saccharolytica | reverse complement strand
CACCTGTATCAATTGGTGAAGGTATTTTTATCTGTGAAAATACTAATTCACTGAGCGAAGCAGAATTAAAATTATTCACAGAATTGTTTTCAACTATTTCTGTAGTGCAATTTGTGGATACGAAACAACTTTCTATTGGTGGAACTGTTGCTGGTTGTGGCCCTGCATTTGCTAGTATGTTCATTGAAGCATTAGCTGATGCCGGTGTAATGCATGGCTTATCCCGTCAAATAGCGTATAGATTAGCAA
>JACJJN010000176.1 GCA_016899975.1 Lacrimispora saccharolytica | reverse complement strand
ATCAAGGGGATTCCAAGTTTTTTAATGACGGCATCGCAATTAATGTTGCAATTGCTGATGTGCTTCCAGGCGGCATTGGCTACTCCGGCTTTATCGAAAGCCTTTTTCATCGGAATCTTGGAAGTGGTTACATAGTAAAAGTATTCATCGGCACCAGTAAAGATCAATTCTTTTTCTTCAAGTAATTTTACCACCGAAATTCCGGGCGTGCCATTTATTTCATCTCCATCACAAAGATTGAGTACAACCG
>JACJJN010000175.1 GCA_016899975.1 Lacrimispora saccharolytica | reverse complement strand
TCGATTACGGCTGTCAGATACAGGAACCCTCGCCGGATGGGAACATAGGTAATATCAATAGACCATGCCTGGTTTGGCCTGTCTATCACCGCATTACGCAGGAGATAGGGACATACCTTGGCCTGCTGCATCCGTTTCGAAAGATTCATTTTGGGATAAATGGGATAAATGTCCATCTCATTCATATAACGCCTTGCTTTGCGTCGACCAACCCGATATCCACGGGCTTTCAGCTGCGCAGACATTTGTC
>JACJJN010000174.1 GCA_016899975.1 Lacrimispora saccharolytica | reverse complement strand
ATTGGGTGCTCTCCTTCTCCAAACGCAGTGACTCTTCTTGGGCTGCTTCACAATCGAATAAAAACCCATTCCATTCCATCTCCTGTAACACCATCAAATCATAACACAGCAACCTAAACAACTTGTACTTACCCTTATGTTCTGGTTTCTTGAACTCATCTACTTGAGCAAGGTATAAAGAGTATGTACTTACTATGTCACCTTGAAGGTATTCATTCAAGATTTCGTGTGGTATAGCATCTGTGTTGATT
>JACJJN010000173.1 GCA_016899975.1 Lacrimispora saccharolytica | reverse complement strand
TTATAGCTCAGCCGGTTAGAGCGCACGCCTGATAAGCGTGAGGTCGGTGGTTCGAGTCCACTTAAGCCCATGAACCTATTTAAGGTTCAGGTTTGAGTCAGGGAAATCTTTCGTTGAGAAGGAAAGGTCCGCTTAAGCCCGCTGGGTTTAATGATAAACTATTAAGCCCCAAATGATGTACCTTGAAAACCGCATATACAAACATCTAGATCAAACGTAAAACGTAAGAGATAGGAAAAAGACATCCGAGG
>JACJJN010000172.1 GCA_016899975.1 Lacrimispora saccharolytica | reverse complement strand
CTTCAACGCCTTGTGCTTGCAAATTTTCAGCTGCTTCTAAACCGATGAAGCCACCACCTACAACGACAGCTTTTTTTACATTGTTATTTTTTAAATAATCGCGCATATTTACTGCATCATCAGGTACGCGTAATTTAAATACACCAGCTTTATCTATACCAGTGATTGGCGGAACGACTGGAGTTGCACCCACAGCGATTACAAGTTTATCATAAGTGTATGAACTTATTTCACCCGTGTCAACGTCTTTAGCC
>JACJJN010000171.1 GCA_016899975.1 Lacrimispora saccharolytica | reverse complement strand
CTATATGGATGATTCCATATACAGGAGGTTCAGGTAACGTACCTGCTTGGAATACAGTTGTAACTAATGGGACGGGTTCAGGTAAATTAATAGCTGTTCACGCATCATTAACAGCGGCTTCTACAGCAACAGGAGCAGCAATGCCAGCAACAGGTTTCATAAGAGTAAAACAAAAAACAGGAGCTTATCAAGCAGGAGCATTAACAGGCATTACAGCTACAGCAGGTGATGCAGGTAGAATAGGATGGCTAGAG
>JACJJN010000170.1 GCA_016899975.1 Lacrimispora saccharolytica | reverse complement strand
TTTCTTCCGGTAGACCATTTTTCGGGCATGCTTCGCGGACCTTCCAATGGGAGGCCTTAAAAAATCGGTATGGAAAGGACCATGCGTTATGGGAAAGGAGCATAACTCCTCCCCAGCTGCTGCATGGAAGCACAGCCGCATTCCGGACAGATGGACAGGTCAATGTTCCAGACCGCTTTGAGCAGTTCTGCCATGGACAGCCCGGCATAACGCTTCCGGAATCTCTGGCCGCCCTGGATCCGGAAGATTACTTT
>JACJJN010000169.1 GCA_016899975.1 Lacrimispora saccharolytica | reverse complement strand
GTAATTGCTACAGAATAAAAGGAGTGGGAAGCATGGCTGTTACACTTGAGCAGGCAAAGGAATATTTGCGTATTGACAGTGATTTAACTGAAGACGATGAGTTTATAAGCAGTTTAATCGAAGCTGCTACCGATTATTTGGAGCAGACTACCGGCAAAGAGTACAGTGATAACAGCCAGCTTTTTATTCTGGCTGTTAAAATGCTCGTAGCGCATTGGTACGAAAACAGGAGCGTTTTCTCTACCAAAACAAATG
>JACJJN010000168.1 GCA_016899975.1 Lacrimispora saccharolytica | reverse complement strand
GTATCCATACCCCGGAAATCAACAGGCGCATTCTTGGCAGCCCGGACAACGGAAATTGATCTCGCGCAGCGGCTGCGAGCGGTCTTGCGCCATGCTGCGCAGCTTCGGGCCGCATGGTCAACAAAAACAGGGGACAGCTAGGAGTGGATCACGACGACCTCGGCCGTCATCGCGTCGCCTGCGGAGAAGGGACTAGCCGCCTCGATCTCGGCTGCAGCAATGCTCTCGTGCCCGCATGCTCCCTCGGTCCATTGA